>NZ_JBIWFZ010000008.1:173453-319825 GCF_044763325.1 Streptomyces sp. NPDC096136 | reverse complement strand
CAGATGTGGAAGCCCGGTAACGGGTGGAGCTGACTGGTACTAATAGGCCGAGGGCTTGTCCTCAGTTGCTCGCGTCCACTGTGTTAGTTCTGAAGTAACGAACTCGCCTTGTCGGCTTGAGTTCAACTTCATAGTGTTTCGGTGGTCATAGCGTTAGGGAAACGCCCGGTTACATTCCGAACCCGGAAGCTAAGCCTTTCAGCGCCGATGGTACTGCAGGGGGGACCCTGTGGGAGAGTAGGACGCCGCCGAACAATCATTGTGGGAAAGCCCCGCACCTTCTGGTGCGGGGCTTTTCTGCGTTTTCAGCCGTTTACCCGCACCGCCCTGCCGTGTACGTGCGCCGGGCACTCGTATGGTGGGCTGATGGTCTACCAGCTGGTCATCTTCGACAACGACGGCGTCCTCGTGGACAGCGAGCCGCTCTCCAACACCGTTCTCGCCGAGTACCTGACGGAACTCGGGCACCCCACCACGTACGAGGACTCCTTGCGGGACTACATGGGCGGCGCCGTGCACCGGATCCACGACGTGGTCCACGAACGGACCGGGCAGCGGCTGCCGGAGGACTTCGACCGGGTCCTCCACGAACGGATCTTCGCCGCCTTCGCCCGCGAGCTCCAGCCCGTTCCCGGGGTGACCGAGGTGCTCGGCGAGCTCTCCGCGCACGGGGTGCCGTACTGCGTCGCCTCCTCCAGCAGCCACGAGCGGATCCGTGTCGGACACCGCAGCGCCGGACTCGGCGAATGGTTCGAGGAGGAATGGATCTTCAGCGCCGAGGACGTGGGCCGGGGCAAGCCGGCGCCGGACCTGTTCCTGCACGCCGCCGACATGATGGGCGTCCCGCCCTCGCAGTGCGTGGTCGTCGAGGACAGCCCGCTCGGGGTCGAGGCCGCCCGGGCCGCCGGCATGGACGTCCTCGGGTTCACCTCCATGCTCCCCGCGTCGAAGCTTGCCGGGGCCACCGCCTGCTTCGGGGAGATGAAGGAGCTGTCCGCCCTGCTCGGATTGGGTGTGTGATCGCTCTACCCACGGGTAGGCGCGGGGCCTACGCTGTGCCGCCATGACAGATGACGTGCGGCTGCGGCGGGGCCGCGGCGCCCTCGGGTTCAGCTTCCTCGTGCAAGGGGTCACGTTCGCCCTGCTCGTGACCCGCATCCCGGCCATCCAGGACCGGTACGGGATATCCGACGGGCTGCTGCCGGCCTTCCTCGCCGCCGTGCCGGTCCTCGCCGGGGTCTCCAGCGTCGCCACCGAGCACCTGGTGAAGCGGGTCGCGCCCAGCACGGTGCTGCGGTGGGCGCAGCCCGTCGTCCTGCTCGCGCTCCTCGGAGTCGGGGCCGGGACCCGGCTGTGGCACGCGGCCGTCGCCCTGGGGGTGTTCGGGCTGGCGGTCGGGGCGCTGGACGCCTCGATGAACATGCTCGGGGTCAGCCTCCAGCGGGCGTACGGGCGCTCGATCATGCTCGGGTTCCACGCCGCGTACAGCCTGGGCGGGATCCTCGGGGCGTCGGCGGCCTGGGCGGGCGCGCACTGGCATCTGGCGTTGCTCACCGGGTACCTGCCGGCGGTGGCGGTCGTGCTGCCGCTGGCGCTGGCCGGGAGCCGGTACTACGTGGACACGAAGGCCGGGGCCGGGGAGGCCGCGCAGGGGTGGCCCGAGCGGGGCGGGCGGCTGCTGCTGCCGCTGTGCCTGGTGATGGCGTGCGCGTACATCGGGGACTCCACGGTGGCGAACTGGAGTGCCAAGTACCTCCAGGACGTGCTGGGGAGCTCGGAGCAGCTGGCGACCGTCCCCTACAACGTCTACATGGTGACCACGCTCGTCGGGCGGGCCGTCGGGGACCTCGGCGTGCGGCGGTTCGGGGCGGTGGCCGTGGTGCGCTGCGGGACGGTGGTGGCCGCGGCCGGGTTCGCGGTCGTGGCGGCGGCGCCCGGGGCGTGGACGGGGATGCTGGGGTTCACGCTGCTGGGGATCGGGCTCTGCGTGATCGTGCCGCAGACGTTCGCGGCGGCGGGGCGGCTGTTCCCGAACGCCTCGGACACGGCGGTGGCGCGGCTGAACATCTTCAACTACGTCGGGTTCCTGGTCGGTTCGCCGCTCGTCGGCGGGATCGGGGAGGCCTGGAGCTACCGGGGCGCCATGGTGGTGCCGATGCTGCTGGTGCTCGTCACGCTGCTGCACGCCCGCTCGTTCGGCAGGGTGGACCGGGCCCGATACGGTGTGCGGCATGAGCAGCCGCGGGTTGTTGATGTGGGACGAGGCGGTAACGGGGTATGACTTCGGACCGAGCCATCCGATGGACCCGGTGCGCCTGGCGCTGACGATGGGCCTGGTGCGGGCCTTCGGGCTGGACCGGGAGATGGAGGTGCGGGCGGCCCGTGCGGCCGGGGACTCGACGCTGAGGCTGGTGCACCGCGAGGACTACGTCGCGGCGGTGCGCGAGGTGTCGGCGGATCCGGGGGCGGCGGACGGCTCGTACGGGCTGGGGACGGTGGACGACCCGGCGTTCCACGGGATGCACGAGGCGTCCGCGCTGATCGCCGGCCAGTCGGTGGCGGGTGCGGAGGCCGTCTGGCGCGGGGAGGCGGAGCACGCGGTGAACTTCGCCGGCGGGCTGCACCACGCCATGCCGGGCGGGGCGGCCGGGTTCTGCGTGTACAACGACGCGGCGCTGGCGATCGCCCGGCTGTTGGAGCTGGGCGCCGAGCGGGTCGCGTACGTGGACGTGGACGTGCACCACGGGGACGGGGTGCAGGCGGCGTTCTGGGACGACCCCCGGGTGCTGACGGTGTCGCTGCACGAGCATCCGCGGACGCTGTTCCCGCAGACGGGCTGGCCGCAGGAGACGGGCGGCCCGTCGGCCGAGGGGAGCGCGGTGAACGTGGCGCTGCCCGCCGGGACCGGGGACGAGGGGTGGCTGCGGGCGTTCCACGCGACGGTGCCGGAGCTGCTGCGGGACTTCCGGCCGCAGGTGCTGGTGACCCAGCACGGGGCGGACACGCACTTCGAGGACCCCCTCGCGCACCTGGCGGTCTCGGTGGACGCGCAGCGGGCGGTGCAGGAGGCCTGCCACGCGCTGGCGCACGAGTACGCGGGCGGGCGGTGGCTGGCGCTGGGCGGCGGCGGGTACGCGGTGGTGGACGTCGTGCCGCGGTCCTGGACGCATCTGGTGGGGATCGCCGCGCACCGGCCGGTGGATCCGCGGTCGGCGGTGCCGCAGGCGTGGCGGGACGAGGTGTACGCGCGGACGCGGCAGCACGGGCCGGCCCGGATGACGGACGGGCGCGAGCCCGGGTGGCGGGAATGGGACGCGGGTTACGATCCTGCGGACCGCACGGATCAGGCCGTTCTGGCGACGCGTCGGGCGGTGTTCCCGTTGCGCGGGATGCTGGTGTGACGGGTGATCAGTCGGCGGCGTGATTACGCCAACGGTGGGGCTGTTCGCGGGAACTGATGATCCGGCAGATCGGGTGCGGCAGCATCGGAGGGTGTTGAGCGAGGGCGCGTTGCGCGCGCATCTGCTGGCCTCCCGGTTGGCCGGGCCCGTCGCCACCACCCGGGAGGAGAGCCTGCGCAGCTACCGGCTGTTCGCGGCGCGTGATCCCCGGGTGCTGCTGGGGCTGGACCCGGACGGCCGCTGGGACGAGGGCGCGCTGCTGGGGCTGATGGCGGAGCGGTGCGGGGTCTCCCCGGACCCGGCGCAGGTCAGCGGGCCGGACGTGATCGATCCGGAGCGGACGGTGGCCGCGTTGGAGGTGTTCGCGGAGCGGTTGCGGGAGGCGGTCGGGGCGCGGTCGCCGGTGCTGTTCGGCACGGGGCACCCACATCGGCTGCTGGAGTTCTACGCCGCTTTGGCGGGGGCGGTGTCGGCGGCGGGCTGTGTTGTCCTCACTCCGGCGCAGGGGGTCCATGTCGACATGGCGACCCGGTTCGGCGTACGGAGGCACCGGATCGATTACGTACGGGGAGTCGCATTGGTGCGGGAACCCGGCGCGCGGGGATCCGGGAGTGCCACCGGCGCACACACCCATTCGCCGCTCCCGGTTCGGGTCGCGCTCGGGGCGCTGGCGGAGTGCGGGGGGCCGCTCCCGGAACTGGTCGTCGGTGATCACGGCTGGGTCTGCGGTGCAGGTCAGCTCGGTGTGGAGGCGATCGGGCTGGCCGATACGGACGATCCCGCGCTGTTCGTGGGGGAGGCCGAGGGGCGGGTGGCGGCGGTGGTTCCGCTTGATGACGCGGTGCGCTCGGCTGCCTATGGACCGCTCACGCGGTTCGTGTTGCGGCGCGCCGGGCTGCCGGTGCGTCAGGAGTGGCCGTAGCTCCTCTTCCCCAGCCGTATCACGCGCCCCTACTCTGGGGAGTGAGCGTGCGACGACGAGGAGTAACCGGAGGGGAAGCCGGTGCCCCGTCATGCGCGGAAGGTCAAGGTGGGTGTCATGGCTGCTGGCGAGAGGCCTCTCAGTGAGGTTCAGTTCCTGACCGTGGCGGAGGTCGCCTCGGTGATGCGAGTGTCGAAGATGACCGTGTACCGCCTGGTGCACAACGGTCATCTGCCCGCGATCCGGGTGGGCCGGTCCTTCCGGGTCCCCGAGAACGCGGTCCACGAGTACCTCCGTGAGTCCTACGTGGGGGTGGAGTCGGCCTGAGAATGAGGCTCGGGCAACACCTGCGGAAGCCTCGGATTACAAGCTCAGAGCTCGGGCGGGTAGGCTAGGCCGACGTAGGTCGTGTGGGCCCAGACGCCCCGCACCGAGTGAAGAGAAGTGAGCGAGGGTAGTCGTGGGCTCTGTTATCAAGAAGCGGCGCAAGCGGATGGCTAAGAAGAAGCACCGCAAGCTGCTCAAGCGCACCCGCGTCCAGCGCCGTAACAAGAAGTAAACGGCAGCTGTACGTGTTCTCCGCAGCCCCTCCACCATCCTGGTGGAGGGGCTGCGGTGCAGCCGGGGGTACTTCTCGAGGGAGGCGCTGAGCTCGTGGGGAAGGTCGTGCTCGTCACCGGGGCTGCCCGGCAGCTGGGAGGCCGCTTCGTGCGCCGCATCCAGCGAGACCCCGAGGTGGAGCGGGTCATCGCGGTCGACGCCGTGACCCCGCCGCACCGGCTCGGCTCGGCCGAGTTCGTGCACGCGGACATCAGACAGTCCGCGATCGCCCGCGTGCTCGCCGAGCACGCGGTGGACACGGTGGTCCATCTGGCGGTCACCGGAGGCGCCCCCGGGGCGCCGGGCGGGCGCAGCGCCGTCAAGGAGACCAACGTCATCGGGACGATGCAGCTCCTGGGCGCCTGCCAGAAATCGCCGACCGTACGGCGGCTCGTGGTGAAGTCCAGTACCAGCGTGTACGGGGGGACGGCCCGCGACCCGGCCGTCTTCACCGAGACCACGCAGCCGAAGTCGCTGCCGTCGGCCGGCTTCGCGAAGGAGGCCGCCGAGGTCGAGGGGTACGTCCGGGGCTTCGCGCGCCGGCGGCCCGACGTGGCGGTGTGCGTGCTGCGCTTCGCGAACATCCTGGGGCCCTTCGCGGACTCGGCATTGGCGGAGTACTTCTCGATGCCGGTGATGCCGACGGTCCTCGGCTACGACCCGCGCCTGCAGTTCGTCCACGAGGACGACGTGGTGGACGTGCTGCGGCTGGCGTCGGGGGAGCCGCGCCGCGGGACGCTGAACAGCGGGACCTTCAACATCGCCGGTGACGGTGTCCTGCTGCTGTCGCAGTGCGCGCGGCGGCTGGGGCGGCCGGCGGTGCCGCTGCTGCTGCCCGCGGTGACGTGGGTGGGCCAGGCGCTGCGGGCGGTCGGGGCGACGGACTTCTCCCCGGAGCAGATCCGGCTGCTGACGCACGGGCGGGTCGTGGAGACCGCGCAGATGCGCGAGGTGCTGGGGTTCCGGCCGCAGTACACGACGGTGGAGACCTTCGCGGACTTCGCGCGCAGCCGGGGGAACGGGCTGCTGCCCCCGGAGCGGGTCGGGCGGGCCGTGGACCGGGTGGCGGCATTCTTGAACGTGGACGAGGGAGTGGAGCGGTAGTGGCGGACGCCAAGGTCATTCCGTTCGGCGAGGACCGGCCGCGCCGGCGCGGCGGTGGCGCGCGCAAGGCGCGGGCCGTGGACGCGGTGGCGGCCCCCTCGCGGCCGCCGGAGGCGGCTCCGCAGGAGCCGGGGCCGGTGGAGCTGGTGGCGCCCGTGGAGGCGCCGGCGGGCCGGGCGGGCGGCGGCGGTGACTGGGACCGGCGGATCGCGGGCGGGCTGGCGTTCCTGCGGCGGCGGATCACGGGCGAGTACGAGGTCGACGCGTTCGGCTACGACAAGGAGCTGACGGACCAGGTCCTGATGTCCCTGATGCGGCCGCTGTTCGACAAGTACTTCCGGGTCGAGGTCAGGGGCGTCGAGAACATCCCGAAGGAGGGTGGGGCGCTGATCGTGGCGAACCACTCGGGGACGCTCCCGCTGGACGGGCTGATGCTCCAGGTCGCCGTGCACGACCACCATCCGGCGGAGCGGCACCTGAGGCTGCTGGCGGCGGACCTGGTGTTCATGCTGCCGGGGGTCAACGAGCTCGCGCGCAAGGCCGGTCACACGCTGGCGTGCGCGGAGGACGCGCAGCGGCTGCTGGAGGCCGGGGAGCTGGTCGGGGTGATGCCGGAGGGCTTCAAGGGGATAGGGAAGCCGTTCGGTGAGCGCTACAAGCTCCAGCGGTTCGGCCGGGGCGGGTTCGTCTCGACGGCGCTGCGGGCGGGTACCCCGATCGTGCCGTGCTCGATCGTGGGGGCGGAGGAGATCTACCCGATGATCGGCAACGCGAAGACGCTGGCGCGGCTGCTGGGGCTGCCGTACTTCCCGATCACGCCGACGTTCCCGTGGCTGGGTCCGTTGGGTGCGGTGCCGCTGCCGACGAAGTGGACGATCCAGTTCGGGGAGCCGATCCCGACGGACGGGTACGCGGCGGAGGCGGCAGAGGACCCGATGCTGATGTTCAACCTGACGGACGAGGTGCGGGAGCAGATCCAGCACACGCTGTACAAGCTGCTGGTGCAGCGGCGGTCGGTGTTCTTCTGACCGTGCGGGTCCTGGGGGCTCCGCCCCCAGACCTCCGCGCCTCAAACGCCGGCGGGGCTGGATTTTCCAGCCCCGCCGGCGTTCGCGCGTGCCTACTCGGCCTCTTCCGCCTTGATGCCCAGGCCCGGGAGGAGGCCCGGGAGGAGCGGCGGGAGGGTGATGTCCGGGTGCGGGAGGTCCGGGGTCGCCGGGGCGCCCGGGGTGGACTGGCCCTGTGCCGGCGGGTGGAGCAGGCCGCCGGTGCCGCCGAGGAGGCCGGTGCCGGGCGCCGGGCTGCCGGAGGAGCTGGGCGCGGACGGCGGGGTCGGCTGTGAGGGGGCTCCGGACGCGGACGCGGGCTGCTGCTGCTTGCCCGGGGCCGCCGGGGTGCCCGCCGTGGACGGGCCGGAGCCCTGTCCGCCGCGGCTCTGCTCCGGGGGCTTCGGCAGGAGGCCCTGGAGCGGCTCCACGTCATCGTCTATGGCCTGGAAGACCGAGGTCACCTGGTCGCCGACGTCGTGCAGCTGCGGCGGGAGGTTGGACCGGAGCCGGCCCCACGCGTCGCGGTGGGAGCGGGAGAACGAGGACAGCGTCTGGATCGGGCCGAGCGAGCCGTCCCGTTCGTAGGCCGCCTGGAGGAGCCGGTGGCCCTCCGCCGCGTCGTGCTTCATACCCGCCAGGGCGCGCCGGATCTCGGCCAGGACCTCGTGGTCGAGGGGGCCGGACCGGCCGCGCTCCATCAGCCTGCGCGCCTCCGACAGGCGGTTCGAGGCCTGGTCGAGGTAGAGCTCGCCCCGGTCCGCGTCCTCGTCGGCCATGCCCAGCTTGAGGTCCTCCATGCCCAGCTTGACCGGGTAGAGGGAGTCACCGGGCAGGGCGTCGGTGCTGGCAGCGGCCACTCCGCTGAAGGCCCCGGCGGCCACACCCACGGTGAGTCCGCCCGCTGCGATGCCCTTGGACCAGCGGGAGCGGGGGCGCAATTTCCGGAGCGAGGTCGCCCGGTGGGCGCCGCGGCCGGTCCGCTGCTCGGGCACCTGAGGGTCCGGGGCGGCACCGCCCCCGGCCCTCTCCTCCATCACCATGGCCTCCATGGCGGCCACGAGCTGTGCTCGTTGCACCACTTTGACCTCGGGGTCCAGCACCGGGCGCGGCATTCTTTCGCCGAGCGCACTCGCCAGGGCCAACAGCCGGTCGTGGTCGGCAGATTCGGCAGGTGCCTCGGACTGCTCGGCCGCCGGTTCCGGTTCCGAAAGGTCGGACGGGGTCCGACCTTCCAGGGCCTGGGCGAAGGCGTTCGCCCGCCGGTGCGGAGTCACGTTCGCGATCACTGGCGGCACCTCCTCTCGTCATGACGATCGACTCCCCAAGGTGTCCGGAGGGTTGCCTTCCTTGAGCACATCCACACTTTCGGGTGAGCGGCTTCGGGCAGGGCGTGTCCACAGGGAGCCTGCATTCCGCACAACGAGCGGCGCGGCACTTGGGTTACGGACGAAGGATGATCGGACCACAGCGTCATCGAGGGGTCACCGGGTGTGAGGTCGTCGTGTTCTTTCGCGGGCGTGGTTCGCCGGCGTCAGCGGGCGTCGTCCGGCAGCAGGCGGGCGAGGGTGCGGACCGCCCGGTACTGGAGCGTTTTGATCGCACCCTCGTTCTTCCCCATGACCCGGGCCGTCTCGGCGACCGAGAGGCCCTGGAGGAAGCGGAGGGTCACGCACTCCTGCTGCTGCGGGTTGAGTTTGCGCACGGCTTCGAGGAGGGCCGCGTTGGAGAGGGACTCCAGGACGGAGTCCTCGGGGCTGCGCTCCACCTCGTTGGCGTCGAGCATCTCGCCGGTGGTGACCTCCAGGCGGAAGCGGCTGGACTTGAAGTGGTCCGCCACCAGGTTCCGCGCGATGGTCACCAGCCAGGCGCCGAAGTCGCGGCCCTGCCAGGTGAAGGTGGAGATGCGGCGCAGCGCGCGCAGGAAGGTCTCGCTGGTGAGATCCTCCGCGGTCGCCTTGCCGCCGACGCGGTAGTAGATGTAGCGGTACACCGTGTCGCTGTACTGGTCGTAGAGGCGGCCGAAGGCCTCGGCCTCGCCCGCCTGGGCGCGTTCGACCAGGTCCATCATGCGGGCCTGGTCGCTGTCCGCCGTGGGGCGACGGGCGGTGGGCGCGCTCGTGCCGCCGCCGGCGGCCGAGCCCGCGCTGGAGCGACCTCGTCTGCCCACCGTCGCTCCGCCGTCGGTCAGGGCGTAGCAGGGACCGGCCGGGCCGAGGCCGGCAGGGACGGCGGCGAAGGCGGGGACGGCGTACGCGGTGGGGACGAAGCCGCGCAGGTGGTCGAGGACCGTTGCGCGCAGCGTAGCCAGGCCCGAGGCGTCAACCCCGACAGGTGGGTACACGGGACTCCCAGAGGCAGAGCTTCCATCACGTGCAGTGCGGGACCGTTCACCCGTCGTGGCGACAGGCGGGCGGCGGCATGCGTCTGAGGAGAATAACGCTTCGTACAGGCAGCGCTACACCCAGTTGCTGAAATCACCGGTTCCGACACTTCCGTTGCGTGTCGAGGGCATATTCAGGCCTGGTTCGTGATCAGTTGCTGATCACTTCAGTGCGCGGAATGGAAGCTTCCAGGGTGCCCGCGACCGAGTCGGGCAGGCCGGAGTGCCGCGCCGGGGGCGCGGGTAGAGGGGAGCGGATGAGCGCCGGGCCGCCCGCGGAAGGGGCGTCGCCCGGCGTCGCTACTTGCGGCGGCGGTGCAGGGCGATGGCGGCGGCCGCGCCGCCCGCGATCGCTCCGACGCCGGCCGCGGCCGGGACGCCGACCTTCACGGCCTTGCGCCCGGTCCGGTAGTCGCGCAGCCGCCAGTCGTGCGCACGGGCGTGCTTGCGCAGTTTCGTGTCGGGATTGATCGCGTACGGATGCCCGACCAGCGACAGCATCGGGATGTCGTTGTGCGAATCGCTGTACGCGGCGCAGCGCGCGAGGTCCAGGTCCTCGGCGGCGGCCAGCGCGCGCACCGCCTCGGCCTTGGCGGGGCCGTGCAGCGGCTCGCCGACCAGGCGGCCGGTGTAGACCCCGTCCACGGACTCGGCGACGGTGCCCAGGGCGCCGGTCAGGCCGAGCCGGCGGGCGATGATCGTGGCGGTCTCGACGGGGGCGGCGGTGACGAGCCAGACCTTCTGGCCGGCGTCGAGGTGGGCCTGGGCCAGGGCGCGGGTGCCCGGCCAGATCCGCTCGGCCATGTACTCGTCGTAGATCTCCTCGCCGATCGACATCAGTTCGGAGACCTTGTGGCCCTTGACGATGGACAGGGCGCTGTCGCGGGCGTCCTGCATGTGGTCGGGGTCCTCGACCCCGGCGAGCCGGAACCAGGCCTGCTGCCAGGCGAAGCGGGCCAGTTCGCGGCGGCGGAAGAACTCGCGCTTGTAGAGGCCGCGGCCGAAGTGGAAGATCGCGGCGCCCTGCATGACGGTGTTGTCGAGGTCGAAGAAGGCGGCGGCGAGGTCGTCGCCGGGGACCGGGAACGCGGGCTCGGCCGCGGTCGCCGGCTCGGCGTCCGCGGCTGCGTCCGGCTCCCGCGCGGTGTCCGCGGCGGTCTCGGTTCCGGTTCCGCTTGCGGTCTCGGGGACCTCCGGCGCCGCCGGGGCGGCCTGCGGTGGTGCGTCGGACCGCGCGGTCTTGCGGGCGGCCTCGGCCGAGGCCTCGCCTGCCAGCACGCTCCGTGCTGTCGCGGAGCGTCTACGGGGGGTGAGCCATCCCAGAGCGGCCATGACGCGAGCATAGCCACTGTGTTCGGGAGTTCCCGAACCGCCGGGAAACAGGGCGGTTAACTCTTCGGGCACACGGGCGCGGCGCGGGACAATGGCCGCATGAGCCCTTTGCTGCGCCGTAAGGAAAAGAAGCGTCCCGACGAGCGGATGGTGACGCTCATCGGGAAGCCCGGGTGCCATCTCTGCGACGACGCCCAGGAAGTGATCGAGAAGGTGTGCGCCGAGACCGGTGCGCAGTGGGAGAAGAAGGACATCTCGCAGGACGAGGAGCTCTACCGCCGGCACTGGGAACAGATTCCGGTCGTGCTGGTGGACGGCGAACAGCACACCTTCTGGAGGGTGAACCCCGACCGTCTTCGACGGGCATTGGGGGTCTGACCCTCCGGGCCGTTACCATCATGGGCGATTTATGGGGACTCGGGGGCGTATCGATGAGGAGTGTGTACCGCTTTGCCCCCCTCGGGATTTGAACGGGTTCGGCCCGTTCCCGGGTCAGGCCCCGCGCGCCCAGCCTGCGTGACCCCGGTCACTTTGCTCGGACAAAGCGGACACAATCTTTGTGCACGCGTTCACAAAGACATAGCCTGCTTTCGACGGGGCGGTCCTGGGACACGAGGCCGCCTACAGCCCCGCTCATCCCGCAGGAGCATCGTGGCAACTGGCCGAACTCACCGACCGGCGACCCGCAGCCGAGGTATTCCCGAGGCCACTGTCGCCCGGCTTCCGCTGTACCTGCGCGCACTCACCGCGCTCTCCGAGCGCTCGGTCCCCACGGTGTCCTCCGAGGAGCTCGCGGCCGCCGCCGGAGTGAACTCCGCGAAGCTGCGCAAGGACTTCTCGTACCTCGGTTCCTACGGCACGCGGGGCGTGGGATACGACGTCGAGTACCTCGTCTACCAGATCTCCCGTGAGCTCGGGCTGACCCAGGACTGGCCCGTCGTCATCGTCGGCATCGGCAACCTCGGCGCCGCCCTGGCCAACTACGGCGGTTTCGCCTCGCGCGGCTTCCGCGTGGCCGCGCTGATCGACGCCGATCCGGCGATGGCCGGGAAGCCGGTGGCGGGCATGCCCGTGCAGCACACCGACGACCTGGAGAAGATCATCGAGGAGAACGGCGTCTCCATCGGGGTCATCGCGACCCCGGCGGGCGCCGCGCAGCAGGTCAGCGAGCGGCTGATCGCCGCCGGTGTGACCTCCATCCTGAACTTCGCGCCCACCGTGCTCCAGGTCCCGGACGGGGTGGACGTGCGCAAGGTCGACCTCTCGATCGAGCTGCAGATCCTGGCCTTCCACGAGCAGCGCAAGGCCGGCGAGGAGACGGGCGCCTCCGCCGAGGCCGCCCCCGGCGCGGGCGCCGGCGCGGGTACCGGTGCCACCGGCGGGACCGGGGCGGCTCCGGCCGCCGCCGTCGAGCCGCCGGCCGGCCGGGGCGCCGCCACCTCCCGCAAGAACGGGCCCGACGGCGACGTTCCGGCGGTGATGCCGGCATGAGTCTGCTCGTCGTTGGCCTGAGCCACCGCAGCGCGCCGGTGAGCGTGCTGGAGCGGGCCTCGCTGTCCGCCGACGCCAAGGTCAAGCTGCTGCACGACACCCTGGCCGCCGAGCCGGCGGCCGAGGCGACCGTGCTGGCCACCTGCAACCGGATCGAGCTGTACGCCGACGTGGACAAGTTCCACGCCGGTGTCGCCGAGCTGTCCACGCTGCTGGCCCAGCACAGCGGGGTCGCACTGGAGGAGCTCACCCCCTACCTGTACGTCCACTACGAGGACCGGGCGGTGCACCACCTGTTCTCGGTGGCGTGCGGGCTGGACTCGATGGTGGTCGGCGAGGGGCAGATCCTCGGCCAGATCAAGGACGCGTTGGCGCTGGGGCAGGAGCTCCACACCGCCGGGCGGCTGATCAACGACCTCTTCCAGCAGGCGCTGCGGGTCGGCAAGCGGGCGCACTCGGAGACCGGGATCGACCGGGCCGGGCAGTCGCTGGTGACCTTCGGCCTGGAGCAGCTGGCCGTGCGCGAGCCGGTCGCCGACTGGGCCGCGGGCAAGCGGGCGCTGGTGATCGGCGCCGGGTCGATGTCCTCGCTGGCCGCCGCCACGCTCGCGCGGGTGGGGGTCGCGGAGATCGCCGTCGCGAACCGGACCGCGGAGCGGGCGGAGCGTCTCGCGGAGATTCTGGTTGCCTCGGGCACCGGTGTGCGGGCGTGGGCGGTTCCGATGTCCGCCGTCGCGGACGAGCTGGCGCTGGCCGATGTGGTGGTGTCCTGCACGGGGGCCACCGGGCTGGTGCTGACCGGGGACGACGTCGCCGCGGCGGTGTCGGGCGGCCCTGCGGGGCATTCCCCCACCCCGCCCCTTCCCGAAACCGGCGCTGCGCCCCAGACCCCCCGGGGGCTCCGCCCCCAGATCCCCGCTCCTCAGAGGCCGGCGGGGCCGGACTCGGCTGAGGCCGGAGCGCAGGCGCCCCTGGCGCCGGGCGCGGCCGACGGCTCCGCCGTGGCCGGGCGCGCGCCGCAGCCCGTGGCGGTCGCCGCGCCGGACGCCGAGCTCGTCGCCCGGCTCGTCGCCGCCGCCGAAGGCGGGCGGCGGCTCGCCGACGCCGGGGCCGCGCGGACCATCACCGCCGCCGGCCAGGCCGGCGTCGACGCCTGTCCGGTCGAGGTGCCGGCGGGCGACGGGCGGTCCGCGCTGGCCGGGGTGGACGCCGGTTCGCTGGAGCTGCACGGCGCCTGGGCCGATCAGGGCGGCGCCCCCGCCCAGCGGCAGCCGCGGCGGGAGAACCGCGCCCACGGCGACGGGGCCCCCGTACGCCTCGCGCTGCTGGACCTGGCCATGCCCCGGGACATCGACGCCGCCGTGCACCGGATCCCGGGCGTGCGCCTCGTGGACATCGAGAGCCTCGCGGAGGCGTCCGCGGACGCGCCGATGGCCGCCGACGTCGACGCCGTGCGCGGGATCGTGGCCGAGGAGGTGGCCGCCTTCGGCGCCGCCCAGCGGGCCGCGCACATCACCCCCACCGTCGTCGCCCTCCGGGCGATGGCCGCCGAGGTCGTCGCCATGGAGGTGGCACGGCTCGACGGGCGGGTACCCGACCTCGACGAACGGCAGCGCGCGGAGGTCACCCAGACCGTGCGCCGCGTCGTCGACAAGCTCCTCCACGCGCCGACCGTGCGCGTGAAGCAGCTCGCGAGCGAACCCGGTGGCGCCGGGTACGCCGACGCGCTGCGTGAACTCTTCGACCTCGACCCTCAGACGGTGGCATCCGTCAGCCGGGCGGACGCGGCCGATCCGAAGAACGACGACCCAGGACGGGCATCATGAACTCACGTCCCGACCAGCCCCTCAGGCTCGGCACGCGGCGCAGCAAGCTGGCCATGTCCCAGTCCGGGCACGTCGCCGACGCGGTCCGGGCGGTCACCGGCCGGCCCGTGGAGCTCGTGGAGATCACGACGTACGGCGACGTGTCCCGCGAGAACCTCGCGCAGATCGGCGGCACCGGCGTCTTCGTCACCGCCCTGCGCGACGCGCTGGTGCGCGGCGAGGTCGACTTCGCCGTGCACTCGCTGAAGGACCTGCCGACCGCGCAGCCCGACGAGCTGGTCATCGCCGCCATGCCGAAGCGGGAGGACCCGCGCGACGCCCTCGTGGCGCGCGACGGGCTGACCTTCGAGCAGCTGCCCGACGGCGCCCGGGTCGGTACCGGCTCGCCGCGCCGCATGGCGCAGCTGCACGCGTACGCCAAGGGGCTGGGCAAGCGCATCGAGTGCGTGGCCATCCGGGGCAACGTCGACACCCGGATCGGGTTCGTGCGGGACGGGGAGCTCGACGCCGTCGTGCTCGCCGCCGCCGGCCTGAACCGGATCGGGCGCGGTGACGAGGCGACCGACCTGCTGTCGGTCGACAACGTGCTGCCCGCCCCCGGCCAGGGAGCCCTGGCCGTGGAATGCCTCGCCTCCGACGCGGACCTCATCGCCGCGCTCGGCCGGCTCGACGACCCGCAGACCCGGGCCGCGGTGACCGCGGAGCGTTCCCTGCTCGCCGCGCTGGAGGCCGGCTGCAGCGCGCCCGTGGGCGCGCTCGCCGACCTGCTGTCCGACGGTCAGATTGTCAATGAAATGCGCCTGCGTGGTGTCGTGGGAACCCTCGACGGTTCCACGCTGGTGCAGCTGTCCACCACCGGTCCCGTGCCCCAGTCGTACGACGAGGCCATGGCGCTCGGCCGTGAACTCGCGGACGAGATGCTGGCCAAGGGCGCGGCCGGTCTGATGGGGGAGCGATCCCTTTGAACCCCTCAAGCCCCACCACCTCCGCTTTCCCGGCCGTCGCGGTCCAAGGGCTCGTCACCTTCCTGGGTGCCGGCCCCGGCGACCCGGGTCTGCTGACGCTGCGCGCCGTCGAGGCGCTCGCGGCCGCGGACGTACTGATCGCCGAGCCCGAGGTGCTCGACGTCGTACGGACCCACGCGCGCGCGGGCGTCGACACGCCGCAGCTGACGGTCGCTGACGAGAAGTCAGCAGCCGCCGGGGTCCCGGTGATCCGCGACGCCGCCAATCTTGTCATGGAGGCCGCGCGCTCCGGCAGGCGGGTCGTCCGTGCCGTCACCGGCGACCCGGGGCTCGACGGGAACGCCGCCGCCGAGATGCTGGCCTGCGCGAACGAGGGGATCCCCTTCGAGGTCGTGCCCGGCGTCGCGACCGCAGTCGGCGTGCCCGCCTACGCGGGCGTGCCGCTGCGCGGCGACAAGGGCGCGGACGTGCGCTTCGTGGACGCCCGGCACGCCTCGGCGCGCTGCTGGGCCGAGGTGGGCGCCAGCGAGGGCAGCGTCGTGGTCGTCTCCGCCACGCTGGAGACGGTCGCCGCCGCGGCCGCCGAGCTGGTGTCGGCCGGGCGGGGGCCGGAGACGCCGCTGACGGTGACCGTCGGCGGTACGACGACCCGGCAGCGGACCTGGACCGCGACCCTGGGCACCATCGCCCAGGTGTTCAAGCAGGGCAAGGTGCTCCCGTCGCCCGAGGGCGCGCGCCCGGTCATAGCCGTGGTCGGCGAGCAGGGCGCCGCCGCGCGCCGCGAGGAGCTGGCCTGGTTCGAGTCGAAGCCGCTGTTCGGCTGGCGGGTGCTCGTGCCGCGCACCAAGGAGCAGGCCGCTTCGCTCTCCGACCAGCTGCGTTCGTACGGCGCGGTGCCGCACGAGGTGCCGACCATCGCCGTGGAGCCGCCGCGCACCCCGCAGCAGATGGAGCGGGCGGTCAAGGGCCTGGTCACCGGCCGCTACGAGTGGATCGCCTTCACCTCGGTGAACGCGGTCAAGGCGGTGCGGGAGAAGTTCGAGGAGTACGGGCTCGACGCGCGCGCCTTCGCGGGCATCAAGGTCGCCGCGGTCGGCGAGCAGACGGCCGCCGCGCTGGTCGAGTTCGGCGTCAAGCCGGACCTGGTGCCGAGCGGCGAGCAGTCGGCCGCCGGGCTGCTGGAGGACTGGCCGCCCTACGACCCGGTCTTCGACCCGATCGACCGCGTCTTCCTGCCGCGCGCCGACATCGCCACCGAGACCCTGGTGGCCGGCCTGATCGAGCTGGGCTGGGAGGTCGACGACGTCACCGCCTACCGGACCGTGCGCGCCTCGCCGCCGCCGGCGGACACCCGTGAGGCGATCAAGGGCGGAGGCTTCGACGCCGTTCTCTTCACGTCGTCCTCGACCGTCCGCAACCTGGTCGGCATCGCGGGCAAGCCGCACAACGTGACCGTCATCGCCTGCATCGGCCCGGCGACGGCCAAGACGGCGGAGGAGCACGGCCTGCGCGTGGACGTGCTGTCGCCCGAGCCGAGCGTGGGCAAGCTGGCGGAGGCGCTGGCCGCGTACGGGGAGGCCCGCCGCGAGGCGGCCAAGGAGGCCGGCGAGGCCGTGGCCCGGCCCAGCGAGCGCCGTCCGGGCGCGCGGCGCCGCCGTACGACGTGAGCGGGCCGGCGGCGTTAGCCGGGTTACGTACGGGAGGGGTCCGGGTGCGCAGAGCGCCCGGGCCCCTTCGGCGTGCTGCCGGGCGGCCGGCCGCCGGTGCCGGGCGCGGGGGAGGGACGCCCTAGGCTGGGGGCGACTGCTGTCGATGCTCGAAGAGGCGACTAGAAGATGAGCGCGTACGGATCCTTCCCCGGCTCCCGGCCCCGCCGGCTGCGCACCACCCCGGCGATGCGGCGGATGGTCGCCGAGTACCGGCTGCACCCCTCGGACCTGATCCTTCCGGCGTTCGTCCGGGAGGGCATCAGCGAGCCCCTGCCGATCTCGGCGATGCCGGGCGTCGTGCAGCACACGCGGGACACGCTGCGGAAGGCCGCCGTGGAGGCGGTCGAGGCGGGCGTGGCGGGGATCATGCTCTTCGGCGTCCCGGCGGACGAGAACAAGGACGCGCTGGGCACGGCCGGCACCGAGCCGGACGGCATCCTCCAGCTGGCGATCCGCGACGTGAAGTCCGAGGTCGGCGACGACCTGGTGATCATGTCGGACCTGTGCCTGGACGAGTACACCGACCACGGCCACTGCGGGGTCCTGGACGCCGACGGCCGCGTGGACAACGACGCGACGCTGGAGCGGTACGCGGAGATGGCCCAGGTCCAGGCCGACGCGGGCGTCCACGTCGTGGGCCCCAGCGGCATGATGGACGGCCAGGTCGGCGTGATCCGCGACGCCCTGGACGAGACGGGCCACGAGGACGTGGCGGTCCTCGCCTACACCGCCAAGTACACCTCCGCCTTCTACGGCCCCTTCCGCGAGGCCGTCGCCTCCTCCCTCCAGGGCGACCGCAAGACCTACCAGCAGGACCCGGCGAACGCCCGCGAGTCCCTGCGGGAGCTGGCGCTGGACCTGGAGGAGGGCGCCGACATGGTCATGGTCAAGCCGGCGGGCCCGTACCTGGACATCCTGTACCGGGTCGCCGAGGCGGTGGACGTGCCGGTGGCGGCGTACCAGATCAGCGGCGAGTACGCGATGATCGAGGCGGCCGCGGAGAAGGGCTGGGTCGAGCGCGACCGGGCCGTCATGGAGACCCTGCTCGGCATCAAGCGGGCGGGCGCGGACACGATCCTGACGTACTGGGCGACCGAGGTCGCGGGCTGGCTGCGCCGCGAGCGGTGACCTCCGGTGGCGGGTGGGGCCGGTCCGACGGTGGCCGGCCGCCCGCCGCTCCGGGGCACGCCGTGCGGGTGCGCGCCACTGGGTGCACCCTGGAATTCAGCGGCCACGGAGGTGATCGCCATGAAGGATGCCGTCGGATGGCATGTCGACATGGAGTTCCAGGAAGACAACAAGCGCACCCGGGCGGCGGCCCTGGTCCGGCTACCGGACGGGAGCGAGATCCGCTCGCACGGCTACGCCAGCCGCCACCCCAGTGACGGCAATCAGCCCCGCGTGGGCGAGGAGATCGCGGCGGCCCGCGCGCTGAACGACCTGAAGGAGCAGCTGCTCAGCAAGGCGCACAACGAGATCGACGACGCGTCCGGGCGCACGTCGTACCCGATCACCCGCTGACTCGGGGTCCGGGCGGCGCTACCGGCTCACCCAGCCGGTCAGCGCCGCCCAGCTCGCGGGGGCGAGCCCGAGCGCGGGGCCGTCCGGGACCTTGGAGTCCCGGACGTGGACGGTGGTGGGGGTGGTGGCCACTTCGAGGCACTGTCCGCCCTCGTCACCGCTGTAGCTGGACTTGAACCACTCCAGTGTGGTGCTCATAGCTCTCCTAGCAAGCGGTCCAACAGGCCGCGTGTCTGCTCCGTGTTGAGGGCCTGAGTTCGCAGCATCGCATACTTCCGCGCAAGGATGCTGACCTCATCCAGGTCGGCGATGAGGTGACTGCCGCGTTGGCTCTCCGTGTACCCGAAGTGCTGGTGATCCGGGGTTTCCAGGAGCGTAAACGGGCCGTTGAGGCCAGCGTGGACAGGTTGGTCGAGTGGCATCACCTGGATGGAAACATCGGGGAGTTCAGCGCAAGCGAGTAGGTATCGCAGCAGCTCCTCGTGCACCCTGCGGCCGCCGATGCGGTGGCGGACGACCGGCTCCCAGATGACGAAACTCAGGGTTGGGGCCGTCGCGCGGCGCAGTATCTTCTGGCGGTCCAGGCGATCGGCCGTGAGTGCATCGATCTTTTCCTGGTCGTAGGCCGGTACACGGCAGGCGAAGACGGCCCGGGCGTAGCACTCGGGCTGGAGCAGACCGGGGATGACCTGGTTGTCGTACCAGGACAGCGCGATGGCCCGCTTCTCCAGCTCCATGTACTCCTCCGCCCACGGCGGGATCACGTCCACGGCGGGCATCTCGTTGGCCGCGACGGTCAGTGTGCCGGGCAAGGCCAGGTGGAGGTCCAGCAGTTCGGCGACGTGCGGCATGAGTGCCCGCCGGCCCTGCTCGATGGAACCGATGCTCTCCTCGTCCACCTTGATCAGGTCGGCGAGCTGCTTCTGCGTCAGGTTCTTGGCGATCCTGGCGGCGGCTACCTGCTTGCCGACCATCTTCATCGTCGTCGCATTGGGCCGTGGGCGCTTCTTCGGTGGCATGGCGATGAACTCCCCGCCTTCGGACGTGGAATATCCGCTGCCTGCCCGTACTCGTTGCAGAGTACGGGTGGGCTCACTGTCACAAGCCAGTCACTCCGCGCGACGCTCGTCCCGTGAACCTAAATACTCAACCCGGCCTCATGCGCGAGCGGTTGTTCCCCAGGGCCTTCCAAACGGTTTCCGCTGCACGGGACTTCGCGTGCGAGACGCTCGTGGCGTGGGGTGCCGCGGAGCGGCGGGACGACGTCGTGCTCTGTGTCAGCGAGCTGGCCACGAACGCCCTGCGGTACGGGGTGCCGCGCGGGCGGTCGTACCGGGTGCGGCTGCTGAACTTCGACTGCTGCGTGCGCGTCGAGGTGCACGACAGCGGTCCCGGGCGGTCGCGGATCATCGGGCGACCGCCCGGGACCGGGCTGCGGATCGTGGAGGCCGTCTCCGACCGGTGGGGGGTGCTGCCCCGGTCGCCCGGGAAGGTCGTGTGGGCCGAGTTTCACTCCGACGGCCGTCGGCCGCGCCGTTGAATGCGCCGACTGGTACGGAATCCCGTACGACTGTCGTGGGGGAGGTGAGCCCGTGTCGATCTCGGCGAACGAGGCCCGGCAGCGTTTCTACCCGCTGATCCGGCAGGTCGACGAGGACCACGTGCCCGTAGAGGTCACTTCTCGGGAGCACGGCGACGTCGTGATCATGTCGGCCGAGGACTTCCGGTCCTGGCAGGAGACGGTCTACCTCCTGCGCTCGCCGCACAACGCCCAGATCCTGATGGAGTCCATCGCGGAACTCGACGCCGGCCGGGGCCGGGGCGACGAAGGGGCCCCTGCGTGAAGGTGCTCATTCCAGGCCGGGCCTGGGAGCAGTACACGTACTGGGCGACGGCCGGTCCGAAGGTGCTCAAGAGGATCAATCGCCTGATCGAGGAGATCCAGCGCACTCCGTTCGAGGGCGCCGGCAAGCCGGAGCCGCTGAAGGAGAACCTGTCCGGCTGGTGGTCCCGGCGGATCACCGACGAGCATCGGCTGGTGTACCGCATCAGGGACGGGGCCGTGGAGGTCGCGCAGGCCCGCTACCCCTACTGACGCTGCCGGAACGGGCCCGTCGCGCCCGGTGGCCCCGCTCGGTGAGCGGGGCCGGTCGGGGATCAGGCCTGCGGCTCCGGCATCGACGCCGTGATCACGGAGAACGCGCCGCCCTGGGGGTCGGAGAGGACCGCCATGCGGCCCGCCGCCATGTCGAAGGCCGGGGCCAGGACCGTGCCGCCGGCGCGGACGGCGGCCGCCTGGACCTCGTCCACGTTGTCCACGTGGAAGTACGGCTGCCAGTGCGGCGGCACGCCCGGCGGCAGCTGGCTCAGGTCCATCATCCCGCCCACCGCGCGGCCGGCGACCTGGAACTCGATGTACCCCTCGGCGCCCGGCATCTCGGACCGCGCCGTGGTGACGGGCAGGATCGAGGAGTAGAACGCGGACGCCGCCGGCAGATCGGCCGTGGTCAGCTCGTTCCAGATCAGCGCGCCGTGCTCGTTGACGATGCCCGCGCCGTCGAAGGTGCCGGGCTGCCACAGGCCGACGACCGCGCCGGTCGGGTCGGCGATCACGGCCATCCGGCCGAGGTCCATGACGTCCATCGGGCCCATCATGACCGTGCCGCCGGCGTCGGTGACGGACTTGACGGTGGAGTCGATGCCGTCCGTCGACAGGTACGTCGTCCACACCGTCGGCGGCAGCGGGTCCGGCACGGTTCCGTCCGGGTTCATCGCCTTCATGATCCCGGCGACCGGCTTGCCCTTGAGGGTGCAGACGGCGTAGCCGCCCGTCTCCGGCGGGCCCACCTCGCCCTGCCAGCCGAAGAGGTCGCAGTAGAAGTCGATGGCGGCCTGCTGGTCGGGGACCATCAGATCGATCCAGCAGGGGGTGCCGGGCTTGTAGGGGCCGTTCATGTCGGGCACGCGGGTCTCCGGGGGTGGGGCGAGGGGTCGGACGGGCCGTCCCCTACCCGGGCCTCCGGGGCCGGAACCGGGCCGTCCGGGTGAAGCCGGCGGAAGGGCGGGCGGCGAAGAGGGGGCGACCCTCGGCAGGACAACGTCAACGCCGCACTGCGGGAGGGTCCCGGGGCGACCGCACCGTCCCATGACCGGAGGGTCCTGCTGAGGCTACTCGTTGACCAGGACCGGGATCGACAGGACCGCGCTCGCCGGGGTGCCCGTGAGGCGGTCGGCGGGGACGGTGAAGTCGATGCCGTCGCCGGCCGCACGGGGGCCCGTGTGGGGCTGTCCGGCGTGGCCCTCCTCGCCCTCCTCCTCGTGGTGGAAGGTGCCGGTGCCCAGGAGGCGGCCCTGCGCGTCGTAGTAGGCGGCGGTGATCTCCAGGGCCAGGGTGTCGCTGACGTCCGAGCTGATCGCGATGTGGCCGGTGACGGACGGGGCGGCGGTGAGGTGCAGGTCCGTCAGCTTCACGCGGTCCGTGAACGGGCCCTGCTCGGTGCGGACCTCGCCCGCCGCCGGGGCCGGGGTGAGGACGGCGGCCGGGGAGGGTGCGCTGCGCGGGGCGGGCAGGGACACCGGCGCGGCGGCGGCCGGGGCCCGGTCCTCGGCCGCCGCCGGAGCTCCGGCGCCCGAGCAGCCCGTGGCGAGCGCGAACAGGGCGGCGGCGGCCGCGGCGGTGGCAGCGGCGCGGGGCAGGTACGTCATCGGAGTGCTCCTGGGCAGGTCGGCGCGGGGGCCGGCGCGCGGGTGGTGAGCGGTCGGCGGGAGGCCGGGGCGGGGCCGGGAAAGCGGGCGGCCGGGGCCGGGGGAGTGCGCCCCCGGCCCCGGCCGCCCGGGGATCAGTGCTGCTGCGGAGAGCGGCCGAACAGCGAGCGGTACATCTTGCCGTACAGCTCGGTGTTGATCTGGCTCGCGGCGAAGGCGTTGCCGCCCGGGCCGTAGGCGAAGATCGGGACGTCGGCGCCGGTGTGGTTGCCGGACAGGTAGGTCAGCCACAGGCTGGCCTCGGGGCTGCCGTCCTTGACGTCCTTCGGGTCGTCCGGGGTGCGGAAGGTCGCCGGGGCGAAGTTCTTCGTGTCGGCGGAGCCCGCGCCGTTCACGATGCCGCTGGAGCGGGCGGGGTCCTTGGCGCCCGAGGCGGTGCGCGACGGGACGCTGTTGTTGGCGGTGTTGCCGGCGTCCGTGTTGGACGGGGGCGCCACGGCCTCGGCGTTGGTGTACGTGCCCTTCTCGATGATGTTGAAGCCGGCGCACTCGTGGTCCGCCGTGACGATCACGAGGGTGTGGCCGTCCTTCTTCGCGAACTCGTACGCGGCCTTGACCGCGTCGTCGAACGCCTTGATCTCGTCGAGGGCCTGCGCGGCGTCGTTCGCGTGCGAGCGCTTGTCGATCTGGGCGCCCTCGACCTGGAGGAAGAAGCCCTTCTTCGACTTGCGGTCGTACGAGCCGCCCTTGCGGTCGGTCAGCAGCTGGATCGACTTGCGGGTCATGTCCGCGAGCGAGGGCTCCTGCTTCTGCACGGCGTCGGCCGGCAGGGCCGCCTTGTTGTGCTCCACGGTCAGGTTGCCGCGGTTGAACAGGCCGATGACCTTCTTGCCGTTGGCCTTGTCCAGGTCGGACTTGGTGGCGACCTTCTGGCTGGCGGCGGTCTGCGCGGGCAGGCTCGGGTCGCCGAAGCTGCCGAGGACCTGGTAGCCCTGCGCCTGGAGGGCCTTCTGGTCGTCGGGCTCGAAGCGGGCCAGGCCGCCGCCGAGGATGACGTCGGCGGTGCCGTTGCGGGCGATCTGCTCGGCGATCGGCGTGATCAGGGTCTTGTCGGCCGGGGCGGCCTCGTAGCTGCCGTCGTCCTTCTTGGGCAGGCAGGCGGCGTCCGAGTAGGTCGGGCCCTGGCAGCCGCGCAGCAGCGCGTGGCTGAACTGGGCGGCCGGGGTGGCGTCGGTGATCTCGGCGGTGGAGACGTTGCCCGTGGCGAAGCCGGCCGCGTGGGCCTGCTCCATCAGCGTGCCGACCTTCTTCTCGTACGCGTCCACGCCGATGGCCGCGTTGTAGGTCTTCACGCCGGAGGCCCAGGCGGTCGCGGAGCTGGCCGAGTCGGTGACCAGGGCCGGCTTCGCGCTGTTCTTCTCGACGGCGTAGGTGGCGACCGCGCCCGTGTTGGGGAGCGTCTCCATGGTGAGCTTGCCGCCGGCGCCCATGAACCGGTCGCGCGCGGCCGTCACGTGGGTGCGGCCCATGCCGTCACCGAGCAGGTAGATGACGTTCCGGATGTCCTGGTGCGAGTCGCTCTGCTGGGGCGCGGAGTTCGCGGTGACGGCGGTGCCGGCGGCCACGGCGCTGGCGATGGCCAGGACGGTGAGCGTCTTCAACGGTCTGCGGCGCATGTGCGGGAGATCCCCCTCGGGTGTTGTGCACGGGTCGCGCCGAACGTAGGAGGGCCGCGTGAACGGGCGGCTACCGCTTGGTATTGCCCGGCCGAACGGGGAGCGCATGACAGGACACCGTCATCGCAGGGGGGCCGGTGGGGCGGAGTCGGGCCGCTCTCGGCGGACGAGGTGCTCGGTGTTCGGGGCGGCATGGCGAGTGGCCCCCTCCCGGTGGGGAGGGGGCCACTCACTGTTCGGGCCGTCCGAGGTCAGAGCTTCTCGGGGGTCCGGATGCCCAGGAGGGACATGCCCTTGCTCAGGGTGCGGGCGGTCAGCTCGCACAGGAACAGGCGGTTCTCGACCTGCTCCGGGGTGTCGGCCTTGAGGACCGGGCACTCCGCGTAGAACGTCGTGTAGAGCGAGGCCAGCTGGTACAGGTACGCGGCCAGCTTGTGCGGGGCGTACTCCGCCGCGGCCTCCGCCACCAGCTCGCCGAACCCGTCCAGGTGCAGGCCCAGCGCCCGCTCCGACGCCGCCAGCTCCAGCTCCGGGTGGGCGGCCGGCCGGGCCTCGCCCGCCTTGCGCAGGATCGACTGGATACGGGCGTACGCGTACTGGAGGTACACGGACGTGTCGCCGGTCAGCGAGACCATCTGGTCCAGGTCGAACTTGTAGTCGCGGGAAGCGGACGTCGACAGGTCGGCGTACTTCACCGCGCCGATGCCCACCTGGGCGCCGCGCTCGGCGATCTCCTCCTCCGTGAGGTCCTGGGCCTTCTCCCGGACCACGGAGGCGGCCCGCTCCACCGCCTCGTCCAGCAGGTCCACCAGACGGACCGTCTCGCCCTCACGGGTCTTGAACGGCTTGCCGTCCGCGCCCAGGACCGTGCCGAAGGCCAGCTGCACGGCCTTGACGTCCTCGTTCAGCCAGCCGGCGCGGCGGGCCGTCTCGAAGACCATCTTGAAGTGCAGGCCCTGGCGGGCGTCCACCACGTAGATGAGCGTGTCCGCCTTCAGGTTGCCCACGCGGTCGCGGATGGCCGACAGGTCGGTCGCGGCGTAGCCGAAGCCGCCGTCCGACTTCTGGACGATCAGCGGCGTCGGGTTGCCGTCCGGGCCCTTGTACTCGTCGAAGAACACGCACAGCGCGCCGTTGGAGCGGACGGCCACGCCCGACTCCTCCAGCAGCTTGCAGGTCTCCGCCAGCATGTCGTTGTAGCCGGACTCGCCGACCACGTCCGGGTCCTGGATGTCCATGTCCAGCTTGTTGAAGACCGAGTAGAAGTAGATCTTCGACTCGTCCACGAACCGCTGCCAGAGGGCCAGGGTCTCCTCGTCGCCCGCCTGGAGGTCCACCACCCGCGCCCGGGCCCGCGTCTTGAACTCCTCGTCGGAGTCGAAGAGCGCGCGCGAGGCCTTGTACAGGCGGTTGAGGTTGGACATGGCCTCCTCGCCGGACGCCTCGCCCTCCCCGCCCTTGTGGTCCAGCTCGTGCGGGTGCTCCAGCAGGTACTGGATCAGCATGCCGAACTGGGTGCCCCAGTCGCCGATGTGGTGGCGGCGGACCACCTTCTCGCCCGTGAACTCCAGGATCTCCACCATCGCCGCGCCGATCACGGCGGACCGCAGGTGGCCGACGTGCATCTCCTTGGCCACGTTCGGCTGCGCGTAGTCGATCACCGTGGTGCCGGCCGACGGGGACAGCGGCACGCCGAGCCGGTCGTCGGCGGCGCGCGCCGCGAGCGTCCGGACGATCGCCTCGTCCGAGACGGTGATGTTGAGGAAGCCGGGGCCCGAGACCTCGATCTCCTTGATCAGGTCACCCGTGGGGATGCCCTCGACCACGGTCGTCGCCAGCTCGCGCGGGTTGGCCTTGGCCTTCTTCGCGAGCGCCAGGATGCCGTTGGCCTGGAAGTCGGCCCGGTCGCTTCGTCGCAGCAGCGGGTCGGCCGCACCGGCCTCCGGCAGGGCGGAGGCGAGGGCGTCCGAGACGCGCTGTTCGACGGAGGAAGCGAGGGAAGGGACCGAGGCCATGAGCTGCCGTTCCTGTGAGGTTGTGCCCGAGCGTGTACTTGGGTGTTCCGACAAGTGCCGAGTATCCCACGCGCGGGCCCGCCGCTTCCCGGCATATCCGCGGCGTATCACCAGACGGAAGCAACCCCGGAGCGTCCCCTTCCGTCTGGGAGAATGGCCGAAGCCAGCATTCGAGATAGAAGGACGTGTCGTGGCTCAGAGCGCGCAGAGCAACACAGAGACCGACTGGGTCTCCCGTTTCGCGGACGAGGTCATCGCCGAGGCGGAGCGCCGAGCCCCGGGCAAAACGATCGTCGTCGCGTCCGGCCTGTCCCCCTCGGGCCCGATCCACCTGGGCAACCTGCGCGAGGTCATGACCCCGCACCTGGTCGCGGACGAGATCCGCCGCCGGGGCCACGAGGTCCGCCACCTCATCTCCTGGGACGACTACGACCGCTACCGCAAGGTCCCCAAGGGCATCCCCGGCGTCAGCGAGGAGTCCCACGCCCAGCACATCGGCCGCCCGCTGACCTCCGTGCCCGCCCCCGAGGGCTCCTCGTACCCGAACTGGGCCGAGCACTTCAAGGCCGCCATGGTCGCCTCCCTGGCCGAGCTGGGCGTCGAGTACGACCCCATCAGCCAGACCGAGCAGTACACCTCCGGCGCCTACCGCGACCAGGTCCTGTTCGCGATGAAGCACCGCGGCGACATCGACGCCGTCCTCGACCAGTACCGCACCAAGCAGAAGCCGGGCGGCAAGAAGCCCCAGCAGAAGCCCCTCGACGAGGCCGAGATCGAGGCCGCCGAGGGCTCCGGCGCGGCGGGCGAGGACGACGGCAGCGCCGAGGGCGCCGAGTACTTCCCGTACAAGCCGTACTGCGGCGTGTGCAACAAGGACTTCACCCAGGTCACCGCGTACGACGACGAGACCACCGAGCTGACCTACGTCTGCACCGAGGACCAGTTCACCGAGACCGTCAAGCTCTCCGAGTTCAACCGCGGCAAGCTGGTCTGGAAGGTCGACTGGCCCATGCGCTGGGCCTACGAGGGCGTCGTCTTCGAGCCCTCCGGCGTCGACCACTCCTCGCCGGGCTCCTCCTTCCAGGTCGGCGGCCAGATCGTCGGCCTCTTCGGCGGCGAGCAGCCCATCGGCCCGATGTACGCCTTCGTCGGCATCAGCGGCATGGCCAAGATGTCCTCCAGCAAGGGCGGGGTCCCCACCCCGGCCGACGCGCTGAAGATCATGGAGCCGCAGCTGCTGCGCTGGCTGTACGCGCGCCGCCGCCCCAACCAGTCCTTCAAGATCGCCTTCGACCAGGAGATCCAGCGCCTGTACGACGAGTGGGACAAGCTGGAGGGCAAGGTCGCCGACGGCTCCGTGCTGCCGGCCGACGCCGCCGCCCACTCCCGCGCCGTCCGCGTGGCCTCGCACGAGCTGCCCCGCACCCCGCGCCCGATGCCGTACCGCACCCTCGCGTCGGTCGTCGACATCACCGCCGGACACGACGAGCAGACCCTGCGCATCCTCTCCGACCTGGAGCCGGAGAAGCCGCTGGCCTCCCTCGACGAGGTCCGCCCGCGCCTGGACCGCGCCGAGAACTGGATCACCACCCAGGTCCCGGCCGACCAGCGCACCCTCGTCCGCGAGGAGCCCGACGCCGAACTGCTCGCCTCCCTCGACGAGGAGGCGCGCCGCTCGCTGGCCATGCTGCTGGAGGGCCTCGACACCCACTGGTCGCTGGACGGGCTCACCACCCTCGTCTACGGCGTCCCGAAGGTCATGGCCGGCCTGGAGCCCGACGCCAAGCCCACGCCCGAGCTCAAGGTCGCCCAGCGCGAGTTCTTCGCCCTGCTCTACCGCCTGCTCGTCACCCGCGAGACCGGCCCGCGCCTGCCCACGCTGCTGCTCGCGGTCGGGGCGGACCGGGTGCGGGGGCTCCTCGCGGTCTGAAGGACCCCGGCCGTCTGACGCGACGGCCAAACGGAAGGGCCCGCGCCCCCGGTTCGCCGGGGGGTGCGGGCCCTTCCGCGTGCGCGGATCCGGTTACGCGATGTGCTCGTTCTCCAGGTCGCGCTGGTAGCGCTGCTTCAGCGCCGGCATCAGCCGCTTGAGCGTGGCCGCGCTGCCCGGGTGCGTGGCCCCGAGACGGTCCGCGAGGTGCCCGTCCAGCTGCTCGGGGTTCGGGAACGACGAGAACTCGTCGATGTACGCCCGGAAGACCTCGTAGGCGGCCTCGGCGAACTTCTCCTCGTCGCCCGGCACGGCGGCGCCGTCCGGCTCCCGCTCCGCCTCCGGCAGCGGCTCCCCGTCGGGACCGGCCTGGGTGCCCTGCGGGTCGTAGCCGCCCCCGTACTCCGCCTGCGGGGCCTTCGGCCCGGCGAACCAGGCGCTGTCGTGGGGGGCGGGCATGGCCTCCGGGGCCACCGCGAACGGGGCCGGGGCATGGGCGAGTTTCGCCTGGCCCCGCCGGGCCGCCGCCCGGTCCAGGCCCTCCCACTGCTTCGACTCGTCCGGAGCCCCGGGACCTTCCGGGCCCTCGGGGTCTTCCTGCCCCTGCGGCTGCGGCTGCGGCTGCGGCTGCGGCCCCTGCGGCCCCTGCGGGCGCCGGGGCTCGGGCAGCTCCGCCGACTCCGCCGACTCCGCCGGCTCCGCTGCGGGGCGGGGCGCCCCGGCCTCCGGAGCCGCCGCCAGGGCCGGCGCGGACGGGCCCGCCTGGGCCGGCACCGCCGCGGCCGCGGCGGCCGCCGGAACCGCCCGCGCCACCCGGCCCGCCGGAGGCAGCAGCACCGGGTCGATCCCCGCCGCCGCCAGCCCCTCCGGGGCCGTCTGCGCCAGCGGCACGCCGATCCGGGCCAGCCGCAGCGGCATCAGCGCCTCCACCGGCGCCTTCCGCCGCCACGCCCGCCCGTACCGGGCCTGGAGCCGCGCCTGGTAGATCAGCCGGTCCTGCTCCATGCCGACCGCCTGCTCGTACGAGCGCAGCTCCCACAGCTTCATCCGGCGCCACAGCTTGAACGTCGGCACCGGGGAGAGCAGCCAACGGGTGATCCGCACGCCCTCCATGTGCCGGTCCGCGGTGATGTCCGCGATCCGGCCCACGGCGTGCCGCGCCGCCTCGACCGTGACCACGAACAGCACCGGGATCACCGCGTGCATGCCCACGCCCAGCGGATCCGGCCAGGCCGCCGCACCGTTGAACGCGATCGTCGCGGCGGTCAGCAGCCAGGCCGTCTGCCGCAGCAGGGGGAACGGGATCCGGATCCAGGTCAGCAGCAGGTCCAGCGCGAGCAGCACGCAGATACCCGCGTCGATACCGATCGGGAACACCAGCGAGAAGCTGCCGAAGCCTTTCTTCAGCGCCAGGGCGCGGACCGCGGCGTACGACCCCGCGAAACCGATACCCGCGATGACGACGGCTCCGGCGACCACGACACCGACGAGAATGCGGTGCGTACGGGTCAGCTGCATCGCGGCCACTCGCGATCCCCTCCCTTGTCGAGCTACAGGCAGGCACAGCGTACGGGTGACTCTGCGTCACCCGCACCGTAGGTCCCTACTGCTTGGGCGAGGCCGACGCAGACGGGGAAGCGGAACCGGCCGGGGACTCGGCACCGGAAGGCGCCTGGTCGTTACCGCCGTTGGCCACCGAGGTCACGACCTCCTTGGTCGCGGCGATCGCGTCCTGGAGCAGCTTCGCCTGGTCGGGCGCGCCGGCGCCCTCGTAGGCGGCACCGTTGAAGTCGAGGGTGATCACGACGTTCTGGGTGCGGGCCACGACGGTGGTGTTGAAGAAGTCGACGTCCTTCTTGATCCCGTAGATCACGGACGTGCCCTGGTCGCCGACCCCGTCGGCCTGCTCGACCTTGACGTCGTGCGCGTCCTTCGTCGTCTTCGCCAGTTCTATCTGCTTGCCGTACTGCTCCTCCGCGCGCTTGTTGCCGCTGCCGAGGGAGGCGTGCGAGTCGTAGCGGACGAGCGACACGGAGAGCCAGCGGTACTGCGAGCCCTTCACCCCGTCCGTCTCCAGGCCGTTCCAGGAGCAGCTGGCGCGGTTGGCGAGGTCGTTCGACTTCGCTGCCGTGCCGTTCTTGTCCTTCGCGTCGTGCACGAGGGACTCGACGGTCTTGGCGGGCACCGACTTGCAGGGGTCCGGCAGCTTCGCGAACGCCACCTTCTCCAGCGAGGTCGAGCCCTTCGTGCTCGGCTTGGCGGACGAGGCCGACGAGGACTTCTTGCCGGAGTCCGAGCCCGAGGAGGACTTCCCCGAGTCGGAGGAGCAGCCGGCGACGGTGAGGATCACCGGGACGGCTGCGCAGGCGAGAACGCGGGTGAGACGCGAGGCTGATCGGTGCATGGTTCCTTCAGACGTTGGGGACATCTCGGTGGTGCTTCAGGGGTGTGGGACCCCGCAACGGTAGCCCGATCCGGAGCCCGCCTGCTGTGCGCGCCGTCACGCGGGCCGTGCGCGCCCCCTGCGGGGGCGTGCGCTCACTCGTTGAAACGCTCGGCGAGGGCCTCGGCCAACTGGCGCGCCTTGTCCTGCGTTTCCGTGGCGGGCGGGACCCTGCCCGGACCGGAGGGCTGGACGCTGTACTCGACGGTGACGATGACGTTCGACGTACGGAACACGATCCGCACGGTGCGCGCCTGCGCGGCGGTGGCCCCGGCCGCGCCCAGCTTGTCGTCGAGGAACCCCTCGCTCCCGAGCCCCTCCAGCACGCGCGAGCCCAGCTCGGGGGAGGCGGTGGGGGAGGGCGGGGCGGAGGAGGCCGGGGCCTCGGGCGCGCCGGGGGCGGGCCCCGTACCGGCGGCGGGACCCGTACCCGGGGCGGGACTCGTAGCGGCGGCGGGGGGCGCACTCGCGGCAGGAGCGCTGCTCGCGGGGGCCCCCGCGGCCGGAGCGGGGCTCGCGGTCGGCCCGGGGAAGGGCAGGTGCGCGTCCGTCAGCCGGCGCACGTACACCTGGCGCGCCTTGTCGTCGTCGCTCGCGGCGGCGCGGTCGTACGAGACCACCCGCTCGAAGGTGACCGACAGCAGCAGGGTCGCCTCGGGCGTCTGCGCGTTCCAGCGGCAGCCGACGTGCCGGTCGGCGTCGTAGGAGGCCTCGGCCGTCCCGGCGTAGAGCTGCTCGCGCTGCTCGGTGGTGAGGGAGTCCGAGGCCGGGAGCATGGCCCGCAGCCGCTTGCCGTCGACGGCCTTGCAGGGCTGCGGGAGGCTGCGGTACTTGCCGGGCTGCGCGGGGGCGGCGGTGCTGCCGCCGTTCTTCTGGTCGCCGGGGCTCCCGATGCCGCTGCCGCTGGTGCAGCCGGTCGCGCCGGCGACGAGGGCGGTGAGCATCGCGATGCCCGGCAGGAATCGGCGGCGCACCCGCGTGCGCTCCACGTCCATCGGCTTCACTCGCTCCCCTGGCTTCCTTGGCGTGCTCGGGAAATTCCGTTGCCGCGACTTGGGCACGGATGGACACAATGTCTATCGCACACGCTGGTGCCGGCGCCGGTTCCCTGTCTGGTTTGGGGGTATGAGCGCGGCTTTTCGCGTACTCCTACCTTTCTTGTGATTTCCGGGGGATCGTTCTGTTATGTCGTATGTAGAAGTACCCGGGGCGAAGGTCCCGATCAGGATGTGGACGGACCCGGCGTCGGTCGAGGACAGCGCCATGCGGCAGCTGCAGAACACCGCCGGCCTCCCGTGGATCAAGGGCCTGGCCGTGATGCCGGACGTCCACTACGGCAAGGGCGCGACGGTCGGCTCGGTGATCGCCATGAAGGACGCGGTCTGCCCGGCGGCTGTGGGCGTGGACATCGGCTGCGGCATGTCGGCGGTCAAGACCTCCCTCACGGCGAACGACCTCCCCGGCGACCTGTCGAAGCTGCGCTCGCGCATCGAGCAGGCGATTCCGGTGGGGGCGGGGATGCACCGGGAGGCGGTGGATCCGGGGAGGCTGTACGGGTTCTCGGAGACGGGGTACGCGGACCTCTGGCAGCGCTTCGACTACATCGCCGATGCGGTCAAATTCCGACACGATCGTGCTGTAAGGCAGGTCGGAACGCTCGGATCCGGAAATCACTTCATCGAGTTCTGTCTCGATGAGTCGGGTTCGGTCTGGCTGATGCTGCACTCCGGCTCCCGCGGGATCGGCAACGAGCTCGCCGCGCACCACATCGGCGTGGCCCGGGGTCTGGCGCACAACCAGAACCTGGTCGACCGGGACCTGGCGGTGTTCCTGGCCGCGACCCCGGAGATGGAGGCCTACCGCGACGACCTCTTCTGGGCCCAGGAGTACGCCAAGTACAACCGCGCGGCGATGATGAGCCTGTTCAAGGAGGTCGTCCGGCGGGAGTTCCGCAAGGCGAAGGTCTCCTTCGAGCAGGAGATCAGCTGCCACCACAACTACGTGGCGGAGGAGCGGTACGACGGCATGGACCTGCTGGTCACCCGCAAGGGCGCGATCCGGGCCGGCAGCGGCGAGTACGGGATCATCCCCGGCTCGATGGGGACGGGGTCCTACATCGTGAAGGGGCTCGGGAACGAGAGGTCCTTCAACTCCGCCTCGCACGGCGCGGGCCGCAAGATGAGCCGCACGGCGGCGAAGAAGCGGTTCTCGGCGCGCGACCTGGCGGAGCAGACCCGGGGCGTGGAGTGCCGCAAGGACTCGGGCGTCGTGGACGAGATCCCGGGCGCCTACAAGTCGATCGAGCAGGTCATCGACCAGCAGACCGACCTGGTCCGGGTCGTGGCGAAGCTCAAGCAGGTCATCTGCATCAAGGGCTGACGGGGGTGTGCGGGGGCCCGGACCGGCTGCGGTCCGGGCCCTTCTGCGTGCGCCCGGCCCTCATTCGCCGTCGAGGAGGAGGTCCACCGGGAGTTCGAGGGTCACTCCGACGTACTCCGGGACGGTGATGGAGGTGCCCCGCTTGTGGGACGTACGGAGGCGATAGGTGCCGTTGCGCGGGTCGCGGCAGACGACGACCTCGTCGTGGCGGCGGTCGGCGATGACGTAGAAGGGGACGTCGGCCCTCGCGTAGGAGTCGACCTTGGAGCCCAGGTCGTCCGCCCAGTTGGAGGAGGTCACCTCGACGATGAGGCGGAACACCTCGGGCGAGTAGCAGTTGTTCCGCCCCTTGAAGTCCAGGAAGTCGTCGGTGACGAGTGCGAAGTCCGGGATGGCGTAGTCGTCGGGCCCTGTGGGCAGCCAGATGCCGATGCCCTGGAGGAATTCCAGACCTGCTTTCATCGCCCCGGCCTCGTGGAAGGCCACGCCGAGCCTGCTCAGTGTGCGGGCGTGACGTCCGTCGGCAGGTGGTGGTGTCACGGTGAGCCTCCCCTGGAGAATCTCCACTCGGTGCCTGGGAAGCTCCCTGGAGAGTCGATCGGCGGCTTCCGCGATCGTGGTCTCGTGCTGCATCACGGCCATAGCTTCCTCCCTTTCGCGGCTCACGCTTTCGGAGCGTAGCGGTGCCCGCCGACGGTTTGCGTGGATTCACCCGGACGGGCCTGTTCGGGTTGCGTTAAGCGCAACTTTCACTTGCGGTGCGGGGGTTGACGGGTTTCGCCGGTCTAGATCAGGGTGTGTGGCGGATGCTGGTGGAGCGGCGGGTGCCGGCGTCCTTGTTCCTGTTGCCGGGGGCCGTCTCCTACGACACCGGCTACTTCACCGGCTGAAGGCCGGCGACATCGTGCTGCTGCACTTCACGCCGGCGCTGGCGGCGGACCTGGAGCGGGCGCTGGGTGCGGCCGGGGCCGCGGGGCTGAAGCCCGCGGCCCTGGTGCCGCACCTCAGGGCGGCCGGGCTGGTCTAGCGGGGCTGGTCCGGCCGGGCCGGTCTAGAGCTCGCGGTGGACCTTCGTGTTCGAGGCCTGGGCGCGGGGGCGGACCACGAGGAGGTCGATGTTGACGTGGCTGGGGCGGGTCACCGCCCAGGTGACGGTGTCGGCCACGTCGTCGGCGGAGAGGGGGTGCGCGACGCCCGCGTACACCTTCTCCGCCTTCTCCGTGTCGCCGCGGAAGCGGGTGGTGGCGAACTCCTCGGTCTTGACCATGCCGGGGGCGATCTCGATGACGCGGACGGGCAGGCCGACGATCTCCAGGCGGAGGGTCTCGGCGAGGACGCGGGCGCCGTTCTTGGCGGCGACGTAGCCGGCGCCGCCCTCGTAGGTGGCGTGGCCGGCCGTGGAGGAGAGGACGACGACCGTGCCGTCGCCGCTCTCGGTGAGGGCGGGCAGGAGCGCCTGGGTGACGTTGAGGGTGCCGATGACGTTGACCTCGTACATCGTGCGCCAGTCGGCCGGGTCGCCGGTGGCGACGGGCTCCGCGCCGATGGCGCCGCCGGCGTTGTTGACGAGCACGTCGCAGCGGGAGAGGGAGGCGGCGAAGGCGTCGACGGCGGGGCGGTCGGTGACGTCGAGGGCGTGGGCGGTGGCCTCGTGGCCCGCCGCGGTGAGCTCGGCGGCGAGGGCCTCGATGCGGTCCTTGCGGCGGGCGGTGAGGACGACGTGGTAGCCGGCGGCGGCGAGCTGACGGGCGGTGGCCGCGCCGATTCCGCTGCTCGCGCCGGTGACTACGGCGGTTCGGGTGGCCGTGCGCGTGCTCATGGGCGGGGCTCCTCGTTCGGTCGCGGTGTGCGGTCGCGATGCGTGCTCGTTCACGGTGCGTGTGCGTTCGCGGTGCGTGTGCGTTCGTCCGTACGTACGGACGGTGTGCGAACGCTCGCCAGCATAGGCCGGGGTGCTGACCGGGCGCGTACGGGAGCGGCGGCGAATGGGGGGGTGGGCTCGCCCTCGTTCGTGTGATGGTCCGACCGATGGTGCGGCGGGGTGGCTACCGTCCGCGCGAGGAGGTGGTGGCGGTGCGCCGTGGTGCCGTGCGGAGTGTGGTGGTGGCGGGCTCGCTGGTGCTGGCGGGGGCCGGGCCGGCGGGTGCGTGGGCCGGGCCGGAGGCGGACGTGGCCTACCACGGGCGCGTGTCCCTGGTGCGGGGGCAGCTGAGGGTGTGGATGGTGCCGCAGAACGAGGGGCCGTCGGCGCTGGCGAACGCGACGGTGCGGGTGCGGCTGTCGGCGGACCTGGCGGACGCGCAGGAGCCGGCCGGGGGGTGCGCCCGGGTGGGGGCGCGCGAGGTGGTGTGCGAGACGGGGCCGCTGCCGGAGCACGGGCCGGGGCGGCACATCGGGCTGGTGCTGGGGCTGCGCGAGAGGCCGGCGGAGGTGGCGGTGCGGATCGACACCTGGTGGAACGGCGGGGCGACCGACCGTAACCGCGCCAACAACGAGCACGTGGTGCTGGCACTGGACACCGGGGACGCCTACGCGTTCTGAGCGTCCTGGGGGCGGCCCCGGCGCCGGGTGTCAGACGGTGGCGCCGTCGCCGAACTCGGCCAGGGCCCCGTCGACGATCCGCTCCAGGCGGGTGTGGTGGGCGCCGCGCCAGTAGACGCGCTCGCAGTCGGCGCACTGGGCGAAGACGTCGTACGAGCGCTGCGTGCCGTGCTCCAGCCGGTCGCCGACGCTGTCCTTGTCGGCGTCGCGGAGGGGACCGTTGCAGGCGGTGCAGCGGGTCCAGGGTGCGAGGGCGGGGGCGAACCGGCCGAGGACGTCGCGGAGTTGGTCGTCGGGCTTGTCGCTGTAGACGTAGGCGCCGGCGAAGATCTCGCGGCGGCGGAGCAGGCCCCGGTCGCGGGAGAGCAGGACGCGGCTCTCGGCGGCGGAGCGGGTGGCGAGGGCGGGGTCGCCGGGGTCCTCGTTGTCGTAGGCGGCGTCGACGCCGAGCAGGCGCAGGCGGCGGGCGAGGGTGCCGAGGTGGACGTCGAGGAGGAAACGCAGCGGGGCGCCGGGGACCCGCTGGGGGCGGTCGACGCCGAGCACCTCGACGGACTGGCCGGGTCGGGGCACGTACGAGACGGGCACCTCGCGGCCGTCGACGAGGAGGCGGCCGACCTCGGTGAGCGGGACGCCGGCGGATTCGACGACGTGGCCGAGGCTGGAGGCGCCGTCGGTGGCGGTCGGGACGCGGTCCGCGCGCCGGCTGGGCGGCGCGAAGAGGCGCAGTTCGGGGGCGAGGGTGAGCTCAATACCGGGACCGTTCACGGTCCCAGCATGCCATCCGGGGTGGGGGGAGCGCGGCCGAATTAGTGAGGGCGCCGGGGAGGGTCAGGCGTCGGCGGCGGCTGCGTCGTAGGCCTGGCGGTGGGCGCTGACCTCGTCGAAGTGGTTCTCGGCCCAGTGCTTGACGGAGGAGAGGAGGCAGCCGAGGCTGCCGCCGAGCGCGGTGAGGCGGTAGTCGACGCGGACCGGGACGGAGGCGGTGACGGAGCGGGTGACGAGACCGTCGCGTTCGAGGGAGCGGAGGGTCTGGGTGAGCATCTTCTGGCTGACGCCGGGGATCCTGCGGCCGAGTTCGCTGTAGCGCAGGGAGCCGTCGCCGGCTTCGCCGAGGGCGCTGAGGACGAGTCCGACCCACTTGTCGCTGATGCGGGCCAGGAGCCGGCTGGTGGGGCATTCCTTGATGAAGGCGTCGTAGGCGGCGCGGGCGTCCTCGCGGCGGGCGGCGGCGGTCTGGGTGGCCATGGTTGCCCACTTCCGGGTCGGGTACGCACCCCGAAGTGCGTACTTACGAAAAGAGAGTACCTCTCCCTAAGTTAGTGGTCATCGGGAACGGCTCACCGGAGCCGGACCGGGCCACGTAACGACGGGGAGAGATCATGACCGAGCACATCGCGCAGGACAAGACCATGCGGGCCGTGGTGGTGGACGCCTTCGGCGGGCCGGAGCAGGTACGGGTGGCCGAGGTGGAGGTGCCGCGGGCGGGGGCCGGACAGGTCCGGATCCGGGTCCGGGCCGCCGGGGTCAACCCGGTGGACGGCGCGGTCCGCGCCGGCGTCTTCGGCGGGGCCGGGCGGCCCATCGGGCTCGGGTGGGACGTGGCGGGGGAGATCGACGAGGTCGGCCCCGGGGTGGAGGGCTGGACGCCCGGCCGCCGGGTGGTCGGGCTGCACTACGGCCCGCTGAAGGGGCTCGGCACGCACGCCGAGTACGCGGTGCTGGACGCCTCGGCGGTGGCGGCGGCCCCCGCCTCGGTCGACACGGCCGTCGCGGCGGCGCTCCCGCTGAGCGGGCTGACGGCCGCCCGCGCGCTGGACCTGCTCGGGCTGGCCCCCGGCGACTCGGTGCTGGTCACCGGCGCGGCCGGTTCGGTCGGCGGGCTCGCGGTCCAGCTGGCCGCCCGGGCCGGGCTGGTGGTGACGGCCCTGGCGGGCGAGGGGGACGAGGAGCTCGTACGGGCCCTGGGCGCGACGGAGTTCGTCCCGCGCGGGTCGGCTCCCGCGGCGCGTGTCGACGGGGTGCTGGACGCGGCGGTCCTGGGCGCGCCCGCGCTGGCCGCCGTCCGCGACGGCGGCGCCTACGTCGGCCTGATCCCCGGCGCCGCTCCGGCCGCGGAGCGGGGGGTGCGGGTGGCGGTGCAGGAAGTCGCCCCCGACGGCGCCCGCCTGGCCCGGCTGGCCGCCCTCGTCGACGAGGGCGCCCTGACGCTCCGCGTCGCCCGGACCTTCGACCTCGCGGACGCGCAGCAGGCCCACGAGGCCCTCTCCACCCCGGGCACCCGGGGCCGCGTGGTCCTCACGGTCTCCTGACCCGCGCCGGCGCGCGTCGGCTGGGGGCCGGGAGGGGAGGCCCTAGCGCAGGAGCCAGTGCTTGGTGAGCGTCATGACCTCTTCCCTGGTGCGGCCCGCGTGGCCGGCGGTGATGAACTCGCCGCCGATGCGGAGGGAGAAGACGAGCAGGCAGCGGACCTCCACCTCGTCCGGGTCGGGGCAGAACGAGGAGAAGAGGGAGCGGAGGTAGTCCATCCGCCGGTCGTCGACGCGGCGCAGCCGCTCGGCGACCGCCTCGTCGCGACGGGCCCAGTCGCGGACGGCGAGTTCGATGGGCACCCCCCGGACCGGGCCCTCGCCGGACGCGGCGACGATCGTGAACAGCCGGTCCAGCTTGGCCCGGGCGTCGGCCCCGCCGCTCTCGGCCTGCTCGATCACCGCCTGGGCGGCCTCGTGCTCCCAGGTGTCGAGCATCTCCTCCAGCAGGGCGTCGCGGTTGCGGAAATAGCCGTAGAAGCCGCCCTTGCTGACCCCCAGCGCCTGGGCCAGCGGTTCGATCCGCACGGCCTCGGGGCCGCCCTCGGCCAGGGCCCGCAGCCCTTCTTCGATCCACTTGCCGCGGGGGGTGCGTGGTGCGCGCATGGTCCGGCTCCCTGTTCTTTCTCCACCCGCTCTATACGGTGGCGTATAAAGCGCTGCTAGGCTCGTTCTATACGGCATCGTATAGAAGGGTTGTTCCATGAGGCTTCCCACGACGGCACACACCTCCCGGCCCTGGCGGATCCACGAGATCGCCGCCGACTTCCGGGTCGAGGACGTATGGGCCCTGCCCACCCCCGGCGGGCCCGACGACCTGGCCCGGTTGGTCGGGCGGTTCACGAACGACGACGAGACCGCCCTCTCCTCGCCCGGCACCCGGATCCTCTTCGCTCTCCGCCGCAGGATCGGCAGGCTCCTCGGCTGGGACACCCCCGACCAGGGCATCGGAGGGGCGCACCTGCACAGCCTGCGGGACCGGCTGCCGGCCGACCTGCGCGACGGCCCCCGCGGACCCGACCCCCGCGTCGTCTCGTTCACCTCCGTCTACCTGACCCACGACGAATGGGTGGCCGAGACGGGCAACCGCACCGTGCACGCGGTGATGCACATCGGCTGGGTCCCCGACGGATCCGGCGGCCACCGCGGCCAGATGGCCGTCCTGGTCAAGCCGAACGGCTTCCTCGGCGCCCTCTACATGGCCGGGATCAAGCCCTTCCGCTACCTCGGGGTCTACCCGGCGCTGCTGCGCGGCATCGGCCGCGAGTGGCGCAGGGACGCCGGGCGCGGCAGCGCCGCCGCCCGGGGCGGGGGCGGGGGTCAGGGCCAGACGAGGCAGTAGGCCTGGTGGCCGTTTTCGTGGAGGCGGTGGGAGAAGTCCTGCCACTCGTGCAGCAGCTGGTAGACGTTGAACGCGTCCCGGGGGCCGCCGCGGTCGGGGACCGTCGACCAGATGAAGGCGGCCGCTCCCACCGACTCCTCGCCCACGTCGCGCAGCGGGTCGACCACCGTCATCGGCAGCTTGACCACCGCGTAGTCCGGGTGCAGGACGACCAGCTCCAGCGGCGGCACCTTGTGCAGCGGTATGCCCTCGATGCCCGTCAGGACCATCGCGGCCATCGTCTCCGGCTTGATCTTGGTGAACATGCCGCCCATGCCGAGCTCGTCGCCGCCGAGCTCCTCCGGCCGCATCGTCACCGGCACCCGCGCGGCCGTCGCGCCGTCCGGGGCGCCGAAGTACTTGTAGGTCACGCCCATGCCGCGGCCCTTGGGCAGGTCGTCCTCGTCCGCGGTGTCGGAGGCGTCCGGTTCGGCGGCGTCGCCGGCGCGGTCGGGGCGGGCCGGCCGGTCCTTGCGCTTGCGGCCCTCGGGGCGGTCCGCGCCGTCCCGGCGGGCGGGGTCCTCGGGGGCGTCCCCGCGGACGGGCTCCTCGGGGGCGTCCGGCGTCCGGCCTCCCGGGACCGGTGCGGCGCCGGCGGCGGCCGCCTCCGCGGCCTCCGCGGCCCGGCGGTGCTTGCCTCGGCGGCGGGCCTCACGGGCGCGCTGCGGGTCCAGGCCGTCCGTACCCTCGCCCGGTCCACCACCGCGTTGCATATCTCCACCCGACTGGTATTGCCTGCACCGGCTTCGCGGCCCCCGCCACGCAGCCTGATCATCATGGCAGTGACCTCCCCCGAGGCGGCGCGGTGAAACGCCCCTCCGCAAGTCTGTCGCGGCCTCTGAGACCATGGCTGGTGTGAGCTACCCGTACCCGTATGAAGCCCCAGTTTCGCAGACGCTCTTCGAGCGCGCGTCCCTCGTGACCCCCGGCGGCGTGAACTCTCCCGTCCGCGCCTTCCGCGCCGTGGGCGGTACGCCCCGGTTCATGGTGTCCGGTACCGGTCCCTACCTGACCGATGCCGACGGGCGCGAGTACGTCGACCTGGTCTGCTCGTGGGGGCCGATGATCCTCGGCCACTCCCACCCGGAAGTGATCGAGGCCGTCCAGGCCGCGGTCGCCCGCGGCACCTCCTTCGGCACGCCCGGCGAGGGCGAGGTCGCCCTCGCCGAGGAGATCGTCGCCCGCATCGAGCCCGTCGAGCAGGTCCGCCTGGTCTCCTCCGGCACCGAGGCGACCATGTCGGCGATCCGGCTGGCCCGCGGCTTCACCGGCCGGGCCAAGGTCGTCAAGTTCGCCGGCTGCTACCACGGTCACGTCGACGCGCTGCTGGCCGCCGCCGGTTCCGGCCTGGCGACCTTCGCCCTGCCCGACACCCCCGGCGTGACCGGCGCGCAGGCCGGCGACACGATCGTGCTCCCCTACAACGACCTCGACGCGGTCCGCGCGGCGTTCGCCGCGCACCCGGGCGAGATCGCCTGCGTGATCACCGAGGCCGCCCCCGGCAACATGGGCGTGGTCACCCCCCTGGAGGGCTTCAACCAGGGTCTCGCCGACCTCTGCCGCGAGAACGGCGCGCTCTACATCTCCGACGAGGTGATGACCGGTTTCCGCACCTCGCGCGCCGGCTGGTACGGGGTCGACGGCGTCAAGCCCGACCTGATGACCTTCGGCAAGGTCATGGGCGGCGGCTTCCCCGCGGCGGCGTTCGGCGGCCGCGCCGACGTCATGGGCCACCTGGCCCCGGCCGGCCCCGTCTACCAGGCGGGCACCCTCTCCGGGAACCCGATCGCCACCGCCGCCGGCCTCGCGCAGCTGCGGCTGCTGGACGACGCGGCGTACGCGAAGGTGAACGCGGTCTCCGAGGAGATCCAGGGCCTGGTGACGGCGGCGCTGGCCAAGGAGGGCGTGGCGCACCGCCTGCAGACGGCGTCCAACATGTTCTCCGTCTTCTTCACCCCGGACGAGGTCCGCAATTACGACGAGGCCAAGCAGCAGGAAGGCTTCCGCTTCAACGCGTTCTTCCACTCGATGCTGTCGCAGGGCGTCTACCTGCCCCCGTCGGCGTTCGAGTCCTGGTTCGTGTCCACCGCCCACGACGCGCGCGCGATCGAGCGCGTCGCGGCCGCGCTGCCCGCCGCCGCCCGAGCCGCCGCGGAGGCGACCGCATGAGCGACATCACCGTCGTCCACGTGATGCGGCACGGAGAGGTCCACAACCCGGACGGCGTCCTCTACGGCCGCCGGCCCGGCTACCACCTGTCCGAGCTGGGCCGGCAGATGGCCGACCGGGTCGCCGAGCACCTCCAGGACCGGGACGTCACCTACGTGGTGGCCTCCCCGCTGGAACGCGCGCAGGAGACGGCCTCGCCGATCGCGAAGGTGCACGGCCTGGAGCTGGCCACCGACGGCCGGCTGATCGAGGCGGGCAACGTCTTCGAGGGCAAGACCTTCGGCGTCGGCGACGGCGCCCTGCGCAAGCCGGGCAACTGGAAGCACCTGACGAACCCGTTCAAGCCGTCGTGGGGCGAGCCCTACGTCGAGCAGGTCGTCCGGATGACGAGCGCGATCGAGGCGGCCCGGGACGCGGCGCGCGGCCACGAGGCGGTGGCCGTCAGCCACCAGCTGCCGATCTGGATCGTGCGCAGCTTCGCGGAGAAGCGGCGGCTGTGGCACGACCCGCGGCGCCGGCAGTGCACGCTGGCCTCGCTGACGTCGTTCACGTACCAGGACGACAAGCTGGTGTCGGTGGGCTACAGCGAGCCGGCGCGCGACCTGGTCCCGGCGCACCTGCTGGCCGGCGCCAAGCCGGTGAAGGGCAAGTCGAAGGCCTTCGGCGCGTAGCGCTGTGGCGCGGCCGGGCCTGACCTGCGCATTGACACCCCGCCGGGGGGTGCGGAAGATCCGCAAATCGCTCATGCGAAACTTTTCACATGAGCCTTAGCCGCGCCCCCCGTCGCCGCCGCTCGACCAGCGGCCGCGCCATCCTGCTGACCGCGGTGACCCTCGCGAGCGCCCTGACCCTGACGGCGTGCGGCGACAGCGGCAGCACTTCGGCCGGTTCCGCCGGCGGCAACTACGTGACGGGCCCCAGCGGCATCTCCACCGTCGCCCGGGGCGAGCGGGCGGAGGCCCCGAAGCTGGACGGTGCGACCGTCGACGGCAAGACGCTGGACACCACCGCCCTCAAGGGCAAGGTCGTCGTCCTCAACGTCTGGGGCTCCTGGTGCCCGCCCTGCCGGGCGGAGGCCCCGTACTTCGCGAAGGTGAGCAAGGAGCTGGGCGACGCCGGCAAGGACGTGGCGTTCGTCGGGATCAACACCCGCGACAACAGCACGCAGAACGCCGCCGCCTTCGAGCAGAACTTCGGGATCACCTACCCGAGCCTGTACGACCCGGACGGCAAGCTGATCCTGCGCTTCCCCAAGGGCACCCTGAACCCGTCGGCGATCCCCTCCACCGTCGTCCTCGACAAGGAGGGCAAGATCGCGGCCCGTACGCTGGCCGCGGTCAACGAGGAGCAGCTGCGCTCGATGATCGACCCGCTCCTCGCGGAGAAGTGACCTCGTGGTCGAGCACCTCCTCGCCGCCGAGCCGACCGGCGTGAACTCCACCGTACTGACCGGCGGGCTGCTGATCGCCCTGCCGATCGCCCTGCTCGCGGGGCTCGTCTCCTTCTTCTCCCCCTGCGTCCTCCCCCTGGTCCCCGGCTACCTGTCCTACGTGACGGGTGTCAGCGGCGCCGACCTCGCCGAGGCCCGGCGCGGGCGGATGGTGGCCGGCGCGGGCCTGTTCGTCCTCGGCTTCACCGCCGTCTTCGTCTCGACCGGCGCGCTCTTCGGCCAGTTCGGCGAGGTCTTCCAGGGCGAGAACAAGGAGACCATCACCCGCGTGATGGGCGTCCTGGTGATCCTCCTCGGCCTCTTCTTCATGGGCTGGATCCCGGGCCTGACGATGCGCGAGTTCCGCTTCCACAAGAAGCCGACGGCGGGCCTGCTCGGGGCTCCCGTGCTCGGTGTCCTCTTCGGCATCGGCTGGACCCCCTGCATGGGCCCGACCCTCGCGGCCGTCGGCACCCTGTCCATCAACGAGGCCACCGCAGGGCGGGGCGCCCTGCTGACGGCCGTCTACTGCCTCGGCCTCGGTGTGCCCTTCATCCTCGCGGCCGTCGCCTTCCGCAAGGCGCTGGGCGCGTTCGGGTGGGTGAAGAAGCACTACGCGTGGGTGATGCGCATCGGCGGCGGCATGCTGATCCTGACCGGTCTGCTGCTCGTCACAGGAATGTGGTTCAGCATCGTCAACGAGATGCAGGGCTGGACCCAAGGCTTCACGGTGGGGATCTGAGGACTACACGCACATGAGTACGACCGACAAGGCGCCCGCCGAGGCGCCGAACGAGGACGCGGCCGCCCGCGCGCAGCTGTCCACGGCCCCCGTCGACGACAACCCCGCCGCCCCCGTCGGCATCGGGGTCATCGGCTGGGCCCGCTGGTTCTGGCGCCAGCTCACCTCCATGCGGGTGGCGCTGATCCTGCTCTTCCTGCTCTCCCTCGGCTCCATCCCCGGCTCCCTCATCCCGCAGACCCAGGTCGACGCGATGAAGGTCGCGGAGTGGAAGAAGACCCACGAGTTCTGGGTCCCGGTCGCCGAGAAGCTCCAGCTCTTCGACGTGTACAGCTCGGTGTGGTTCTCCGCGATCTACATCCTGCTGTTCGTCTCGCTGATCGGCTGCATCGTCCCGCGCACCTGGCAGTTCGTCGGCCAGCTCACGGGCCGCCCGCCGGGCGCGCCCCGCCGCCTGGACCGGCTGCCCGCCTACACGACGTGGCGCACGGACAAGAGCCCCGACGAGGTGCTCGCCTCCGCCAAGGGCCTGCTCGGCGGGCGCCGCTTCCGCACCGAGCCCTCCCCCGGCGCCGTCGCCGCCGAGAAGGGCTACCTGCGCGAGGCCGGCAACCTGGCCTTCCACATCGCCCTGATCGTGATGCTCGTGGCCTTCGCCTGCGGGCAGCTGTTCAAGTCCGAGGGCGGCAAGCTCGTCCTGCGCGGCAAGGGCTTCTCGAACACGCTCACCCAGTACGACGACTTCAAGTCCGGCAGCCTCTTCTCCGCCGACGACCTCGCGCCGTTCTCGTTCACCCTGGACAAGTTCGACGCCAGCTACGAGAAGGCCGGCCCGCAGAAGGGCACCGCCCGCGACTTCAAGGCGTACGTCACCTACAGCGAGGGCGCCGAGGGCGAGCCGAAGAAGGCCGAGATCGAGGTCAACAAGCCGCTGGAGATCGACGGCTCGAAGGTCTACCTGCTGGGCCACGGCTACGCCCCGGTCATCTCCGTGACCGACCCGAGCGGCCAGGTCGTCTACCGGGACGCCGTCCCGATGCTGCCCTTCGACGGCAACCTCAGCTCCTCCGGCGCCGTGAAGGTCCCGGACGGCTACCGCAACAAGAACGGCGACAAGGAGCAGCTCGGCTTCAACGCCATGTTCGTGCCGACGTTCGCGGGCGCCGGCAAGGGCACGATGCTCTCCCAGTTCCCTGACCTGAACTTCCCCGTCCTCGCCCTCAGCGCCTACCACGGCAGCCTGGGCGTGGACGCGGGCCTGCCGCAGAACGTGTACCAGCTGAACACCTCCAAGATGCAGGAGTTCAAGGACCCCGAGGGGCAGCTGTTCAAGCAGCGGCTGCTGCCCGGGGAGACGATGACCCTCCCGGACGGCGCCGGCACGGTGAAGTTCGAGGGCATCGAGCGCTGGGCCACCTTCTCGGTCACCCACCAGCCCGCCTCCGGGCTGGCGCTCGCGGGCGCCGTCGTCGCCATCGGCGGCCTGGCCGCGTCCCTGTTCGTCCAGCGCCGCCGGATCTGGGTCCGCGCGGTGCGCGGCGAGGACGGGGTGACCGTCGTCGAGATGGCGGGTCTGGGCCGCAGCGAGTCCGCCAAGCTCCCCGAGGAGCTGTCGGCGCTCTCCGCCGCCCTCTACGAGACGGCGCCGAGCCCGGCGCAAGCCGAGCCGGCGGAAGCCGACACCACAACAGGAGAAGAAGGGGAGCGCGCATGACGCTGCTCGCGGCGGCGACGAACGAGAGCCTCGCCGATCTCAGCAACAAGCTGGTCTACGCGTCGATGGCGGTCTACATGCTCGCCTTCTTCGCGCACATCACCGAATGGGTCTTCGGCAGCCGCAGCAAGGTGGGCCGTACGGCCGCCGCGCTGACCCCGGCCGCCGCGGCCGGCGCCGCGCCGGCCGTGCAGGTGCGGACCCAGGGCGGCGGCACGGCCGTCCTCGACAGGCCGAAGGTCGTCACCCGCTCGGCCACCGGATCCCGCGACGTCCCGGACGGCCCCGGCGCCGCCGGCGGCACCGAGAAGGGCGACCTGTACGGGCGGATCGCGGTCTCGCTGACCGTCCTCGGCTTCCTCATCGAGGCGGCGGGCGTGGTCTCCCGCGCCCTGTCGGTGGAGCGTGCCCCCTGGGGCAACATGTACGAGTTCAACCTGACCTTCTCCACGGTCGCCGTCGGCGCCTACCTGGCGCTCCTGGCCTTCAGGAAGAACGTCCGCTGGCTCGGTCTGATCCTGGTCACCTCCGTCCTGCTGGACCTGGGCATCGCCACCACCTGGCTCTACACCGCCAGCGACCAGCTCGTCCCGGCCCTGCACTCCTACTGGCTGTGGATCCACGTCTCCACCGCCATCTTCTGCGGAGCCGTCTTCTACATCGGCGCGGCCGGCGCGGTCCTCTACCTGTTCCGCGACGGCTACGAGAGCGACCTGGAGGCCGGCAAGACCCCCGGCCGCTTCCGCACCTCGGTCCTGGAGCGGATGCCGTCGGCGGCCACCCTCGACAAGTTCTCGTACCGGATCAACGCGGCCGTCTTCCCGCTGTGGACGTTCACCATCGTCGCGGGCGCCATCTGGGCCGGCGACGCCTGGGGCCGCTACTGGGGCTGGGACCCCAAGGAGGTCTGGTCCTTCGTGACGTGGGTGGCGTACGCCTGCTACCTGCACGCGCGGGCCACCGCCGGCTGGAAGGGCCGCAAGGCCGCCTACCTGGCGCTCTTCGCCTTCGCCTGCTGGATCTGGAACTACTACGGCGTGAACATCCTGCTCAGCGGCAAGCACTCCTACGCGGGCGTCTGAGCCCGGTCGGTGGGACGCTGGTGGTATGCCTCCCGTGAGCCATGCCACCAGCGAGCCCCGCGGCCCCGGCCGCTGGCTCCTGCGCTTCGAGGTGCACGTCCCCTACGCCTACGAGGCCCTGTGGCCCGTCCTGACCACCGGTGACGGGCTGCGCACCTGGCTGGCGGCGGCGGACCTGCCCGAACGCCGCCTCGGCGGCCCCGTCACCCTGCACTGGCCGACCTCCGGCACCACGGCGTCGGGCGAGATCACGGCCTGGGACGTCGAGCGGGTCGTGGAGTACACGGTCTCCGGGCAGGGACGGATCCGCTTCCACCTGGAGCCCGTCGGCACCGACTCGACGGTGATCCGCTTCCTGAACGAACGCGACGGCAGCGACGAGGAACGCCTCGACCGCCTGGCCGCCTGGCACGACCACTTCGAGCTGCTGGAGGCCGCCCTGGAGGGGCACCCGGCGGACTGGCCCTCCTGGACCGACACCCGCCGCTCGCAGCTGCGCGCCGCGTACGCCTCCTAGGCCTCGGCCGTCCTAGCCCTGGTCGTCCTTGTCCTTCTCCTCGTCCTTGCGCAGCGAGCGCAGGAACTCCGGATTGTCGTCGGGCGCCACCCACTGCGTACGGCGCGCCCGGCCGCCCCCGCCGAATCCGCCCCCGCCGGCCGCCGTCCGCTTCTTGCCCGCGAGCAGCCACACCGCCGGGCCGACGATCGAGAACAGCAGGATGATCAGCACCCACACCGCCTTCGGGAGGCTCTTGACCTCCTCCTCCGGGGTGTTCAGGCAGTCGATGAAGGCGTAGATGGTCAGCGCGAGGATCAGCAGGAACGGCAGATAGCGCAGCACGGTGTGGGACCGACTCCCCGGGCAGTGGCGGCGGGCCCGCACGGGGCCCCGGTGACGCCCCCAGGGTATTCGGTGACGGATACTGGGGCCCATGGCTTACGACGATCTCCGCTCCCTGCTCCGGGCCCTGGAGCGGGAGGGCGACCTCAAGCGCATCAAGGCCGAAGTCGACCCGTACCTGGAGGTCGGGGAGATCGTCGACAGAGTGAACAAGGCGGGCGGCCCCGCGCTGCTCTTCGAGAACGTCCGCGGCTCGGCGATGCCGCTGGCCATGAACGTCTTCGGCACCGACCGCCGCCTCCTGAAGGCCCTCGGCCTCAAGTCGTACGGCGAGATCAGCGAGAAGATCGGCGGCCTCCTCAAGCCCGAGCTGCCCCAGGGCTTCATCGGCGTCCGCGAGGCCTTCGGCAAGCTCGGCTCGATGGTGCACGTGCCGCCGAAGAAGGTGAAGGGCGAGTCCGCGCCCGTCCAGGAGGTCGTCCTCACCGGCGACGACGTGGACCTGGACATGCTGCCGGCGCTGTTCACCTGGCCCAAGGACGGCGGCGACTTCTTCAACCTCGGCCTGACCCACACCAAGCACCCCGAGACCGGCGTGCGCAACCTCGGCCTCTACCGCCTCCAGCGGCACGACAAGCGCACCATCGGCATGCACTGGCAGATCCACAAGGACAGCCGCAACCACTACGCCGTCGCCGCCGCGCGCGGCGAGCGGCTGCCCGTCGCGATCGCCTTCGGCTGCCCGCCGGCCGTCACCTACGCCTCCACCGCGCCGCTGCCCGGCGACATCGACGAGTACCTGTTCGCCGGGTTCGTCGCGGGCAAGCGGATCGAGATGGTCGACTGCAAGACGGTCCCGCTCCAGGTCCCGGCCAACGCCGAGGTCGTGATCGAGGGCTGGCTGGAGCCCGGCGAGATGCTCCCCGAAGGCCCCTTCGGCGACCACACCGGCTTCTACACCCCGCAGGAGCCCTTCCCCGCGCTGAAGATCGACTGCGTGACGATGCGCAAGCGGCCGCTGCTCCAGTCGATCGTCGTCGGCCGGCCGCCGACGGAGGACGGCCCGCTGGGCCGTGCGACGGAGCGTTTCTTCCTCCCGCTCCTCAAGATCATCGTCCCGGACATCGTGGACTACCACCTCCCCGAGTCCGGCGGCTTCCACAACTGCGCGATCGTCTCGATCGACAAGAAGTACCCCAAGCACGCCCAGAAGGTCATGCACGCCATCTGGGGCGCGCACATGATGTCGCTGACCAAGCTGATCATCGTGGTGGACAAGGACTGCGACGTCCACGACCTGCACGAGGTGTCCTGGCGGGCCCTCGGCAACACCGACTACTCCCGCGACCTCACCGTGGTCGAGGGACCGGTGGACCACCTGGACCACGCCTCGTACCAGCAGTTCTGGGGCGGCAAGGCGGGCATCGACGCGACCAAGAAGCTGCCGGAGGAGGGCTACACCCGCGACGGCGGCTGGCCCGACATGGTCGAGTCCGACCCGGCGACGGCGGCCCTGGTGGACCGCCGCTGGAAGGAGTACGGCCTGTGAGCACGCCCATGGGCGGCCCCGCCCTCTTCATCGGCACCGACACCGCCTACGTGGCCCTCGCGCGCCCGCGCCTGGACCCGGCCGACCCGGAAGTCCGCGAGGCCGCCGAGCAGGCCGGCGTGAGCCCCGAGGAGTTCGCCGGCCCCGGCACCGTCTGGGCGCTGATGTGGGAGCAGGAGAACGGCGAGGGCGGCGGCTTCGAGCTGCCGGGCCTGCGGGACGCGGAGGCCGAGGACTTCGCCGACCGGCTGCTGGCCGAGCTGTCCTTCGAGTCCGGCCCGTTCACCGTCGGCGCGGGCGAGGTGCTGCACGTCCAGGCCTACCCGGCCGGCGACGGCTGCCGCTTCGTCTCCACGATCACCCCGCCCGAGGGCGAGGAGCTCGCCCCGGTGACCCTGGACATCCCGGGGGTGGACGCCGACGCGCTCCGCGCCGACCTCGAAGAGTTCCGCGGGAGCCTCGCATGACGACCACCGCCGAAGGCGTGCTCGGCCCCGGACAGGCGCCGCAGCCCACCGGCAGGGTCAAGGCCTTCCTGCGCCTGGTGATGATCGAGCACTCGGTCTTCGCGCTGCCCTTCGCCTACATCGCCGCGCTCACCGCCATGTTCCGGCTGGACGGGCACATGCACTGGCGGGAGCTGCTGCTCGTCACCGTGTGCATGGTGGGCCTGCGGACCTTCGCGATGGCCGCGAACCGGATCATCGACCGCGAGATCGACGCCCGCAACCCGCGCACCGCCGGGCGCGAGCTGGTCACCGGCGCGGTGTCGGTGCGCTCGGCCTGGACGGGCGCGGCCATCGCCCTGGTCGTCTTCCTCGGCGCGGCCGCCCTCCTCAACCCGCTCTGCCTGGCGCTGGCGCCGGTCGCGGTGGTCCCGATGGTGGTCTACCCGTACGGCAAGCGGTTCACGAACTTCCCGCAGGCGATCCTGGGTCTGGCCCAGGCCATGGGCCCGGTCGGCGCCTGGCTGGCGGTCACGGGGGAGTGGTCCTGGGAGGCCGTCGTCCTCGGCCTGGCCATCGGCGTCTGGATCGGCGGCTTCGACCTGATCTACGCCTGCCAGGACGTGGAGTCGGACCGCGCCGAGGGCGTCAAGTCGGTCCCGGCCCGCTTCGGCGTCCCGGGCGCCCTGTGGGGCGCCCGCGCCTGCCACGCCGTCACCACGGCCCTCCTCGCGGCGTACGCGTTCCTGACGGACGGCGGCCCGTTCCTCTGGCTGGGCCTCCTGATCGTCGCGGCGGCGTTCCTCTACGAACACACGATCGTGAAGCCGCACGACCTGTCCCGCCTGAACCGGGCGTTCTTCACGGTCAACGGCGTGATCGGCATCTGCCTGTTCGCGGCGACCCTCGTCGACCTCCTCGTCCGCGGCTTCACGCTGTAGCCCGAACGGGCGGCGGCCGCCGGAACCCGCAGCCGGTCGCGCCCTTTCCTGCTCGGCTCGGGACATTGGCCCCCGCGACCGCGGGGCTCCCGCCCGTTCCACGCGAGCACGCTCAGGGACGCCTGGGACGGTCGTCGTGGACAGCGGGCTCGGCAAGCTCTCCGTGGACACGTCCGGTCTGCCGGTGGACCTCTCCGCCGTCAGCTGAGCCGGGGGGCCGGGCGGCGATAGTAGAGGGCGGTCAGTACCCCGCCCGCCAGGCCGCACAGGTGGCCCTGCCAGCTGATCGTCGGGTCCAGCGGCAGCAGGCCCAGGAAGAACGTTCCGCCCCAGTAGGCGGCGACGGCCACGCCCACCAGGATGCGCAGCACCTTCCGTTCCACGAACCCGCGCACCACGACGTAGCCGAAGAGACCGTAGACGACGCCCGAGGCGCCCAGCGTGATGCCGTCCGACGGGGCGATCAGCCAGGTGCCGATGCCGTCCGCCAGCAGGATCAGTACGGACACCGCCAGGAAGCGCCGGATCCCGGACAAGGCGGTGATGAAGCCGAGGACCAGCAGGGGGACGCTGTTGGAGGCCACGTGGCCGAAGCCGTAGTGCAGGAAGGACCCGGTGAGGATTCCCGTGAGGGTGCCCGGGTCGCGGCCCGCGATCCCGTACTGGTCCAGCGCGTGGCCCGTCGCGTAGTCGATCGCCTCCAGGGTCCACAGGAGGGCCACCCAGCCCAGCATCAGCTTGGCGGCGGCCACCGCGCGGTCCTTCTGGCTCCACTCCGGGACAGCCGTGTCCGCCGTGTTCGTACTCATGTGCTGTGTCCCCCGGGGCGTGTCGAGCGTCCGGCACACCTTAACGAGTGGCCCGCCGGTGTGGCCGGATAGTCTCGGAGGTATGACTGAGCGCAAGCGCACCCCCTGGGTGGTGGGGGTTTCCGGGGCGTCCGGGACGCCGTACGCGGCTTCGGTGATCCGAGGGCTGCTGGCGGCGGGCGAGCCGGTGGACCTGGTGGTCAGCCGGGCCTCGCGGCTCACGCTGCTGGACGAGACCGGGATCGCCTTCCGGGACGCGCACTGGCGGGACGATCTGGCCGAGTGGCTCGCGCGCGGCGCCGACGGCAAGCCGGGGACCTTCGAGGTGTCGGCGTTGGACGACGTGCGGTACTGGGGGGCCGGGGACCTGGCCGCCGGGCCGAGTTCGGGTTCGTACCCGGTCAAGGGGATGCTGATCGTGCCCGCGTCCACGGCCTGCGTGGCCGGCGTGGCGCTCGGGCTGTCGAAGGACCTGCTCCAGCGCGTCGCGAGCGTGACGCTCAAGGAGCGGCGCCGGCTGGTGGTCGCGGTGCGGGAGACCCCGCTGAACGGGCAGACGCTGCGGCATCTGGTGGCGCTGGACGAGGCGGGCGCGGTCGTGCTGCCCGCCTCTCCGGCGTTCTACGCGGGTGCGACGCACATCCAGGACCTCGTGGACTTCGTCGCGGGGCGGGTGCTCGATGCGGCAGGGGTGCCGCACGGCCTGTACCGCCGTTGGGAGGGGGAGCTTGGCAGCGCCCGCCCCCGTGCCTAGCGCTTCTTGGCGCGGATCGGCCTGCGGGTCTTGTCGTTCCGGTGGGCGGCGGCGGGCTGGTCGGTGCGGGATCGGTTGGCCAGCTCCTGGAGCTGTCGCATGTGCGCGTAGGCCATCTCGATCGTGTACACGGTGAACCACTCCTGAAGATCGTCTTTGATCTGTTGAAAGATTCACAGGGTGTTGACCCTGTGCGCCTTTGATTCTATACCTAAACTTGCAGGATCGCCGAATAATGGAAGGCTCCACGTAATGGACACGGTGGACAGGCAGCTCATCCAGGCACTCCGGGAGAACGGGCGTGCCTCGTACGCGGAGCTGGGCCGTCTCGTGGGCCTCTCCGGCCCCAGCGTCACCGACCGGATCAACCGTCTTGAGACGGCCGGCGTGATCACCGGTTACCGCGCGACCGTGGCCGCCGCCGAGCTCGGCCTCGGCGTCACCGCGCTGATCGGCATCTCCCTCTCCGACGCCGCCGACCACGAGGACGTGGCCCGCCGGCTGCGCGACCTCGCCGAGATCGAGGACTGCTGGTTCATCGCCGGCGACGACTCCTTCATGCTCAAGGTCCGCGCCAGCGACGTCGACGGCCTGGAGAAGATCATCCGCAAGCTCTCGGGCACCAAGGGCGTCTCGCGCACCCGCACCACGATCGTCCTCTCCACCAAGTGGGAGAACCGGGTCGGCGAGCTGCCCGAGGACGCCTGAGAGTACGGTGGGTGGCGGTTGCACACAGGCTGGGACAGGGAAAGACAGGGAGACACCGGCATGGACGCTGGGCTCAAGCGCGAGCTGGAGGAGAAGGTCCGCTCCGGCGAGCGGCTGACGCGTGAGGACGGCATCGCCCTCTACGAGTCGGACGACCTGGCGTGGCTGGGCGGTCTCGCCCACGAGGTCCGCACCCGCAAGAACGGCGACGTCGTCCACTTCAACGTCAACCGCCACCTCAACATGACGAACGTGTGCACCGCCTCCTGCGCGTACTGCTCGTTCCAGCGCAAGCCGGGCGAGAAGGACGCGTACACGATGCGCATCGAGGAGGCCGTCCGCCTGGCCAAGGCCATGGAGAACGAGAACCTCACCGAGCTGCACATCGTCAACGGCCTGCACCCCTCCCTCCCGTGGCGGTACTACCCCCGGTCGCTGTCGGCCCTCAAGGAGGCGCTGCCGAACGTCTCGCTGAAGGCGTTCACGGCGACGGAGATCCACCACTTCGAGACCATCTCGGGCCTGTCGGCCTCCGAGATCCTCGACGAGCTGATCGACGCGGGGCTGGAGTCCCTGACCGGCGGCGGCGCGGAGATCTTCGACTGGGAGGTCCGCCAGCACATCGTCGACCACCGGACCCACTGGGAGGACTGGTCGCGCATCCACCGCCTGGCGCACGAGAAGGGGCTCAAGACCCCGAGCACCATGCTCTACGGGCACATCGAGGAGCCGCGCCACCGCGTGGACCACGTGCTGCGGCTGCGCGAGCTCCAGGACGAGACCGGCGGCTTCCAGGTCTTCATCCCGCTGCGCTACCAGCACGACTTCGTGGACATGAAGGACGGCAAGGTCCGCAACAGGCTCCAGGCGCGCACGACGATGGCGACGGGCGCCGAGGCGCTCAAGACCTTCGCCGTCTCGCGGCTGCTGTTCGACAACGTGCCGCACGTCAAGGTCTTCTGGGTGATGCACGGCGTGCAGACCGCCCAGCTCGCGCTCCAGCACGGCGCCGACGACATGGACGGCTCGGTGGTCGAGTACAAGATCACGCACGATGCGGACAACTACGGCACCCCGAACAAGCTGACCCGCGACGACCTCCTGGAGCTGATCCGCGAGGCGGGCTTCCGCCCGGTCGAGCGCAACACGCGCTACGAGGTCATCCGCGAGTACCCCGGCCCCGACGCCTCGCTGCGCGAGACCCCGCAGGCGATGCGCGTCTGACGCCGCCCGGCACGCCAAAGGCCCCGGTCCCGCGCGGACCGGGGCCTTTCGCGTGCCGAAAACCCGTTGCCCCGCGAGTGGGTAATGGATAGCCTTCGAAAGTGACCCTTACTTTTACCTTCGATCCCGTCGTCGACCCCGCTCTCCGCGACGGCATCGCGGAGATGTGGACCGAGGTCTCCAACGCCGGCGGGGCGGTCGGCTTCGTCCCGCCCGTCACCCTGGACGACGTCCGGCCCGCCCTGGTCAAGCACCTCGTCGCGATGGCCGAGGGCCGCCACCGGCTGCTGGTCGGCCGCGACGGGGACGGGGCCGTGGCCGCCGCGGCCTTCCTCGCCTTCAACCCGCACCGGCTCATGAAGCACTGGGTGTACGCGTACACGGTCATGGTCAGCCCCGCCCTCCAGGGCCGCGGCGCCGGGCGGGCCCTGATGGCCGCCCTCGCCGACGCGGCCCGCACGCTGGAGGGCATCGAGGCCGTCGTCCTGGAATGCCGCGGCGGCCTCGGCCTGGAGCACTTCTACGCGGCCTGCGGCTACAAGGAGGTCGGCCGGATCCCCGGCGCCATCCGCGTGGCCCCCGGCGACGACCGCGACGGCATCACGATGCTGCTGCCCCTGCACTGACCGCCCGCGCCGATCCCGCCCGCCCGCTGCGCACCGACCCCCGGCGGGCCGCGGCGGGGGCCGGGCGTGCTTCACTGGACGGGCACGTGCCGACGTGGCCGACGTTTCCGATGAGAAAGAAGGGGTCATCGTGTCCCTCAAGCCGAGTGCGACGATCCGCTACACCGCGATGCGCCTGGGCATCTTCGTCGGATGCCTGGTCCTCGTCGCCGTCCTGGTCAACCTGGGCTGGGTGCCCGCCGGGCTCGGCGCCGCCAACCCCGCCTGGGTCGTGCTCCTCGCGCTGGTGCTCTCCGCGCCGCTCTCCTTCATCCTGCTGCGCAAGCAGCGCGACGCGATGTCCGAGCAGATCTCCGGACGCGTCGCGGATGCGAAGCAGAAGCTCGCCGCGAACCGCAGCCAGGAGGACGCGGCCGACGACGCCGCCCGCGCGTGAACTGACACCAGCGGTCCCCTCGACGGACCCCGGCGCCGGGAACACCCCCCGCTGCGCCGGGGTTTCGGCGTTCCCGGGGGCGTGCGCACCCCGGGGCTCCAGCCCCGCGCGATCAGTGCTCAAAGCATCTCTTTGGGTTTCTCAAAGTCGAAGTGTTAGCGTGTTCAACATGTTGACCGCAGCCGCGCACCCGATGGGCCCGAGCCTCCCGCTCGTGGCGCGCCTGCACGTCGACCTCTGCCGCCGCGTGTCCGCGGCCTGTTGCTGTTGCCGCTGAAGCGCCCGCAGCAGCGGTCGCCGGCCGGCCCGGCCCCTTTCCGGCTGCCGCCGTACCGCATCCCCCGCAGAAACCTTCCGCCGTACGTCCGCGCGTCCCCCGGAGAATGCCGTGTCCGCGTCCCCCCAGGCCCAGGCTCCCGCCAAGGCCTCGTTCAAGTTCCCCTTCTGGGCCCAGATCGTCACCGGTCTCGCGCTCGGCGTCCTCTTCGGCTGGATAGCCCGCAGCCAGGACGTCAGCTGGCTCAAGACCACCCTGGAGCAGGTCGGCGACATCTTCATCCAGCTGCTCAAGCTGGCCGTCGCCCCGCTCGTCTTCTTCGCGATCCTGGTGTCCATCACCAACCTGCGGAAGGTGAACAACGCCGCCCGCCTCGCCTCCCGCACCCTGCTCTGGTTCATGATCACCTCGCTGATCGCGGTGGGCATCGGCCTCGCGATCGGCCTGCTGACCGACCCGGGCGCCGGCACCGGCCTCACCCCGGCCGACGGCAAGGAGCCCAAGCGGCACGGCTCGTGGATCGACTTCCTGACCGGCATCGTGCCCAAGGACATCGTCACCCCGTTCACCGAGCTGAACGTCCTCCAGATCGTCTTCCTGGCCGCCGTCGCCGGCATCGCCGCCCTCCAGCTCGGCTCCAAGGCCCAGCCGGTCCTGAACCTCGCCGAGTCCGTCCTGGAGCTCCTCCAGAAGGCCCTGTGGTGGGTCATCCGCCTGGCCCCCATCGGCACCGTCGGCCTCATCGGCACCGCCATCGCCAGCTACGGCTGGGACCTGATCGGCAAGTACGCCACCTTCACCGCCGACATCTACGTCGGCTCGGCGCTCGTCATGTTCGGCGTCTACCCGCTGCTCCTCGCCACGGTCGCCAAGGTCAACCCGGTCCAGTTCTTCAAGGGCGCCTGGCCCGCCATCCAGCTGGCCTTCGTCTCCCGCTCCTCGGTCGGCACCATGCCGGTCACCCAGAAGGTCACCGAGCGCCTCGGCGTCCCGAAGGAGTACGCCTCCTTCGCCGTCCCGTTCGGCGCCACCACCAAGATGGACGGCTGCGCCGCGATCTACCCGGCCCTCGCCGCGATCTTCATCGCGAACATCTTCGACGTGCAGCTGGGCATCAAGGAGTACCTGCTCATCGCGTTCGTCTCGGTCGTCGGCTCGGCCGCCACGGCCGGCCTCACCGGTGCGACGGTCATGCTCACCCTGACCCTGTCCACCCTGGGCCTCCCGCTGGCCGGCGTCGGCCTGCTGATGGCGATCGACCCGATCCTCGACATGATGCGCACGGCCACCAACGTCGCCGGCCAGGCCGTCGTCCCGGTCCTCGTCTCCGCCCGCGAGGGGATCCTCGACAAGGAGGCCTACGCCGCCGCCTCGTCCTCCCCGCTGGACGAGCCCTCCGCCGCCACCCCGGCCCCGGTCGCCGTCGCCGCCTGACGCAGCGCCCGCGCACCGCACGCCGCGGCCCCCGCCCCCGTCCGGGCGGGGGCCGCGGCGCGTCCGCGCTCCGCATGCCGGGGCGGGGGCCTTCCCGCATGATGAGGGCTGTGCACGACACCCCCGGGGACGCGACCACCCTGTCGGTCGTGGTCCCCGTCTTCGACGAGGAGGAGGTGCTGCCCGTCCTGGCGGCGCGGCTCCGCCCGGTCCTGGACGGGTGCGGCGAACCCTACGAGGTCCTCGCCGTGGACGACGGCTCCACCGACGCGACCCCCCGCCTCCTGGAGGACCTGCGCACCGGCTGGCCGCAGCTGCGCGTGGTGACCCTGCGGCGCAACAGCGGCCACCAGGCCGCCCTCACCGCCGGCCTGCGCCGGGCCCGCGGCGCCCACGTGGTCAGCATCGACGCCGACCTCCAGGACCCGCCGGAGATCATCCCCGACATGCTCGCCCTCGCCCGGACCGAGGGCCTGGACATCGTCTACGGCGTACGGACCGACCGCTCCACGGACAGCGCGTTCAAGCGCCGGACCGCCGCCGCCTACTACCGGCTGATGCGCCGCCTCGCCGGCTCCTGCGTCCCCGCCCAGGCGGGCGACTTCCGGCTGCTGTCCCGCGCCGTCGTGGAGACCCTCAAGTCCCTCCCCGACCAGCAGCAGATCTACCGCCTGCTCATCCCCTGGCTGGGCTTCCCCAGCGGCCGGATCGCCTACGAGCGCGCGGAGCGGGCGGCGGGCACCTCGAAGTACCCGCTGCACAAGATGGTCCTCCTGGCGTTCGACAGCGTCACCGGCTTCTCGGCCGTCCCGCTGCGCCTTGCCACGGCGATCGGCGCCCTGAGCTCCGTGGTCTGCCTCGCCTTCCTCATCTGGGCCCTCACCGTCTACGCCACGGGCAACCCCCTGCCCGGCTGGACCTCCCTGATCATCACCATGCTGTTCTTCGGCGCCGTCCAGCTCTTCTGCCTCGGCATGCTCGGCGAGTACGTGGCCCGCATCCACACCGCCGTCCAGGCCCGGCCCACCTACTGCGTCGCCCGCGACACCGGCGAGGAGGAGGCGTAGGCGGCGGCGCCCCGCCCCGTCACACCAGCACGCCCGCGAAGAACATCGCCCCCAGCAGGGCGTACTGGACCGCGCAGGCCGCCAGCAGCGGCACCTGCACCCACGGGGACATCCGCCGGACCAGGACCAGGCCCACGAACATCTGCGCGTGGTTGCGGTACCAGGACATCTGCGCCCCGGCGAGGAACGGCACCAGGAAGACCGCCACCGTCAGGACCAGCGCGGCCCACTCCTCGACGGCCAGGCGCCGCTCCCGCACCAGCAGGACCGCGGCCGTCGCCACGACGAGCACCACGAAGGCGGCGTTCAGCCACAGCTGCGGCCGGTGGGCGGCGAGGGCGTGCTCCACCAGCCACGGCAGCCGCCCCTCGGGCGTGTACCAGGAGCGGAACGGGACGTCGTAGGCCCGGAGCAGCTCCGCGAAGGGCTCGCGCAGGTCGCCCTGCCCGTAGCTGACCCGCTGGATCGTCGCGTACGCGTCCCAGCGGCCCGTCGCCTGCCACATCAGCCATTCGGCCCAGAGCACCCCGCACGCGGCGACGGCCGCCGACAGCCCCGCCTTCGCACACCGCAGCGGCCAGGCGTCCCCGCGCCACGCGAACAGGGCGCTCGACAGCAGCATGACGACGGCGACGGCGCCGACCGGGTGGCAGGAGACCGCCACGAAGCCGCCCGCCGTCGCCGTCCACCAGGACCCGCGCCGCACCCCGGCGACGCAGACGAGCAGGGCCAGGGTCGCGAGGGCGATCGGGAACACCGCGTGGAAGTAGACGCCGCCGGGGAACACGGCGCCGATGGCGAGGGTGAGTCCGGTGGCCCGGGTGAGCACGGCCCCCAGCAGCCACCACAGCACCGCGAACATGCCGAGCAGCGCCGCCTCGGTGACGACGGCGGCGGAGAGCTCGTAGGAGAGCCCGGTGCCGGAGAGCGCCCGCACGGCCATCGGGTACCCGGGGAACCAGGCCACGTTCCCGCACACCACGTCCGGGAACTCCGGGTAGCGGTCCCGGCACCGGAACATCTCGTAGCCGCCCCGGGCGATGGAGAGGTAGTGCTCGGAGTCCCAGCGCCGGCGGGCGGCCGTGGACCAGTAGGCCACCCGGGATCCGTCACCGGCGACGGAGGCGAGCGCCACCAGCCAGGTGACCAGGTTCGAGACCAGCCAGGCGACGACCGGCGGCAGCGCACGCCGGACCCGGCCGGCCCGCGCCGGGTGCACGGGCGTGGGGGATTCGGTCATCTCCGGGCCAGTCTGGCGAAGGGCCCCGGACCCCGCACCCGGAGGAGGGCCGCAGGGGCGGCCGCGGTGCGGGGGGTCGGGATCCGGGGGGCTTCGACACCTACCAAGTACCCGGTGGGTGAACCGACCGACCCCCCTTCCGGTCCCCCTGCGGATCCCCGCGCGGCGCCGTCACCCGCATGGGTGAACTGTGCCAACTGGACTGGATTTGGGGGAGGTTGGCTGGCATGTGCTCGCCGCGGCAACCGCAGACATGAGACGGCCCCCGTCGGGACTGGCATCCCGTGCGAGGGCCTGACCAAGCAGGAAGTAAGGCTTCCCGATGGCTCGCAGCCAGCCTAACGCGCCCGTGCGCACCGCGTCCCGTGTTCCCTGCGGGGCCGCCCCATCAGGTGTCATCCACGTCAACGTCAAGCACGGCGATCACTACACCGTGGTCGGCAACCACCTCGCGCAGCACCGCGCCCTGTCGCTGGTCGCGATCGGGCTGGCGCTCCGCATCCAGTCGCTGCCCGCCGGCTCCAGGGTCGGCATCAAGCTGCTGGCCGACCGGTTCCCCGAGGGGGTGGTCCGGATCGCCGCCGCCCTGCGGGAGCTGGAGGCCCACGGGTACCTGGAGCGCAGCCGCGTGCGGACGGCCGACGGGCGCCTGGTGAGCAGGACCGTCTCCTACAACCGGCCGAGGGCGCTCCCGCCGCCGCCCGAGCCGCCCGAGCCGCCCCCTACGCCCCCGGGCGGCCGAGCGCCCGAGCCCGAGCCGGAGCCCGTCGCGGAACCCGCGCCCGAGCCGGAGCCCGTCGCGGAACCGGTGGCCGCAGCCCCGCCCCGGGCCCCCGCGCCCGTGCCCGCCGCCCCGGCGGGGCCGGTGCGGCAGGAGGCCGTGGCCCTGCTCGCCCGGCTGCGCGGCGACGACCCCCGGCTGCTGCTCGCCGAACGGGACGTGCGCCGGCTCGCGCCCGGGGTGGCCGCCTGGCTGGAGCGCGGGGCCGAGCCCGAGGCCGTCCGGCGCGTGCTCGCCACCGGGCTGCCGGACGACATGCGCAGCCCCGCCGCGCTCATCGACTACCGGCTCCGGTCCGGGCTCCCGCCGGAGCTGCCCCGCGCGCCCGCGCCGGCGGCCGCCCGGCGGCCCGACCCGATGCAGAACTGCGACGGCTGCGACCGCGCCTTCCGCGCCCCCGTGCCCGGCCGTTGCCGTACGTGCCCGCCCGAGGGGATGGACGCGGCCACCTAATGGGACGCCCGGCAGGCGCCGTTGGCGTCGTTCGAGGAGACCCCGGCCGCCTGGAGGCTCGCGACGCAGCTGGTCTGGTTGCCGATGGAGCCCTCGTAGCAGGCCTGTGTGATGTCGGGCGAGGACTTCTTGCCGTGCGACACGACGTACTGCGTGCAGTCCTGGACGCTGGCGGACGCGGCCGGGGCGGCGAAGGCGGCGCCGCCGGCGGCGAGGACCAGGGCGGCGAGGACGCTGGGGATGCGGGCCGACGGACGACGCATGCGGATGCACCTGCTCTCTCGGTCGGTGGCGCGGTCCGGACGCGTGCCGGACCGCGGGCGGGGGCGGCGCGGAGCGGGCACTCCGGGGGGCGACCGGCTCGACGCATCGGTCACCCCCGCCCTTCCGACGCTAGAACACCCCTCCGGCGCCCGCACTCCGGCTCGACTCCGGCCTAGGCGTCGACGGGGCGCCAGGCCGGGCCGTCGCCCTCGTGGCGGACGCGGCCGAAGACCACGTCGGCGAAGTGGACGCCGAAGCCGAGGGTGTGCGGCTCCGCCAGTTCGGCGACGAGGCGGTGGCGGTGGCCGGCCGTGGCGGTGAGGTCGTGGTCGAAGCCCGAGGACCAGTCCGGGCGGGACGCCTGGATCGGGGAGTGCATCGCGTCGCCGAAGGCGATCAGGCGCCGTCCGCCGCCGGTGACGACGTACTCGGCGTGCCCGACGGTGTGGCCCGGGGTGATGCGGACGCGGACGCCGGGGAAGACCTCCTCGCCGTCGGCGACGGTGCGCACGCGCGGGGCCAGGGCCGCGGCCTGGGCGCCCATGCCCTGCTCCACCAGCAGGTCGCGGCGGTCCCACTCCGGTGCGGATACCAGGAACTCGGCGTGTCCGAGGAGGGGTTCGCAGGCCCAGCCGAGGTGGTCGGCGTGGAGGTGGGTGAAGGCCACGGCCTCGATGTCCTGCGGGCGCCGGCCCAGTTCCGCGAGGCCGTCGGGCAGGGCGCCGCCGCGGACCGTGTGCAGGGGGCCGTCCGGGGACCCGTAGGTCTGGGGGCCGAAGCCCGCGTCGATCAGCAGGGCGCGGTCGCCGTGTTCGACGAGGAGGGCGCCGACGCTGCCCACCAGGTGGCCGGTGTCGTCCAGGTACTCCGGGTGCGCGGCCCAGGTCGTGTCGCTGCTGTCGGGAAGCAGGCGCAGCGGGCGGAGCCGTACGTCGCCGTCCGGAACGTAGGACACCTTCGTGTCCCCCAGGCGCAGGGAGCGGATGCCGGAGGGGCGGCGGAGGCGTTCGTCCGGGTGCATGGGTGTCGTCGAGTCGGCCATGTCTTCTCCCTGGTGGGGTGCGGGTGGGCGGCGGTGATCACCATAAGCATCAAGCTTGAATCATTCAAGCTGTAAATGTTTTGGCTTGATGGGGTTGTTAGGGTGGGCGGCATGACGAAGCCCCCGGACCCGCAGGCGCAGGCCGTCGCCGAACGGCAGCTGTGCGGTCTGGTGAACGGGCTCGCCCAGCGGATCGGCGAGCACGTGCGGGAGCGGGCCGCCACCCTCGGCCTCACCGCGTCCCAGGCGACCGCGCTGCGGGAGATGAGCGGGCCGATGACCATGCGGGAGCTCGCCGAGCGGATGAGCTGCGAGCCCTCCAACACCACCTTCGTCATCGACAGGCTGGAGAGGCAGGGGCTGGTCGAGCGCCACCCGCACCCCACCGACCGCCGCGCCAAGCAGCTCGTCCTGACCGGCGAGGGCACGGCGCTGCGCGAGCGGCTCCTCGCGCTCCTCCACGCGGACTCGCCGCTGGCCGGCCTCGCCCCGCAGGAGCAGGACCTGCTCCGCGACCTGCTGGAGCGGGCCGTCACCGGCCCCTGAGGGCCGGCGGAGCCGGGGTCAGGCCGTCTGGCCGCGGAGGAAGGCCACCGACGCCAGGAGGAACGGCGCCGCGTACCACCAGCGGCCCAGGGTGCGGTGGAAGAGCGGCACGGCGGTCAGCAGCAGGCCGGCGAAGCACAGGACGACACAGGCGTGCGCGGTGAACAGGACGTCGTCCCGGATCCGGTCGTAGGGGCCGTCGGGTCGCAGGGTGAGCGAGACCTGGCAGAGGTAGGCGGCCGGCAGGTAGACGAATGCGGCCAGCGGCGCGCCGAGCACCCACCGCAGGCAGCCCCGGTCCTCGGGCAGGTCGATGCTCTCGCGGCTGCGGTAGGTCATGCCCACATCATCACCGCCGGACGGGCCGTCAGGGGATCCGCCACACCCGGACGGTGGAGTCGTCGCTCCCGCTGGCCAGGTGGACCCCGTCCGGACTGAAGGCCACGGAGGCGACGGCCCCGGTGTGCCCGTTGAGCCTGGCCGCCGCCGAGCGCGCGGCCACGTCCCACAGCCGTACGGTCCGGCCGCCGCCCGCGGCCAGCATCCTGCCGTCGGGGCTGAACGCGACGGACCGGACCGTGCTGTTGCTGCCGTCGAGGGAGGCGGTGGCGGCGGCCGCGGCGGGGTCCCAGAGGCGTACGGTGGCGTCGGCGCCGCCGCTGGCGAGGGTCCGGCCGTCCGGGCTGAACGCCACCGAGGCCACGTGCCCGACGTGGCCGGTGAGGGTGGCGGTGACGGTGCGGCCGGCGACGTCCCAGAGGCGTACGGTGCCGTCCTCGCCGCCGCCGGCCAGGGTCCTGCCGTCGGGGCTGAACGCCACCGAGCGCACGGTGCCCCCGTGCGCGTCGAGGGTCGCGGCGACGGTGCCGGAGGCGAGGTCCCAGAGGCGGACGGTCCGGTCGTCGGCGTCGGCGAGGAGCGTGCCGTCCGGGCTGAACGCCGCCGACAGCACGCCCGCGGAGGCCTTCAGCCCGGCCCGGTCGCTGCGGCGCCCGACGTCCGCCAGGGCGATCGAGCGGTCCAGGCCGGCGCTCGCGAGGACCTTGCCGTCGGGGCTGAACGCCACGCACGTCACGGTCGCGGCGCGGGCGGGGAAGGGGGAGGAGCCGGAGCCGGCCGCGAGGTCCCACAGCCGGACCGTGCGGTCGCTGCCCCCGCTCGCCAGGAGCCTGCCGTCCGGGCTGAACGCCACCGACCCGACGGCGTCGGTGTGGTGGGTGATGACGGTCCCCGCCCGGCCTCCGCCCCCGCCGGACATCCGCAGCACGGCGTAGGTCCCGCCCGTCACCCCGGCCGCGGCGGCCAGACCCCCGAGGAGCACGGTGCGGCGCGCCGGCCCGGCGGTCGGCCGGGGCAGGGCCGGCCGGGTCCGGGGCGGCGCGACGGGCGCGTCCGGGTCCAGCAGGGCGCGCAGCCGCGCGGCGGCGGCGGTGGCGTCCGGCCGTGCCCGCGGCTCCTTGGCCAGCAGGTCGGCGACCAGCGCCGCGAGCGGGGCCGGCACGTCCGCCCGTACGGTGTCCGCCGCGGGCGGCGTCTCGTCCAGGTGGCGCCGCATCAGCACCCACGGGGTCTCGGTGACCGGGAACGGCGGCGCGCCGGTCAGCAGCGCGTGCAGCACGCCGCCGAGCGCGTACATGTCGCAGGCCGCGCCGACCTGTTCGCCGCGCCACTGCTCGGGCGCCATGTAGGCGGGCGTGCCGAAGACGCGGCCGGTGGCGGTCAGGGTGGCCGTGGCGTCGGCGGTGCGGGCGATGCCGAAGTCGCAGATCTTCAGGCGGCCGTCGGCGAGCAGGAAGAGGTTGGCGGGCTTCAGGTCCCGGTGCACCACCTGCTGCGCGTGCGCCGCGCCCAGGGCCTCGGCCGCCTGGAGCCCGAGGCCGAGCACCTCGGGCAGCGGCAGCCCCTGGCCGGGGCGCGCGGCCAGGCGCTGGGCGAGGTCCTGGCCCTCCAGCAGCTCCATCACGATGAACAGCCGGTTCCCGTGCCGCCCCGTGTCGTGGACCACGGTGATCCCGGGGTGCTGGAGGCGCGCCCCGATCTCCGCCTCCCGCCGGAAGCGGCCCATCAGTTCCTCGGAGGCGTCGAACTCCAGCAGCACCTTCACCGCGACGGCCCGCCCGAGTTCCAGGTCATGGGCCCGCCACACCTCGCCGACCCCGCCCTGCCCGAGCCGGACGCCGAGCCGGTACCGCCCGGCCAGTTCCTCTCCCGTCCGCATCGCCACCCCCTGCTGCCCCCGGACCGGTCCAACCGCCCCCGCGGCCGGGGCCATTCTGCAACACGGGTCCGTCAGAGGGTGGCGAACGCGCCCTCTCGTCACGCTCCCGCGGCCCGCGCCGGGGCTCCCGGGCAGTGGCTCCATCGAGGTAATGGTGCTAGTGTCATTGGCACCATGTTGCTGAGGCTGAACACCGCCGACACCCGCCCCCTGCACGAGCAGGTGGCGGGTGCGGTCCGCCGTGCCATCGCCGAGGGCGAATGCGCCCCCGGCGACCGGATCCCGCCCGCGCGCGACCTCGCGCAGGCGCTGGGGGTCAACGCCAACACCGTGCTGCGCGCCCTGCGGGCCCTGCGCGACGAGGGGCTGCTGGAGTTCCGGCGCGGCCGCGGGGTGACCGTGGCCGGCGGGGCGGACGGGCGCTCGGAGCTGCTGGAACGCGTACGCGCCCTGGTGGCCGACGGGGCGCGGCTGGGGTACGGCAAGGCCGAGCTCATCGAGATGATCAGGGGGATGCCGTGAGGAACCGCGGGGTGTGGGGGGTCGCCGGGTGGGGGGCCGGGGTGCTGGCCCTGGTGGTGGGGCTGCCGCTGGCCGCGGGCGGGCGGCTGCCCGATCCGGTGGCCACCCACTGGAGCGGCGGCTCCGGGGGGCCCGACGGGTCGATGGGGCTGTGGGCGGCGGTGCTGTTCCCGGCGCTGGTGTGGGTGGTCGTGGCGGCCGCCGCGGCGTTCGGGGCCCGGCGCGGGCCCCTTCCCCGATGGAGCCTGGCGACCCTGGCCTCCACCGGTGTGCTCCTCGCGGGAACGCAGGCGTCGATCGTACGGGCCAACCTGGACGCCCCCGACTGGCGGCAGGCCGGGTCCGTGACGGGGTGGGGCGTGGCGGTGATGGTCGCGGTCGCCGTGCTGGCCGGCGCCGGCGGGGCCGCGCTGGGGCGCCGGTCCCCGGCGGAGGGGCCCGCGGCCGCGGAGGGGCCGCGGATGGAGATCCCGGGCGGCGAGCGGCTCGTCTGGCTGTCGAGCGCCGCCAACCCCTGGCTGCAGCTGCTGGGGGGCCTCCTCGGGCTGGCCGCGCTGGGCGGCCTCCTCGCCGGGCTGGCGGGGCTGCTCGACGGGCCGTGGCCGATGGTCGCGCCCCTCGCCTTCGCCGCCCTGGCGGTCCTGGTCTGCTCCTCCGTCCGGGCGCGGGTGACGCAGCGCGGGCTGGAGGTCGCCTTCGGTCCGCTCGGGTACCCGGTGCGGCGCTGGGCCGCCGCGGACATCGAGTCGGCCCGCGCCGAGGAGCGGACGCCGGCCCGGGCCGGCGGCTGGGGCTACCGGATCAACGGGCTCGGCACGACGGTGATGCTGCGGGGCGGCGAATGCCTGGTCGTACGGGTGAAGGGGCGGGACTTCGCGGTGAGCGTGGACGACGCCGCGCGCGGCGCCGCCCTGCTGAACTCGCTCCCCGCGAAGAAGGGTTAGCGGCGGGCGTACGAGCCCAGGCCGACCAGGCAGTACACGTACTCGTTGATGACGCTGCCGTTGATGGTGTAGCGGTAAGAGAAGCCGTACTCCGTGGCGGAGTTCTGGTCGCAGCGGCTCATGTCCGAGGTGCCCGGGAAGCGTTGGACGACCCGGTAGTGCGCGTCGTCGGCGGAGCAGGGGACGTCGTGGACGCCGGTGACGCGCGTCGCCGTCGTCGAGTCCGGCAGCTGCCCGTTGAGGCAGGTCCCCTCGTCGAAGGGGCGGGGGGCCTCGGTGGTCGGCGAGGGGGTGGGGGGCTCGTACGTCGGGGTGGTGTCGGGCCCGGTCCCCGGGCCGGTCTCCGGGCCGGGGGAGGAGGCCGGCGGGCTGTACGGGGTGTACGAGGACGAGGGCGAGGGCGAGGGCGTTGCGCCGCCGGTGGGGCGGGAGTCGTCGTCACCGCCCGCCACGGCGATGCCGATGACCAGGGCCGCGCCGACGCCGAGCGCCAGCAGGCAGCCGAGGGGCCCGGACTTCTTGCCGGGCGGGGGCTGTTCGACGGCTATGGGGCCGAAGGGGCCCGGCACCGTGAAGCCGGAGGGGGCGCCCGCGGCGGGGCCGGAGGCGTCGGCCGCGCTGGGGCCGGAGGGGCCGGCCGCGCTGGGGCCGGACACCCGTATGCGCAGCAGCACCTCCGTGCCGCCGACGCGGGCCCGTACGAGGTCGCCGTCGCGGGTCGGCGGTATGCGCAGCCGCGCGGCCCCGGACGGGAGCGGGACGTCGACGGTGGTGCCGCCGGCGGCCTGCGCGGGGGTGAGCGTTAACTGGATCTCCTCTGACGACACCGGCTGCTCCTCAAGGTGGCGGTGCCCTGGCGGACTTCACGGATTCTTCCCCCTCCGCCCTCGCCGACGCAGCCGTTCCGGCCCGCAGGCCCGGCCCCGCAGGTGTGCGGACCCGGGGTGGAGATCGTTCGCGGGGTGTGGAGCTGTGGAGGAGGGCCGGTTCGAGGGGTGTTCCCCGGGAGACGCGCGTGCGTAGATTACCGGCGGTAACCCCCGATCGACCGAGGAGAACGAGCCGTGGACGCTGCCGAGCCGAAGCTGGTCGAACCCGTCAAGACGATCGTCGCCGGGGTGGTGCGCGAGGTGGCGGTGCCCGCCCTCGCCGGGGCGCCGGCCGGCGGATCGCTCGGGGACCTGCCCTTCCTCAACGCCCGCGAGGCCCCCGGCGGGCCCGTACTCGCCCGCAAGCAACGCGACGGGACCTGGCGGGACGTCACCGCCGCCGAGTTCGCGGCCGAGGTGCTCGCCGTCGCCAAGGGGCTCATCGCCGAGGGGCTCGCGGAGGGAGACCGGCTCGCGATCATGGCCCGGACCACCTACGAGTGGACCCTGCTGGACTTCGCCGGCTGGGCCGCCGGGCTGGTCACCGTCCCCATCTACCCCACCTCCTCCGCCCTCCAGGCCCGCTGGATCATCCACGACTCCGGCGCCGTCGCCTGCGCCGTCGAGGACACCGTCCAGGCCCGGCTCATCAGCGCCGAGCGCGCCCACCTCCCCGGCCTCGCGCACCTGTGGGAGTTCGACACCGGGGCCGTCGCCCGCCTGGTCAAGGCCGGGGAGCACCTCCCCGACGCGATCGTGCAGGCCCGCCGGGCCGCCCGTACGCCCGAGTCCTACGCCACCCTCGTCTACACCTCCGGCACCACCGGCCGGCCCAAGGGCTGCGTGCTGACCCACGGCAACTTCTTCGCCGAGGTCGACAACGCGGTGGAGCTGCTGCACCCGGTCTTCCGGTCCGTCAGCAAGGACCCCGCCTCCACCCTGCTCTTCCTCCCGCTGTCGCACGTCTTCGGGCGGATGGTCGCCGTCGGCTGCCTGCGCGCCCGGGTCAAGCTCGGCCACGCTCCGAGCATCGCCACCGAGGACCTCCTCGCCGACCTCGCCGGCTTCCGGCCCACCTTCCTGCTCGCCATCCCCTACGTCCTGGAGAAGGTCTACAACACCGCCCGCGCCACCGCCGAACGGATGGGCCGCGCCTCCTCCTTCGACCGGGCCGCCCGGATCGCCCGGCGCATCGGGGAGGCACCCGAGGGCGCCCGGCCCGGACTGCTGCTGCGGGCCGCCCACGCCCTGTACGACCCGCTCGTCTACCGGCGCATCCGCACCGCGCTCGGCGGCCGCGTCCGCTACGTCCTCAGCGGCGGCTCCCCCCTCGGCCGGCGCCTCGCCGCCTTCTACACGGGCGCGGGCATCGAGGTCTTCGAGGGGTACGGGCTCACCGAGACGACGGCCGCCGCGACGGTCACCCCGCCGCTGCGGCCCCGCCTGGGCACGGTCGGCTGGCCGCTGCCCGGAACGGCGGTGCGCATCGCCGACGACGGGGAGGTGCTGCTGCGGGGCGGGCACGTCTTCGCCGGGTACTGGAACGTTTCCGCGCAGCCGCCCGGCGGCTGGCTGGCCACCGGGGACATCGGCGAGCTCGACGCCGACGGCTACCTCACCATCACCGGCCGCAAGAAGGACCTGATCATCACCTCCGGCGGCAAGAACGTCGCCCCCGCACCCCTGGAGGACTGGCTGCGCGCCCACCCGCTGGTCGGCCAGTGCATGGTGATCGGCGACAACCGGCCCTACGTCGCGGCCCTGATCACCCTGGAGCCGGACGGGCTGGCGCACTGGCGGCAGATGCACCGGAAGCAGGGCGTCCCGCTCCGCGAGCTGGTCACGGACCCGGAGCTGCTGGCCGACCTCCAGCGGGCGGTCGACGAGGCGAACAAGCTGGTCTCGCGGGCCGAGTCCATCCGCCGCTTCGCCGTCCTGCCCGGGGAGTTCACCGAGGACCGCGGGCACCTGACCCCCTCCATGAAGCTCAGGCGGGCCGCCGTCGCACGGGACCACGAGGACGAGATCGAGGCCCTGTACCGGGCGCCGCGCGGCTCCTGAGCCGCGGGCCGCCCGCCCCCGCCCCTACCCCAGGGCCCGGCGCAGCCGGTCCAGCCCCTCGGCGATCTCGTCCGGGGTGTGCGTGGTGAAGGACAGCCGCAGGGCGCGCGGGTCCGGGGCGCCGGTGAAGAAGGGGGCGCCGGGCACGTACGCCACGTCGTGCGCGACGGCCGACTTCAGCAGGGCCGTCGCGTCGTACCCCTCCGGGAGCCGGGCCCAGACGAACATGCCGCCCTGCGGGCGGTTCCACTCCGAGCCCTCCGGAAGCGCCCCGGCCAGGCCCGCCAGGAGGGCGTCGCGCCGGGCCCGGTAGGCCTCGCGGACCCGGGCGACGTGGGCGTCGAGGTCGTGGGCGCCCAGGTAGTGGGCGGCGGCCAGCTGGTCCACCGTCGAGGTGTGCAGGTCGGCCGCCTGCTTGGCGACCACCGCCGCCCGGCGCAGGGCGGCCGGGGCGCGCAGCCAGCCCAGCCGCAGCCCCGGGGCCATGATCTTGGAGAAGCTGCCGATCAGGGCGGTGCGGTCCTCCGCGCCCGGGTGGGCGGCGAGCCAGGGCTCGTGGTCGCCCTCGTAGCGCAGGTCCCCGTACGGGTCGTCCTCCACCAGCCACAGTCCGAGGCGGGCCGCGGTCCGCGCGACCTCCGCCCGGCGCTCGCCGGGCAGGGTGCGCCCGGTGGGGTTCTGGAAGGTGGGGACGGTGTAGAGCAGCTTGGGGCGCTCCCGGGCGGTGATCTCGGCCAGGGCGTCGGGGAGCAGGCCCTGTTCGTCGCAGGGGACGGGTATGACGCGGGCCCCGGCCATCCCGAAGCACTGGAGGGCCGCCAGGTAGGTGGGGTTCTCGACGAGGACGGTGTCGCCGGGCTCGACGAGGGTGGCGGTGACCAGGGTCAGCGCCTGCTGGGAGCCGGTGGTGACGAGCACGTCGTCCGCGGTGGTGGGCAGCCCGCGCCGGTCCGCGCGGGCCGCGACGGCCGTGCGGAGCTCGGGGGCGCCCTCGGTGGTGGAGTACTGGAGCGCGCGGGAGGCGGCGGCGGCTCCGGCGAGGGCGCTGTCGTAGGCGGCGCGCAGTCCGGCGGTGTCGAAGAGCTCGGGGGCGGGCAGGCCGCCGGCGAAGGAGATCACCCCGGGCCGTTCGGTGAGCGCCAGGATCTCCCGTACGGGCGAACCGCCCACGGTGGCGGCGCGGGAGGCGAAGCCGGGCAGGGCGGCGGCGTCGCGGCTTTCGAGGGGCATGGGGGCTCCTTCGGGTGGCGGGTGACCGCAGCCTAGCCAGGAAAGATGCAGGCGGCACCTACCAGTTCGAGGAGTGAACAGCGCCCGCCCCCTCGCGAACTGATGATGCATCAGCTAAACCGGTGCCATGACGAGCAGACGAGAGCGGGAACCAGAGGACACCAGGGCCGGGGACTACGCCGGGCTCGCGGCCGTCGGCCCGTACGGGGTCCGCCCCGGCCACGCGCTGATCACCATGGTCGAACCGCATCCCGGCCACGAGTACGCCTACAACCGCTGGTACGAGGACGACCACTACTACGCGGGCGCGATGGCCATGCCCTGGATGTTCGCGGGCCGCCGCTGGGTGGCCACCCGCGACCTCCAGGAGCTGCGCTACCCGGAGAAGTCGGCGGTGGCCCAGCCGGTGACGGCCGGCTGCTACCTGTCGACGTACTGGGTGACCGAGGGCCGCTACGACGAGCACATGAAGTGGACCGTCGGCATCAACAGGCGCCTGAACCGCGACGGCCGCGTCTACCAGGACCGCACGCACGTCTTCACGGCCTTCCAGGACCACGAGGCCACCGTCTACCGCGACGGGGCCGCCGGCCCCCGCGACTTCCACGCCCTGGACCACCCGTACGCCGGGCTCGTCCTCCAGGTCGTCGACGCCGAGGGCCCCGAGCGGCGTGCTGAGCTGCTGGAGTGGCTGCGCTCCAGGGCCCTGCCGCGCCGGCTGCACGGCTCGCCCGCGGCGATGGTGACCGCCTTCCGGCCGACGCCGCTGCCCGGGGACCGGATGACCTACGTCAAGCAGGTCGAGGGGGTGGACACCCGCCTCACGCTGCTGTGGTTCCTGGAGGCCGATCCGCGCACCTGCTGGGACCGCTTCCAGGGGCTGGACGCGGAGGTCGCGGAGGCGGGGCTGGGGCGGGTGGAGCTGGTGGCGCCGTTCATCCCGACGGTGCCGGGGACCGACCGGTACGTGGACCGGCTGCGCTGACCCCCGGGCGGAGCGGGGGCCGGCCGCCCGCACGCGGACACGGCCGAGCCCCCTCGGCCAGGACGGCGTGCCGGTCGAGAGGGCTCCAGTGGGTGTCGCGCGTCGCGGGGTTCAGGCGAGGTGCCCCAGCCGGCCCTCGGCGACGCCGGTCACGAAGGAGGTCCAGGAGCCGGGGGCGACGGTGATCGAGGGACCGTCCTGCACCTTGGAGTCGCGGACGGCGATCGCCTCGGAGACGGGGGACTTGACCTCGACACAGGCGCCGTTTCCGCCGGAGTAGGAGGACTTGGTCCAGTTCTCGGTGCCGCCCTGACGAATGCCCATGGTTCTTCTCCGGTTCAAGAGAGTGGTTCCGGGAGTTCCCGGCCGAACGCCGGCGCCAATTCCCGGGCCGACGTGATCGACGCTACCGGCACCTTCCGAGCGGGGAAGGAGACATTCACTCGACCGGGTGGCATATTCCATTCAGGCCTTCTGTGGCCGGGGACCGACGGTGTACCGTGCCGGACCCCCCGCCACCTCCCTACTTCCCGCACATGCCCGACTACTTCCGGCTACCCGCGGGACGCCTCCGGCTACTTCGCCAGGGCCGCGTAGTGGTCGATGATCCCGGAGATGAACTCCCGGGTCTGTTCCACATTGAGGGCCTGCGCGCGCAAGTGCTCGTACATCACGCTGTATTTCTGGACGTCGTTCGCCTTCTCCAGGTACAAATCGCTCGTGACGCCCTCGATGTAGACCACCGTCGAGTCCGAGGCGTCCGGGAATTCCAGAATCGCGTACTGCCCGTTCACTCCCGGATGGGCACCCATCGAGAACGGCATCACCTGCACGGTGATGTACGGCTGCTGCGACTGCTCTATCAGGAACTGCAACTGCCGGATCATCAGCTGGGGATCGCCCACGTGCCGGCGCAGCACCGCCTCGTCGATGACCGCCCACAGGCGCAGCGGCCCGACCTCCGGATTGTTGTTCTCCGTCTCGGACAGCCGCTTCTGCCGGTGCATCCGGACCTGGACGCGCTTCTCCACGTCGGCGGGCGCCGTCTCCGGCAGCGCGCCGCGGATCAGGGCCTGGGCGTACTCGGGGGTCTGGAGCAGCCCCGGGACCATCTGCGGCTCGTAGGTGCGCAGGCTGGCCGCGTCCGTCTCCAGGCCGATGTAGACGCTGTACGGGATGTCGCCGAAGGCGTGCCACCAGCCCTGCTGACGGGAGTCCTTGGCCATCTGCATGAGCGAGTCCACCAGACGGGGGTCCTCCACCTCGTACACCTCGCACAGGTCGCGGACGTCGCGCTGGCTGATGGAACGGCGGCCGTTCTCCAGACGGCTGATCTTCGACTGGGAGACGAGGAGGCGCTCGGCGACCTGCTCGGCCGTCATGCCCTTGTCCTCGCGCAGCTTGCGCAACTCCATGCCCAGTCGGCGGCGTCGGACGGTGGGATTGACATTGGACGCCACGGGATCGGCACCTCCGCCTTCTTCAGTAGCTGTCTCTCTGCGTGTCTGATGTTCAGCAGACTGCCACCGAAGGGTGCGACGGCGCTGGGGAACGGCCCGGAAAGCAGCCACGCGGGGTGGCGGGGCCGGCGTATCGGCCCCGCCACCCCGCGTGTCCGCGGCTCGCGCACCGGGTCTCTGGGGGACGGCCGGCTGCGGAGGTGGATCGGTGTCCCGCTGGTGGACCAAGGGGTGTAGCGGGTTCTGCGGCCCTCCGGGCCTCATGGCCCTTCGGGTCGTACGTGCCGTGCGCTCAGTGCGCGGCCGCGCGGGCCATCGCACCCGTCCGGCGCGGCTGGAGCGGCACGCCGCCCGCCGTGGCCCGGGCGGCCGGCTGCGGAGCCGGAGCGCGGTCGCGGCGCGGCTGTGCGGCCACGCCGTTCTGGACGTCCATGACGGCGTGCGCCACCAGGCCGCCCATCGGGTCGTGCCGGATCAGGTCCCGCAGCCGGGACCTGGACGACCGCCCCTCGTTGCCGGGGTACAGGTGCTTGCCGAGTCCGACCGCGTGGGCCAGTGCGGCGAGCGCCGCGGTCCGCGGGTCCGGCGGTACGCCGGTGCGGATCGCACTGTCGAGCCGGGCACGGATCTCCCGGCTGATGGCCGTGTCGGTCGCCTGGTAGCGAGTCGTCGGCAACACCCCGCACATCTGTCCCGCGACGGCATGCACCATGCCGCAGCGCTCCAGGTGCGCGAGGTAGATCTGGCGGAGCCCCAGCCGGGGGCCGCCGATCCAGTGGACCGCCCGTACCGGGCTGCCGCGCCTGCGCAACAGCTCCAGTGCGGAGTCCAGAGTCGGATCTCCTGTCGGCCGTGGCATCACCACGGCGATACGATCCCCGTCAGGGGCTATCCGTCCTGCCAGAGCCAGCTCCACTAGCTGTGCCCCGGCCAGGCCGAGGTCGAGCGACTGCGGCTGCGCCGTGGTACCCGTGGCCGGGTCCAGGGCGAGCAGCAAAAGCTCCTCTGGAATTGTTCTGCGGCTCCTGCCCATCCATGCCTCCCCGCGTGGATGAGTGACAGGGTGACGCCTCTCACATTCATCTGTCGAGAGCGCCTGGACGCTTTGTGGGGGAACCAGTAGCTATGTCGTTCTCGTCTAGCACGTGGGCGAGGCCCCCGAGACGGGACACTGTTAGACGGTTCGGGCAGTGACCGGACGGCGATCGAGGAGGAACGGTGGCGGGCGAGTCCCCCGACAAGTCGGTAAGTGAAGGAGCGTCGGGGGCGGCGAAGTCCTCAGGGGCCGGAGAACAGGACCCGAGGGTCTCGGTGTTCCAGCCGCGCGTCCCGGTGAAGGACGCCGTGGCGTCCCGGGCGGTTGCCGCCGATGCCTCGGACGAGGACGCGGACGCGGACGACGGCGCGGACGCGCGGGCGGACGGCGAGCCCTCGCCGGCGAAGGCCGCGGTGGTCCGCCAGGGTTCCGCTTCCGAGGGTTCCGAGGGTTCCGAGGGTTCCGAGGAGCCTTCGGAGGACTCCGCCCCCGAGGGTCCGGACGGGGAGCGGTCCGGCCGGGACGCGGCCGGTTCCGAGCGCACCGCCGTCTTCCGTACCGTCAGGCCGGCCTCCGCTCCGGCGGACTCCGACGGCGACCGTACGGCTGACCCCGAGCCGGGTTCCGGTTCCGGTTCTGCCGGTGGCGGGAAGCCTGCGGGGGACGTGCGGACCACCGCCTTCGGCGTGGTGACCTCGGACCCCGCCCCGCGGGACGCGGACGCCCGCCCGGAGCAGGCCGGTGGGCGGGGCTCCGCTTCCGGCGGTGCCGACCGGGCCTCCGGTGAGGACCGGCCCGCGTCCGCGGACACCGGGAAGCCCTCTGCCGGTGCGGCGGCCGGTTCCGAGCGCACCGCCGTCTTCCGTACCGTCAGGCCGGCCTCCGCTCCGGCGGACTCCGGCGGCGACCGTACGGCTGACCCCGAGCCGGGTTCCGGTTCCGGTTCCGGATCCGGTTCTGCCGGTGCCGGCAAGCCTGCGGGGGACGTGCGGACCACCGCCTTCGGCGTGGTGACCTCGGACCCCGCCCCGCGGGACGCGGACGCCCGCCCGGAGCGGGGCTCCGGCTCCGCCGACGCGCGCAGGCCCTCCGCCGATTCCGAGCGCACGGCCGTCTTCCGTACCGTCAAGCCCGCTTCCGCCGCCGCGGGCGAGGGCGGGGCGGGCCCCTCCGGGACGGGGAAGCCCGCCGCGCAGGACCCGCGTGCCGCGAAGCCGGTGCCGGACGACGCGGAGGCGGGCAAGGGCGGGAAGGCCGGGCAGGCCGGGGAGAAGGCTCCGGCCGAGCCGTCCGAGGACTCCGAGCGGACGGCCGTCTTCCGTGCCGTGAAGCCGGGTTCCGCCCCCGCGGACGCCGGGAAGAAGGAGGACCCGGCGGGCTCCTCCGCGCCCGAGGCCGAGCCGGACCGGCGCACCGCCGTCTTCCGCACGGTCAAGCCGGGCACCCGTCCGGCGGACGGCGGCAAGGCCGCTCCCGGTGCTCCGGCCGCTCCCGGCGCGCCCGCCGCGGCCGGCAGGCCCGCCGGGCCGGGGAAGTCCGCCGCGCAGGACCCGCGTGCCGCGAAGCCGGCCGAGTCCGACGAGCGCACGGCCGTCTTCCGCGCCGTCAAGCCGGGTTCCGCCCCGGCGGACGCCGCCGGGAAGGACGCATCGGGGAAGGACGCGGCCGGGAAGCCCGCGGCCGGGAAGCCCGCGGCCGGGAAGCCCGCAGCCGGGAAGGACGCGGCCGCGCCCGCGAAGCCGTCCGCCGGCAAGCCCGCCGCCGCGCCCGCGCCCGGGCAGAAGGCGGCCGCGGCCCCCGAGGCGCGGGTCAGCACCTTCGTACCGCTGCGCGGTGAAGGCGGGCCCGCCCCGGCCCCGGCCGCCCCGAAGCCCGACCCGGCGACCGCCCCCACGGTGCGGCGGCTGGACCCCAGCGAGCGCACCACGCAGCAGCCGCTGCCGCCCAGGCCGCCGCTCGACATGCTGGCGGACCTCACCAACAACCCGCCCCCGCCGCCCAGCCCGATGCGGACGGTCGTGCGGCGGGTCAAGATCTACGCGCCGATCGTGCTGCTGCTGGTCGTGGTCCTGGCCGTCGTGCAGCTGGTGCGCCCGCTGCCCGCGCCCCGGCTCGTGCTGACCGCGAAGTCCCAGTTCACCTTCCCCGGCGGGGCGCCCGACCTGCCCTGGCCCACCGAGGGCCAGGCCTCGATGGCGGCCGCCGGCCTCGGCACGATCGGCTCGTCCGGCGAGCAGAAGCCCGTGCCGATCGCCAGTGTCACCAAGTCGATGACGGCGTACATCATCATGCGCGACCACCCCTTCAAGAAGGGGGAGAAGGGCGCGATGATCGACGTCGACAAGACCGCCGAGACCGAGGGCCAGAAGGACAAGTCCGACAACGAGTCCACCCTCAACACGGTCAAGGAGGGCGAGAAGATCTCCGAGTACGACGCGATCTCCGCCCTCATGATCCCGTCGGCCAACAACATCGCGCGGCTGCTGGCCCGCTGGGACTCCGGCTCCCAGGAGGCGTTCGTCAAGAAGATGAACGACACGGCCAAGCAGCTCGGCATGACGAACACGACCTACACCGACCCCTCGGGCCTGGACGCGACCACCGTCAGCACCGCCGAGGACCAGGTCAAGCTCGGTCTGAAGATCGTCGAGATGGACGCGCTGACGGACATCACCCGCAAGCCCTCATGGACCGACCAGACCGGCAAGAGCTGGCGGAACTGGAACAGCCTGGTGCCGTACAACGAGTCCCTCGGCATCAAGACGGGTACGACGACCAAGGCCGGCGGCAACCTCCTCTTCGCCGCCTACAAGAAGGTCGGCGACACCAACCAGCTGATCGTCGGCGCGGTCCTCGGCCAGCACAAGCCGCCGATCATCGACACGGTCGTCGCGGTGAGCAAGAACCTGCTGGTCGCCACCCAGAAGTCCCTGGAGGGCGCGCCCGTCGTGAAGAAGGGCGACGTCGTCGGGTACGTGGACGACGGCGTCGGCGGCCGGACCAAGGTCATCGCCACCGCCGACGTCCAGGCGGTCGGCTGGTCCTCGCTGACGGTGGACATCAAGCTCGGCGACGGCGGCACGAAGATCCCCGAGACGGCGAAGGCCGGCACGGCGGTCGGCATGCTGACCGTCGGCGACGGGGCCAGCCAGGTGAAGGTGCCGGTCGCGCTCCAGTCGGAGCTGGCCGCGCCGGGCGTCGGCAGCAAGCTGACCCGTATCGGCTGATACGGGCCGCAGCACCGCGGCGCCCCGGGCAACCCCGGGGCGCCGCGGTGCGTCCAGGGAGCCGGGACGGGACTCGCGTGTCGTGTCGGGAAGAGGTGTCGGGAAGAAGGCGTCGGTCGTGACCACAGCTGAGCAGCGCAAGCCGGGGAGCCGGGTGCCCGGACAGAGACGGCCGACCTCCGCCGGCCGGCCGGAGGGCGGCCCCCTCGGCCTGGCCCACCGCCACCCGGTGGCGGTCGCCACCGCCGCGGCGGCGGTCCTGCACGTCGTCTGGTTCTTCTGCTTCGCCAACAGCGGCGGGGACCTCGCGGCCCAGGACGCGTGGGCGGAGTTCGTCGGCCGGCACCCGGACACGGCGTACAACCTCGCCTGGTACGGGGGGATGCACCCCGTCTCGTACAGCGTCGTGTCCCCGTACGTCATGCACGTGCTCGGCGTCCGGACCACGATGATGATCGCCGGGACCTGCTCGGCGGGCCTCCTCGCCCTGATCCTCACCCGCTGCCGGGGCGCCGTCCGGCGCCCCCTGTGGCCGGCGCTGGCCGGGGTCTACGGCCTGTTCTGCAACGCCCTCTCGGGCCGCGTCACCTTCGGGCTGGGGACCCTGTTCGCCCTCGGGGCCGTCGCCGCCGTCTTCTGCTGGCCCCGCAAGTGGGCCCGGCGGCGCTGGGCCAAGGCCGCCGTCGCCGCACCGCTGGCCGGGCTGGCGACCGCCGCGAGCCCGGTCGCGGGGCTGTTCCTCGGGGTGGTCGCGGCCGCGCTGTTCCTGAGCGGGCGGCGCCCGGGCGCGTACGCGCTGGGGCTGGCCCCGGTGGCCGTGGTGGGCCTGTCGGCCTGGCTGTTCCCCTTCTCCGGGACCCAGCCGATGAAGATCGGCTCGGCCTGGCTCCCGTTCGTCTTCGGGCTGGCCATCGCCTTCCTCGTGCCCAAGCGGTGGAAGACGGTCCGGATCTCCGGCGCCGTGTACGCCCTCGGGGTGTTCCTGACCTGGGTGGTCGACTCCCAGATCGGTTCGAACGCCACCCGCATGGTCATGCTCTTCGGCGGGGCGGTCCTCCTCGCGGCCGTCCCGCACACGGTCCCGCGCACCCGGCGCCGGTACGCCGTGCTGCTGGCGTTCGTCGGCCTGAACGCCTGGATCACCACCAACAGCATCACCGACATCGTCCGCACCACCCCGGTGGCCGCCTGGAACCGCGAGCTGGCCCCCCTGGTCGACCAGCTGCAGAAGGCCGGCGCCGACCGGGGCCGGGTGGAGGTGGTCCCCGCCAGCAGCCACCGGGAGTCCTCGGCCTTCCCCGCGTACGTGAACCTCGCGCGCGGCTGGAACCGCCAGGCCGACCTGGAGCGCAACCCGCTCTTCTACGACGACACCCTCGGCGCCGAGAGCTACCGGGCCTGGCTGGAGCGCTGGGCCGTGCACTACGTGGTGCTGCCCGCGGACAAGCCCGACTCGGGCGGCGAGGCCGAGGCCGAGCTGCTGCGCGGCGGGCTGCCGTACCTGCGGCAGATCTGGGGCGACGAGAACTGGCGGCTGTTCGAGGTGGACGATCCGACGAGCCTGGTGACCGGGCCGGCGCAGGTGGTCCGGGCGGGCGCGGACCAGCTGGTCGTCGACGTCCGGGCGCCCGGCCGGGTACTGGTGCGGATCCCGCACTCGCCGTGGCTGGGCCTGGTGGACGGCTCGGGGAAGGCCGTGGAGCCCCCGCAGGAGACCCCGGCGTCCAAGGCGCGGGGCGCGGCGCGTTCCGGGGCGCCGAAGGAGTACGCGAACACCGCCGGCTGCCTGGCCAAGGCGGCCCCCGACGGCGAGGGGGACGTGTGGACGGAGCTGCTGGCCCCGGCGCCGGGCGAGTACCGCATCGCGGCGAAGTACCAGCTCCCGCGCGGCACGCCCTGCCCGGAGGAGCTGGTCCGCGCCGGTCAGGACACTCAGGGCCGGCCGTGAGCCGGCCCTGAGCCCGGCCCGGAGGGGGCCGGTTTCCACCCCATCCAGGTGCATAGGTCCGTATATCTGCATACGATCCCGGTAATGGGATCGAGTGAATGCTTCCCGAGGGAGTTGACGACGGGATGAGCAAAGAGCAGAAGCAGGACGTCCAGGCTGCCGTCGCGAAGGCGGTGGAACAGCTCCAGCTGAACACGCGCCGCGCGCAGGGCCACGGCCCCCACCACGGCTTCGAGGGCCCCCTCCGCACCAAGGTGAAGGGCGGGGCGCACACGAAAGCGGACCTCAAGCGGGCCGGCACCCCCCAGGGCGACCGGATCGGCGAACGCAGCAGGGGCCTGAGCTGACGGCGGCGGTACGGAGGAAACGGCCCGGAGCACGATCGCTCCGGGCCGTTCCCGTTCGCGTTCGCGCTCCGGGCAGGAGCGGGGCGTGGCCGTACCGGTCAGAAGGGGGGTTCGAGATCCCCGCGGCCATCGCTGCGCGGCCCCTGGTCCCAGGGCTCCTCCCGGAAGGGTTCGGGGCCGGGAACGGCGTGGCCCCACGCTTCGAGCGCCTTCCGGGCGACGCGCCGGTTGGCGTCGTTGCCGCTGCTGTCCAGGATGGGGCGGGCGTGCACGGCGAGGTGGTCGCGGTGCCCGGCGAGCGCGGGGTGTTCGGCGAGGACGAGCGCGGCGGTGACGGCGGCTTCGCGCACGTCCTCGTGGCTGTCCTGGAGGAGGGGCGCGACGGCCCGGTAGAGCACCGGGCGCAGGTCCCGGAAGGCCGCCACGGTGGTGCCGCGGGCGAGGAAGCCGGGGAAATACCGCTCCTTGGGGCCGACGACCTCGTCGGAGGCGTCGTAGGCCGTGGAAAGCAGCCAGTTCAACAGCGTCGCGCGGACGGGAACGCCGCGATAGGGCCTGGGCGTCATGGCCGCCGGGTGGGCGAGGATGCCGGCGACGAACAGGGCGACGGGGGCGGTGGCTTCGTAGACGGTGTTCTGGTGGCCCACCAGCTCGCGCAGCTCCGCCAGAGCGCTGACCTGAACCTTGGCATCCGGCTCCAACAGCCGTGCCAGAACCCCGGGAAGACCTCCACCGTTCCCGAAGGCCGTCTGGAGCGAATCCCAGTCGGTCTCCGCCAGGACCGCCTGGTAGGGCGGCACGTCGGGCTCGTGGGGCGCTCCGGAGTGGGACCGACTGTGGTTCACGGGCCAAACCTAGACCAGACACCCGCCCCCGTTGCCGTCAGCCGGTGCAGTCGAACGGCCCGGACCGTGATCGGTCCGGGCCGTCGTCCCTTGTGCCCCCGGCAGGATTCGAACCTGCGACACCCGCTTTAGGAGAGCGGTGCTCTATCCCCTGAGCTACGAAGGCGTTCGGGGCTCCGTGCGGAGCCCTGGGCCGCCGCGAAAGCGGCCCAGGCACAGCGTAGCGGATCAGGTACCGGCTCCGGGGCCCGGTTTCCCGCCGGGGTCGGCGGAGGGGGCGGAGCGTGCGGCTCCGTCCATCAGGAGGCCCGCGAGCTCGCGGGTGTAGCCGTCGGTCGCCCCGTCCCGGCGGACGAGGATCCGCATCCACAGGGCGCCGGCCAGGGCGTCGACCAGGGGCGCCGGGTCGGCGTCGGGCGGCAGTTCGCCGCGGGCCACCGCGCGGGCGAACAGGGGACGGTGCCGGCCGAAGCGGTCGTCGAGGAAGGAGACCGCGAGCGCGCGCATCGCCGGGTGGCCCACCGCGCCGACCAGGACGGCCTCGACGACCGTCCGCCGGCGCTCGTCGTCCAGCAGGTGGCCGATCCGGTCGGCGAGCGCGGTCAGGTCGCCGCGCAGGCTGCCGGTGTCGGGGGGTTCGAAGCGGAAGGCGTCGGAGTCCAGCAGCGCGTCGTGCAGCAGCTCCGCCTTGGACGGCCACCAGCGGTAGAGGGTCGTCTTGTTGACCCCGGCGCGCCGGGCCACCCCTTCGACGGTCAGGGCGTCGAAGCCCGCCTCGCCGAGCAGGCCGAGGGCGGCCGAGAAGATCTCGGCCCTGCGCCGCGGCCCGCCGGCCGTCCCGTCCCGCCTCTGCGTCATGGGTCCCGCTCCTTCCCCGTGCGTCCGACGGCCACCCTAGTGCAACGCGACGTGGCGTTGTGTTTCAAGCGGTCCCCGCCTAATGTGCAACGCAACGTTGCGTTGGATGCGTGTCAGGGGGAGACATGGGCGGAAGCGACCGACCGGGGACCCCGGCGACGGCGGCGGGGCTGGTGCCCGTCCCCGGTCCGCCCGGGATCTGGGCCGCCGGAGCGCCCGAGGGGGCGCCGCTGGTCCTCGTCCACGGGACCCGGCTCTCGGCGCTGATGTGGGACCCCCACGCCCGCCGGCTGGCTCCCCGCTTCCGGGTCACCGCCCCCGACCTGCCCGGCCACGGGGCCCGGCGCGGGCGCCCCTTCCGGCTGGAGGAGGCCGTCGCGCAGGTGGGGCTGGCCGTGGAGGAGGCCGTCCGGGCCACGGGGCGCCGCCCGCTGGTGGCGGGCGCCTCGCTGGGCGGCTACGTCGCCCTCGCCTACGGGGCCGCGCACCCGCAGGGCGCGGCCGCGCTCCTCGTCCAGGGGTCCACCGCCCGGACCGACGGGCCCGCCGTCCTGCCCCACCGCGCCGCCGCCCGCGCGTTCGCGGCGCTCGGGCCGGAGCGCTCCGCCCGCCTCAACGCGTGGGCGTTCGGGCGCCGGCTGCCGGCCGAGAGCCGGGAGGCGGTGCTGCGCGGCGGCCTGGCGATGCCCGCCTTCGGCGAGGTGGTCGACGAACTCTCCCGGTGCGATTTCCCCGGGCTCGCGCGCCGCTGCCGGCTGCCGGTGCTCTTCGTCAACGGCGTCGGCGACCGCCTCTTCCGCACCGGGGAGCGGGAGTTCCTCGCCGCGGCCCGCTCCGGCGGCGGCGACGCCCGACTGTTCCACGTCCGCGGGCCGCACATCATGTCCCTCACCGACCCCGCGGCCTTCACGCGGACCCTGGAGCGCGGTCACCGGCTCCTGTCCGCCGCCCACCCGGAGGCCTTCGCCGCCCCGGGCCGTCCGGCCGGGCGCGCACCCGCGCCGTAGTCCGGGACCGGCCCCCGGGGGAGGGGGCTCAGACGCCCATCGGGGCGTGCAGCTCCACCGTGATCTCCACCTCCACCGGGGCGTCCAGCGGCAGCACCGCCACCCCGACCGCGCTGCGCGCGTGGATGCCCGCGTCGCCGAAGGCGGTGCCCAGCAGTTCGCTCGCCCCGTTGACCACGCCCGGCTGGCCGGTGAAGTCCGGGGCGGAGGCCACGAAGCCGACCACCTTGACCACCCGTTTCACGGCGGACAGGTCCCCGGCCACCGAGGCCACGGCGGCGAGCGCGTTCAGCGCGCACTGCCGGGCCAGCTCGGCGCCCTGCTCCGGGGTGACCTCGCCGCCCACCTTGCCGGTGCGCAGCAGCGCCCCGCCCACCACGGGCAGCTGCCCGGAGGTGTGGACGTAGTGCCCGCTCACCACCGCCGGTACGTACACGGCGACGGGCGGGGCGACCGGGGGCAGCTCGTGCCCGGCGGCCGCCAGGCGTTCTTCGGGGGTCGTGTTCACGGCGACGGCTCCTTGGGAGGGGGAGGGGGAGGCGGGGGCGGGGGACGGGTGCGGGGTGTCAGGGGCGGCTCACGCGGACCCGGAAGCCGCCGCCCGGGAGGGCCGCGACCACCGAGACGGAGACGCCCGCCTTCTCGTCGGTGAAGGTCTCGCCCGGCCGGAACGGCGCGTCCGACAGCTCGGCGTGCACGTTGGGCCGGCGGGTGCAGCCGCCGCTGCCGCCCGCGCTGTCGGAGACGGTGACCGGCCCGCGCCCGGTGTCCACGTCCGAGTCGACCTTGTAGATCAGTACGCCGGGCTTGCAGACGGCCTCGTCGTTCCCGTCCCGCGTGCGGACCTCGATCGCGTAGCCGGCGCTCTCCGAGAGGGGGACGAAGGCCAGCTTGGTGCCGCCCTCCACCGCCAGCGGGGTCAGCAGGTGCTCGCTGACGCCGGGCTTCGAGGCGCAGCTGATCTGCGACCCGTCGAGCCAGCCCAGCTTCCACTTGTGCCAGCCGAGGAGGTCGTTGTTGGCGCCCCAGTCCTCGCTCATGATGTCCCAGTGGCCGACCGTGCCGCCCCCGTCGGAGGTGTAGAGGTCGGGCAGTCCGAAGACGTGCCCGTTCTCGTGCGGCAGCACCCGGTAGCCGGTCTCCCGGTAGGAGCCGGAGCCGTCGTCCTGCCGGCTGTAGACGAAGGACGTGTTCGCCAGCGGCACCCCGTCGGCCATGGGGGCCTCGCCGTTGCCGGAGAAGGTGACGGACAGGACGGTGTCCAGCGCGGACGGCCCGGCGTTCGGGGTGACGAGGATGTTGATCAGGTCGTACCGGCTGAAGTCCACCTCGGCGTCGGCGGCCCTCGCGATGTGCTCGACGAGCTGCCGGTAGCCCGGCTCGTAGGCGGAGCCGCGCTCGATCCCGTACGCCGCGAAGGGCATCGGCATCCGCAGCCAGTTGCGTATCGGGGCTTCGGCCCGGTAGGTCAGCCGCCCGTAGGAGCTCGTGCGGAACCATTCGGAGGTCTGGGGGAAGAACTCCGCCAGCCGGTCCATGGCCGAGCCCTCGCCCTTGGCGTCGGGGAAGTCGATCATCAGGTTCAGTGCGCGGATCTCGCCCGTCGACCGGGAATACCCGGGCGCGGTCGGCAGGCCCTCAGACAGCTGGACGCCCATGGTCGCGGAGATCCGGCAGGGCGCCAGGACGGATTCGGCGGTGGCGGCCTTCGGGCCGGAGGTGGCGTGGCCGCGGCCCTGGATGCCGCCGCTGGCGGTGGCGGTGACGCCGAGGGCCAGTGCGGTGAGGCCGATGAACGCGCCGGTGCGGCAGGGTCTGCGTATCCGGTGGCGGGTCTGCGGCATGGAGATCGCCTTCGGGTGCGCGGCAGCCGGCCGGGTCCGGTCTGCTCTCTGTGCGCTCACCCTCCGTCGGCTGCGACACGCCCGCGCGTCGAAAGCGTCCAAACGGGATAAAACCCCAGGATTCGCTTGTGATGCGGGTCACTCGGGGGAGTGAAATAACCGGGGACCGTTTCCCCGTTTGGAAGAGAGTCCCCACAAGTGGGGAGCGAGTCCCCGGTTCGGGGGTCGTCATCAGGCCAATCGGTCCGCCCGCCGGGCCGTCCGTACGAGTTCCAGCCCCAGGGAGGCCCGGAATGCAGAGCACCACCCCCGCCCGGGTGCCCAAGCCGCGCGCCGACGCCGTGCGCAACCGCGAGCGGATCCTCGGGGCGGCTCGCGAGATGTTCGTGGAGTTCGGCGCGGACGCCCCCCTCGACGAGATCGCCCGCCGGGCCGGCATCGGCAACGCCACCCTGTACCGGCACTTCCCCGACCGGGCGGACCTCGTCCACCACGTGGTGCTCTACGTGATGGACCGGGTCACCGCCCAGGCCGAGGACGCCCTCGCCGAGGAGCCCGACGCCTTCGCCGCGCTCTGCCGCTTCACGCACGCCGCGGCCGACGAGCGGATCGGCGCCCTGTGCCCGATGCTGTCGGACGGCTTCGACCACGACCACCCCGAACTCCTCGCCGCGCGCGAGGCGTTGGGGACCGCCGTGGACACCCTGGTCGCCGCCGGGCAGGGCGCGGGCCTGCTGCGCGCCGACATCGGCACGGGCGACCTGATGCTCGCCCTGTCCCAGCTCGCCCGCCCCCTCCCCGGGACGGAGTGCGCGGCGGTGGGCGGCTTCGCCCACCGCCACCTCCAGCTCTTCCTCGACGGGCTGCGGGCCCCGGCCCGCTCCCTACTCCCCGGCAGCGCCGTCACGTTGCAGGACCTCGGCAGGAAAACCGTGTGACGCGGCACCCCGCCCTTCAGTAGCCTCGAAAACCGCCTCTTTTCCTTTCATCCCCTCCCTTTTCAGTCATTCCGTACAGTGAAGTGGGTACCCCCATGTCCAAAACAGCCGCGTCCGCCCCACCGGCTGCCGCTGCCGCCGATCCCAGCCGCTGGAAGGCCCTGGTCTTCATCGCGCTGGCGCAGCTGATGGTCGTCCTCGACGCGACCATCGTGAACATCGCCCTCCCCTCCGCGCAGACCGACCTCGGCATCTCCGACGGCAACCGCCAGTGGGTCATCACCGCCTACGCGCTGGCCTTCGGCGGGCTCCTCCTCTTCGGCGGCCGCATCGCCGACAAGTGGGGCCGCAAGAACGCCTTCATCACCGGCCTCGCCGGCTTCGCCCTGGCCTCCGCGCTCGGCGGCGCCGCGACCGGCGAGGCGATGATGCTGGGCGCCCGCGCCCTCCAGGGCGCCTTCGGCGCGCTGCTCGCCCCCGCCGCGCTCTCGCTGCTGGCGGTCACCTTCACCGACGCCAAGGAGCGCGCCAAGGCCTTCGGCATCTACGGCGCGATCGCGGGCGGCGGCGGCGCCGTCGGCCTGATCCTCGGCGGCTTCCTGACCGAGTACCTCAACTGGCGCTGGACGTTCTTCGTCAACATCCCCTTCGCGGTCGTCGCGGCCGCGGGCGCCTGGATGGTCGTCCGCGAGCCGGCCGGCTCCCGCAACGGCGCCCGCCTCGACATCCCCGGCGTGGTCCTCTCGACCCTGGGCCTGGTCTCGCTCGTCTACGGGTTCACCCGCGCCGAGTCGGCCGGCTGGACGGACGGGACCACCCTGGGCCTGTTCATCGCCTCCGCCGTGCTGCTCGCCGCCTTCGTCGCCGTCGAGTCCAGGGTGAAGTCCCCGCTTCTGCCGCTGCGCGTCCTGCTGGAGCGCAACCGCGGCGGCGTCTACCTCTCGCTCGGCCTCGCCGTCATCGCGATGTTCGGCCTGTTCCTGTTCCTCACCTACTACCTCCAGGTCGTGAAGGGCTTCTCGCCCGTCAAGACCGGCTTCGCCTTCCTGCCGATGATCGCGGGCATGATCACGGGCTCCACCCAGATCGGCGCCCGCCTGATGACCCGGGTCGCGCCGCGGCTGCTGATGGGCCCGGGCTTCCTGCTCGCCGCCACCGGCATGCTGCTGCTGACCCAGCTGGAGGTCGGCTCCTCCTACCCGGCGCTGATCCTGCCGGCGCAGCTGCTGCTGGGCCTCGGCATGGGCACCGCCTTCATGCCGGCCATGTCCCTGGCGACCTACGGGGTGAACCCGGCCGACGCCGGTGTCGCCTCGGCCATGGTCAACACCTCGCAGCAGGTCGGCGGCGCGATCGGCACCGCCCTGCTGAACACCATCGCCGCCTCGGCGACCACCGCCTACCTGACCGACCACGCGGCCGAGGCCGCGGCGGGCGGCGTCGCGGGGAAGCTGGTCCAGGCGCAGGCCATGGTGGAGGGCTACTCCTCGGCGATCTGGTGGGCCGTGGGCATCCTCGCGGTCAGCGCCGCCATCGCGTTCACCCTGATCAACACGGGCCGTCCGGGCCAGGGCGGCCCGGTGGCCGCAGGCTCCGGCGCGGGGGCCGAGGACGCCGAGCTGCCGGTCCCGGTGATCGCCCACTGACGGCGGCTCCGGTACGGGAATGACTGACGACCCCGCTTCGTTCAAATTTGAACGAAGCGGGGTCGGTCTTTCCGGGTGAACCGGGTACGCCCTCCCCGCGGACGACGTACGCACCACGGACCGAGGAGCGCCCGATGACCACAGCCCCCGCCCCCGAGCGCATGCCGGCGCTGTACCTCAGCCACGGCGCGCCCCCGCTCGCCGACGACCCGCTCTGGCCGGCCGAGCTCGCCGCCTGGTCGGCGGGACTGCCCCGGCCGCGCGCCGTCCTGATGGTCTCCGCCCACTGGGAGGAGGCGCCGCTGGCGCTGGGCGCCACCGAGCCCGCCCCGCTCGTGTACGACTTCTGGGGCTTCCCCGAGCACTACTACCGGGTCCGCTACGACGCCCCCGGCGCCCCGGAGCTCGCCGCCGCGGTCCGCGCCCTGCTGAAGGCCCCCGGCACCCCGGTCCAGGACGTCCCGGACCGCGGCCTCGACCACGGCGCGTACGTCCCCCTCGTCGAGATGTACCCCGGGGCCGACATACCGGTCCTCCAGATCTCCCTGCCCACCCTGGACCCCGCCCGTCTGATGGACATCGGCCGCAAGCTCGCCCCGCTGCGCGACGAGGGCGTGCTGATCGTCGGCAGCGGCTTCTTCACCCACAACCTGGCCGCCCTGCGCCACACCGGCCCCGGCGTGCCCGGCTGGTCGGCGGAGTTCGACGCCTGGGGCCGCGAGGCCCTGGCCGCCCACGACGTCGACGCCCTGCTCGACTTCGAGGCCAAGTCCCCGGCGGGCCGCCTCGCCCACCCCCGCACGGAGCACTTCGCCCCGCTGTTCGTCACCCTCGGCGCCGCCGGCTCCGACCTCACCGCCCAGTCCACCCCGGTGGACGGCTTCTGGATGGGGCTGTCGAAGCGGTCGGTGCAGTTCGGCTAGGAGGCGCCGCGGGCGGGGCCGGTGATCGCCTCGCCGATGACGAAACCTCCGGCCGGACCGGAGGGAGCCGTCGCCGGTGAGCCGTAGATCGCCCGGGCGATGCTGTCGTGTCCGCAACGGGACCGTGCCGTAGGAATATGCCCGTACCCCGCCCGAACGGGTGACGGGCAGGCAACCAGAACCCGGTGCGGGCCGTCTTGGGGGGTGGGAGTGCAACCCGCGGGCACCGCCGGGACGGACGCGCCGCATGTGACGGCGGTCTCATCGGCGTCGTGGCCGCTCGGGTCGCCCCGGTGGTCCCGGGGTGGGTCTGACCTGCATCTCTTCGGGTTCTCGCGGCCCGCCTGAAGCGCCCGGCCAGCGCAGTGGCGGGGCAGGATACTGCAAGATCCCGGAAACGAGGGAGGCGTGTGGGAATTCTGTCCCGATTCCAGTCGTTGTTTCCCTCGGAAGCGGGCACTCGGGAGAGTGTCCGAAGACGCACCGCGACCGTTCATCGCATCGCAAGGGAGCACCGCATGGCAACCCGCGCCGTCGCCCGTCGTCAGTCCACGAGCAGCGCCCGCGCCGTGGGTGGAGAGATCGTCGACCGCGACCTGGTCGGCATGTACCTGGACGAGATCGCGCGCACGCCGCTGCTCGACGCCGCCCGGGAAGTGGAGCTCTCGCAGATCATCGAGGCGGGCGTCTACGCCCGGCAGATCCTCGACGGAGAGGTCGAGCGCGACGGGGAGACCCCGGCGCGCGGGGAGCTGGAGGCCCTGGCCGCCGAGGGCGAGCGGGCCAAGGAGGTCTTCATCCGGTCCAACCTCCGCCTCGTCGTCGCCGTCGCCCGCCGCTACCCGCGCAGCGGACTGCCCCTGCTCGACCTGATCCAGGAGGGCAACGCCGGCCTCGTCCGCGCGGTGGAGAAGTTCGACTACACCAAGGGCTTCAAGTTCTCCACGTACGCCACGTGGTGGATCCGCCAGGCCATCACCCGCTCCATCGCCGACCAGTCCCGCACCATCCGCCTCCCCGTCCACCTGGTGGAGGAGCTCGGCCGGATCCGCCGCATCCAGCGCGAGTTCAACCGCGAGAACGGCCGCGACCCGGAGCACGCCGAGATCGCCGCCGAGCTGGACTCCACCGAGAAGCGCGTCGGAGACGTCCTGGACTGGGCGCGCGACCCGGTCAGCCTCAACATGTCCGTCGACGACGACGGCGACACCCAGTTCGGCGACCTGCTGGAGGACACCGCCGCGATCTCTCCCGAGCAGTCCGTGCTCGCGCTGCTGCGCAGCGAGGAGCTGGAGGACCTCCTCGGCAAGCTGGACCAGCGCACGGCGTCGATCATCAAGATGCGCTACGGCATCGAGGACGGCCGCGAGCGGACCCTCACGGAGGTCGGCAAGCAGCACGGGCTGACCCGCGAGCGGATCCGCCAGATCGAGAAGCATGCTTTGCTGGAACTGAAGCGGATGGCGCGCGACACCGGCTTCGACGCCGTGGCCTGACGCCCGCCCGAAGCCCCCGAGACGAGCCCCGGCACCTATCCCCCCCCAGGTGCCGGGGCTCCCCCCTACGCCGGCTCCGTCCCGGCCCCGGCCGGTCCCGGTCCGGCGGCCGGTGCCGCTCCGGCCAGCCGGGCCGCCAGTGCGGCTGCCGCCCGTACCAGGAACTCCGGCCCCCGCACCGTGAACTCCAGCCCCGTCAGCGCCAGCCGGGCCGCCAGCCACTCCGGCGCGTCCCCGCTCTCGAAGCGGACCCGCGTCCCCCGCGCCTCGGCCACCGCCCCCTCCCGCAGCCACCCCGGCAGCTCCTGCGGCGGCACGGCGAAGGACACGTCCGCCGGATAGGTCTCCCCGCCCCGCAGCCCCCGCCGTACGAACTCCGCCGCCTCCATCGGCAGCGGCCGCGGGGTGAACCGGGCCCCCGTCGCGAAGGGCTCGCTCACCCGGTCCACCCGGAACGTGCGCCAGTCCTCCCGCTCCAGGTCGAAGGCCACCAGGTACCAGCGGCTGCCCGTACTGACCAGGCGGTACGGCTCCACCAGCCGCCGCGAGTCCGCCCCGTCCCGCGCCCGGTACGCGAACCGCAGCCGCTCCGGCCCCGCCACCGCCGCGGCCATCGCCGTCAGCGTCCGCGGGTCCACGCTCGGCCCGTCGCCCCGGGTCACCGCCACCGTGGCGGACTGCAGCGCCCCCACCCGGTGCCGCAGCCGCGCCGGCAGCACCTGCTCCAGCTTGGCCAGCGCCCGCACGGAGGCCTCCTCGACCCCCTCGATCGCATGGCCGGCCCCCGCCCGCAGCCCCACCGCGATGGCCACGGCCTCCTCGTCGTCCAGCAGCAGCGGCGGCATCGCCGCCCCCGCGACCAGCCGGTACCCGCCGACCGCGCCCAGCGTGGCCTCCACCGGGTACCCCAGGTCGCGCAGCCGCTCGATGTCCCGCCGGATCGTGCGCGCACTCACTCCGAGCCGCTCCGCCAGCTCGCTCCCCGGCCACTCGCGCGGGGTCTGGAGCAGGGACAGCAGGGTGAGCAGCCGGGCGGGTGTGTCGTTCATCCTTCAAGATTGCCAGGGAAATAGGACGCACTCTGGCCTAGATGCGGTCTAGGTTGCTCTCCATGAGCACCGAGACGTCCACAGCATCGCCCGAAAGAGAGAACGGGCCCGTACGAGAAGAGCGGACCGCACCCGCCCCGGCGGCACCGGAGGCAGCCGCCGCCGACCCGAGCGCCGCCGACGCCCCGGCCGACCGCCGCCGCTGGCTGGCGCTCGCCATCGTGATGACCGCGTCCTTCATGGACCTCGTCGACGTCACGATCGTCAACATCGCGATACCCAGCATGCGCCAGGACTTCGGCGCCTCGACCAGTGCCATCCAGTGGATCACCGCCGGCTACGCGCTCGCCTTCGCCGCCGGTCTGATCACCGGCGGCCGTCTCGGTGACATCTTCGGCCGCAAGCGCCTCTTCCTCGTCGGCGTCGCGGGCTTCACCGCCGCCTCCCTGCTCTGCGGCATCGCGCCCGACCCGGGCATGCTCGTCGCCTCCCGGCTCCTCCAGGGCGCCATGGCGGCGATGATGGTCCCGCAGGTGCTGGCGATCATCCACGTCACCTTCCCGCCCCACGAGCGCGGCAAGGTCTTCGGCATGTTCGGCGCGATCGTCGGCCTCGGCGCGGTCTCCGGCCCGCTGCTCGGCGCGCTGCTCACCGAGTGGGACCTCTTCGGCCTCGAATGGCGCACGATCTTCCTGATCAACCTGCCCGTCGGCATCGCCGCCGTGATCCTGGGCCGCAAGTTCATCTCCGAGTCCAAGGCCCCCAAGGCCCTGCGCCTCGACCTGGTCGGCGTCGTCCTCGCGACCCTCGCACTGGTCCTGCTGATCTACCCGCTCACCCAGGGCCGCGAGAACGACTGGCCGCTGTGGGGCTTCCTCTGCATGATCGCCTCGCCGGTCGTCTTCGCCGTCTTCATCGGCTACGAGAAGTACAAGATCAAGAAGGACGGCTCCCCGCTCGTCGAGCTCTCCCTCTTCAACGTCAAGAGCTTCGCCGGCGGCATCACCGTCCAGCTGGCCTTCGGCCTGGCCACCGGCATCTTCTTCCTGGTCTGGACGCTCTACATGCAGATGGGCCTCGGCTGGACCCCGCTGCACGCCGGCAGCACCGGCATCCCCTTCTCCATCGCCGTCTCCGTCGCAGCCGGCCTCTCCGTCGAGAAGCTCGTCCCCCGCTTCGGCCGCAAGGTGCTCCAGGCCGGCGCGCTGGTCATGGCCGCGGGCCTGCTCCTCTACATCTGGGAGTCCCAGCGCTACGGCATGGAGATCTCCTCCTGGCAGATGGCCCCGCCGCTGATCGTCATGGGCATCGGCATGGGCCTGATCGTCGCCCCGCTGAACGACACCATCCTGTCCCAGGTGCCGCGCGAGCACGCCGGCTCGGCCTCCGGCCTGATCAACACCACCGGCCAGATGGGCAACGCCCTGGGCCTCGCCCTGACCTCCGTCGTCTTCTTCGGCTCGATCGACGACGACCGGGTCCTCGGCGCCCCCTACGTCGACGCCTTCCACGGCGCGCTGTGGTGGGTCGTGGCGGTGCTCGTCGTGATCTTCGCGGTGATGTTCGTCCTGCCCCGCAAGCAGGTCCCGCTCTCGGAGCGCGAGGGCGCCGTCGAGCAGGCCGCCCAGGCCTGAGCCTCCCGGCGCCCCTCACGGACATGTCCGCCCCCGTGGGCGGGCATGTCCGTTTTTCTTGGTTCCTGCCCTCTTGCGGGCGTACGGTGGGGTAAACCCACCCGAACGGGCACAGAGCGGAAGCAATCCCACATGTACGCACCCGAGCGCCAGCAGGAGATCCTGCGCCTGGCCCGCGAGGCCGGGCGGGTCGACGTGCTCTCCCTCGCCGCACGCTTCCAGGTCACCGCCGAGACCGTGCGCCGGGACCTGACCGCCCTCGACCGGGCCGGCCTGCTGCGCCGGGTGCACGGCGGGGCCATCCCGGCCGGCCGCCTCGCCTTCGAACCCGACCTCCCCTCCCGCGAGGCCACCGCAGGCGACGAGAAGGACCGCATCGCGGCCGCCGCCCTCGCCGAGCTCCCCGTCGGCGGCAGTGTCATCCTCGACGCCGGCAGCACCCTCGCCCGCCTCGCCGACCGCATCCCCGTCGACACCGCGCTCACCGTGGTCACCCACGCCCTGCCCGTCGCCGCCCGCCTCGCCGGCCACACCGGCATCGACCTCCACCTGGTCGGCGGCCGGATCCGCCACCGCACCCGGGCCGCCGTCGACGCCTGGGCGCTGCGCGCCTACGCCGAGATCCACGCCGACGTCCTGTTCCTCGCCACGAACGGCTTCGGCGCCGCGGCCGGCCTGACCACCCCCGACCTGTCCGAGGCCGCCGTCAAGCGCGCCGCGATCGCCGCCGCCCGCCGGGTGGTGCTGCTCGCCGACTCCGCCAAGGCCGGCCAGGAGCGCTTCGCCCGCTTCGGCTCCCTCGCGGACGTGTCCCTCCTCATCACCGATACCGGGCTCGGCCCGGCCGACAGGGCGGCCATCGAAGCCGCCGGTACGGAAGTCGTGCTCGTATGATCCTCACCGTCACCCCCAACCCCTCCCTCGATCGGACCTACGAGGTCCCCTCGCTGGGCCGCGGCGAGGTGCTCCGGGCCGCCGGCGACCGGGTGGACCCCGGCGGCAAGGGGGTCAACGTCTCACGGGCCGTCGCGGCGGCCGGCGTGGCCACCACCGCCGTCCTCCCGCTCGGCGGCACCCCCGGCGCCCTGCTCGCCGAACTCCTGGGCGCCCAGGGCGTGGACGTCACCGCCGTCTCGATCGCCGGGGAGACCCGCTCGAACATCTCCCTCGCCGAACCCGACGGAACCCTGACGAAGATCAACGCGGCGGGGCCGGAACTCTCGCCCCGCGAAGCCGCCCTGCTGCTCGACACCGTCCGCACCTGCGCCGGTGATCCCGACTGGATCGCCTGCTGCGGCAGCCTGCCGCCCGGCCCCGGACCGGACTGGTACGCCGAACTCGTCACCCGGGCCCGGGAGACCGGCGCCCGCGTCGCCCTCGACACCTCCGGCCCGGCCCTGCTCGCCGCCCTGCCGGCGGGCCCCGACCTGGTCAAGCCGAACGCGGCCGAGCTCGCCGAGGCGGTGGGCCGCCCCCTGGCCGCCCTCGGCGACGCCGCCAAGGCCGCCGGGGAACTGGTCGCCCGGGGCGCCGGCGCGGTCCTGGCCTCCCTCGGCCCGCACGGCCAGCTGCTGGTCGACGCCGAGGGCGCCTTCCACGGCACGGCGCCGGCCGCCGCGGTCCGCAGCGACGTCGGCGCGGGCGACGCCGCCCTGGCCGGCTTCCTGATCGCCGGGGGCACGGGCCCCGCCGCCCTCGCCCGCGCCCTGGCCCACGGCGCGGCCGCCGTCCAGCTCCCGGGCAGCGCGATGCCGACCCCGGCCGACCTGCGCCCGGAGGCGGTGCGCATCACCCGGGACCTCCCCCTGGACCTCCCCCTGTACGGCCCCCTGCATTAGGAGTCCGTACCGGGAGTCCGGCCGCCACCCGGCCCCGGGCGCCATGGCGTCCCGCCCCGGGCGGCCGGCGTCAGCGCACGCGCGTGCGCAGTTCCATCGCACCGCGCGCGGCGCTCTCGCTCCCGTAGACCTCGCACATGTGCCGCCCGTCCGGCGTCGCCGTGTGCTCGACCTCCCACAGGCTGAGCTCGCTCCCGTCCAGCAGGACGAAGGCGTGCTCGTACAGGCTGAACCCGGCGTCCCGGCCGTCGGCCAGGGACTGCCGGCCGCCGAAGGCCTGGGTGATCCGGTGCGCGTAGGCCGTGCGCAGCAGCGCGGCCGCCTCCGGCCCCGGCCGGTCGGTGTTCTCGGCGCGTCGCAGCACCCGGCGGGCATGGTCGGCGGAGCCCTCCGCCGTGTACTCGCGGTGGCGCTCCCGCGGGTCCGGGGCGGCGAACAGCGCGCTCAGCAGTGCCAGATCCTCCTCCACCGCGTCGCCGTACCGGTCCGGGACCCCGTCCTCGGCCCCGCACGGCTCGGGCAGGGGGTGCGCCGGCTCCGCGGCCGCCTCGCCGAACAGCCGGGCCCCGGCCAGGGCGAGTTCCTCGCGGCAGGCGAACACCTCGTAGCGGGTTCCGCCGTCGCCCTTCAGCCGGTAGGCCAGCTCCCACAGGGAGGCCGTCGCGCCGTCGGAGAGCAGGTAGGTGTGCCGGTGGGTCTCCCGCCACTGCCCCGCCGACGGGCTGTGGTGCGTGGTGTACAGGGAGGAGCTGTGGGCAAGCGCCGTGACGAGGCGCTCGACCAACGGGTCGGGAAGGTCGAAGGAGTTGAGGGCGCGGCCCAGGAGTCGCTCGAGGTGCGCCTCGGTTGTCTCGTACGGATCGCTCAAGGTGGGCTCCAGGCCGTCGCAGCTTGTCACTTCGCGGAAGCACAACGTAGCCCCTGGCTCTGACATCACGTCCGGGATTCGGTAAAACGTCCGGGAAGCATCAGGGGTTCCCACCACACCTTCAGGTCAACTTGCCCGGGAATGGCTGGGATTCGTCAGGGTTTGCGGCGGTGCGCGGGACTATGGGCGCCATGGCAACGAACACAGTGGACGTCCCGCGCCAACGGCGGCACTCCAGCACCCCCTCCGAGGGCGGACCGGACGCCCCCCGGTCCCTGGCCTGGCTGCTGGTGGCCACCGGGGCCGCCGGACTGCTGGCCTCCTGGGTGATCACCCTCGACAAGTTCCTCCTGCTGGAGGACCCGGACTTCAAGCCCGCGTGCAGCCTCAACCCCGTGGTGTCCTGCGGCAGCGTCATGAAGAGCGCGCAGGCGGCCGTCTTCGGCTTCCCCAACCCGATGCTCGGGCTGGCCGCCTACGCCGTCGTGGTCTGCGTGGGCGCGGGACTGCTCGCGGGGGCCCGCCACCGCCGCTGGTTCTGGCTGGGACTGAACGCCGGCACCGCCTTCGGCACCTGCTTCTGCGCCTGGCTGATGCTCCAGTCGCTCTACGAGATCAACGCCCTGTGCCTGTGGTGCTGTCTGGCCTGGGTGGCGACGCTGCTGATGTTCTGGGCGGTCACGGCCCACAACGTCCGCACGGGCAGCCTGCCCGCGCCCGGCCCGCTGCGGGGGTTCTTCGCCGAGTTCGCCTGGGCTCCGCCCGCCCTGCACCTCGGGGTGATCGGGATGCTGGTCCTGACCCGGTGGTGGGACTTCTGGACGGGCTGAGGCGGGCGGCCCCACGCGTACGAGGGCCCCGGCGGCGTCCGCCGCCGGGGCCCTCGTCACTTCGCTCCACGGGCTGGTGCGGCCCTGACCAGGAGGGGTGGAGCCGGGTCAGCTGCCGGCGGACGCGTTGCCGGAGAGGACCGGGATGTTGTCCAGGATGTGCGAGAGCGGCTCGTCGCCCTTGGCCTGGGTGGAGTTCTCGGTGCACTGCTGGTTCTGCGGGTTGGACAGGACGTTGATGTCCTGGACGCCGATGTTGAGCGCGGCCAGGATCGACTGGGCGTTGACCTTGACCGGCAGGCCGACGCAGGGCTTGTTGAGGGTGCCCTGGACCAGGCCGAGCTGCGGGCTCATGTCGCCGGCGGTCTTCTGGTTGCCGTAGATCTGCTGGGCGCCGTTGCCGTTGACGGTGTTGACCCCGTTGTCGTTGCCGATGGCCATGGCCGGGGCGGTGGCGGCGGCGCCGGCGCCGATGGCAACGGCGGAAACCGCGGCGGCGGTCATGATCTTCTTGAGCATCATTGGTCCTTTTGTCGCACGAGTGCCCGCTAGTGGAGCGCCCTGATCAACCGGCCGCCGGCGGGCATGGTTGCGCTGCTTCACTCAAACGGCCCGTTCGGGGCGGGGATTTCCCCGGCGCGGGTGAGGCCGTCCCGGACACCTGCGCGAGGGCCGTACGCAGCCCCAGGCGCGCGCGGGGGCGCCCGCCTCCGGTTGCGCTCCGTGCGGGGTGTTCGCACGGTGGGTGAGCAAGTGGACTACTCCGGTCCGCTTATGTGCGACCACCCCGAAGGGTTCCCCATGCACTCCACCAAGGCGTCCCGCCTCCGCGTCCTCGTCCCGTCGGCCCTCGCCGTCGTCATACTGTCCGGCGCGGCTGCCCCCGCGGGTGCCGCGGACGGCCAGGGCGCCGCCGCCGTCGAGCGGAAGGCGGCGGCCGTCCAGCAGCAGATCGAGCGGCTGGAGGAGGCGGCGGAATCCCGGGAGAGGGTCGCGGCCGGTCCGATCGACGACCTCCTCGGGAGTCTCACCAAGACCCTGACCGACCTCCTGGGCTCGCTCACGGGCCTGCTCGGCGGCCTCGGCCTCCCCGCGATCGAGCTGCCGAAGCTCCCGGAGATCAAGATCCCGGACGTCAAACTGCCGGACGTCAAACTGCCGGACCTCCCGGTCACCGTCCCCAAACTGCCGGACCTCCCGGTCGCCGTTCCGGCCGTGCCCGCGGTTCCGCCGGCGACCGGGGCGGCACCCGCCGTCCCCGCGGTCCCGGCCGTCCCGAAGCTCCCCGACCTCACCATCCCCGACATCCCCGTCAGCCACTAGAAACCGACCGCGGCGGAACCCAACGGGCAGGATGGTTACGACTATTGGGCTGAACAGGTCAGATCTGGCCGCCGGCCGTGTCCGTCTGGGATGGTGGACCGTTTCGCTCGGTGTGAGCCCCGGTACCGGGGCAGGACATCGAACGAGAAGGTGCACTCCCCATGAACTCTGCTGCCAAGAAGGCCGCCGTGGCCCTGGCCTCCGCTGGTCTCGCCGTGGCCGGTGCCGCGGGCGCCGCCTCCGCCGACGCCCAGGCCGAAGGCGCGGCCGTGGGCTCCCCGGGTGTCCTCTCGGGCAACCTCGTCCAGGTTCCGGTTCACGTCCCGGTCAACGTCTGCGGCAACTCCGTGAACGTCATCGGCGCCCTGAACCCGGCGTTCGGCAACGTCTGCGTCAACGACTGACGTTCTCCGCAGTCCGCGCCACGTGACCGTGGGCGCCACCGGCCCGGCCGGTGGCGCCCACGGTCGTTTCGGGAGCCGGACCGGCCGCCCCCGGCGGCTACTTGCCGCCGTTGAGCTCCACTCCGCCGAGCAGCGGGGAGGCCTTGGTCGCGCCGTTCGCCAGGCCCAGGGCCGTGCCGGGGACGTCGTTGCGGATCTTGTTGACGCCCTGTGCCGTGTGGATCACCTTGCCGACGGTGTCGCCCTGCTCGGCCAGCGCGTTGCCCGCCGTCTGGGGCAGGGCCTCGGAGACGGGGTTCACGGCGTCGAGCACCTCGGTCACTCCGCCCGTCGCGCTCATGGGGGGCATCGCGGGGGCGTCGGCGGCGAAGGCGGGGGCCGTGGCGCCGAGGGCGGCGACGGAGCCGACGACGACGGCGGCGACCTGGGAGAGCTTCATTGTCGAAATCCTCATTCTTTTCGGGGAGCGAGGCGGCGGCGACCGGCTCGGCGCTTTCGCCCTGGGTAACGATTCCCGGCCGCTCCGGAAACGCCGGCAGAGCGGGCGCACGGGAGCGGCCGGAGAATCCGGGGTGGATTCTCCGGCCGCTGTTTCTTCCGATTACCGGTATTCCCGCTCAGGCGGCGGCCGACCTCCGGTAGAGAATCGCGCCGCCGAGGACCAGCGCCGAGGCGAGGGCCGCCATGGCCCCCAGCTCACCCGCGCCGGTGGCCGCCAGCTGCGGCCCCGCCTGGGCGGGGGCGGGCGCGGGGAGCGTCGCCGGCGGGGCGGCGGCGGGGGCGGGTGCCGGGGCCGGTGCGGGAGCCGGGGGCAGGTGCACCGGGAAGTCGCCGGCCGGGGCGGCCGGGGGCTGGTCGGCCGGGCGGACGACGTCCGGCGCGGGGGCGGGCGCCGGGAGCGGCCGCTCGGGCTGGCTGCCGTGCGGGGGGCGGGGCGCCGGGATCTCCTGCGCGGGCGCCGCCGGGACCGGGGCGGGGAGGGTGTGCGGCCGCTCCTCGACGGGGGCGGGGAGGGTGTGCGGCCGCTCCTCGACGGGGGCCGGGAGGGTGTGCGGCTGCTCCTCGACCGGGGCGGGGAGCGTCTGGGCGTGCTCCTGCGGCGGTACGGGGACCCCGGCGGGCGGGGTCTGCGGGGCGGGAGCCGGGGCCGGCGCGGGCGCGGGGAGCGGGGCGGGGTGTTCCGCGTGGGGCGCGGGCCGGGGCTGCGGCGCCGGCGCGGGCTGCGGCTTGGCCTTCGGGTGGTGCGGCGCGGGCGCGGGGGGCGCCGGGTGCGGGGCCGGGTGCTCCGCGTGGGGGGCGGGCGGGTGGTCGTCGCACTCCTGCCTGCCGCCCCGCGGGCCGCGGTCGTCCTCGCCGGAGCCTCCGTAGGCGTCCCCGTGGCGGCCGTCGTCGTGGCGCGGGGCCGCATGGCGCGGGGTCTCGTGACGGGGAGCCTCGTGGCGCGGGGCTTCGTGGCGCGGCGTCTCGTGACGGGGCGTCTCGGGGGGCGCCTGCTCGGGCCGGGGCGCCGCGTGCCGGGGGGCGTGCGCGCGGGGTGCCCCGTCGCCGTGCTCCCCGTAGCCGCTCCCGTCCTCCCGGCGCTGCGCGGGCAGCGCGTGCCGGCCGCCCTCGCGCTCCTCCAGGTAGCGCTCGAAGGCCTCGGCGTTCTCGGGGCTCAGGTAGCGCTCGTAGTCGCGGCCGCCGGCGTGGGAGCCGGTCGAGGTGGCGCAGGTGTTGCCCATCGCGGGGTTGAGGGCGGCACCCCCGTCCACGCTGTTGCCGCACACGTTCGGCGAGAAGGTGATGGGTACCGAGACGCTGTTGCCGGACAGCACGCCCGGTGAATGCGAGGCCTCGGCCATCGCCCCGGGATGCGCGTAGGCCGCGCCGGTCGCGATCGACAGCAGACTCGAGGCGGCCGCGGCCGTGAGCACCCCCTTGCCCAGTACCCGTCGGCTCAGTACCTGTCGCATGGGTCCTTCCCTGTCTACCGGCACGGGGCCGGTCCTGAATCGAAGGCGGCCCCGGAGTGCACCGCCGTGCACTCCGGGGCCACCCGAGGAGGTCTGCCCCTGCTGGCGCAGGCGCCGCGTCAGTTGTTGACGCAGGTGTTGCCGAACGCGGGGTTCAGCAGCCCGACGACGTTGACGGTGTTGCCGCAGACGTTCACGGGGATGTGCACGGGGACCTGGACGAGGTTCCCCGAGAGGACGCCGGGGGAGCCGACGGCCTGGCCCGCCGCGCCCGCGTCGGCCATGGCGGGGGAGGCGGCACCGGCTGCCACGAGAACGCCGGCGGCCATCACCACTGCCTTCTTGTACTTCATCTGAATTCGATCCTTCCCGCAGAGGTCTGTCCGCTGCATACACAACAACGAGTGGCGCGGTGAAAAGAAACCGCGACATCCAAGTATTTCCGAGAGGTGCCGGGCATTTCACTCCGATGCTCCGGCGGTGTGTTCGGGGAATTCTCGCCCGAATTCACCGGGGCGGAATTCGTGGTCCCGATACACGGCGAGGCCGCCGCGACCCGTGGGGTGCGACGGCCTCGCGCGGCGCGGCTTCGGTCAGCTGCCGGAGGAGACGTTGCCGGAGAGGATCGGGATGTTGTCCAGGATGTGCGAGAGGGCCTCGTCGCCCTTGGCCTGGGTCGAGTTCTCGGTGCACTGCTGGTTCTGCGGGCTGGACAGGACCGGGATGTCCTGGACGCCGACGTTGACCAGGGCCAGGATCGACTGGGCGTTGACCTTGGCCGGCAGGGCGATGCAGGGCTTGTTGAACGAGCCCTGGATCAGCGCCATCTGCGGGCTCATGTTGCCGTAGGTGGCCTGGTTGCCGTAGATCTGCGCGGAGTTGTTGCCGTTCACGGTGTTGATGCCGTTGTCGTTCCCGATGGCCATCGCCTGCGGGGCCATGGCGGCGCCGAGGCCGACGGCGGAGGCGGCAACCGCTGCGCCGGCCACAAGCTTCTTGATCATTATCGTCCCTTTTTTGCAGGATTGCCCGGATGCTGGAGCACCCGGATCAACGGCGCGGCTCCGGTTCGGGTTGCGTCGCTTCACCCGGATGCCGCCGTTTCGGACGGTGCGGTTGACGCTCAGGCGTTCAGGCAGCGGTTGCCGAAGGCGGGGTTCAGCAGCCCGACCACGTCGACGGTGTTGCCGCAGACGTTGACCGGGACGTGGACGGGAACCTGGACGAGGTTGCCGCTCAGCACGCCGGGGGAGCCCGCGGCGAGGCCTTCCGCCGTCGCGCCGCCGCCGTGCGCGGAGGCGAGGCCCGCGCCGCCCATCAGCAGCGCGGCGCCCCCGAGCGCCGCGGTCGTGCCGCGCACCAGGCTCTTCTTCATCTCCGTATTCCTTTCGGTTCGAAACCTCGAACGACGATGCACCGGCATAACGACTCGCCCACCGGCAGGGTGCGTGCTATCGCCCGAAAGGCCGTACGAGCGAGTCCGACGTGATTTCCAGCCCGATTTCTGACAAAGTTCACTCCTGTTTTGTCCCCTTGATCGAAAATGGAGACGGGGTCATGGGTTCCTCCCGCAGAATCCTCGCCGCACTCGGTCTGCTGTCCTGCCTCACGCTTTCCGCCCACGTCCCTTCGGCGGGTGCCGCGGTTCCCGCGGCGGCGCGCGAAATGCCCCGGATCCCCTTCACTCAGCGTTACCAGGCCGTGCAGCACGGCGGGCTGGTCCGGGCCTCGAACTCGGCGATCAGCTGCCGCCGCGAGGAGTCCCCCCAGGCCGAGCCCTGTGCGGAGGTCAAGAAGGGCGCGGCGGGCACCAACGGCGACTTCGAGATGTTCTACGACGAGGTCGACAAGGACCCCGACACCTACAACTCCACCCGGGCCGAGCTCAAGGTCCCGCAGGGCGCGAAGGTCTCGTACGCCCGGCTCTACTGGGGCGGGAACCTGCGGGTGGGGGAGCAGAAGCCGCCGGAGGACAACGGCCGCGTCCTGGTCGCCGAGCCCGGGGGCGCATACAAGCCGGTGATCGCCGACACCGTGATCGGGCACCGCACGGACGCGGGCAGCGACGCCTACCAGGCCTCCGCCGACGTCACCCCGCTGGTGCGCAAGGGCGGTGCGGGGATGTGGACCGTGGCCCAGCTCAACGTCGCCATGGGGCACTCGGAGGTGGGCGCCTGGGGTGGCTGGACGCTGGTGGTCGCCTACGAGCACCCGCAGGAGCCGCTGCGCAGGATCTCGCTGTGGGACGGCTTCGAGTCGCTGGCCGCCGGGGCGGGCGAGGCCGCCGCGGAGACGGTGGGCATCACCGGCCTGGACGCGCCGCCCGGAGCCGCGGGCAAGGCCGGGGTGGTGGCGTACGACGGGGACCGCGGGGCCCTGGGGGACTCACTCACGGTGACGGCCGACAGTGGGCGCCGCATCAACGTCAGCGACGCGGAGAACCCCTTCAACGACCTCATGAATTCCACGATCACGGAATTCGGTCGGCCTTCACCGGTACGACAGCCTGAAAATATTAATAATCTCGGATATGACGCGGACGTGTTCGACCTGAGTCCCGCCCTGTCCGGTGGCGCCCACAGCCTGAACTTCAAGTTCACGGGCGAAAGTCAGGGTCAATTCCTCGGTGTGCTCTTCGTTCAGACAGACGCGCGCCGCTGAGCGCAGGAGACCGCTCCACGTGCCGAATCACCCCTCGCCGGCCGGCTCCCCGGCCGCGCCGTCCTTCACTGTCCTGCATCTCGTCCAGCCCGTCGAGGGCGGCGTCGCGCGGGTGGTCACCGACCTCGTACGGGCCCAGTCCGCCGCCGGCCTGCGCGTCGTCGTCGGCTGCCCGGACGGCGGCCCCCTCGCCGACGCGGCCCGGGCCGCCGGGGCCGAGGTCCTCACCTGGCGCGCCGGACGCTCCCCCGGGCCCGGGCTGCCCGCCGAGGTGCTCGGCGCCGCACGCCTGATCCGCCGCGTCCGCCCCGACCTGCTGCACGCCCACAGCGCCAAGGCCGGGCTGGCCGGACGGATGGCCGTACGGGGCTCGGTCCCCACCGTCTTCCAGCCGCACGCCTGGTCCTTCGACGCCGTCGGCGGGACCACCGCCGCGCTCGCGCTGCGCTGGGAGCGGGCCGGCGCCCGCTGGGCCGACCGGGTGCTCTGCGTCAGCGAGGCAGAACGCCGGGCCGGCGAGGCCGAGGGCATCACCGCCCGCTGGGCGGTGATCCGCAACGGCGTCGACCTCTCCCACTTCCGCCCCGCCCACCCCGACCGCGACCGCGACCGGGACGGGGCACGCGCCGCGCTCCCGCTGCCCGCGGCCCTGCGGGGCGAGGGGCCGCTCGCCGTCTGCGTCGGCCGGCTCTGCCCCCAGAAGGGCCAGGACGTCCTGCTGCGCGCCTGGCCGGAGGTGCTCGCCACCGTCCCCGGAGCCCGCCTCGCCCTGGTCGGCGACGGCCCCGACGCCGAACGGCTGCGCCGCACCGCACCCCCCGGGGTCCACCTCGCCGGAGCGGCCCACGACATCCGACCGTGGCTTCGGGCCGCCGATCTCGTTGTACTGCCGTCGCGGTGGGAAGGCATGGCGCTCGCCCCCCTCGAAGCCATGGCCTGCGGCCGACCGGTCCTGGTCTCCGACGTCAGCGGTGCGCGGGAGAGCCTGCCGTCCGGTCACGGACGGCTCTGCCTGGTACCGCCGGAGGACCCGACGGCGCTGGCCAAGGCCCTGGGACGGCTGCTCGCCGAACCGCGGCTGCTCACCGAACTCGGGGAGCAGGCCCAGCAGCACGCGCGGACCGAGTTCGACGTGCGGCGGACCACGGACGCGGTCACCGGCCTGTACCACGAACTGCTGGGCAGGCCCTCCCCCCGGCTGCGCGGGGGGAACCCCCAGCCCTTGAACCAGGAGCGCATCAGCCGATGACGATGGACAGCGCACCCGCCCGGCACACCGGGGGGCAGAGCGGCACGGGGCACGCCGGCGGCAGCGCCTTCGCCTCCGTGTCGCCGGCCGTCCCACCCGCCGTACCGCCCGCCGCGTCCCGCGCGGCGGGCCGCCGCGCCGTGACCGCCATCCACCCGCCGCGCGGACCCCGGGCCGAACGGGCCCGCCCCGCCGTCCGCCCGGGCCGGGTCCGCCGCGGCCGGGGCGCCGCCGCGCTGCTGGCCGCCGACGCGCTGGCCGCGGCCGCCACCGTGGCGGCTCTGCCCGGACCGCAGCTGCCGGCCCAGGCCGCGCTGCCCGCCGCCGTCCTGCTCGCCGCCGTCAACGCCGCCCTCCAGGCGCAGGGCGGGCTCTACCGGCCCCGCCTCGCCCCCTCCGCCCTCCTCGAACTGCCCGCGCTGGCCTGGCGGACCGCCGCGCTGTGGTGCGGGGCCGCCGCCGTCCTCGCCGCCGCCGCGCCCGAGCGGGCCCTCGGCTGGAACGCGCTGCTCACCGCCGTCTGCCTCCAGGCCGTCCTGGCCTGCGCGGGACGCGGGCTGGTCCACCGGGCGCGGCGCCGCTCCGGCGTGCGCCACCCCGTCTCCACGCTCGTCGTCGGCCCCGGCGAGGGAGCCGGCGCCGTCGCCGCCGCCCTGCACGGGCGCCCCGAGTACGGGCTGCGGCCCGTCGGGATCGCCGACACCGCCGAGCCCGCCGACGGGGAGGGCGGCCCGCTGCCCGTACTCGCCACCCACGAGGACGTCCGCCGCGCCGTCATCCAGAACTCCGTGCGCTGCGCGGTGTTCACCCGCCCGCCCGAGGCCGACGAGCGCACCGCCGCCCTGGTCCGCCTCTTCCACGACCACGGCTGCCGGCTGTGGCTCGCCGACCCGGCCGGCACCGCCAAGGTCACCGGCATGCGGCTCGCCCACCCCGCCGACCAGCTGTGGGGCTACGCCGTACAGCCCCTGCTGCCCCGTCCCGCCCGGCCGCTGGAGCGGTCCGCCAAGCGGATCGTGGACTCCGCCCTCGCCGCGCTCGCCCTGCTCGCCGCCGCCCCCGTCATGGGCGCCTGCGCGCTGGCCGTACGGCTCTCCGACGGACCGGGGGTGATCTTCCGCCAGGAGCGGGTCGGCCTCTACGGGCGCCCCTTCACCCTGCTGAAGTTCCGCACCCTGCGCGCCGACGAGCACGAGTCCGCCACCCGCTGGACCGTCGCCGGCGACCGCCGGATGAGCCCCGTCGGCTCCTTCCTGCGCAAGTCCTCGCTGGACGAGCTGCCGCAGCTGTGGAACGTCGTGCGCGGCGACATGAGCCTGGTCGGCCCCCGCCCCGAACGCCCCTTCTTCGTCGCCAAGTTCAGCAGCCTCCACCCCGGCTACGAGGCCCGCCACCGGATGCCCGTCGGCATCACCGGCCTCGCCCAGATCAACGGGCTGCGCGGCGACACCTCCATCGAGGACCGGGCCCGCTTCGACAACCACTACATCGACACCTGGTCGCTGTGGCAGGACCTGTGGATCCTGGCGCGGACCGCCGCCTCCTTCTTCCGCTTCCGGCTGGGCGGGAGTTGAGCCATGAGCCTCGCCGTCCCCGGACCCGGACCCGTACGCGCCGCCGCCGCGGCCGCCGTGCTGCGCCGGCACTGGCCGCTGCTGCCGCTCGCCGCGACCGTCCTGCTCCTGCTCGCCCCGCTCCCGGCCGGCGACGCCACCGCCTCCGGGAAGGTCGGACCCGCCGACGCCGCCTCGCTGCTGCTCGCCCTCGTCTGCGCCGTACAGGCCCTGCGCGGCCGGGTGCGGACGCTGAACCCGCTGGGCGTGCTCGTGCTCGGGACCCCGGGGATCGGGCTCGCCGTCTCCACCGTGACCGCCGGGGACCCGTACGCCGCCCTGCCCGGGTTCGTGCGCTACCTCCAGGTGTTCGTGCTGGTCCCGGCGGCCGTGGTGCTGCTGGTGCGGGACGTCCGGGAGTTCCGGCTCGCCGCCGGGTGCTTCGTGGTCCTCGGGCTGGTGCAGGGCGCGGTGGGGGTCGTGCAGTACGCGACGCACACCGGGGCCTCCTACCAGGGCGAGGACATCCGCGCCGTGGGCACCTTCGGCCCCGGCGACGTCATGGGCATGGCCACCGTCGTCGCGTACGGGCTCGTCGTCGCCACCGCCGCCGCCCTCGCGCCGGGACTGCCCGCGAAGGTCCGCAGGGCCGCCGCGGGCTGCGCCCTGGCGCTGGTGGTCCCGCTGGTGCTGTCCTTCAGCCGCGGCGCGTGGATCGCCACCGTCGGGGCGGCGGTGCTCGTGATGTGCCTGGCCGGGATCCGGCGGGCGCTGGCGGTGCTGGTGGCGCTGGCCGCCCTGGGGGTGGTGCTGGTCGGCGGGCTCGGGCTGGGCTCCGAGATGGTCGCCGAGCGGCTGGACTCCATCACCCGCGTCTCCAGCGCCCCCGACCAGTCCGTCACCGACCGCTACACGATGTGGGCCGCCGCCGAGTCGATGTGGCGCGAGCGGCCGGCCGTCGGCGTGGGCCTCAAGGGCTTCCCCGCGCACCGCGACGGGCACTCCTCGCTGGGCCTGTCCTCCGGCAGCGACACCGCGGGCGCCGGCCAGGCCTTCGTCAAACAGCCGCTGCTGTCCCCGCACAACATGTACCTGCTGGTCCTCGGCGAACAGGGGCTCATCGGACTGCTCGCGCTCGCCGGCGGCTGGGCCGCCCTGCTCGTCGCGGGGCTGCGGCGGTACGCGGCGGCCCGCGACCGGAGGATCCGCGACTGCGGGCTGGTCGCGATCGGGCTGTTCGTGTGGCAGCTGACCGACTTCCTGTACGCGGACATCGGCGGCCCCTCCACCGTCCTGACCGGTGTGATCATCGGGCTCGCGGCCTGGTGGGCCCTGCCCTCCACCGGTGCCGCGGACGGCCGGCCCGCCGACGGGCCGGCCGTCCGGTGACCGACACGACCCCCTGGCGGCGGCCCGCGGCCCCGGCGACCGACATCGCCGCGGCCGCGGGCCCCGCCACTGCTCCCGCCGCCGACGGGCCGCCCCAGGCCGGGCCCCGGCCCGGGTACACCGGCCGGCGCCCGGCGCCCGCGGGGGCCGACGCGGCCGTTCCGCCCCGCCGGGGCGCCACCCGGCCACCCCGTCCGGCCCCCGCCGGGCCCGGCGGGGACGCCGCCGGGCGCACGGGCGGGGGCGCCGGTGCGGGCGCGGGTACGGGCGCGGGTACGGGCGTCGGCGCGGGCGCCGCCGCGGGAGCGCACGCCGCCGCGGGCGCGGGACCCGGCGCGGACCGGGCCGGGGGCGGGGCCGGCAAGTCCGGCGGCAAGGGCGGCGTGCCCCTCGGACGGTTCCTCGCCAAGGCCGCCGCCGTCACCGCCGGACTGACCGCCGCCGGGGCCGTCTTCGGCCTCCTGCGCGACCAGGCCATCGCCCACCTCTTCGGCGCCGGACACGACAGCGACGCCTTCCTCATCTCCTGGACCGTCCCCGAGATGGCCTCGACCCTGCTGATCGAGGACGCCATGGCCCTGCTGATGGTGCCCGCCTTCAGCCACGCCCTCGCCCGGCGCGCCGCCAGCCGGGCCGGACTGACCCGCAAGGAGGCCCGCGCGGCCGACCCCGTACGCCTGCTCGTCGGGGCCACCCTGCCGCGCCTGGTGGTCTTCCTCGCCGCCGTCGCCTCCGTCCTCGTCGTCGCCGCCCCCCTGGTCGTCGGCGTCCTCGCACCCGGCCTGCCCGACCCGGAACTGGCCGTCCAGTGCACCCGGATGACCGCCCTGACCGTCCTCACCTTCGGCATCGCCGGATACTTCAGCGCCGCCCTGCGCGCCCACCGGTCGTTCCTGCCGCCCGCCGCGATCTACGTCGCGTACAACGTCGGGATCATCGCCACCATGGTCGCCCTCCACACCCTGTGGGGCGTCCGGGCCGCCGCCGCCGGCGTCGCCGCCGGCGGACTGCTGATGGTGCTGGTGCAACTGCCCGCCTTCATCCGCAACGTCGGCTTCGGACCGCCCCGCGCCAAGGGCGCCCCCCGCAGCCAGCGCGACCGCGACCGGCCCACCCTCATCGCCTTCGGCGTGATCGCCCCCGTCATCTCCTTCGCCGTCTTCCGCCAGTCCCAGGTCCTCGTCGAGCGCTTCCTCGCCGCCTCCCTGCCCCCCGGCGCCATCTCGCACCTCAACTACGCGCAGAAGGTCGCGCAGATGCCGATGGTGCTCTCCCTGATGATCTGCACCGTCACCTTCCCCGTCGTCGCCCAGGCCATGGCCGGCGGCGAGCGCGAGAAGGCCCGCCGGCGCGTCGAACAGGACCTCGCGCTCGCCTCCCTCGCCGTCCTCCTGGGCACGGCCCTGGTCATCGGCTACGCCCCGCAGATCATCGAAGTCCTCTTCGAACGCGGAGCCTTCACCCACCAGGACACCCTCACCACCGCGTCCGTCATGCGCGTCTACGGCCTCGGGCTCCTCGGCCACTGCCTCGTCGGAGCCCTGTCCCGGCCCTTCTTCTCGACCGCCCGGCCCACCTGGTTCCCGGCGCTCGCGATGGGTGCCGGGCTGCTCGTGAACATCGCGGCCGGCGCCCTCTTCGTCGGCTGGTGGGGCACCTACGGCATCGCCGCCGCCAACGCCGCCGGCATCACCGCCACCGCCGCCCTGCTCCTCACCGGCATCGGCTCCCGCATCATCGCCATCCAGGCCCGCCGCGTCGCCGTCAGCATCGGCCGCCTCGCCGTCGCCGCCGCCTGCGCCTGCGCCACCGGCTGGCTCGCCGGCCCGATGATCCCCGACCCGCTGCTCAGCGCCGCCCTCGGCTGCCTGCTGGTCCCCGCCATGTTCGGGGCCACCGGGCTGGCCATGAGAGCCCTGGAGATCACCGCCCTCCCCGGCCAGATCGCCCAGCTCGCCGCCCACACCGCCGCCCAGACCGCCCAGCTCACCCAGAGGTTCCGCAATGCCCGCTGACACCGACACGGCGCCCGCCGCCGTGGCGGCCGCCACCCGGCGGACCGCATCGCCGTGGGTCCTGATGTACCACTCCGTCGCCGAGTTCACCGACCCCGCCGAGGACCCGTACGGGATCACCGTCACCCCGGACGCCCTCGACGCCCAGCTGGGATGGCTGCGCTCCCGCGGACTGCGCGGGGTCGGCGTCGGCGAACTGCTGCGCGCCCGCGCCGCCGGACGCGGCCACGACCTCGTCGGCCTCACCTTCGACGACGGCTACACCGACTTCCTGACCCGCGCCCTGCCCCTGCTGCACCGCCACGGCTTCACCGCCACCCTCTTCGCCCTCCCCGGACGGCTCGGCGTCGACAACGTGTGGGACCCGCTCGGCCCCCGCAAGTCCCTCCTCACCGCCGAACAGATCCGCGAGGTCGCCGCCGCCGGACAGGAGATCGGCTCCCACGGCCTCCTCCACCAGGACCTCACCGCCGCCCCCGACGACGTCCTCCAGCAGGAACTGCGCGGCAGCCGCGAGCTCCTGCGCGAACTCACCGGCACCCTGCCCGAGGGGTTCTGCTACCCGTACGGGCACCTCGACGCCCGCGTCGTCGACGCCACCCGCGCCGCCGGCTACGCGTACGCCTGCGCCATCTCCCCCGGCCGCCTCGCCGGCCCGCACGCCCTGCCCCGCACCCACGTCAGCCAGGCCGACGGGGCCGCCCGGCTGCGGATCAAGGAGCTGCGGCACGGGGCCCGCGAGCTGTGGCGGAAGGTGCCGGTGCTGCGGTGAAGGCCCTCCACATCATCACCGGCCTGGGCGTCGGCGGCGCCGAACAGCAACTGCGCCTGCTGCTGCGCCACATGCCGATGCACTGCGACGTCCTGACCCTCACCAACCCCGGCCCGGTCGCCGAGGGGCTGCGCGCCGACGGGATCCGGGTCGTCCACCTCGGCATGCACGGCAACCGCGACCTCGGCGCCCTGCCGAAGCTGGTCCGCTTCGTCCGGCGCGGCCGCTACGACCTCGTCCACACCCACCTCTACCGGGCCTGCGTCTACGGGCGCCTCGCCGCCCGGCTCGCCGGGGTCCGGGCGACGGTGGCCACCGAACACTCCCTGGGCGAGGCCGAGATCGAAGGCCGGCCCCTGTCCGGCGGGGTCCGCGGCCTGTACCTGGCCAGCGAGCGGCTCGGGGCGGCGACGGTCGCGGTCTCGGACACCGTCGCGGCCCGCCTGGAGCGGTGGGGGGTGCCCGCCGCCCGGGTCCACGTCGTACCGAACGGGATCGAGGCCGCCCGCTTCCGCTTCGACGAGGGCGTGCGCCGCGCCACCCGCGCCCGGACCGGCCTGCCCGAACGGGCCTTCGTGGTCGGCGGGGTCGGACGCCTGGTGCCCGGCAAGCGGTTCGACGTCCTGGTCCGGGCCGTCGCCGCACTGCCCGGCGCCCACCTGCTGCTGGCCGGGGACGGCCCGGAGCGGGCCGCGCTGCGCGCCCTCGCCGCAGAACTGGGCGCCCAGGCGCGGATCCACCTGCTGGGGGAGCGGGACCCGCTGGGCGACAGCCCCGACGGGCGCACCCCCGGGATCCCCGCGCTGCTGGCCGCCATGGACGTCTTCGTGTCCCCGTCGCGGGAGGAGGCGTTCGGGCTGGCCGTCGTCGAGGCCCTGGCCGCCGGGCTGCCCGTGCTGCACGTGACCTGCCCCGCCATCGACGACCTGCCCGCCGCGCAGGCGCCGGGGGCGCGGCGGATCGGCACGGGCACCGAGGAGCTCGTCGCCGCGCTGCGCGGGCAGATGGAGGCGGGCGCCCGCCGCCTGCCCGCACCTCCGGTGGTGCGGCGGTACGACATCGCGCGGAGCGCGGCGCGGCTGCTGGACGTCTACGGGCTCGCGCTGGCGGCACCCGTGCCCGCGGCGAGGGGCGGGGCGGGACCCGTGCCCGCACCGCAGCCCGCACCCCGGCCGCCGGCGGGGCTGGACCTGGCCTCGCCCGGCTCGGACGGCTGACCCCCTCCCTTCATTCCCCCTACGCCCCCCTCCACCCAGGAAGCGAGCACCCCCATGGCCGACAGCGCCGACCAGAAGAAGTCCGACCAGAGGAAGTCCGACCAGAAGAAGTCCGACCACCGCTCCGCCAGGAAGCGCGGGCTGCTGCCACCGCCCGCGTGGTGGCCCCTGCCCGCCTGCGCCCTGCTCGGGATGGCCGCCGGCGGGGCGTACGGGGTGCTCAAGGCGCCCGAGTACGCCGCCACCAGCTACGTCGTCGCCGTCCCGAACGAGACCACCGAGCCGGCCACCGCCCTCGGCTTCGCCCAGGCCTACGGCCGCATCGCCACCAGCAGCTCCACCCTCGCCTACGCCCAGCCCCGCGCGGGCATCGCCGCCCGGCAGCTGCGGACGCAGGTCCGCGCCGAGACCTCCCCCGACTCGCCGATGATCGCGATCACCGGCACCTCCAGGAGCGCCGCCGAGGCCGCCGACATCGCCAACGCCGTCGCCGACGCCCTCTCGCTGAGCAGCAACCAGGCCGCCAAGAACACCGGCGTGCAGCTGCTCCTGTTCAACCAGGCCGTCGCGCCGAGCGAGCCCGCCTCCCCGTCCGCCGCGATCAGCGCCGCCGTCGGACTGTGCGCCGGCGGGCTGCTCGGCGGGCTGTGGCTGCTGGCCCGTCCCGCCCGCCGCAGGTCCGGGGAGCAGGAGGAGGCGGCGCACCCGGTGGTGGAGGAGTACGCCTCCCTGCCGGCCCAGGGCGAGCACTCCGAGACCAAGGAGAAGGAGTCCGTGCGATGACGCGGGGCTCCGACGGGGCCCTGTCGGTGACGCTGTGCCGGGACTCCCGGCAGTTCGCGGCGCTGGAGGAGTCCTGGAACCGGCTCGTCCGGGAGTGTCCCACCGCCACCCCCTTCCAGAGCCACGCCTGGCTGCACTCGTGGTGGCTGTCGTACGGGAAGGACGGCCGGCTGAGGATCCTGCTCGTGCGGCGGGGCGGGGAGCTGGTCGGGGCGGCCGCGCTGATGCTCGTGCACCGGCCGCTGCCGCGGCTGGTGCCGCTGGGCGGGCCGATCACCGACTACTTCGACGTGCTCGTGTCGCGGGAGCACACCGCGCAGGTCGTGCCCGCCCTGGCCCGCGGGCTGCACCGGGCGGCCCGCAGCGCCGTCGTCGACCTGCGCGAGGTGCGGCCCGGGGCGGCCGCCGAGGCCGTGTTCGAGGCGTGGCCCGGGGTGTCCAGCCGGCTGACCGACTCGACCTGCATGGAGCTGCCCGCGCTCCCCTTCGACCAGCTCGTGAAGCGGATGCCCGCCTCCGGCGCCCAGCGGGTGCGGGCCAAGCTGCGCAAGACCGACGCCGCCGGGATCGAGGAGCACGAGGTCACCGAGCGCGAGGTGCCGCAGGCCGTACGGACCCTGCTGCGGCTGCACGAGAAGCAGTGGCGCGGCCGCGGGGTGACTCCGGAGCACCTGCGGCCCCGGTTCGCCGAGCACCTGACCCGGGCCACCCGGCGGATGGTACGGGCGGGGGAGGGACGGCTGACCGAGTTCCGGCTGGACGGGAAGGTGGTCGCGGCCAACGTCAGCCTGCTGTCCGCGTCGCTGAGCGGCGGCTACCTGTACGGGGCGGACCCGGGCCTGCGCGAGCGGAAGGTGGACGTGGCCACGCTGCTGCTGCGCCACGAGGCCGGGCGGGCGCTGGAGGAGGGCCGGCCGGTGGTGAGCTTCCTGCGCGGCAACGAGCCGTACAAGAACCACTGGAGGCCCGAGACGGTCGTCAACCAGCGCCTCCTGCTGGCCACGCACGCGCTCGCGCCCCTGATGCGGCTGCACGAGTCGCAGGTCACGGGGCGCGAGCGGGCGGTGGGGGCGTTGCGCGAGGCGCTTCCGGCCGCCCGGGACTGGCGGGCGCGGCTGAACGAACTGCGGGTGCGATGACCCGTCTAGAAGGGCCAGAAGCCGGAGTCCCCCTCCCAGCCGAAGCCGAGGCCGATGCAGAGCGACTGGCCGCCGATCAGCTTCGAGAGCCAGTCGCCGAAGTCGAACGGGAGGCACCACTGCGTGCTGTTGACGGGCTGCTGGGGCCGCGGCTTCGGGTCGGGCTTCGGCTGCGGCTTCGGCGGCTGGGACGGCGTCGGAGCCGGCCGGGTCGGCGCCGGGTCCGGTACGGCCTGGGTCGGGGCCGGGGTCGGCGACGCCTCGGGGGTGGGCGCCGGCGGGACCACGGGCGGGACGGAGACCTCGGGCTCCGGGGCGACCGGTGTGGGCGCGGTCGGGGAGGGGACCTCCGGCGTCGGGACCGGCGGGGTGGGGACCTCCGGCGTCGGGACCGGCGGGGTCGGCACCTCCGGCGTCGGGATCTGCGGGGTGGGGACCTGCGGGGTGGGCACGTCCGGCGTCGGTACGACCGGGGTGGGGACGACGGGGGTCGGGACCACCGGGGTCGGGACGACGGGCGTCGGCACCACGGGCGTGGGCACCACCGGGGTCGGGACCACCACCGGCCCCTGTTCGGCCAGCGCGTCGCGGAAGGCCTTCGAGGACTTCGGGTTCTGCTTGCACTGCCAGACGCCGTGCGGGCAGTAGTCGGTGATGGTGTGGTAGAGCGGGTGGTGCTGGTCGATCCACCGGAGCATGCGCCGCACGTACTCCGGGTTGTCCCCGTTGCGGAACAGCCCCCACTCCGGGTACGAGATCTCCTTGCCGTGTGCTTTCGCGAAGTCGACGTGCTGCTGGAGCCCGTACGGCTGGCTGACGTGGTCGTCGAAGGTCCGGCCGGGGCCCTGGTCGTACGAATCCATGCCGATGACGTCGACCACGTCGTCCCCCGGGTAGCACCTGGTCCAGGGGATCGCGTCGGTCCCCCGGTTGGGGGTGAAATCGAACTTGAACCGCTGGCCGGGGACGGAGCGCATCGTGTTGACGACGCGGGTCCAGTACGCCTTCCAGTTCTCCGGGTCGGGCCCGCAGCGGTGGGTGTACGTGGTGCCGTTCATCTCCCAGCCCAGCACGACCACCGTGTCGGGGACGCCCAGTTCCACCAGCCGCTCGGCCAGCCGCCGGAAGTGCCGGTCGTACTCGCCCTGCGCGCCCGCCCGGATCAGCTGGACCACCTGCCAGTCGGGCACCCGGCCCTCGTTGCGGGCCTGCAGGGGCACGTTGAGGACGAACATCCGGTCCTCCTTGGCCCGTCGCCAGCGCGCCCAGTCCTCCAGGAACGGGACGCGGCCCTCGATGCCCGCCCACGAGTCGCCGGGCAGGTAGGTGTGCCCGACCCGGATCTCGCGGCCGCCCAGCCAGCGCGACAGGGACGGGATCCGGGCGACCCCGGACGGGCCGTAGTCGAGATAGGCGCCGAAGGCGGTGCCGGAGCCCCTGGCCGGTTCGTCGTCCGGGGCCGCGAGTGCCGCGCCGGTGGCGAGCAGCCCGGCCGTGACCGTACCGACGCAGGTGCTCACCAGGCGGTGGTGTGGTCTGGGCATGTCGTCTCCCGCGCTCTGCCGAACCGGTGTGCTTGCCACAGACGTTAGACATCACATCTGACGAACGGCCTGTCCGGTGGCCGCCGACTGGGCCATTCGCAGCTGCGCATCCCTCCCGCTTGGTCCGACTAGGTGAAAGTCCGTTTGTATGTACGCGTTCGACGGCCATGTGCCCGCAGTTCTGCTCAGACTCGATCGCAACCCGTTCCACCACGGAACCCTCGGCGCCGTCAGATCCCTCGGGCGCAAGGGCGTGGAGGTCCATGCCGTCGTCGAAGCCGGGGGAGGTCCCGTGGGTCGCTCGCGGTACCTGCGCGCCACGCACCCGGGGCCGGCCGGCGGACTGGATCCGGAGGCGCCCGAGGCGCTGCTGGAATGCCTCGTCGGGGTGTCGGAGCGGATCGCCCGGCCGGCCGTGCTCGTGGCGATGGACGACATCGGCGCCATCGCCGTCTCGCGCGTGGCCCCGATGCTGACGGATCGTTTCCGGATCCCCCATCAGCCCGACGACCTGCCCGCCCGGGTGGCCGACAAGGCCGAGCTGGCGCGGCTGTGCGCCCGCTGGGACGTCCCGCACCCGGAGACCGTGGTCCCCGAGAGCGGGACCGAGGCGGCGCGGGCCGCCTGGACGCTGGGGCTGCCGCTGGTGGCGAAGTGGAGCCGGCCCTGGCTGCTGCCCGCCGGCAGCGGCCTGCGCAGCACCACGCTGGTGGACACCTCCGCCGGGGCGCGGGAGCTGTACGAGCGCTCCGCCGAGGCCGGGAGCCGGCTGCTGCTCCAGCGCTTCCTGCCCGCCGGACCCGACACCGACTGGTTCTTCCACGGTGCCTTCGGGCGGGGCGGGCGGCCGCTGCTGGCCGGGTCGGGCCGCAAGGAGCTGGCGTGGCCGGTGCGGGCGGGGCTGACGGCGGTGGGGCGGTGGCTGGCCGACCCGGCGGTGGAGGAGTCGGGGCTGCGGCTCGCCGAGCGGCTCGGCTACCAGGGGATCCTGGACCTCGACTTCCGCCGCGACGAACGCGGCGCCTTCCGGCTGGTCGACTTCAACCCGCGCCCGGGGGCGCAGTTCCGGCTGTTCGCGGACGACGCGGGCCTGGACGTGGTCCAGGCGATGTACCTCGACCTGACGGGGCAGCGGGTCCCGGAGCCGGCGGGCGGGCCGGGCCGCGTCTTCGTGGCGGAGAACTACGCCCTGCTGGCGGCCGTCCGGGGGCGCGCACTGCCCCGGCGCCCCGGCGGCACGCCCGCGGCGCCCCCCTCGGGGGGCGCGGGCACGGCGCCCGGTTCCGCGCGGCCGGGGCCCGTACGAGCCCCGGAGGCGGGGGAGCGGGGGCGGGTGGAGGCGGCCTGGTTCGCCGCCGACGACCCCGCGCCGTTCCTGGCGATGCTCTGCGCGTTCCTCGGGCGGGGGCTGGGCAAGGGGGCGCGCGTCCTGCGCGGGGTCCCCGCGCAGGGGCGCCGCGGCGCCCGCGCGGTGCGGGCCCCCCGCCAGCGCGGCGGGGGGCGGGGCGAGGGCCTCGCGGCGGCCGGACCGGGAGCCGGACCCGGAGGCCCCCGGCAGGCCCCGCCGGGGGCCGTGGCGCCTCCCGGGGCGCCGGGGGCGCCGGTGGGGCCCGACGAGCTGGTGACGCGGTGACGCGGTGACGCCCGGGTGACACCGGTCCGGTGACCCGGTGACCCGGTGACGCGCCGTCACACGGCGGTGCGGTGTGCGGCGGTGCGGCGTGCGGCCGTGCCGCAGGAGAGGAGCGGCCGTGAGGCGGATGGACGATCTCGTGGTGGTCGGCGCGGGCCCGTACGGGCTGTCGATCGCCGCCCACGCGGCGGCGGCCGGGCTCGGCGTACGGGTGCTGGGCCGGCCCATGGCCTCCTGGCGGGACCACATGCCCGAGGGCATGTACCTCAAGTCGGAGCCCTGGTCCTCCAACCTCTCCGCCCCCGGCGGCCGCTACACCCTCGCCGAGTACTGCGCCACCCGGGGCCTCGCGGCCGAGCACGGCAGCCCGCTGCCGATCGGCACCTTCAGCGCCTACGGCCTCTGGTTCGCCCGCCACGCCGGCCTGCCCGAGGTGGAGGAGGCCACCGTCACGGAGGTCGCCCCCGAGGGCGACGGCTTCCGGGTGCGCACCGTCGAGGGACCGCCACTGCTGGCGCGCACGGTGGCCCTGGCCGTCGGGGTGATGCCGTTCACCCACTACCCCCGGGCGCTGCGCGACCTGCCCCCGGACCACTTCTCGCACAGCAGCGGCCACCGCGACCTGTCCCGCTTCGCCGGGCAGGACGTGGCCGTCCTGGGCGCCGGGCAGGCCGCCCTGGAGACCGCCGCGCTGCTCGCGGAGTCGGGGGCCCGGCCCGTCCTGGTGGCCCGGCGGTCCCGGCTGAACTGGAACACCGTCCCGCAGCCCCTGCGGCGGCCGGCGCTGCGGGCCCTGCGCGACCCGCACAGCGGGCTCGGCACCGGCTGGCGCAGCTGGGCGTGGTCGGAGCTGCCCTGGGCGGTGCGGCGGCTGCCGGCCACGACGCGGGAGCGGATCGCCGCCACCGCGCTCGGGCCGGCCGGTGCCTGGTGGCTGCGCGACCGCTTCGAGGGGCGGGTCCCCGCGCTCATGGGGCACCGGCTGCACCGGGCGGTGGCGGTGGGCGGCCGGACCCGGCTCGGGCTGACCGCGGTGGGCGGCGAGTCCGTCGTCCTGGACACCGCGCACGTCATCGCGGCCACCGGCTTCGCCCCGCGGCTGGCCCGGCTGGACCTCCTCGACGCGCGGCTGCGGTCCGCCCTGACGACCGTGGGCGACGCGGACGCCCCGGAGCTGGGCCCCGGATTCGAGTCCTCCTGGCCGGGACTGTTCTTCGCGGGGCTGCTGACGGCTCCCTCATTCGGACCTTCCATGCGATTCGTGCACGGCGCGGGCTTCACTGCGGGGAGACTGGTGAAGGGAGTCCGCAAGCGCCTCGGCGCGCGGGGTCCGCTGCCGGGCCCGACCGGCGGGGTCCGGCCGGTCCGGGCCGCCGCCGGGCATCCGGAGACGTATCTGCGCTGAGATCCACCTGAGAGGGGTCCGCGATGGAGGCGGAGCGAGCACAGGGCGGCCGTGGCTGGGTGCGCATCCCCGCCAGCCGCGCGGAACAGCCCCCGTCGGGGCCGCCGGCGGCCAAGCCGTACGGGGCGGGGCAGTACGGAGGCGGGTCGTACGCGGCCGGCCAGCACGGAGCGGGGCAGTACGGGGCGGGCCAGTACGGGACCGGCCAGTACGGGGCGGGGTCGTACGGGGCGGGTGAGTACGGCGGAGGCCCGTACGGATCGGGTGAGTACGGCGGAGGCCCGTACGCCCCGGGGCCCTTCCGGGGAAGCGGCCCGTACGGAACCGGCCCGTACGGAACCGGCCCCTACGGGCAGGCCGGGGCCGGCCCCGGGGACCCGGCGGCGATCTACCTCTCCCTCGTCAAGCGCTGGCGGGAGGCCGGGCGCACCCTCCCGGGGCATCCTGACGAGGAGTGGGAGCGGCTGATCTCGCAGCCGTGCTGGCCCGGCCGTTAGGTGGTGTGTGTCTCGTGGCAGCGGCGGAGCGGGAGGGCGGGGACGGGGCCGTCCCCGGCCCCCTGACGGGCCCCGGGGAGCGGCTCGCGCTCAACGGCATGGGCAGCTTCGAATGGGACCTGGACACCGGGACCCTCACCCTGGACGAGGCCGGGCTGCTCGTCCTCGACCTGGAGGCGGAGGAGTTCGACCACACCCCCGAAGGCCTCGGCCTGCGGATCCCGGCCGACGACTCGGCCCGGCTCAACGACACCGTCGGCGGGGTGCTCGCCGGCGGCGGGGAGACGTACGGCTCGTACTTCACGGTGCGCCGCCGCGACGGCCGCGACCAGTGGACCCACACCCAGGGCCGGGTGCTGCGCGACCCCGACGGCCGCGCCCTGCGGATCGTCGGCATCGTCCGCGACGCCACCGCCGAGCTCGCCCACGCGACCGTGCTGCGGAAACTGGAGAACGCCCGCATCCAGCAGGCGGCCATCGTCCAGCGCACCACCGAGGCCCTGTCCCGGGCGGTCACCGTCGACGACGTGACCGCGGCCCTCACCGGCGCCGGCGCCCTGGAGCGGCTCGGCGCGGACGGGCTGGCACTGGGGCTCGTCGAGAACGACGCCATCAAGATCATCGCGCTGAGCGGGGAGTCCCTGGAGATCCTCGACGAGCGCAAGTTCACCCGACTGGACGGCTCCCTGCCCCTGTCCCAGGCCGTGATCACCCGCACGGCGCGCTTCGTCACCTCCCTCACCGCCCTCGCGGACGAGTTCCCCCTGCTCGCCGACTACCTGCGCCGCATCCGCTTCGACGCCGCCGCCTACCTGCCGCTGATCGCCCAGGCCCGCGCCATCGGCGGGCTCGTGCTCTTCTACCGCCAGCGCACCGAGTTCAGCCCCGAGGAACAGAACCTGTGCCTGGGTCTGGCCGGCATCGTCGCCCAGTCCCTCCAGCGGGCGCTCCTCTTCGACCAGGAACGCGAGTTCGCCACCGGGCTCCAGGCCTCGATGCTCCCGCGCCGCATCCCCGAGATCACCGGCGGGGAGATCGCCGTCCGCTACCACTCCGCGTGGAGCGGACGGGAGGTCGGCGGGGACTGGTACGACGTCATCTCCCTGCCCCGCGACCGCGTCGGGGTCGTCGTCGGCGACGTCCAGGGGCACGACACGCACGCCGCGGCCATCATGGGCCAGCTGCGCATCGCCCTGCGCGCCTACGCGGGCGAGGGGCACCCGCCGTCCACCGTGCTGGCCCGGGCCTCCCGCTTCCTCGCCGAACTGGACACCGAGCGCTTCGCGACCTGCCTGTACGCCCAGGTGGACCTGGAGACCGGAGGCGTACGGGCGGTCCGCGCGGGCCACCTCGGCCCGCTGATCCGGCACACGGACGGGCGCACCGGCTGGCCCAACGTGCGCGGCGGCCTGCCCCTGGGGCTGGCCTCGGCCTTCGAGCAGGAGGACTTCCCCGAGACCCGGCTGGACCTGGTGCCCGGGGAGACCCTCGTCCTGTGCACCGACGGGCTCGTCGAGGAGCCCGGATCCACCATCACCGCCGGGATGGACGCCCTGGCCCACGCCGTGCGCAGCGGGCCGCAGGGCGCCGGCGAGCTCGCCGACCACCTCTCCGACCGGCTGTGGGAGCGCTGGGGCTCCGGCGACGACGTCGCCCTGCTCGTCCTGCGGCGGGCCCCCGACCCCGGCACGCACCGGGCCCCCCGCATCCACCAGTACGTCCACCAGGCCGACCCCGAGGGCCTCTCCGACGCCCGCTACGCGCTGCGGCAGGCGCTGCGCGACTGGGGCATGGCCGAGCTCGCCGACGACGTCGAGCTGGCGGCGGGGGAGCTGCTGGTCAACGCGCTGCTCCACACGGACGGCGGGGCGGTGCTGACCATGGAGGTGCTGCCGGAGCCGGTGCGCAGGATCCGGCTGTGGGTCAAGGACCGCTCCAGCGTGTGGCCGCGCCGGCGCTCCCCCGGCGAGGCGGCGACCACGGGGCGCGGGCTGCTGCTGGTGGACGCGCTGGCCGCGCACTGGGGGGTGGAGTCGCGCGGTGACGGCAAGGCGGTGTGGTGCGAGTTCGACGCGGGGGCGGTCCCGGGCGACACGGCGTGACCCGCGTGGCGTGCGACGTGTGACCGTGCGCTCACGCCGGGTTGTGGGAAGCGGGGGGCGGGGTGATGATGCCGCCATGAAACCGATGCGTGGTCTTCCGCGTGGCTTCCGGAACGAGCCGTGCGCCGCTTGAACAGGGGCGCGGTCACGGCCGTCGCGGCGACGCTCCTGCTGCTGCTGGCGGCCGGGGGGCAGGCGGTCGTGGACCGGACGACCGGGCGGCCGCACAGCGCCCCCGCGTGCCAGACGGTCGCGTTCATGTCGATGACGGGCGTCGCGCCGGAGTGCCGGTAGCGGCGGCCACCGGCACTCCCCGGGCCCCTCGCCCGCCCTACCGGTGGTCGACCACCTCGACGTCGTGGCTGTCCTGGGCGACGGTGTCCACCGCACGCGGCATCAGCCCGGCCATGTGGATCTCCTGGAGCTCGGCCACGGCCGTCGCGGGGCCCGCGTGCAGACCGGCCGCCAGCGGGCTCACCGCCTCCCAGGCGTGCTCCCGGCCGTCGCAGAAGACCTCGCCGGCGCCGATGCTCAGGCGGCTGCCGTCCTGGACGACGGTGGCCTTGATCTGGACCGCCCCCGACGTCGGCGAGAGTTCGCAGTGGTAGGTGCCGGAAAGGCGGACGGAGCCGTCCCGGGAGATCTGCGCCTCCGGCCGCAGGGAAATTCCCTGGTGGAAAACGGTGGCCAGGGCCGGAGTGGCGAACAGGGAAGTCGCGGCGAGGGCGGAGAAGGCGGTCAGGGCCATTCGGCGGGCGGGGGTGAACATTGTTCCTCCGGGTGGGTGCGGGTGGCGCGATTGCGTCGGAACGCATTGTGCTGGCAGTCGGCGGCCGATAGGGGCCGTGCGCTCGTGTCGGTGTGTGCAATTCCCCGCTCGGGCGCGTGAGACTGGCCGGAAGACAACCCCGGAAACGCGCTTTCCGACGAATCCCCGATCCCCGCCGTGAAGAGCCCCGAAGGGGTCCCCGTATGCGCCAGACCGCCTCCGTCCTCGCCGCCGCCGCGCTCCTGCCCGCCCTGCTCCTGACCGCCACCGCCTGCCAGAGCGCCCCCGAGGGGGCGGCGCTCGCCCCGGCCGCGGCGCCCGCCGTCCCGGTCGACGACGGGGCGCCCGGCGCCGACGAGGAGCCCGCCGCACCGGACGGGGCCGCGGCCGGCGCCGCGAAGGATGCCCATGTGGGTGACTCCGTACGGGTGCAAGGGCGGGAGGTGGGTCGACACCTCCAGGTGGTGCTCGGGGCGTTCGTGGACCCCGCGGTCAGCGTCGAGCCCAACTACGCGCCCCCCGCCGGGAAGCGCTGGGTGGCGGCCTCGATGTCGTTCGTCAACGTCGGCGGGGCCTCGTACGGGGCACTCGGGCGCATGTGGGCGTACGACGGCGCCGGCAAGCGCCACCCGGCGGTGCGCACCGGCGAACTGACGACCGGCAAACCGATCGTCTTCGATTCCCTCGCGGTCGGTGAGCGGGCCGAGGGATGGGTGGTGTTCGAAATTCCGGATAACCAGCGCATTGTGCGGCTCCAGTACCAGGACGCGAACATGCGGCCGAATTCCGGAGGGGGATTCTGGGCCGTGTAGCCCGCCCGGGTGAAAGGCCGTGAAAGGCCCGGGCGGGAGAGCACTAAGGTGCGGCGCATGACTTCAACGCAAGCCGAAGCCGACCGCTCCCTGCTCGGCACCCTTTCCGTCCTCGCCTGGATCGGTGACCCCTCCGAGGGCCACGACGTCCCGTACCTCATCGCCTACACCCTCGGCGACGGCCCGCAGGGCCGGGAGGGCGGCGAGGCGGCCGCACGCGGCCTGCTGGCGGAGATCGGCCTGCAGATCGGCGACGTCGTCATGGACGGCACGCGCAGCCCGCGCACCTTCCCCGTACAGATCCTGCTGGCCGACGACCAGATCGCGCTGACCCTGCCCGGGCTGAACGCGACCTGCACCGCACCGCCCGAGTGGGTCGCCGCGGCGAACGAGAGTGGGCAGGCGTACTTCCTGTTCGCCACCCGGGCCTGGCCCGAGGCCGTTCCGGGCCAGGTCGTGACCCCCGAGATGCTCCAGGGCTTCGCCGGCGACGAAGCCGTGCTCACCAGCAGCGCCCACTGCGTCCTCGCGGTGCAGAGCCTGCAGAAGTAGCCGCGGCGGCGGCCGCCGCCCCGCTCCGGCCGCCGGGCCCCCAGCCTGCCCGGCGGCCGGCCCCTTTCCCGGCCTCGCGGCCCAGGGGCTCAAGGGCTCAAGGGCTCAAGGGCTCAAGGGCTCAAGGGCTCAAGGGCTCACGGGCTCAAGGGCTCAAGGGCTCAAGGGCTCACGGGCTCAGGGGCTCAAGGGCTGAGGGCCTCAAGGGCTGAGGGCCTCAAGGGCTCAGGGCCTCAAGGGCTCAGGGCTCTCGAAGGCGAACCGCAGCGAGCGGACGCGGTTGTCGAAGTTGGACCCCGCCAGATCGGGCAGGCCCACCGCCCTCAGGCCCACCGGCCGGGTCAGCAGCTCGCGGAACAGGGCCTTCATCTCCACCCGGGCCAGATGCGCGCCCAGGCAGAAGTGCGGGCCGCCACCGCCGAAGCCCAGGTGCGGGTTGGGCGAGCGGGTGATGTCGAAGGCGTCCGGGTCCGGGAAGACCGCCTCGTCGCGGTTGGCGGAGGCGTAGTACAGCACCACCTTGTCGCCCGGCCCGAACGTCCGCCCGCCCAGCGTGTGTTCCGCGGTCACCGTCCGGCGGAACTGGATGATCGGCGTCGAGTGGCGGACCATCTCGTCCACCGCCCCGTCCGCGTACTTCTCGAAGTCCGACAGCAGCAGGTCCCGCTGGTCGGGGAAATCGGTCAGCAGGGTCAGGCCGTGCGTGATGGCGTTGCGGGTGGTCTCCACCCCCGCCACCATCAGCAGGCTGAAGAAGGCCCCCAACTGGCGGGCGCCCAGCGCCTGGCCGTCCACGTTCGCGCAGACCAGCGCCGAGATCAGGTCGTCGGACGGGTTGCGCCGCCGCTCCCGGCCGATGCCTGCCACCATCCGCTGCATCCGGGCCAGCGCCCGCAGCCCGCGCCCGGGCATCCGCAGCCGCGAGGCCAGGCCGCGCTCCACACCGATGTTCTCCGAGGCGTGGTTGACCCGGTCGGCGATCTCCGCGCGGTAGCGCTCCGGGATGCCCATCATGTTGCAGATGACCTCCAGGGGGAGCCGTGAGGACACCGCCGAGACGAACTCGTCGGGCCGCCGCTCCAGGACGTCGTCCACGATCCGGGCCGCGACCGCGTGGATGTCCTCCTCCGCCGCCGCCAGCAGCCGGGGCGTGAACGCCCGCTGCACGATCTTCCTCAGCTGCGCGTGGTCCGGGCCGTCCAGGTTCACCATCGAGTCCCCGAACAGGGCCCGCACCCAGCGGGCCGGCTCCGGCGTGGTGACCCCGGGAGCGCTCGCGAACACCTTGGGCAGCCGGCTGGCCTCCTGCACGTCCGCGTGCCGTACGAGCGCCCAGTGGCCGGTGCGGCCGCCGCCCTCCGGGACGAACACGGGGGAGTCCAGGGCGCGCAGGCGGGCGAAGGCCGCGAGGCGGTCGGCGGGGGGCCGCTGCCAGAAGCCCGGCTCGGCCAGTTCCCCGCCGGGGCCGGTGCCGAGTCTCTGTGAGGGGAGTGTCATCGAAGGTGCCTCTCTGCTGTCGCCCGTCGCCGTGGCGTCCTGCGCTGGAGAACGGTGGCGGCGGCGCGGGGGTGACGGTCCGCCGCGCCGCGGTCTCAGACGGCGGGCTCCGGGGTGCGCCCCGCCAGGACCGTGCCCGCCACCACCGCGCCCGCCGAGACCAGGCCCGCGTAGAGCACGGCGTACGCGCCCGCCCAGGTGCAGGCGAGGATGGCGGCGGCGGAGAGCGGCAGGACCAGCTGCTGGGCGACGCCGCGCTTGAAGTGCCGCGAGTGCAGCAGCCACACCGTCAGCAGGAACAGCGCCGACGGGACGGTCACGGCCGCGTTCGCCGCCACCTGCGAGATGTGCGCCGTGCCGACCGCGTGCTCCACCGCCACCTCGATGCCCGCCCCGATCGCCGCACCCGAGGCGAAGATCAGCAGATGGCCGTAGCCCCACGGGATGGCCTCCCGGTTGGAGGTCAGCCGCTCGTGCACCGGCACCGCGAAGTAGATCCACCACGCGGCGAAGACGATCAGCAGCCCGCCGGCGGCGATGGGCAGCAGCTCCCCCAGCGCCTCGTGCTCGTCGATCGCCGACTTCACCGCGACCGTGCTCGCGGCGATCGTCTCGCCCAGCACGATGATGGTGAACAGCCCGTACCGCTCCGCGATGTGGTGGGCGTGCCACGGCGTCTGGTGCCCGTGCTCGGCCCACACCGGCACCAGCAGCTCGGCCGCCACCAGCACCAGGAACAGCCAGCGCTTCCAGTCGTCCGGTGCGAACAGCAGCGCCACCCAGCCCGCCTGGCACACCACCAGCCCGGCCGCGTACTTCAGTGCGGAGGTCCGCGCCGCCCCGCTCTCCCCGGCAGCGGCCCGCAGCCACTGCGCCGTCAGCGCCACCCGCATGATCAGGTAGCCGATGACGGCCACCGTCCAGTCGTTGTCGTTGAAGGCCCGGCTCACCCCGGCCGCGTAGACGAGCACACCGGCGATCTGCACGAGCGTCGTGATCCGGTACGGCACGTCGTCGCAGTCGTAGGCGGACGCGAACCACGTGAAGTTCATCCACGCCCACCACACGCCGAAGAAGACGAAGAAGTAGCCGACCACCCCGCTGCCGGGATGCCCCTCCACCAGCGCGTGCACCAGCTGCTGGCCCGCCTGCGCGATCGCGACGACGAAACAGAGGTCGAAGAACAGCTCCAGCGTGGTCGCGGTCCGGTGCCCCTCGACGCGGCTGCGGGCGGTCATCGGTACGTACGTCATACCGCCCAGCAGACCAGGGGCCGGCCGCCGCACGGGCGAGGCGCGCGGCCCGCGGAGCCCGGGTACCCCGGGCGGACTCGCGGCACCCCCCGACGGACAGGTGGCCGAGGCCAAGGCGGTCTTGGCCGCGCGCGGAATGAAGGCCGTATGACCCGTTCAGCGTAAGAACGAGAGACCGGATAACAGGACGTAACGGTACAGACCACCTAGCGTGGTGCTGTGTCCGAGCCCACAGATGTACGCGCACCAGCCCCATCGGCACCACCCGGCGCGCCCGAGCCCGCGCCACCGGCCGGCCGGTCCGTCACCGCACGGGCCACCCTGGCCGGTACGGCCGTATCCCTCCTGCTCGTCGCCGCGATCGTGCTCGGCAGCCGCCTCCTGCGGGACTTCGACTCCGCCCTGCTTCCCTACGCCGTCGCCACCGTCTTCCTGGCCTTCGGCGTGGCCTACCGGTACACCGTCTGGGTCTCCGCCCCCGGCGCGCGCCGCCTCCTCACGAAGGGCTTCGGCAGCCTCCTCTCGGCCGCCAACTTCAAGAAGGCGCCCACCGCCCTGCCCCGGATGGCCGCCACCTACCTCGGCTTCCAGAAGTTCCTCGGCGCCCGCTCCCACTCCCGCTGGGCCGCCCACCAGCTGATCTTCTGGGGCTGCCTGCTGGCCGCCGCGATCACCTTCCCCCTCACCTGGGGCTGGTTCACCTTCACCTCCGCCACCGGCTCCGGCCCCGGCTACGAGATGCGGATCTGGGGCATCAAGATCCTCGGCTTCAACGCGCTGAGCCCCATCGGCTGGCTGATGTTCCACGGCCTGGACATCGCGGCCGTCCTCGTCATCCCCGGCGCCTCGTACTTCCTGTGGCGGCGCATGAAGGACCGCGGCGCCACCACCGGCCAGCGCTTCGCCTACGACCTGCTCCCGCTGATCTGCCTCGTCGTGATCTCGGTGACGGGACTCCTGCTCACCTTCTCGACGATCTTCCTCCACGGCGGGGGCTACGAGTTCCTGGCGGTCCTCCACATGGTGGCGGTCGTCTTCACCCTCATCCACATCCCCTTCGGGAAGTTCTTCCACATCGTCCAGCGGCCGGCCGCCGTCGGCATGCAGCTGTTCAAATACACCGCCCGCCAGGACGAACAGGTCTTCGCCTGCAAACGCTGCGGCGAACCCATCGACACCACCCCGTACGTGGAGAACCTGCGCGCCACCATGCGCGACCTCCGCCTCGACTTCGACGCCTTCGCCGAGTACTGCCCCCGCTGCAAGCGGATCCTGCGCGGCAACGCCTACCTGACCCGCGTCAAGAAGGGCTTCAAGTGACCGCGACGGACCCCGCCGAACCGGCACGCCCGCCCCTCGACCCCGCCATCGCCCCGCCCGGCACCCGCAACTTCCGCGATGCCGGGGGCCTGCCCGCCGACCGCTGGCACGCCGACCAGCACGGCGAGACCCTCGTCCCCACCCACTGCTGCTTCTGCGGAGTGCAGTGCGGCATGTACCTGCGCGTCGACCGGGGCGGCAAGGTCTTCGGCGTCGAACCCCGCGACCACGACATCAACCGGATGCGGATGTGCCCCAAGGGCATCAACGCCTACCAGCAGGTCAACCACCCCGACCGGCTCACCGCGCCACTGATGCGCCGCTCCCGCGACGAGGAGTTCCGGGAGGCCTCCTGGGACGAGGCCCTCGACTTCACCGTCTCCGAGATCCGCCGCATCCAGAACGCCCACGGCAACGACGCCTTCGGACTGCTCGGCGGAGCCAGCCTGTTCTCCGAGAAGACCTACCTCGTCGGCAAGTTCGCCCGCGTCGCCCTCAAGACCAGACACGTCGACTACAACGGCCGCCTCTGCATGGTCAGCGCCGCGGCCGCCAACAAACTCGCCTTCGGCATCGACCGCGCCGGCAACCCCTTCTCCGACATCCTGCTCACCGACTGCCTGCTCATCGCCGGTTCGAACGTGGGCGAGTGCTTCCCCGTGATGACCCAGTACCTGTGGGGCGCACGCGACCGCGGCGCCACCCTCATCGTCGTCGACCCGCGCGAGACGGCCGTCGCCCGCACCGCCGACATCCACGTCGCCCTCAGACCCGGCACCGACTCCGCGTTCTTCAACTCCGTCCTGCACGTGATCGTCGCCGAAGGACTCACCGACGAGGCCTACCTCGCCGCACACACCACCGGCTGGGACGAGGTCGAGAAGACCGTCGCCGACTACCCGCCCGGCCGATCCGCCGAGATCTGCGGCGTTCCCGCCGAACAGATCACCCAGGTCGCCCGCGCCTTCGCCACCGCCGGCAAGGCCATGGCCTGGCACGCCCGCGGAATCGAACACCACTCCCAGGGCGTCGAGAACTGCCTGTCCGTCATCAACCTGTGCGTCGCCACCGGCAACATCGGCGGACCGGGCGCCGGGTACGGCACCATCACCGGCCAGGGAAACGGGCAGGGCGGCCGCGAACACGGCCAGAAGTCCGACCTGCTCCCCGGCGGCCGCTCCATCACCAACCCCGAACACCGCGCCCAGATCTGCCGCATCTGGGGCATCGAGGAATCCGAACTCCCCGGCGCCGGAACCTCCATGATGGAGATGGTCTGGCAGATGCGGCGCAAGGAGATCCGCGGCCTCATCGGCATCTGCAACAACCCCTTCGTCTCCCTGCCCAACTACGACGTGGTCAAGGCGGGCTACGACACCGCCGAATTCCACGCCCAGTTCGACTTCTTCCTCTCCGAGACCGCCGCCAACGCCCACGTCGTCTTCCCCGTCACCACCTGGGCGGAGGACGAAGGGGTCATGGCCAACGCCGAAGCCCGCGTCGTCAAGCACAACAAGGCCCAGGAACCCCCCGCCGGCGTCCGTACCGACACCTGGGTCATCTGCGAACTCGCCCGCCGCCTCGGCGCCGGCCGCCACTTCGACTTCGACGGCTCCCGCGAGGTGTTCGAGGAACTGCGCATCGCGTCGGCCGGCACCGTCAACGACTACTACGGCATCACCTACGACCGCCTGGAAGCCACCGGCGGCATCGCCTGGCCCTGCCCCTCCACCGAGCACCCGGGCACTCCCCGCCTCTTCGAGGACGGCCGGACCTACCACCCCGACGGGAAGATCCACCTGCAGGCCGTGGAATGGCACCCTCCCGTGGACGCCCACACCGAGGACTTCCCCCTCTCCCTCACCACCGGCCGCACCGTCGCGCACTACCTGTCCGGCAACCAGACACGCCGTCTCGGCGCCCTCGTCGAACAGACCCCGCGCCCGTGGGTCGAGGTCCACCCCTCCCACGGCTTCCGCAACGGCGACCCCGTCCGGGTGGTCACCCGCCGGGGCAGCGAGGTCTTCCCGGCCCTCGTCACCGAGGCCATCAGGCCCGACACCGTCTTCATCCCCTACCACTGGCCCGTCCCCACGGCCGCGAACGCCCTCACCATCGACGCCCTCGACCCCCGCTCGAAGATCCCCGAGTACAAGGTCTGCGCCGCCCGCATCGAGCCGGCCGAACGCGTCGACGACGTCCCGCCGCCCCCCACGCCCCCCGGCCGCCAGGCCTACCCCCAGGCCCAGGCCGCCCGCACCGACCCCCTGCCCCCCCACGTCCCCGCAGGGCCGGGGCACCGGGGAGAGGAGCTGACGCCGCCATGATGGGCCGCACGATCTTCATCGACCCGGGCCGCTGCATCGGCTGCCAGGCCTGCGTCTCCGCCTGCCGCGAATGCGACTCGCACCGCGGCAAGTCGATGATCCACCTCGACTACAGCGACCCCGGCCAGTCCGTCGCCTCCCTGCCGACCGTCTGCATGCACTGCGAGGACCCCGTCGCCCCCTGCGCCGAGGTCTGCCCCGCCGACGCGATCCTCGTCACCGCCGACGGCGTCGTCCAACAGGCCGACACCACCCGCTGCATCGGCTGCGCCAACTGCGTCAACGCCTGCCCCTTCGGCGTACCGAAGATCGACCTCCAGGCGAAGCTCCAGATGAAGTGCAACCTCTGCTACGACCGCACCGCCTACGGCCTCGCCCCCATGTGCGCCACCGTCTGCCCTACCGGCGCCCTCTTCTACGGAACCCTCGAAGAGCTCCAGGCCGAGCGCCCCGGCGTCCAGGTAGCCGACTCCTTCGCCTTCGGCGACGTGGTCGTCTCCACCGGCGTGGCCATGGTCGTCCCCGCCGACAAGGTCCAGTGGCCCGTCCCCGGCGGCCTGCCCGTCGTCGAGGTCAACGGGGTGGACGTGCGATGAGCGTGACCGAACAGCCCACTCCACCGCCAGGCCACGGCCCCGGCGACGACGGGGACGCCGCCGCCGCGCAGCTGCGCGACCGCATCAGCGCCGACTCCCTCACCACACGGCGCGACTACCTGCGGATCGTCGCCACCGTCTCCGGCGGCCTCGCCATCGGCGGAGTCGGCGTCGCCGCCGGCATCCTGCACCGCCACGGAGACAGCGAGCACCTGCCCGAGGCCAAGAAGGTCACCGACGTGCTCGCCCCCGGCCAGTCCGTCGCCTTCCGGTTCCCCGGCGGCGAGGACGGGGCCCTCGCCGTCCGACTCGCCGACGGAAGCCTCGTCGGCTACTCCGCGGTCTGCACCCACCTGGCCTGCGCCGTCCTGTGGCGCGAGGACCGGGGCCCCGACGGCGAGCTGTACTGCCCCTGCCACGAAGGCGCCTTCGACGCCCGCACCGGCGAGGTCACCGCCGGCCCGCCGCCCCGCCCGCTCTCCAGGATCTTCCTCACCGAACGCGCCGACGGCAGCGTCTGGGCCGTCGCCACCGCCCGGTCCGGCGAGACCGCCAGGGATGCCCTCTGCCGGCAGTTCGGCGACTCCCGACCCGGGGCGGCCCAGCGCCTGGGCTGCCCCGGAACGGCCCGCGCCACCGAGAGCAGGCGGACATGAGCGACCCCCGGCTGCCGCCCCGACCCGAGTACCACCCGGGAAGCGCCCAGCCCCGGCTCAACCGCCCCGTGCACGCGCGGTACCCGCAGATCCGCCCCACCAGCGGCTACGGCGACCCGCGGATCCGGCGCACCGGCCCCGGCCCGGGCGCCGGCACCGAACAGGAACCTGAGCGCTCCTCGAAGCTCAACGCCCGTCTCGTCCTCGCCCTCACGGTCGTCGTCGGACAGCTCTGGGCGCTGACCGTGACCGTCAACGAGTGGATGAAGGGCAACACGGCCACGGCCTGGTGGGGAGCGGGATTCCTGGTCCTGTCCTTCCTCGCCGTGATCGCCCTGTGGCTCCTCGACCCGAAGGACCGGTGACCATGTCCCTTCCGACGTCCACGCCGTCCGCGGTGCGCCCCCACCGCACGGAGACCTACGAGCCCGGTGCCGTCATCGGAGACTGGCGACCCGAGGACGACGGCTTCTGGCGGTCCACCGGTCACACGGTCGCCCAGCGCAACCTCTGGATCTCCATCCCGGCCCTGATGCTCGGCTTCGTGGTCTGGCAGGTCTGGTCGGTGACCGTGGTCAAACTGAACGACGTCGGCTTCGCCTTCTCCAAGTCGCAGCTGTTCTGGCTGACCGCCATCCCCGGCATCACCGGCGGCACCTTCCGCATCCTGTACACCTTCATCGGCCCGATCGTCGGCGAGCGGAAGTTCACCGCCTTCAGCACGCTCGTCCTGGTCGGCCCCATGCTCTGGTTGGGCCTCGCGCTCCAGGACAACGGCACCCCGTACTGGGAACTGGCCCTCATCGCCGCCGTCTGCGGCGTCGGAGGTGCGAACTTCGCCTCCTCCATGGCCAACATCGGCTTCTTCTTCCCCAAGAGGGAGAAGGGCAGCGCCAACGGCCTCAACGGCGGCCTCGGCAACCTCGGCGTGAGCGTCGTCCAACTGGTCGCGCCGCTGGTGGTCACCGCCGCCGTGCTGGGCCCGCCGGCCGGCGGCCCGCAGCACGACGCGAAGAACGACACGGACGTCTGGCTCCAGAACGGCGCCTTCCTCTGGGTGCCGCCGCTGGTCGTCATGACGGTGCTCGCCTGGTCCCTGATGAACGACCTGAAGGTGGCCGCGGCCCCTTTCAGTGAGCAGAAGGTCATTTTCAAGCGCAAGCACAACTGGCTGATGACCTGGCTCTACGTCGGCACCTTCGGATCCTTCATCGGCTTCGCGGCCGGACTGCCCCTGCTCATCAAGGACAACTTCGAAGCGCAGGGATACCAGGCGACGACCTACGCCTGGATCGGCCCCTTCATCGGCGCGCTCATGCGCTGGGCCGGAGGCCGGCTCGCCGACCAGATGGGAGGCGCCAGGGTGACCATGCTGTCGTTCGTCGGCATGGCGGCCGCCCTGATCGTGGTGATCTTCGCGCTGCCGTCCGACGGGCACCAGGGCGGCTTCTGGGCGTTCCTCACCGGTTTCCTCGTGGCCTTCGCCTTCTCCGGCCTGGGCAACGGCTCGACCTTCCGGCAGATCCCGGTGATCTTCCGCGACCAGCACATGCGCCAGGCCGAGGGCCAGGGCCCCGAGGCGCAGGCGGCCGCGCTGAAGCAGTCGGAGATGGAGGCCGGCGCCGTCACCGGTTTCTCGTCCGCCATCGCCGCCTACGGCTTCTTCTTCATCCCCGCCATGTTCGCGGCCACCGCCGTCACGACCGCCCTGTGGATGTTCATCGGCTTCTACGCGACCTGCCTCGCGGTCTGCTGGTGGTTCTACGCCCGCACGGGCGCGGAAGCCCCCAGCTGACCCGGGCCGGGGCCGGAGCCGGGCCCCCGCCTCGGACCGAGGCGCGCGGCGGGGACGCCCGTACCCTTGACGCATGAGCACCGCCCCCGCCTCCGACCCGCAGTCCCCCGAGCCCGCAGCCGGGACGAAGCCCGACCACAAGCCGACGGCCAGCCCCAGGCCGAAGCTGGTCTTCGACGACCCGCTGGACCAGCAGTCCTCGGACGACACCGACCGGGGCTGGGGCGAGCGGCCTCCCGCCGGCGGAAGCGCGGCCGACCTGGCCCGCTTCCTCGACGAGAAGCCCCCGCACCACATCTGATCCGCCGCGGCGGTCAGACTGCGTCGCGCGCCCCCGAAGTCCTGGCGTTCTCGCCGTTCACGCTGCGCTGCGCGACCAGGGTGTCGCGGATCTCCTTGAGCACCTCCAGCTCGGTGATCTCGATGGTCTCCTTCACGCCCTCCCTGGCCTTGCGGCGCGCCTCCTGCCGGGACAGGTACTTCGCCATCGGCAGGACCATCAGGAAGTACACGACCGCGGCGGTGATCAGGAAGGTCAGCGTGGCGTTCAGGACCGAGCCCCACATGATGTTGACGCCGGTCGGCTCGCCCTTGGCGTCCACCCCACAAGGTGCTTTCAGACACGAGGTGTAGACATCCAGGCTTTTGGTGCCGATGGCACCCACGACCGGGCTGATGATGCCCTTCACGATCGAGTTCACGATGTTCGTGAACGCGGCGCCGATGACCACGGCCACGGCCAGGTCCACCACGTTGCCGCGCATCAGGAAGGCCTTGAAGCCCGCCAGTACGCTCTCCTTCTTCTTCTCGCTCACGACTGAGCCTCTCTTCGTCACTGCTGTACACGGAGCCAACGGTTCCGAAAGCTACGGCAGTCACGGCACGCCATGTCCAATCGGCGGTCACCTCAGAGCGACTCGACTGTGCGCCAGTGCGAATCAGCACAACGCCACCGCCAGCCGTGCCACCGCCCCCGCGCCCACCAGGGCCCGCGCGGTCTCCCGGGGAACGGACAGCACCACCAGCGCCCCACCGTCCCCCCACCCCTTCTCCGGCGCCGGAACCTCGGTCACCCTGGCCCCCGCCGCCACCACCCTCGGCGGCCCCGCGCGCTCCGCCGCCACCACGTCCACCCGGTCCCCTGGCCGCAGGAGCCGCACCGTGGCCGCGTCCGCGATGCGCACGGGAGCCGACACCATGCGCACCGCCGCGGGAGACGGCTTCACCTCGGGCGGGGCCGCGCCCCGAGAGGCCCGGGCATCCGTCCCGCCCACGGCCAGGGCGGCCGCCACCACGGCCAGGCCGGCCGAGGCGAGCCGCCGCTTGCGGCGCACCGCGCGGCGCAGCCGCCCGCGGGCGCGGCCCACGCGCAGCGGCGGAAACGGTGGCACCGGGCGCGCGGGGCGGCACACGGAGGAAGGGGACGGGTGAGGAACCGGTGCATCCGGGGAAGCCGCGGGTACGGGGGAGTCGGGAGAGGTCCTGGACATGCTGGTCACCGCCGAAAGGGTCGAGATCCGGTGTCCGGGTCCAGCGCCCGGACCCTCCCACGATCCGCCGTTCCGCCCTGGCCCGCTCCGGCCTGTGGACGATCCCCAGGTTGTGGACAACCCGTTCACCCTCAGGGGCAGGGCGGCTCCGGGCCGCCGCTCAGGACCGGCCCGGCACCCGGCAGGCCTCCGAGAATCCCTGGCTGCTCAGACCGAAGGCGCTGTTCACCCGCGAGCGCCAGTTCTCGAGCGCGACCACGGCGGTGAGTTCGACGAACGCCGCCTCCCCGAGCCGCGAGATGAGCCCGGCCGCCATCTCGTCGGTGACAGCCGGCTCGGTCTCGGTCATCGCCTCCGCGTACTCCATGACCAGGAGCTCCGTCCCGGTGAACACCTCGCGGGCCTCCCGCCACCGCGGCACCCGCTCGATCTTCTCCGGCGACAGGCCCAGCTCGTGGCCCTCCCAGTAACCGAAGTCCATGCACCACGAGCAGTTGATCCGCGCGGCGCAGGCCATCACCGCGAGGTGCTTCAGCCCGGCGTCTAGCGTGTTCCACCTCGCCGCCCGCTGCTCCATCCGGACGTACGAGAACAGGACGCGCGCGTTGTGCCCGTAGGCCTGGCCGGGTTCGAGCACCTTGCCGTAGGTGCGGCGCGAGTACCAGGCGCCGACGCGCGTCAGGAGGGTGCGGGGCGGGGTGAGCGAGATGCGCGGCATGGCTGGCCTCTTCCGGGAGGGGGTCCCGTCGACCCCTTCGCCGTGGAGACAGGACAGTCCCGCGGAACGTGACATCACCCGCGAGGAATCGTTTCCCCTCCCGCAGGGCGCCGGCCGCTCGCGCCGGCGCCGCACCCACCAGAGGGCCCGGCCGCACCCACCGCAGGGCCCGGCCGCGGCGCCGAAGGCCGGGCCCGGGCCCGTGCGGACTCCGGCAGGGCTGTCGCCCGCCTCCAGCCTGTGTCCAGCCCGCCTACGGCAGTTCGATCCCCAGGTCCCAGCCGTCGTGGGCGTGGGTGCACAGGCAGTCGCGCTCCTCGGCCGCCGGAAGGGCCGCCACGGCGTCGAAGAGGACCTCGCGCAGTCGGCTGACGTTCTCGCCGAACACCTTCAGGACCTCCGCGTGCGAGACCCCCTCACCCGTCTCGGCACCCGCGTCCAGGTCCGTCACGAGGGCCATCGACGTGTAGCAGAGCCCCAGCTCCCGGGCGAGTACCGCCTCCGGGTGACCGGTCATGCCCACCACCGACCAGCCGGCCGCCGCGTGCCACCGCGACTCCGCGCGCGTCGAGAACCGCGGCCCCTCCACGACGACCATGGTGCCGCCGTCCACCGGCTCCCACTCCCGCCCGCGCGCCGCCGCGAGCGCCACCGAGCGCCCCACCGGGCAGTACGGGTCGGCGAAGGTGGTGTGGACGACGTTCGGGACGCTGCCGTCCGGCAGCGGCTCCCCGTCGAAGAAGGTCTGCACGCGCGACTTCGTACGGTCGACCAGCTGGTCCGGGACCAGCAGCGTGCCCGGCCCGTACTCCGCCCGCAGGCCGCCCACCGCGCACGGCCCCAGCACCTGCCGGACGCCGACCGAGCGCAGCGCCCACAGGTTCGCCCGATAGTTGATCTTGTGCGGCGGCACGGTGTGGCTGCGTCCGTGCCGCGGCAGGAACGCCACCTGCCGGCCGGCCAGCTCGCCCAGGTACAGGGAGTCGCTCGGGGGCCCGTAGGGGGTCTGGACCTGGATCTCGGAGACGTCCTCCAGGAAGGAGTAGAAGCCCGAGCCGCCGATTACACCGATCTCTGCGTTCACCATGCGGCCACCCTAACGGGGGACGCGAAAGGCCCCGTCCGCCCAGGAGGGGCTGACGGGGCCGTTCGGGAAACGTAAGAGGTCAGGCGGCCGAGCTGGAGCTGCTGCCCGTGCTCGAGGACGTCGAGGAGGACGCGGCGGCCGGAGCCGAAGCGGTCGACGTCGTCGTGGACGACGAGGACGTGGACTTCGAGGCGGGCGTGCTGCTCGACGAGGCGCCACGGCTGTCGTTCCGGTAGAAACCGGAGCCCTTGAAGACGATGCCGACGGCGGAGAACACCTTCTTCAGGCGTCCGTCGCAGCTCGGGCACACGGTCAGCGCTTCGTCGGTGAACTTCTGCACGGCCTCAAGGCCCTCACCGCACTCGGTGCACTGGTACTGGTAGGTCGGCACGAATTTCCTCCTGGCACTCTGACTCAATGAGTGCTAACGACGCTCCATGGTGACGTATTCCGGCGGATCAGTCCACCGTTACGGGCGTGCGGTGACCGAGCCCACGCTCGGCCGCGCGCTCCCGCCCGGCCGGTTCGGCTGCGGCGGCGGCCGGCGCGGACGTGTTCACGACGCGGCTCGGGGCCTTGGGCGCCAGCTTCCCGCGCAGCGCCACCAGGGTGGCCAGCGCGAGCGCGGTGGCGGCCAGCGGCACCAGGAAGCCGTACGAGGAACCGTGCGCGTCCGTCAGGCGGCCGGCCACGATCACGGCGACGGCCTGGCCGAAGGCGACCGCGCCGGTCAGCCAGGTGAAGGCCTCGGTGCGCGAGGCGGCCGGCACGAGCTGCTCGATCATCGTGTAGCCGGTGATCAGTGCGGGGGCGATGCACAGGCCGACGAGCAGGCCGACCGCGCCCATCAGGACGGCGGAGTTCACGGCCCACAGGACCGAGGCGGTGGCGGTCAGGCCGACGTAGCCCAGGATCAGGCGGCGGCGCGGGCCGATCTTCCAGGCGACGGCGCCCATGGTGATGCCGGCGATCATGTTGCCGGCCGCGAAGACGCCGTAGAGCAGGCCGTTGGCGCCCGGGTTGCCGATCTCGCCGGCGAAGGCGGTGAGCGACACCTGCATGCCGCCGAAGACGGCGCCGATGCCGAGGAATGCGACGATCAGGACGCGCAGGCCGGGGAAGGACAGCGCCGAGGCGTGCTTCTCGCCGTGGGCCGCCTGAGGGGCGGTCTTCGGCTCGGTGGAGCGCTGAGCGGCGAAGAACAGGCCGCCGAGCAGGGTCAGCGCCGCTTCGGTGGCCAGGCCGGCGGCCGGGTGGACGCCGGTGCACAGCGCGGTGGCGAGCACCGGGCCGACGACGAAGGTGAACTCGTCGGTGACGGACTCGAACGCAGCCGCCGTCGGCAGCAGCGGGGAGCCTTCCAGCTTGGCCGCCCAGCGGGTCCGGACCATGGGGCCGACCTGCGGGACGGAGGCGCCGGCCGGGACGGCGGCCAGCGCGAGCGCCCACAGGGGGGCGCCGAGGAGGGCCAGCGCGGTCAGAGCGGAGACCGCAGTGGCGTGGGCGAGGACGACCGGCACGAGGACGGCGCTCTGGCCGCGGCGGTCGGTGAGCTTGCCCATGACCGGCGCGAACAGGGCCATGGAGACGCCGGTGACGGCGGAGACGATGCCCGCGTCGCCGTAGGAGCCGGTGGCGTGCCGGACGAGCAGCAGGATGCTGATGGTCAGCATGCCGAAGGGCAGACGGGCGGCGAAGCCGGGGAGGACGAAGGAGAGGGCGCCGGGGGTGCGCAGCAGCTGCGCGTAGCCGGGTCGGGCGGACGTGTCGGTCGTGACCGCGGATGTCACGGCCTGGCCTTTCCGCTGCCTGGTAGAGCTCCCCGTCTGCGGACGGCCGGCCGCCTTGTGAGCGACCGCACCCGTACATGTGGGAGCCCCGAGAGCTGTCCTCTTGCGCAGAACCGAGTGATACCTGGGCGCCCACTGCGGGAGGGTGCCACGGCCGCTTTGCGGTCGCGCCAGCTCTGCGTCAGGCAGAGTTGGTTCGATCTGGTGTGCCTTCATCGTACAGGGGAATCCACTACCACGCCCTGTGATTACGGTGACAAGGCATGTCTTCACCTGCGATTAACTGGAACTTCGCATTCCGACCCTCCGAAATGCGGGCAAGGTCGGTTGCAAGCCACCGAAAATGGCCGAATTAGAATGCCGCTCTAACCGGAATCCCCTGCTCAGGCGGCCGTTTCGGCCACCCTCCGGCACCTAGAGTGACGCTCCGCCGCCCGTGCCCAGCCACCCCGCGAGCTTGCCCCCGCGCGCCACCGCCCGCAGCCGCGCCTCGGCCGCGTCCCGCACCGGATCCGTGGCCACCACCAGCAGCTCGTCCCCCCGGCGCAGCACCGTCGACGGCGCCGGCACGAAGCTCTTCGCGTCCCGGACCACCAGCGTCACCGAGGCGCCGGCCGGCAGCCGCAGCTCGCCGACCTCCACACCGTGCATCCGCGAGGCCTCCGGTATCGCGAAGGACAGCAGGTGCCCGCGCAGCTTCTCCAGCGGCGCCGACTCGATGCCCAGGTCCGCCGCGGCCTCGCCGGTCTCGCGCAGGTTCAGCTTGCGCGCCAGCCAGGGCAGGGTGGGGCCCTGCACCAGCGTGTAGACGACGACCAGCACGAAGACGATGTTGAAGACGCGGTCGCTGCCCTCGATCCCCGTCACCATCGGGATCGTCGCCAGGATGATCGGCACGGCTCCGCGCAGGCCCGCCCACGACATCAGCACCTGCTCCTGCCACGCGACGCGGAACGGCAGCAGGCTGACGAACACCTCCAGCGGCCGCGCCACCATCGTCAGCACCAGTCCGATGATCACGGCGGGCCAGAAGTCGCCCGCCAGTTCGTGCGGGGTGACGAGCAGGCCGAGCAGCACGAACATGCCGATCTGCGCGATCCAGCCCAGCCCGTCCGCGAACCCCCGCGTGGCCGGCCAGTGCGGCAGCTTCGCGTTCCCCAGCACCATCGCCGCCAGGTAGACGGCGAGGAAGCCGGATCCGTGCGCCATCGCGCCGGCGGCGTACGCGCTCACGGCGATCGCCATCACCGCGATCGGGTAGAGGCCGGAGGCGGGCAGTGCCACGTGCCGCAGTGCGTACGCCCCCAGGAAGCCCACGGCCAGGCCGATCGCGGCGCCGATGGCCAGCTCCAGCGCGATCTTGCCGACCAGCACGTACCACGCGTCCACCGGCGCGACCGTCGCGAAGGCGACCACCAGGATGACGACGGGGGCGTCGTTGAAGCCCGACTCGGCCTCCAGCACGCCGGTCACCCGCGCGGGCAGCGGGACCTTCCGCAGGACCGAGAAGACCGCCGCCGCGTCGGTCGAGGAGACGACCGCACCGATCAGCAGCGCCTGCCGCCATTCGAGTCCCACCAGGTAGTGCGCGCCGGCCGCGGTGACGCTCACGCTGACCGCGACGCCGACCAGCGACAGGACGACCGCCTGCGGCAGGGCCGGTTTGATCTCTTTCCACTTCGTGCCCAGGCCGCCCTCGGCAAGGATGACGACGAGCGCGGCGTAACCGATGACCTGGGTCAGCTCGGCGTTGTCGAACACGACGTTGCCGATGCCGTCCTGGCCTATCGCGATGCCTATGCCGAGGTAGATGAGCAGGCTGGGGAGGCCGCTGCGTGAAGAGATGCGTACCGCCGCGACCGCGACGAGCAGCACGAGCGAGCAGACCAGCAGGAGCTCATTGAGCGTGTGGACAGTCAGTGGGCGGCCCTTTCCTCAAAGCGCGCACGACGGAACGTTCCACCGGCGGCGTATTCGGCAAGTGCTTCGTTACCTTACCTAATCTTTGACGGACTCTTTACGCGATACCCACATTGTGAAACGGCAGTTCGCCCCTGTCCTACGGACCTTGACCCCTGGCGGATCAACGGAGGCGGTCCTGCGCCTATGGTTGCTCCCAGCACTCCCAGGACCACCCTGCCCCTCGAAGGACAGCGATGCCCGCCAAAGAATCCGGACCTTCCGTCAAGAAGAAGGGACGACGCGCACGCCTGCTCGTGCTCGTCATGGTCCTGGCGCTCTTGGCGGTCCTCGGCTACGGCGCGTACTGGAGCGCGGACACCGTACGCGCTTCTTTCCCGCAGACCACCGGCTCCCTCAAGGTCCCCGGCCTGACCGGGACCGTCGACGTCAAGCGCGACGAGCACGGCATTCCGCAGCTCTACGCCGACAACGACGAGGACCTCTTCCGCGCGCAGGGCTTCGTGCACGCGCAGGACCGGTTCTGGGAGATGGACGTACGCCGCCACATGACCTCCGGCCGGCTGTCGGAGATGTTCGGCTCCGGCCAGGTCGAGACCGACGCCTTCCTGCGCACCCTCGGCTGGCGCCAGGTCGCGCAGGAGGAGTACGACAAGAAGCTCTCGCCCGAGACGAAGAAGTACCTCCAGGCCTACGCCGACGGGGTCAACGCGTACCTGAAGGGGAAGTCCGGCAAGGACCTCTCCGTCGAGCACGCCGCCCTCAAGATCACCGACAGCTACAAGCCCGAGAAGTGGACGCCGGTCGACTCGGTGGCCTGGCTCAAGGCGATGGCCTGGGACCTGCGCGGCAACATGCAGGACGAGATCGACCGCTCGCTGATGTCGAACAAGCTCACGCAGGCCCAGATAGACGAGCTCTACCCGGCGTACCCGTTCGACCGGAACAAGTCGATCGTCGAGGGGGGCACCGTCGCGGGCGGCAAGTACGCCCCCCAGGGCACCCCGGGCGCCACCACCTCGGGCACCGGCACCTCCGCGACGGGCACGGGCTCCACGACGGGCACCTCCACCGGCACGACCGGTACCGGCACCACGGGCACCGGCTCCACCACCGGCACCGGCGGAACCACCGGCACCACGGGCTCCACCACCGGCACCGGCTCGCAGGCGACCCCCAACGGCGGCACCAACCCCGCCACCGGCCTCGCCGACAACGCGAGCGCCCAGGGCGCGACCGTCGGCCTGCGCACGCAGCTGACCTCCCTCGCCAAGACCCTGGACGACATCCCGGCGATCCTCGGCCCCAACGGCAGCGGCATCGGCTCGAACTCCTGGGTCGTCTCGGGCAAGTACACGACCACCGGCAAGCCGCTGCTGGCGAACGACCCGCACCTGTCCCCGCAGCTGCCCTCGGTCTGGTACCAGATGGGCCTGCACTGCCGCGCCGTCTCGGCCCAGTGCCAGTACGACGTCGCCGGCTTCACCTTCTCCGGCATGCCCGGCGTGGTCATCGGCCACAACGCCGACATCGCCTGGGGCATGACCAACCTCGGCGCCGACGTCACCGACCTCTACCTGGAGCAGGTCCGTCCCGAGGGCTACGTCTACGACAACAAGGTCGTCCCCTTCACCACCCGTGAAGAGGAGATCAAGGTCGCCGGCGGCGCGACGAAGAAGATCACCGTCCGCACCACGAACAACGGACCGCTGATCTCCGACCGCAGCGACGAGCTCGAGACCGTAGGCTCCCGCGCCCCCGTCCCGAGCTCGGCCCCCGACCGCGGCACCGGCTACGCCGTCGCCCTGCGCTGGACCGCCCTGGACCCCGGCAAGTCGATGGACGCCGTCTTCAAGATCGACCGCGCCAAGGACTTCGCGAGCTTCCGGGCCGCGGCCGCGGACTTCGAGGTCCCGTCGCAGAACCTCATCTACGCCGACAACAAGGGCGCCAACGGCAACATCGGCTACCAGGCCCCGGGCCGCATCCCGGTCCGCGGCCAGGGCGACGGCCGCATGCCGGCCCCCGGCTGGGACCCCAAGTACGCCTGGAAGGGCGGCCGCGACGGCAACGCCGGCTACATCCCGCAGAACGAGCTGCCCTGGGAGCTCAACCCGCAGCGCGGCTACATCGTCACCGCCAACCAGGCCGTCACCGAGTCCGGCACCGGCGCGGGCAAGTACCCGTACGTGCTGACCACCGACTGGGGCTACGGCGCCCGCAGCCAGCGGATCAACGACCTCATCGAGGCGAAGATCAAGGACAGCGGCAAGATCTCCACCGACGACATGCGCACCATGCAGATGGACAACAGCAGCGAGATCGCCGCGCTGCTGACCCCGATGCTGGCCAAGATCCCGGTCTCCGACCCGGACGTGCGTTCGGCGCAGAAGCTGCTGGAGGGCTGGAACTACACCCAGGAGAACGACTCGGCGGCGGCCGCGTACTTCAACGCGGTCTGGCGCAACATCCTCAAGCTGGCGTTCGGCGACAAGATGCCGAAGGAGCTGCGCGTCGAGGGCAGCTGCATGAACGTCATCGAGGAGGGCACCGGCCCCAACGACGACCTCGCCAAGACCGTCCGCGAGTGCGGCACCCGCGGCCCCGACTCCGCGCAGCCGGACGGCGGCGACCGGTGGTTCGAGGTGGTCCGCCGCCTGGTCAAGGACGAGAAGTCGCCGTGGTGGACCGCCACCCCGAAGACGGTCCACGACAAGCCCATCAAGACCCGCGACGAGCTCTTCGCCCGGGCGATGGAGGACGCGCGCTGGGAGCTGACCGCCAAGCTCGGCAAGGACCAGTCGACCTGGAGCTGGGGCCGGCTGCACCAGCTGACGCTGAAGAACCAGACCATCGGCAAGGAGGGCCCGGGCTTCATGCAGTGGCTCCTCAACCGCGGCCCGTGGAACCTGGGCGGCGGCGAGGCCACCGTCAACGCCACCGGCTGGAACGCCTCCAGCGGGTACGACGTCACCTGGGTGCCGTCGATGCGGATGGTCGTCAACCTCAGCGACCTGGACAAGTCCCGCTGGATCAACCTGACCGGCGCCTCGGGCCACGCGTACAACGGCAACTACACGGACCAGACGACCCTGTGGGCCAAGGGTGAGCTGCTGGACTGGCCGTTCGGGAAGGCCGCCGTCGACAAGTCGACAGTGGACACCCTGACGCTCAAGCCGTGAGCGGCGCTCACGACCCGGTCCCGGCGCCGTGGTCCGGACCGTGATCCGGACGCCGTGATCAGGTCGTGAAGCGCACCACCCCCGACGGGGTGGCGACCGCCTGGACGGGGTGGTCGTGCGGTTCCTCCGGGACCCGCGCGACCACCTCTTCGTCGTAGAGGAGCACCACCAGCGCCGGATGCGCGCCCGCCCGCTCCAGCCGCGCGAGCACCCGGTCGTAGGAGCCCCCGCCGCGCCCGAGCCGCATCCCGCGCCGGTCCACCGCCAGCCCCGGCAGCAGCACGGCGTCCGCGCCGGTGACGGCCTGCGGGCCCAGCGGCGGGCCCGAGGGCTCCAGCAGCACCATCCTGCCCGGGTGCGCGGCCTCGGCCAGGCTGTCCGGGCCCTCGTACGCCGCCCAGTCGAGGTCGTTGTCGGGCAGCAGCAGGGGCAGCAGCACCCGCTTGCCGGCGTCCCGCAGCGCGTCGAGCAGCTCGCGGGTGCCCGGCTCCGCGCCGACGGAGACGTACGCGGCCACCGTGCGCGCGCCGGCCAGTTCGGGCAGCGCCAGCGCGGAGCGCGCGAGCGCGCGGGCGGCGGCGCCACGGGCCGCGGGGGACAAGGTCCGCCGGGCGGCGAGGAGTTCCCGGCGCAGAGCGGTCTTCTCGGGAGGGAACGGGAGGTTTCCGGGCGGGCTCTCTACCACAGTTCGGTCACATTTCCTTTTCTATCGGGACAGAGTTGGATCTATTTACCGGAATCTGGCCGGGTGTTCGGTACGACCCACTATGGTTCTGCCCATGACTCAGTCGCACCCCGTGATCAAGAAAGCCGTCATTCCGGCCGCGGGCCTCGGTACTCGCTTCCTCCCGGCGACCAAGGCGACCCCCAAGGAAATGCTCCCGGTCGTGGACAAGCCGGCCATCCAGTACGTGGTCGAGGAGGCCGTCTCGGCCGGCCTCGATGACGTCCTCATGATCACAGGACGTAACAAGCGGGCCCTCGAGGACCACTTCGACCGCAACTACGAGCTCGAGTCGGCCCTGATCGCGAAGGGCGACGACGACCGGCTGAAGAAGGTCCAGGAGTCCAGCGACCTCGCCACCATGCACTACGTCCGCCAGGGCGACCCGCGCGGCCTCGGCCACGCCGTCCTGTGCGCCGAGCCGCACGTCGGCGCCGAGCCCTTCGCGGTCCTCCTCGGCGACGACCTCATCGACCCGCGCGACCCCCTGCTGCGCCGGATGGTCGAGGTCCACGAGAACACCGGCGGCACCGTCATCGCCCTGATGGAGGTCGACCCCGCCAGCGTCCACCTCTACGGATGCGCCGCCGTCGAGCCGACCGGCGACGGCGACGTCGTCCGCATCACCGGCCTCGTCGAGAAGCCGGAGCCCGCCGAGGCGCCCAGCAACTACGCGGTCATCGGACGCTACGTCCTGCACCCCGCGATCTTCGGCATACTGCGGGAGACCGAGCCGGGCCGCGGTGGGGAGATCCAGCTCACCGACGCCCTGCAGAAGCTGGCCGCCGACGAGAGCGTGGGCGGCCCGGTGCACGGCGTGGTCTTCCGGGGCCGCCGCTACGACACCGGGGACCGGGGGGACTACCTGCGGGCCATCGTCCGACTCGCGTGCGAACGTGAGGACCTGGGCCCGGAGTTCCGCACCTGGCTTCACCGTTACGTCACGGAGGAGATGTAGCACCTTGAGCAGCAGCGCACCGCAGGACACCGGCCGGCAGCGCCTGTGGTCGGTGGACGAGCACCTCGCGGACGTCCTCGCAGCCGTCCGGCCGCTGGAGCCCCTCGAGCTCCAGCTGCTCGACGCCCAGGGCTGCGTCCTGGTCGAGGACGTCACCGTGCCCGTCGCCCTCCCGCCCTTCGACAACAGCTCCATGGACGGGTACGCCGTCCGCACGGCCGACGTCCAGGGCGCGAGCGAAGAGTTCCCCGCGGTGCTCACGGTCATCGGGGACGTCGCGGCGGGCAGCGGCGAGCTGCCCACCGTCGGCCCCGGCCAGGCCGCCCGCATCATGACCGGCGCCCCGCTGCCGCCCGGCGCGGAAGCCGTCGTACCGGTCGAGTGGACCGACGGCGGCACGGGCGGCGCCGCCGCCTCCGGGATGACCCCGGCCAGCGCCGCGCCCGAGGGCGCCGGCGGCGAGGTGCGCGTGCACCGCGCGGCCGAGGCGCGGGCGCACGTCCGCGCGCGCGGCAGCGACGTCCAGGCGGGCGACCTGGCGCTGGCCGCCGGCACCGTCCTCGGGCCGCCGCAGATCGCGCTGCTGGCGGCGATCGGCCGGGGCACCGTACGGGTGCGGCCGCGCCCGCGCGTGGTCGTCCTGTCCACCGGCAGCGAGCTGGTCCAGCCGGGTGAGGCGCTGGCCGCCGGGACGATCTACGACTCCAACAGCTTCGCGCTGGCCGCCGCCGCCCGGGACGCGGGCGCCATCGCCTACCGGGTCGGTGCGGTCGCCGACGACGCCGACACGCTGCGCGCGACGATCGAGGACCAGCTGATCCGCGCCGACCTGCTGGTCACCACCGGCGGGGTCAGCGTCGGCGCGTACGACGTGGTCAAGGAGGCCCTCACCGCGGCCGGCACCGGCGACGGCGACGAGCCGCAGGCCGGCGGCGTGGACTTCCGCAAGCTCGCGATGCAGCCAGGCAAGCCGCAGGGCTTCGGCACGGTCGGCCCCGACCACACCCCGCTGCTGGCGCTGCCCGGCAACCCGGTGTCCTCGTACGTCTCCTTCGAGCTGTTCGTGCGTCCCGCGATCCGCGCCCTGATGGGGCTGCCGGCGTCGCAGGTCAGCCGGGAGAGCGTGCGGGCCGTGCTGAAGGCGGACGAGCCGCTGCGCTCCCCGGCCGGCCGCCGGCAGTTCCTGCGCGGCGCGTACGACCCCGAGGCGGGCACCGTCAGCCCGGTCGGCGGATCGGGCTCGCACCTGATCGCCGCCCTGGCGCACGCCGACTCGCTGATGGTCGTACCGGAGGACGTCACCTCGGTGGAGCCCGGCACCGAGCTGGAGGTCGTCCCGCTCGGGTAGCCCCCGCGCCCGCCCGCGGTCCCGTCCGGCCGGCCGTCGCGCACGGCCGGACGCCCTGTTCGGCCAGTGGTCCTGCCCGGCTGGGGACCGCCCGGTGCGGGTAGCGTGTTGCACCACACAGGCCCCGGCGTTTCGGGGCCCGGAGCGGGAGCGGCACGTAGACATGAGTACGCAGAGCAGGCTGACGCACATCGACGAGGCCGGCGCGGCCCGGATGGTCGACGTATCGACAAAGGACGTCACCACCCGCACGGCGCGCGCGAGCGGCCGCGTCCTGGTCTCGTCCCGGGTGATCGAACTGCTGCGCGGCGAGGGGGTGCCGAAGGGCGACGCCCTCGCGACCGCGCGGATCGCCGGGATCATGGGGGCCAAGAGGACCCCGGACCTGATCCCGCTCTGCCACCCGCTGGCGGTCTCCGGGGTGAAGGTGGACCTGGAGGTCGCCGACGACGCCGTCGAGATCCGCGCCACCGTCAAGACCACCGACCGCACGGGCGTGGAGATGGAGGCGCTGACCGCGGTCGCCGTCGCCGGGCTCACCGTGATCGACATGGTGAAGGCCGTCGACAAGGGCGCGGTCATCACCGACGTCCGCGTGGAGGAGAAGACGGGCGGCAAGTCCGGCGACTGGACCCGCTCGTGACGCCCCCGCGCGGCGGCGAGGTCCACAGCCACCTGCCGCCCGCCGCCGACGGGGCCCGGGAGGCGGCCCCGCCGGCCGCCGAGGCGCCCGCCCCCCGCGGCCTGGTGGTCACCGCCTCCAACCGGGCCTCGCAGGGCGTGTACGCCGACGAGGGCGGCCCGCTGCTCGCCGAGGCGCTGGAGCGGCTGGGCTTCGCGGTGGACGGCCCGCGCGTGGTCCCGGACGGGGACCCCGTCGAGCAGGCGCTGCGCGAGGGGGTGGCCGCGGGGTACGACGTCATCCTGACCACGGGCGGCACCGGCATCTCGCCGACCGACCGGACCCCGGACGCGACCGCCCGCGTGCTCGACTACGAGATCCCGGGCATCCCGCAGGCCATCCGCGCCGAGGGCCTCGCCAAGGTGGCGACCGCCGCCCTGTCGCGGGGTCTGGCCGGCGTGGCGGGCCGCACGCTGATCGTGAACCTGCCCGGTTCCACGGGCGGCGTCCGCGACGGCCTCGCCGTGCTGTCGCGGATCCTGCCGCACGCCGTCGACCAGATCCGGGGCGGCGACCACCCCAGACCGGACGCGGCACCCGGGAGCCCGAGCTGAACGGCCCGTCCTGGCCGGTGGTGCTGGCGGACGGCGACGTCACCCTGCGGCCGATAAAACTGCGCGACCAGCGCGCCTGGCGCGAGGTCAACCGGCGCAACCGCGACTGGCTGCGGCCGTGGGAGGCCACGATCCCGCCGCCGGCGCCGTGGGGGCCGGTGATCCACCGGCCGACGTACCGGCAGATGGTCCGCCACCTGCGGGCCGAGGCGAACGCGGGCCGGATGCTGCCCTTCGTCATCGAGTACCAGGGGCGGCTGGTCGGCCAGCTGACGGTCGCCGGGATCACCTGGGGTTCGATGTGCGCCGCCCACGTGGGCTACTGGGTGGACCGCGACGTGGCGGGCCGCGGGGTGATGCCGACGGCGCTCGCGCTCGCCGTGGACCACTGCTTCCTGAAGGTCGGGCTGCACCGCATCGAGGTCTGCATCCGCCCGGAGAACGGCCCCAGCCGGCGGGTCGTGGAGAAGCTGGGGTTCCGCGAGGAGGGGCTGCGGCCGCGCTACCTGCACATCGACGGGGCGTGGCGCGACCACCTGGTCTTCGCGCTCACCGCGGAGGAGGTTCCGGAGGGGCTGCTGCGCCGCTGGAACCGGGTGCGCAAGTAGGAAAGCCCGCCGCCCGTGACCGCCCCTTAAAGCAGGTAATCGCAAAAGCGTTCGAATTGATGGTCGATTCGCCCATAACCTGATCCGAAGAATCACAAAAAAAGTCGGTGATATCAGCCGGATCGTGCGACACACCGGCCCAATTGGCTGATCCGGTCGGCCGCACCCCTCTACGGTGTGGGGTGTGAGCAGCAGCGGCCTCATCTACGCAGTCATCGTGGGGGCCTGGGCCGCCTACTTGGTGCCCATGTGGCTCCGGAGGCAGGACGAGCTGAACGAAGCGCGTCCGACGGAACGCTTCTCCACTGCCATCCGGCTGCTTTCCGGCCGGGCGGGAATGGAGCGGCGTTACGCCAAGGGGCTGCGTGAGCGCGGTGAAGTCCAGGCGGAGCCCCAGCCCCACGCGGACCCGGACGCGGCGACGGAAACGGTGAATTCCGTGGACGCCGACGCCCGGGCCCTCGGCGTGTCCCCGACCAGGGCCGAGCCGAGATCCGTCGAGGTCGAGCGGGTCGAGAGGGTCCGGCGCCAGCAGCGCCTCCAGGTCCTCGCGCGCCGCCGGCGCACCACGGCCCTGCTCTTCCTCGCCTTCAGCGGCGGCGCGATCGCCGCCGCCGTCGGCGGGCTGCGGTACCTGTGGGCGCCGGCCGTGCCGGCGCTGCTGCTGAGCGCCTACATCGTGCACCTGCGGGTCCAGGAGCGGCGGCGCTACGAGTTCACGATGGACCGCCGCCGCGCCGAGGCGGCCGCCCGCGCCCTGCGCGAGAGCCGCTCCCGCCACCGCGACCGCGACCGTGCCCCCGAGCCCGCCGGCGCCGCCGAACCGGACCCCGCGCCGCCGGTGTCCCCGCAGGAGGCCGGGCGCCGCGCGCTCGTCGAGCAGACCGACCACGCCGAGTGGGTCGACCAGCAGCGCGAGCGCGAGCGCGGCCCGGCGCGCGGCGACAGCTGGGAGCCCGTACCGGTCCCACTGCCGACGTACGTGACGGCGCCCGTCGCACCGCGCGCCACGGGCCCGGTCAACCCGGACGGCTGGAGCGCGACCCGCTCCAGCGCCGCCGAGCCGACCAACCCGCGCCTGCGCGCCCAGCCGGGCCCGGCCCCCGTGAAGCCGGAGCCCCAGCCCCAGCCGTCCCCCCCGCGCCCGCGCGGCCGCGACGCCGGGCGCACCCCGCTCTTCGACCAGTACGAGAGCGACGAGCGGCCGCGCGCCGCGAACGAGTGACGGGGACGCCGTCCGGCGGGTGACCTGCACCGACCCTGCCGGACGCTTCCCGCGGCGGGCGGCGGCCGCCCTCCGGGAACGCGTTTTGGAGCAGCGGCGCAGGGATGCTAATGTTTCACACGTCGCAAGGGCCTGTGGCGCAGTCTGGTAGCGCACCTCGTTCGCATCGAGGGGGTCTGGGGTTCAAATCCCCACAGGTCCACAGACGACAGTTCTTGAGTAGCTCTCAGGAATCGTCACGAGATCCCGTTCCACCGCAAGGTGGGGCGGGATCTCGGCGTTTCCGGAGTGTGTTCGAGGCCGTGTCCGGGCGCGGGTGGGACCAGCGCGCTCGCAGCGGTGTCGCCCGACGCCTTGTGTGACTTGATCAAGGTGACCTCCATGCTGGGTCGCCCGCGGCTTCCGGAGCCCCCTCCCGCACTACGTGCCCGATTGGAGTGGCCCGGATCTGGCTGCCGGTCATGAAGAGCCCGAAGCTAGGGTGTTGCGCATGATCGATCCACGGGGGTGGCGGAAGGTGTCGAACATGACCGTGCTCATGCCGGAGGTGCATCGTGCTTCGCCTCCTGGGGCCGGCGCCATCTGTGGATCGCTCGGAGGTGTCGCATGAGCGAGCTGTACGCCGCTGAGAGTGGTACGGGGGCAAGCGATGAGCAGGGTGGTCCTGCTCGGGACCTGCGACCGAGTGAGACCCTCGATGACCATTCGGTGGAGCCCCTCGAGCCCGATAGTCCTCATGAAACCCTCCTGGAATCCCAGGATGCGTGGAATGGGGCGGAAGGTGACACTGACGCTCCAGTGGAACCCGATGCCCCGGATCGGGGTGTGGACGATCGACCCGGTTCGGGGGAGGGGGGGAAGGAGCCGGATGAATCGGATCCGGTGGAACCGGGCGAGGCGACCTCTCTGAGTCGCCCCGATGAAGCTGATGTGGACGAGTCTCCGGAACCGCAGGAACCGCAGGAACCACAGGAACCCGAAGGGTCGGAAGAGCC
>NZ_JBIWFZ010000008.1:0-173356 GCF_044763325.1 Streptomyces sp. NPDC096136 | reverse complement strand
GCCGGAAGAGCCGGAAGAGCCGGAAGGGTCAGAGGAGCCGGAAGAGCCGGAAGAGCCGGAAGGGTCAGAGGAGCCGGAAGAGCCGGAAGAGCCGGAAGGGTCAGAGGAGCCGGAAGAGCCGGAAGAGCCGGAGGAATCGGCCGACCAGATGGCGGAAACGATATCCCACCTGGACGAACGCAAGCTCACGACCGATTCCGGCGAAGCGTTTTATGGGTTGGATGACGCCGGAATGCGAGATATGGCTGAAAAGTTGGAACCCGAGCAGGGTGCATTCACCGTCGACCTGCACGGTACTCCGAACTCGGTCGAGGTTGATGGGCGGACTCTCAGCGCGGAGGAGCTCGGCGCCTTCCTCGCGAGTGACAAGTCGGACTGGGACGGCGGTCCCGTCAGGTTGATGTCATGTGAGACCGGCCAGGGCGAGGGCTCGTTCGCACAGCAGCTCTCTGAGGTCCTAGGGGTCCCCGTCACAGCCCCGACGGAGCTGGCGTGGTCTGACTCCCAGGGGAACTCCTGGGTGGCATCCGGCTACCTCGATGAATATGGCGACCTCCAGTCGACTTGGCCGCCTGACGGCGAGTGGATAACTTTCGATTCGAGCAATGAGAAGTGAGGGAATAGTGGTGGAATTCAAACGTGCCCGACTGTTCGATGGTGTCGACCCAAAGTCCGGACCGTACTTCGATGAGTCCAGGCCGCGTATTTCTGATCAGGTTGAGCGTGGGCGATTGATTGAGTTTCTGACGCGCGGAGGTGCCGCCATCGAGCGGGCTGCCGGATTGGCCCCGGATCAGCTCGATGCGTCGAAAGGCAAGGTCGTGCCGATCTCGACGGTGACCGATGGCGTCTGGATCTGGACGCTGGCGCAGGCCTATTACCTGGAGCATTACGGCTATGGGCCTGATGTGGAATTCTATGAATATATCAAGTCCCGGGAGTATCGGACGGATGAGCCGGGAGAGGAAGTCAAGACCGCCGCTCTGGAGTTCCTTCGTCGTAGTCGTCATGGTCGCTCGTAGACTTCCCGCGGACGATGACGGTCCCCTTGGTTGGAAGAGCGGGCGGGACTTTCGCGCTTTCCTGAAGGGGCATCACGCCACACTGGGCGCATGACGAGCCAGGACGGCGCTACGGCGCAAGCGTGGAGAGCACTGGGCGGGGCGGACGAGCTCGCCGGGCGGGTGGCCTACCGGGGGCCGAGCGGCCTGGAGGGGCCGCTGCCGGTGCGGGAGTTGGCGCGGGCCACCGTCGGGGTGTGCGCGCTCGCGGCGGCCGAGCTGGCCGCCGTACGGGCCGGGGGGACGGCGCTGGACGCGGCTCCCGTGGTCGTGGACGAGGGGGCCGTGGCGACGGCGTTCGTCAGCGAGCGGCACCTGCGGGTGGACGGCCGGGCGCCGGTCGGCTTCGCCCCGCTGTCGGGGTTCTGGCGGGCGGCCGACGGATGGGTGCGCACCCACGCCAACTATCCCCACCACGCGGCGGCCCTCGTCCGGGCCCTCGGCGTGCCCGCGACCCCGGAGGCGGTACGAGGGGCGCTCGCGCGGCTGGGCGCCGTGGAGGCCCAGGAGCGCGTGTACGGGGAGGGCGGGCTCGCGGTGGCGGTGGCGCCGCGGTACGGGGAGCCGCAGCCGCTGGTCGAGTGGACGCCGGGGGGCGCGCGCGAGCCGGTGGCGGGCAAGGAGGGGCTTCCGGCCTCCGGGGTGCGGGTGCTGGACCTGACGCGGGTGATCGCCGGCCCCGTCGCCACCCGCACGCTCGGCGTGTTCGGGGCGGACGTGCTGCGGATCGACGCGCCGGGGCTGCCGGAGGCGGACGACGCGCACGCGGACACCGGCTTCGGGAAGCGGTCCGCGCTGCTGGACCTCGCGCGGCCGCAGGACCGGGCCGTGCTGGAGGGGCTGCTCGACGGCGCCGACGTGGTGGTGACCGGCTACCGGCCCGGGGCCCTGGAGCGCTACGGGCTGGGCGGGCCGGAGCTGCTGGAGCGGCGTCCGGGGCTGGTGGTCGCCGAGCTGTGCGCGTGGGGCCGGGGCGGGCCGTGGGCCGGGCGGCGGGGGTTCGACTCGCTGGTGCAGGCCGGCTACGGGATCGCGGCGCGGTGCGCCGGGGAGGACGGCGTTCCGGGGGTGCTGCCGGCGCAGGCCCTGGACCACGGGACGGGGTACCTGGTGGCGGCGGGCGTCCTCAGGGCCCTGGCGGGCGGGACCGGGGGGCTGCTGCGGTGCTCCCTGGCGGGGACCGCGTCGTGGCTGGTGCGGGAGGTCCCCGGGGTGGGGGCCGGGGTGCCCGGGTACGAGGCCGGGCCGTGGCTGCGGGAGGGGCGGTCGGGGTACGGGGCGCTGCGCCACGCCGCCAGTCCCTTCGGGGAGTGGGAGCGGGGGCCGTCGCGGTGGGGGACCGACCCGGCGGTGTGGCTCGGCCGGTAGGGGGCCGGCGCTGGTGCGCGGGGCGGCCGCGCGGACGGGGTCCGCGGAGTGGTCCCGTGCGGCGGCGGCCGGGCGGGACGCGGTGGGCGCCGGCTGCGGGGCGGCCGCCGCGCGGAGCGGTCGTGCGCGCCGCCCGTCCTCCCCGCCCGTCCTCCCCGCCCGTCCTCCCCGCCCGTCCTCCCCGCCCGTCCTCCGCGCTCGTCCGCGCCCGCCGCCGCTCCGGCCGAGTGCAGGACGCCTCGGCCCGGCCGGGGCGCGCGGGGAGCGGTCGTACGCGGCGGCGCCCCGGCAGGGGCGGCGGGCCGGGCGGGTCAGGACGGGGTGGCCTGCGACGGGAGGGGCTTGGTCATGCACAGGCTCGACTCGTAGTCGCGGTAGTAGCCGAACTTCTCCGACGGCGCGTAGCCGGACGACAGGTACAGCGCGATCGCCTCGGGCTGCTGGTCGCCCGTCTCCAGGACCATCCGGCGGCGTCCGGCCGCCGTGGCGTCGGCCTCCAGCTCGGCCAGGATGCGGCGGGCCAGGCCCTTGCCGCGGGCGTCCGGGATCACGTACATGCGCTTGATCTCGGCGTCGCCGTCCGCGTAGCCCTCGTCGTTGCGGTCCTGGGCGCGCCAGCCGCCGCTCGCCACCGGGGCGTCCGCGGCGTCGTAGGCGAGCAGGTAGAGCCCGGCCGGCGGGACGAACATCGCCGGGTCGAGGAAGGTGGCGTCGCCCTCGCCGTCGTAGCGCGCCTGGTATTCGAGCTGGACCTGGGCGTCGAGTTTCAGCGCGTCCGGGTGGTCGTACGGTACGGCGCGCAGGTGTATCCCGTGAGACATCAGAACATCGTACGGAAGGCTGCGGTTATGGTGCTGGGATGCTCACCGTGACCTCCGTGAATGTGAATGGGATCCGCGCCGCCGCCAAGAAGGGCTTCGTGGAGTGGCTCGCCGGATCCGACGCCGACGTCGTGTGCCTGCAGGAGGTACGGGCCGAGGAGGGGCAGATTCCGGTGGAGGCGCGGGAGCCCGAGGGCTGGCACACGGTGTTCGCGCCGGCCGCCGCGAAGGGCCGGGCCGGCGTCGCCCTGTACACGCGCAAGTCACCTGAACGGGTACAGGTGGGCTTCGGAAGCGACGAGTTCGACACGAGCGGGCGGTACGTCGAGATCGACCTGCCCGGGGTCACCGTGGCGAGCCTGTACCTGCCCTCCGGCGAGGCCGGCACGGAGAAGCAGGAGGAGAAGTACCGCTTCATGGCGGAGTTCCGCACCTACCTCCAGGGGCTGAAGGCGCGGGCCGCCGCCGACGGCCGCGAGGTCGTGGTGTGCGGGGACTGGAACATCTGCCACCAGGAGGCCGACCTCAAGAACTGGAAGACCAACCGGAAGAGCGCCGGCTTCCTGCCCGAGGAGCGGGAGTGGCTCGGGAAGGTGTACTCGGAGGCCGGGTACGTGGACGTCGTGCGCGTGCTGCACCCCGACGCGGAGGGCCCGTACTCCTGGTGGTCCTACCGCGGGCGGGCCTTCGACAACGACGCCGGCTGGCGCATCGACCTCCAGGTCGCGACTCCGGGGCTGGCCGCCAGGGCCGTCAAGGCGTTCGTGGAGCGGGCCGAGACGCATCCGGAGCGGTGGTCCGACCACGCGCCCGTGACCGTGGTCTACGAGCTCGGGGCCTGAGGCTCCCGGGGCGCACGGGCGGGCTCGGGCGCCCCTGCCGTCCGGGCGGCCTCGGGTACCGAGGGCGCCCCGGGCGCCGCGCAGGCCTCGGCGGGCTCGGGGGTCCGGGCCGGTGCGGGGCCGCGGCGCTGGTGCAGGCGGTCCATCGCCATCGTGAGCTCGGCCTCGACCACGCTCTTGGCCAGCGGGCGCAGCCGGGCGACGTCCTCCTCCCCGAGATGGGCGGAGATCAGCTCGGTGAACAGCTCCGCCAGCGCGTCCGCGTGCGCGCGCACCCTGCGGCCCGTCTCCAGCACCGCCGCGAGCGGTACGCCCTCGCGGACCAGGGCCGAGGAGACGTCCAGCAGGCGCCGGCTGACGTGCACGATCTCCTCGCCGTCGGTGGCGAGGTAGCCGAGGTCGAGGGAGGCCGCCAGGTTCTCCGGGGTGACCTCGCCCTCGAAGTAGTCGGCCAGGGCCTCGGGCGAGAGCCGGACCGGGGTCTCCTCCGACCAGCCGATGCCCAGCAGCTCGCCGAGCTGGCCGACGTCGCGGCCCTTCTCGAAGGCGGCGGTCAGTTCCGCGATGCCGCCGAGGGTGTGGCCGCGCTCCAGCAGGGCGGCGATGGTGCGCAGCCGCGCCAGGTGCTGGTCGTCGTACCAGGCGATCCGCCCCTCGCGGCGGGGCGGCGGGAGCAGCCTGCGCTCGCGGTAGAAGCGCAGGGTGCGCACCGGGATTCCGGCGGCCTCCGCCAGCTCCTGGGTCCGGTACTCGCGCTTCACGGCCGCCTCCGCCTCCCACGTCCCCCGCGTCTCCACATGCGCAGCCTAGGGCGTACCCGCAGTAACTTTCCGGGCGCGACCCCTACCCATGGGTACGGAGCTGCTCTACCCTCCCGATTGTGCCAGTGATTGCTGGCAGTGTTGTGATGGGCGTGACGGCGTGTCCCGGCGGGGCCGGGACGGACTGCGGAAGCGGGAGGCGGCGGGCATGAGCGGCATGGGCGGGCACGGGCGCGAGCACGTACGGGTGGCGGTGATCGGGTCCGGGTTCGGCGGGCTCGGCGCGGCCGTACGGCTGAGGCGCGAGGGGATCACCGACTTCGTCGTCCTCGAACGGGCCGACTCCGTCGGCGGCACCTGGCGCGACAACAGCTACCCCGGATGCGCGTGCGACGTCCCCTCGCACCTGTACTCCTTCTCCTTCGCGCCCAACCCCGACTGGCCCCGCACCTTCTCCGGGCAGCCGGCCATCCGCGCCTACCTGGAACACGTCACCGACACCTTCGGCCTGCGCCCGCACATCCGCTTCGGCCACGAGGTCCTGATGATGCGCTGGGACACCGAGGAGCTGCGCTGGGACATCGACACCTCGGCGGGCGCCTTCACCGCCGACGTCGTGGTGTCGGCGACCGGCCCGCTGTCCGACCCGAAGATGCCGGAGATCCCGGGGCTGGCCGAGTTCCCCGGCAAGGTGTTCCACTCCGCGCGCTGGGACCACGACTACGACCTGAGCGGCAAGCGCGTCGCGGTGATCGGTACGGGCGCCTCCGCGATCCAGATCGTGCCCGCCATCGCCCCGAAGACGGCGCGCCTGACCCTCTTCCAGCGCACCCCGCCGTGGGTCATGCCGCGCACCGACCGGGCCATCAGTTCCCTCGAACGCCGGCTGCACCGACAGCTGCCCTTCACCCAGGCCGCCCGGCGCGGGCTGCTGTGGGGGATCCGGGAGCTCCAGGTCAGCGCCTTCACCAAACGGCCCAACCAGCTCGGACTCATCGAATCGCTGGCCAAGGCCAATATGGCGCGCTCCATCAAGGACCCGGCGCTGCGGGCCAAGCTGACGCCCTCGTACCGGATCGGCTGCAAGCGGATCCTGCTCTCCAGCGAGTACTACCCGGCGCTCGCCCGGCCCGACGTGGACGTCGTCGCCTCCGGGCTGAAGGAGGTCAGGGGCTCGGTCCTCGTCGCCGCCGACGGGACCGAGACCGAGGTGGACGCGATCGTCTTCGGCACCGGGTTCCACGTCACCGACATGCCGATCGCCGACCGTGTGGTCGGCGCGGACGGGCAGACCCTCGCGGACTCCTGGAAGGACGGGATGCAGGCGCTGCGCGGGGCGACGGCCGCCGGCTTCCCCAACTGGATGACGATCATCGGGCCGAACACGGGCCTCGGCAACAGCTCGATGATCCTGATGATCGAGTCCCAGCTGAACTACATGGCGGACTACCTGCGCCAGCTCTCCCTGCTCGGCGACGGCAGCCGCGGCGGGCGCACCGCGCTCGCCGCCCGCCCCTCCGCCGTCAACCAGTGGAATCGGCGCGTGCAGGCGCGCATGGAGCGGACGGTGTGGAACACCGGCGGCTGCACCAGCTGGTACCTGGACGCACAGGGCCGCAACACCACGGTCTGGCCGGGCACGACGGGTGAGTTCCGGCGCGCCACGTTGACGGTCGACCTGGCCGAGTACGAGGTCGTACGGGTCCGCGAGAGCGGTGCCGGGCGGCTCCCGGCCCCCGCGGGCGCGTCCGCCGGTGCCGCGTCCGCCGCTGCCGCCGACGCGGCCCCGGCCGGCGAGGGCGCGGCGTGAGCCGCCCGCCGCACGCCACCGCCGGGCGCTACGCCCCGCCGGCCGCCGGCCGCGAACTGGTCGCCGTCTCCGCCGACGGCTCCCGGCTGCACGTCGAGGTCCACGGACCCGAGGGGGCGCCCGCCGTCGTCCTCTCCCACGGATGGACCTGCTCCACCGCCTTCTGGGCCGCCCAGATCCGGGAACTGGCGCGCGACCACCGGGTCGTCGCCTACGACCAGCGCGGCCACGGGCGAAGCCCGGCCGCCGCCGCGTACAGCACCACCGCCCTCGCCGACGACCTGGTCGCCGTACTGGAGGCCGCCCTCGCCCCCGGCGAGCGGGCCGTCGTCGCCGGGCACTCCATGGGCGGCATGACCGTGATGGCCGCCGCCGGCCGCCCCCGGTTCGCCGAGCACGCCGCGGCCGCCCTGCTGTGCAGCACCGGCAGCTCGCGGCTGGTCGCCGAGGCGACCGTGCTGCCGCTGCGCCCCGGGCGCGCCCGGACCCGTCTGACCCGGGGCCTGCTGGGCTCGCCCGCCCCGCTCGGGCCCGTCACCCCCGCCACGCGGGCGGTGCTCAAGTACGCGACCATGGGCGCGGGATCCGCGCCCGACCGGGTGGAGGCCTGCGCCCGGATCGTGCACGCCTGCCCCGCCGGGGTGCGCCGCGCCTGGTCGCACGTCCTGGCCGGCCTCGACCTGGACGACGGGCTCGCGCGCCTGACCGTGCCCACCGCCGTCATCGTGGGCCGCGACGACCGGCTGACCCCCGTTGTGCACGCCCGCGGGCTCGCTGCCGCGCTGCCGAACTGCGTGGGGCTGACCGAACTCACCGGGATGGGGCACATGACCCCCGTCGAGGCACCCGAAGCGGTGACTTCCGCCGTGCGTGAGTTGACGTCCCGGTACCTGGCCGCCACGCCCGCGGCGGCCATGACCGCGAACACGAACACGAACACGAACACGAACACGAACACCTCGACCTCGACCGAGAAGGAGACGACGCCGTGAGCGCTCGCAGGAGTCTGGAAGGCCAGGTCGCCGTCGTCACCGGCGCCGCCCGCGGGGTCGGCGAGCTGCTCGCCCGCAAGCTGTCCGCGCGCGGCGCGAAGGTCGCCCTGGTCGGCCTGGAGCCGGAGGCGCTCAAGGAGGTCTCCGCGCGGCTGCACACCGACAGCGACCACTGGTACGCCGACGTCACCGACCACGAGGCGATGTCCCGGGTCGCGCAGGAGGTCAAGCAGCGCTTCGGCAAGGTGGACATCGTCGTCGCCAACGCCGGCGTCGCCTCCGGCGGCCCGTTCGCCGACTCCGACCCGCAGGCGTGGCGGCGGGTGATCGAGGTCAACCTGATCGGCGGAGCCGTCACCGCCCGCGCCTTCCTGCCCGTCCTCATGGAGAGCCGCGGCTACTTCCTCCAGATCGCCTCGCTCGCCGCGATCACCCCCGCGCCGATGATGACGGCGTACTGCGCCTCCAAGTCCGGCGTCGAGGCCTTCGCGCACTGCCTGCGCGCCGAGGTCGGCTACAAGGGCGTCAAGGTCGGGGTCGGCTACCTCTCCTGGACCGACACCGACATGGTGCGCGGCGCCGACCAGCACGACGTGATGCGCGAACTGCGCGGGCGCCTGCCCTGGCCGGCGAACCGGACCTATCCGCTCGGCCCGGCCGTGGACCGGATCGTCGCGGGCATCGAGCGGCGTTCGGCGCACGTGTACGCGCAGTGGTGGCTGCGCGGGATGCAGGGCGTCCGCGGCTACCTGCCGGCGGTCATCGCGGCGGGCGGACAGCGCGAGATGAAGCGGTTCGAGCCCCGGCTGGCGAGCGTGCCCAAGGGGCTGGTGGGCGCGGGCGGGGCCGCCGACGAACAGGAGCGCGCCCAGGGCCGCTGATCAAAATGCGGCCTTTGCCCCCCCGTGTCAGTCTGGTCGAGCCCGACCACCAACACCCCTCAGGGAGTGCACGCATGGGTATCAAGGACCAGTTCCAGGACAAGGCCGAGCAGCTCAAGGCGAAGGCGCAGCAGCCCCAGCAGGGCGCGAAGGACGAGGCGTCCTCGCGTTCCCGGCAGGCCAAGGCGAAGAAGCCGCAGGCGCAGCAGCCCATCGACGACGTCCGCACCGAGCTCGACGACAGCTGGGACTGACCGCCCGCAGACGGCTCCGAGGGGCGCGATCCGCACGTTCCGCGGATCGCGCCCCTCGGAGCGTGCACACCTCGTGCCGTGCGCCCTCGCGCCGTGCCTTCCGGCCGGCCGCGGCCGAAGCTCCCGCCGTGCGCTACGGCCGCGGCGGCAGCTTCGGCCGGCGTCCGTCGGGGACGTCCGTGTAGCCGGGCGGGATCGCGGCCGGGTCCTGCTCCAGCAGCTCCAGTGCCAGGTACACGGCGTCGTCCAGCTGCGCGTGGCGGCCCTCCGCCCAGTCGAGCGGGGTGCGCATGATCTCCAGGTCCGGTTCCACGCCGTGGTTCTCCACCGACCACCCGTACTCCGGGAACCAGGCGGCGTTCATCGGAACGGTGATCACGGTGCCGTCGCCCAGGGTGTGCCGGCCGGTCATGCCGACCACCCCGCCCCAGGTGCGCTGGCCGACCACCGGCCCGAGGCCGAGCAGTTTGAACGCGGCGGTGATCATGTCCCCGTCGGAGGAGGTCGCCTCGTCCGCCAGGGCCACGATCGGGCCGCGCGGCGCGTCGGAGGCGTAACTGACCGGCTGGGCGCCGCGCGTCAGGTCCCAGCCCAGGATCGATCGGGTGAGTTTTTCGACGACGAGTTCACTGATGTGGCCGCCTGCGTTGCCCCGTACGTCGACGATCAGCGCGGGCCGGGACATCTCCATGCGCAGGTCGCGGTTGAACTGGGCCCAGCCCGAGCCGCCCATGTCGGGGATGTGCAGGTAGCCGCAGCGTCCGCCGCTGATCTTCCGGACGACGGCGCGGCGCTTGGAGACCCAGTCCTGGTAGCGCAGCGGCCGTTCGTCGACCAGCGGGACGACCGCGACGCGGCGGGAGGGGCCCTCGCCCTCGGCCGGGGTGAACGTCAGCTCGACGGTGGTGCCCCCGGCCGCCGCGAGCAGCGGGTAGGGGCCGGCGACCGGGTCGACGGGCCGGCCGTCGACGTGGGTGAGGACCGCGCCCTCGCGGATGCCGGTGCCGGCGAGCGGGGAGCGGGCCTTGGAGTCGGAGGACTCGCCGGGCAGGATCCGCGCGACCGCCCATCCCCCGTCGCGGCGCACGAGGTTGGCACCGAGCAGGCCGATCGCCCGCTGGTAGTGGGGCGGGCCCTCGTTGCGGCGGGCGGGGGAGACGTACGCGTGCGAGGTGCCGAGTTCGCCGAGCACCTCGCGCAGCAGGTCCGCGAACTCGTCGGGGGTGGCGACCCGTTCGACCAGGGGGCGGTACTGGCTCAGCACCGCGTCCCAGTCGATGCCGCACATGTTCGGCTCCCAGAAGTACGCGCGGATGAGCCGGCCGGCCTCCTCGAAGGCCTGCCTCCACTCGGCCGCCGGGTCCACCTCGTGCAGGATGCGGCGCAGGTCGAGGTAGACGGTGGAGTCGCCGTCACCCGATTCGGTGGCCGGCACGGCGCGCAGGTCACCGTCGTCGTTGACGACGGTGCGGGTGCCGTCGCCGCTGACCGCGAACCAGTCCAGCCCGGAGGCCAGTTCAGTCTTGCGGGCCTTGGTCATGTCGAAGTGCTCCAGCGTCGGCTTGCCGCTGGTGTCGGCCGGGTTGGCGAAGGTCTCGCCGAGCGCGCCCGAGATGGGCCAGCGCAGCCACACCAGCCCGCCGCCGTGCACGGGGTGCAGGGCCGAGTACTTCGACGCGGTCACGGGGAAGGGGGTGACCCGGCTCTCCAGGCCCTCCACCTCCACGGTCACCGTCCCGTCGCCCTCCCCGGGCTCCCCCTCGACGGGGTCGAGGCCGCCCGCCGCCGGGCGGCCGTCGGGGGAGAAGGCGAAGGGCGAGGGGGTCGCGGAGGACAGCGGCACCAGGTACGGGCGGCAGCCCAGCGGGAACGACAGGTCGCCGGTGTGGACGTCGTACACCGGGTCGAACCCGCGCCAGGACAGGAACGCGAGGTAGCGGCCGTCGCGGGTGAAGACCGGGTTCTCGTCCGCGAAGCGGCCGTTGGTGACGTCGACGACGACGCGTGCTCCGGGCCCGGAGATCCTCGCCATCTTGATCTGCCGCAGGGAGCGCCCGATGCCGGGGTGCGACCAGGTCAGCCAGCAGCCGTCGGGGGAGAAGGCGAGGTCGGTGACGGGTCCGTTGATCGACCGGATCAGCTCGGTGGCCTGCCCGTCGGACTCCTCGGTCGCGTCGAGGAGCAGCAGCCGCCCGTCGTGGGAGGCGACGGCGAGCCGCTCGCCGGCCGGGTCGGCCAGCAGCTCGGTGACGCGGCCCAGCTCGCCCGAGGCGAGCCGGCGCGGCTCACGCTCCCCGGAGGCGCGGGGGAGGTAGGCGATCTCGACGGCGTCCTCGCCCTCGGCGTCGGTGACGTAGGCGACCTGGCCGCCGCTGCCGAGCATCTCGGGGAGGCGGACGCGTACGCCCGGGGTGTCGGCGATGGTGCGGGCCGGGCCGTCGCGGTGGGTGAGCCAGTACAGGCTGCCGCGGACGACGACGGCGCTGGCCCGGCCGGTGGTGTCCACGGACAGCGAGTCGACGTTGCTGGCGGCGGGCACCTGGTACGTGCGCCGTCCCGCGCGCGGCCCGCCGAGGCGGACGTCGAGCCGGCGCGGGGAGGCGTCGGCGGCGAGGGAGTCCACGAGCCAGAGCTCGCCGGCGCACTGGTAGACGACGCGGGAGCCGTCACTGGAGGCGTGGCGGGCGTAGAACTCCTCGTGGTCGGTGTGGCGGCGCAGGCCGGTGCCGTCGGGCAGGCAGGAGTAGAGGTTGCCGACTCCCTCGTGGTCGGAGAGGAAGGCGATGCGGCCGCCGACGAACATGGGCGCGTCGAGGTGGCCCTCGAGGTCCTCCAGCAGACGCACGCCGTGCAGCCACAGCCGGCCGGTGGCGCCGCCCCGGTAGCGCTTCCAGGAGGCGGGCTCGTGCGGGGGCTTGCCGGTCAGCAGCAGGCTGCGGTGTTCGCCGTCGACGTCGGCGACCTGGATGTCGGAGACCGGGCCCCAGGGCAGGCGGCCGCCGGGGCTGCCGTCCGTGGGCAGCTTGTAGGCCCAGGAGTAGTACGAGAACGGCTGCCCGTGCGAGGAGACGGCCAGGACGTTGCCGTCGGGGTCCCAGCCGCAGACGCGGGTGTCGGTGGAGCCCCAGTGGCTGAGCCGGCGCGCGGGGCCGCCGTCCACCGGGGCGAGGTGGATCTCGGGGTCGAGGCTGCGCCAGGTGGTGAAGGCGATCTGCCGTCCGTCCGGGGAGAAGCGGGGGTGGCCGACCCGGGTGCGGTCGACGGTGATCCGCCAGGCCCGGCCCGGGGTGTGGCCCTCGGGGACCAGCGGGGCGACCCACAGGTCGTCCTCGGTGGCGAAGCACAGCAGTTCGTCGTGCAGGTGCGGGAAGCGGAGGTACGCGACGTCGTGACTCACCCCACAATGCTTTCCGCGCCGGGGGGGCCCGGCAACTCGTACAGGTGCTCCAGGTGTGACCCATGCCACCGCCTCCAGCGAAACGGAACGGTTTCGTTTCGTTAAGCGCGGGGGTACGCTTGCTGGTGTACGAAACCGTTTCGTTCGGATGGGTGGTCGTGATGAAGGGAAGCTGCCGGGTCACCGACGCGATGTCGGCGCGGCGCAGCCGGATCACCCCCGAGCGGGAGGCCGAGCTCCACGAGGCGGTCCTCGACCTCCTCCGCGAGGTCGGGTACGAGGCGCTGACCATGGACGCGGTCGCCGCCCGTACGAAGTCCAGCAAGGCCACCCTCTACCGCCAGTGGGGGAGCAAGCCGGAGCTGGTCGCGAAGGCCCTCCGGTGCACCCAGCCGGTCTCCCTGCGGGAGATCGACACGGGCACCCTCCGCGGGGACTTCGCACGGATGGTCGCGCACTCCGACGACGCGCAGATGGCCAAGGACACCGCCCTCATGCGGGGTCTGGCCCATGCCGTCCACGAGAGCCCGGAGCTGCACCGGGCCCTGCGCGACCTGCTGGTCGACCCGGAGATCAACGGTCTCCAGGCCATGCTCCGCCGCGCGGTGGAGCGGGGCGAGGTCCGTCCGGACTGTCCGGCGCTGGACTTCGTGCCGCACATGCTCATCGGGGCGTTCATCGCACTGCCGCTGATCGAGGACCGGTCCGTCGACCGGGCGTTCCTCACCCAGTTCATCGACGCCGTGGTCTTCCCCGCCCTCGGCGTCTGAATCCCGAGCGACTCCCCAGTCCTTCCCGAGCGCCGCCGGGTAGCGTCCGGTTCCGCCGGCGCCGTCCAGCACCTCCCGGGGGGCAGTACCTCCCGGGGGGCAGTACCTCCCGGGGGCAGTACCTCCCGGGGCGGCCGCCCGTACTCCCCGTAGCTCCCCACGTACCGCCTGCTGCTCCTGACACGCCGCTCTCGTCGTCGGGCCGGCTTTTCACGCCCTGATCCGCCCACGGCCCTCCGGCCGTACGGGCGCAGGATCCATCCCACGACCTGAAACGGGAGAACCACGACGTGGCCACCTTCCTCTACCGGCTCGGGCGCGGCGCCTTCAGGCGCCGCGGCCTCGTCGCCCTCATATGGGTGGCGCTGCTGGTCGCCGCCGGCTTCGGTGCGGCGACGGCCGCCGCGCCCACCTCCGGCTCGTTCTCGATCCCCGGCACCGAGGCCCAGAAGGCCTTCGACCTGCTGGACAAGAAGTTCCCGGGCATGTCCGCCGACGGCGCGACCGCCCGCATCGTCGTCAAGGCCCCGGCGGGCGCCAAGGTCACCGACCAGGGCCCCAAGGGCGAGGTGGAGAAGCTCATCTCCGGCCTGAAGCAGGGCGAGGGCGCCGCACAGGTCGCCACCGTCGACGACCCGTACCAGATGCAGGCGGTGAGCCAGGACGGCTCCACCACCTACATCACGGTGAAGTACAAGGTCAGCGGCATGGAGCTGAAGGACGTCACGCGTGACGCCCTCAAGGACTCCGGGCACGACGCGCAGAAGGCCGGCCTCCAGGTGGAGATCGGCGGCGACGCGCTGATGGAGGCCCCCGAGACCGGCTCCGGCGAGGCCATCGGCATCCTGATCGCCGGCATCGTCCTGGTCATCACCTTCGGCTCGCTGGTCGCGGCCGGGCTGCCGCTGCTGACCGCGCTGATCGGCGTGGGCATCGGCGTCTCCTCGATCACCGCGCTCGCCAACGTGCTGGACCTCGGCTCCACCACCTCGACCCTCGCGATGATGATCGGCCTCGCGGTCGGCATCGACTACGCGCTGTTCATCGTCTCCCGCTACCGCGTGGAACTCGCCGAGGGCCGCGAGCGCGACGAGGCCGCCGGCCGCGCCGCCGGAACCGCCGGCTCCGCCGTCGTCTTCGCCGGTCTGACCGTGGTCATCGCCCTGGTGGGCCTGGCCGTCGTCAACATCCCGATGCTGACGAAGATGGGTGTCGCGGCCGCCGGAACGGTGGTCATCGCGGTGTTCGTCGCCCTGACGCTGGTCCCGGCCATCCTCGGCTTCGCGGGCAAGAAGGTCCTGCCCGCCGGCAAGAAGAGCAAGCTCTTCGGCAAGGGCCGCCCGGCCGACGCCGAGGCCAAGCCCAACGGCGGCACCCGCTGGGCCCGCTTCGTGCTGCGCCGCCCGGTCATGGTGCTGCTGATCGGCGTGATCGGCCTCGGCGCGATCGCGGTGCCGGCGAGCAAGCTGGAGATGGGCCTGCCGGACGACGGCTCCAAGCCGGTCTCCACCAGCCAGCGCAAGGCGTACGACATGCTGTCCGAGGGCTTCGGCCCGGGCTTCAACGGTCCGCTGATGGTGGTCGTGGACGGCGACAAGGCGCTCGCCGACAAGACCGTCGACCGGATCAAGGGCCTGGAGGGCGTGGTCGCGGTGACCCCGCCGCACCAGAACGCGGCCAAGGACGCCGCGATCATCAGCGTGATCCCCAAGGAGCGCCCGTCCTCCACGGAGACCGAGGACCTGGTCCACACGATCCGCGCGGGCAACGGGGACGACGTGTTCGTCACCGGCGCGACCGCGATGAACATCGACTTCTCGCAGAAGATGAACGACGCGCTGCTGCCCTACCTGGCGCTCGTGGTCGGCCTGGCGTTCCTGCTGCTGATGCTGGTGTTCCGCTCGATCCTGGTCCCGCTGAAGGCGGCCCTCGGCTTCCTGCTGTCGGTCGTCGCGGCCCTCGGCGCGGTCGTCGCGGTCTTCCAGTGGGGCTGGCTCGGCTCCGTCTTCGGGGTGGAGCAGACCGGTCCGATCATGTCGATGATGCCGATCTTCATGGTGGGCGTCGTCTTCGGCCTGGCGATGGACTACGAGGTCTTCCTCGTCACCCGGATGAGGGAGGCGTACGTCCACGGCGAGCGGCCCGGCCAGGCCGTGGTGACGGGCTTCCAGTTCAGCGCCCGCGTGGTCGTGGCCGCGGCCGTCATCATGATCGCCGTCTTCTCCGGCTTCCTGGGCGCCAGCGACGCGATGGTCAAGATGATCGGCTTCGGTCTGGCCGTCGCCGTCCTGTTCGACGCCTTCGTGGTGCGCATGGCGATCGTGCCGGCGGTGCTGGCGCTGCTCGGCCACAAGGCCTGGTGGCTGCCGGCGTGGCTGGACCGCATCCTGCCCAACGTGGACGTGGAGGGCGAGAGCCTGCGCAAGCACCTCGGGGAGTCGGCGCAGGAGTCCGGGTCCCCGGAGGACCCCGACAAGCGGCGCGAGCTGGTCAACGCCTGAGCCCCCGGGCGGCCCCCGTCCGGCGGTCCGTTCGCAGCACGTGCGTCCCGGCCCCGCATCTGGAACCCCAGGTGCGGGGCCGGCCGCGTCCGCTACGCCGTACGGGTGGCCGCGGGACGCGCGCCGGCGGCGGGTCCCGCGTCGGCGGCGGCCGCGGTGGCGTACGTGCGGCGCAGGAACCGGCGCAGTACGGCGCTGTCGAACTGGAGCACGGCGACACCGTCGGGGGAGTGGAACTCGACCACGGCCTGGACCCGGCCGCAGGGCCAGACCCGTACGTCGCCCGTCCCGGTCGGCGCGAGCAGGCCGGCCTCCAGCAGGGTGCGCGGGAAGACCCACTCGTTGTCGGTGCCGTCGGGGGACAGCTCGGCGGGGAAGACGATGCGGATGGCCAGGGGCTCGGCGGTGGTGAACCGCAGGGCCACCGGGATCGCACGGAAGAGGGGGTCGTCGCTGATCACGCGGGCGCTGACCCGCTCCTCGACGGCCGCTGAGGTGGCTGGTGGATTCTCGGCGGTGGCTGACATCGACCGGACTCCTTGAATCGGAACATGCGCGTCCGTTTGCCTGTCCAGCCTCGCACATTCCCACGAAACCGCACGTACGTATTTGTGCGGCGACAGCTCTTGCCAATCGTTTGCAAGTGGGCACTACTCTTGAACGGTTAAACACTCATGTGAGGAAGAGGAAGCGGAGCCGCTCCATGCACGTGCCCGACGGATTCATCGACGCACCCGTCTCGGTGGCCGCAGGAGTGGCGGCCACCGCCGCTGTCGCGGTCAGCCTGCGCGGCGCCCGCCGCGAGCTCGACGAACGCACCGCCCCCCTGGCCGGCCTCGTCGCCGCCTTCATCTTCGCCGTGCAGATGCTGAACTTCCCCGTGGCCGCCGGCACCAGCGGCCACCTCCTGGGCGGCGCGCTCGCCGCGATACTCGTCGGCCCCTACACCGGCGTGCTCTGCGTCTCCGTCGTCCTGCTGATGCAGGGCATCCTCTTCGCCGACGGAGGCCTCACCGCGCTCGGCGTCAACATCCTGAACATGGCCGTGGTGACCGTCCTCGTCTCCTACGCCGTCTTCCGCGCCCTGCTGAAGCTCCTGCCCTCCGGCCGGCGCTCGGTCACCGTCGCCGCCTTCGCCGGAGCCCTGCTCTCCGTGCCCGGCGCGGCCGTCATGTTCACCCTCCTCTACGCCCTCGGCGGCACCACCGACGTCCCGATCGGCAAGGTGTTCACCGCCATGGTCGGCGTCCACGTGCTCATCGGCATCGGCGAAGCCCTGATCACCACCGCCACCGTCGCCGCCGTGATCGCCGTCCGGCCCGACCTGGTCCACGGCGCGCGCGGACTGGCCACCCCGCTGAAGCTGCGCGTCGGCGGCGAGCTCGTCGACGCCCCCGCCGCGGCCCCCGTCCCGGCCGCCGCCCGCTCCACCCGCAAGCTGTGGCTGACCGGCCTGGCCACCGCCCTCGTCCTCGCCGGCTTCGTCTCCTTCTACGCCTCCGCCAGCCCCGACGGCCTGGAGAAGGTCGCCGCCGACAAGGGCATCGACAGCAAGGTGCAGGAGCACGCCGCCGCCGACTCCCCGCTCGCCGACTACGGCGTCAAGGACGTCGACGACGCCCGCCTGTCGGGCGGCCTCGCCGGCGTCATCGGCGTCGGCGCGACCATCGCCGTCGGCAGCGGCGTCTTCTGGGCCGTGCGCCGCCGCCGCGCCCAGGACCCGGCCGCGTCCTCCACGGCCGCCCCGTCGGCGGGCTGACATGGGAGCGGGCCACGCGCACAAGCTCTACCGGCACGGGCACTCCCCCGTGCACGAGCTGCCGCCGCACTGCAAGATCGCCGCGACCGCCGGCTTCGTGATCGTCGTCGTGTCGACACCGCGCGAGGCGATGTGGGCCTTCGGCCTGTACGCCGTCCTCGTGGCCGCCGTCGCCGCGGCGGCCCGGATCCCCGCCGGGTTCCTGCTGCGGCGGCTGCTGATCGAGGTGCCGTTCGTCCTGTTCGCCGTGCTCATGCCCTTCGTTTCGCAGGGCGAACGGGTGGACGTCCTCGGCATGTCGCTGAGCGTCTCCGGACTCTGGGGCGCCTGGAACGTGCTCGCCAAGGGCACCCTCGGGGTGGCCGCCTCCGTGCTCCTCGCCTCGACCACCGAGCTGCGGGCGCTGCTGCTGGGCCTCCAGCGGCTCAAGCTGCCGCCGCTGCTCGTGCAGATCGCCTCCTTCATGATCCGGTACGGCGACGTCATCACCGACGAGCTGCGCCGGATGTCCATCGCCCGGCGCTCGCGCGGCTTCGAAGCGCGCGGGATCCAGCACTGGGGGGTGCTCGCCAAGACCGCCGGCGCCCTCTTCATCCGCTCCTACGAGCGCGGCGAGCGGGTCTACCTCGCGATGGTCAGCCGCGGCTATGCCGGCTCCATGCCGGTGATCGACGACGTGACGGCCACCCGCGCCCAGTGGGCGTACTCGGCCGTGCTCCCGGTGACGGCGCTCGCCGTCTGTCTGATGGGATGGACGCTGTGACTGCTCCCTCCGCTCCCTCCGCTGCCAACGCCCCCGCCGCCTCCGCCGTCGGCGGCCCCGCGCCTTCGCTGGAGGTGTCCGGCGTCGCCTACGCCTACCCGGACGGGCACCAGGCCCTCTTCGGCGTCGACCTCACCGTCGGGCGCGGCGAACGCGTCGCCCTCCTCGGACCCAACGGCGCCGGCAAGACCACCCTCGTCCTGCACCTCAATGGCATCCTGGGCGGCGGAGTCGGCACCGTCACCGTGGCCGGGCTGCCCGTGGAGAAGCGCAACCTCGCCGAGATCCGGCGGCGGGTCGGCATCGTCTTCCAGGACCCCGACGACCAGCTGTTCATGCCGACCGTGCGCGAGGACGTCGCCTTCGGCCCGGCGGCCGCCGGGCTGCGCGGCGCCGAGCTGGAGGCGCGGGTCGGCGAGGCCCTCGAACAGGTCGGCATGGCCGGCTTCGCCGACCGTCCGCCGCACCACCTGTCCTTCGGGCAGCGGCGCCGGGTGGCCGTGGCGACCGTACTGGCGATGCGGCCGGAGATCCTCGTCCTGGACGAACCCTCCTCCAACCTCGACCCCGCCTCGCGGCGCGAGCTGGCCGACATCCTGCGCGCACTGGACGTCACCGTGCTGATGGTCACGCACGACCTGCCCTACGCCCTGGAGCTCTGCCCGCGCTCGGTGATCCTCAGCGAGGGGGTCATCGCCGCCGACGGACGCACCCGGGACCTGCTGTGCGACGAGGAGCTGATGGGCGCGCACCGCCTGGAGCTGCCGTTCGGCTTCGACCCGCGCTCGGTGGCCGCGGCATAAGCGCAGGTCTTCGGTTGTTGGTGTGCTCGTGAACATCCAGGGTGTGGTGACCGAGGGCTTCGAGCCCGTACGAGAGGCCTTCGCGCGGAACTTCGAGGTGCTCGGGGACCGGGGCGCGGCCGTGGCCGTGTACCGCGACGGCCGCAAGGTCGTCGACCTGTGGGGTGGCACGAAGGACGCCAACGGCACGGAGCCCTGGGCCGAGGACACCGCGACGATCGTGCGCTCCGCGACCAAGGGCGTGGCGGCGGCCGTGCCGCTGCTGCTGCACCAGCGCGGGCTGCTGGACCTGGACGCGCCCGTGAGCGCGTACTGGCCGGAGTTCAAGGCGGGCGGCAAGGAGCGCGCCCTGGTGCGCCACCTGCTCGCGCACCAGGCCGGCGTTCCCGCGCTGGACCGCGGCCTGACGACGGCGGAAGCGGCGGACGGGGTGTCCGGGGCGCGGGCGGTCGCCGCGCAGCAGGCGTTCTGGGAGCCGGGCAGTGCGCACGGCTACCACGCGCAGACCTTCAGCTGGCTGGTGTCCGAGCTGGTGCTGCGGGCCACCGGGCGCACCGTCGGCGGGATCCTGGCCGAGGAGATGGCCGAGCCGCTGGGGCTGGACTTCTGGATCGGTCTGCCGGAGGGCGAGGCGCACCGGGTGGGCCGGGTGGCGCCCGTCGAGCCGCCGCCGAGTGCGGGACTGCTGAAGACGCGGCCGAGGAGAAACGTTTCGGAGGCGTACGCCGACCCCGACTCCCTCACCCGCCGCGCCTTCGCCGCCATCGACCCCCAGCCGGACGAGAACGACCCCGTCTACCAGGCGGCGGAGCTCCCGGGCTCGGCCGGCATCGGCACCGCGCGCTCCCTGGCGCGCTTCTACGCCGCGACCATCGGGGTGGTGGAGGACGGGGCCCGGATCTTCACCCCGGCGACCACCGCGCTGGCCGGCACCGAGTTCGCGGCGGGGCCCGACCGGGTGCTGGTCGTGGGCACCCGCTTCGGCCCGGGCTACATGCTGCACGGGCCGTCGTCCCCGCTGCTGTCCCCGGCCTCCTTCGGCCACCCGGGCCGCGGCGGCTCGCTGGCCTTCGCGGACCCGGAGGCGGGCATCGGCTTCGGCTACGTCACCAACGCGCACGCCAAGTCGGTCACCGCCGACCCGCGTGCGCAGGCGCTGGTGCGGGCGCTGCGCTCCTGCCTTTAGCGCTTTGTCGCTTTGGCGCTTTTCATCACTTGTCGGTTGTCGGTTGTCGGTTGTCGGTCGTCGGTCGTCACTCGCCGATCGCCTGTCGCCGGTCGTCGACGTCAGCTCCGCTCGCGTACGTCGGCCAGTTCGGCGGCGGCGTGCGTGACGAGTTCGCGCGGGGGCATCGGGAACACGGTGTGCGGGGTGCCGGCGGCCGCCCAGACGACGTCGTGCCGGAGGAGGGACCGGTCCGCGAGGACGCGGGTGCGGGTGCGGTGGCCGAATGGCGGGACGCCGCCGATGGCGTAGCCGGTGGTCTCGCGGACGACTGCCGCGTCCGCGCGGGTGACTTCCGCGGCGTCGAGTTGACGCCGCACCGCCTCGACGTCGACCCGCGAGGCCCCGTCCATGAGGACCAGGACCGGGACGCCGTCCGCCGCGAAGATCAGTGACTTCACGATCTGGCTGAGCTCGCAGCCGATCGCGGCGGCGGCGTCGGCGGCCGTCCGGGTGCCTTCGGGGAAGGTGCGGATGGCGAGGTCGAGGCCCAGATCGGCGAGGGCCTGGGCGAAGAGGGGGTGCGGGGTGCTCGTCGTCATGCCGGGACGCTAGCGCCGTGCGCGGCCGGGGGCGAGGCGTTTTGTCCCCGGCCCCCGGCCCGCCCTGCTCCCTGCTGCCGGCCCGACCTGCTCCCGGCCCGCGGCCCGCCCGGCTCCCGCTCCCGGACCGGCCCGGGCTCCCGCCCCGGTCGTCCCCGTCAGGAGGCGTTGAGGACCGCGGCGACGACGGGGCCCGCCGCGTCGGCGCCGTGGCCGCCGCCCTCGACCATGGCCGCCGCCGCCACGTCGCCGCTGAAGCCCGTGAACCAGCTGTCCGGGGCCGCCGCGCCGTCGACCTCCGCCGAACCGGTCTTCGCGCCCTTGTCGGAGCCGTGGACCGACGCCATCGCCTTCGCCGCCGTGCCGCTCGCCGCCGTCTGCCGCATCATCCGCACGAGCTGCGCCGACACCCCCGGTGCCAGCGACCGGGGGGCCGTCGCCAGCGCGCGGCCGTCCAGCGAGGCCTTGACGAGGACCGGCTGGCGGAAGGTCCCGGTGCGGGCGGTCGCCGTGATCGAGGCCATGTTCAGCGGGTTCATCAGGATCGGGCCCTGGCCGATGTACTCGGCGGCGGCGGCCGAACCCGAGGTCACCGGGACGGCGCCGTCCTGCGAGGGGATGCCCGTCTTCCAGTCCAGCCCGATGCCGAAGGCCTCCTTGGCCACCCGCGGCAGCGCGCCGTTGTCCTTCACGTCGTCGATCAGGCTGATGAAGGCCGTGTTGCAGGACCTGGCGAAGCTGGTCGAGAAGGGCTGGCCCTGGAGGGAGAAGCCGCCCTGGTTGCGGAAGGACTTGCCGTCCCACGTGGCGCTCGGCGGGCACGCCGCCGGCCGGTCGGCCGCCACGAGGCCCTTCTCCAGCAGCATCGCTGCCGTCACGATCTTCATCGTCGAGCCGGGCGCCCGCCGGCCCAGCATCGCCGCGTTGAAGCCGTCCTGCCGGTGGTTGGCCACCGCCAAGACGTCACCGGTGCTCGGCTGGACCGCGACGACCGAGGCCTCGGCGTACTGCGCCACCGCCTTCTCCGCCGCCGCCTGCACATCGGCGTCGAGCACGGTCCGCAGCTGCCCCGGCGTGCCCTCGACCAGGGTCGCCAGGGTCCGCTTGGGGGCGTCGGCGGTGGCCGGTTCGATCCACACCTCGACGCCGGGGGTGCCGCCCGCCTTCTCCCCGTACGTCTTGCGCAGCGCGTCCAGCACCGGCCTCAGCGAGGGGTACTGCTCGGGCGCCAGCTCCTTGCCGTGCCGGTCGACGGCCTTGAGCGGCGGGCTGGCCGGGGTGCCCGCGCGCAGCCGCTCGTCCTTCTGGAGCTGCGGGTGGACCACCGAGGGCTGCCAGTCGACGAGCGGCTTGCCGCTGCTGGCGCCGCGTACGACGGTCAGCCGCGAGTCGTAGGCGAAGGACTTGGCCGTCCCCGCGTGGGTGATCTCGGCCTCGACCTTGAACGGCACGCCGGTGCCGTCCGGGGTGCCGGGCGTGATGACCGCCTTGGAGACGAGGCCCTTGGACCGGAAATCGGCCAGCACGGGCTGCGCGGCCTGCGCGTTGTTCGTCAGGTCGGCCGCCGCGCGGGCGTCGCCGGCGGCCCACGCGGCCAGGAAGGCGTTCGCGACCTGGGCCGTCTCCTGGTCGGTGACCGGCCCGGTCGCACGCTGCGCGGTCACCGCGCCGGTGCCCGCGGCCCCGTTCTTGCCCGCGCCGGAGTGGCCGTCGCCACTGTCACCCACCAGGGTGACCACCCCGTACGCCGCACCGCCGGCCATCGCCAGGAACACCCCGCCGACGATGGCACCCTTCGCCGCCCCGTTCATTACGTCCCCTCCCCAGGAGCCACAGCCCTCTGAACGCGTTCAAAGAGTCTGAGCGGCCCACTTTACGCGCGGGTAAGGGGTCAGATCCACGTATCCAGCCACATCCGGCCACGCCACGAGTCCATGGGCAGGGTCTCACCGGTGTAGATCGGCCAGAAATAGATGAAGTTCCAGACGATCAGGAGCACCAGCACCCCCGCCCCGATCGCCCCCAGGGCCCGCCGCCGCTCCGAGGAGCCCGACGGCCCCAGCAGGGCGCCGATCATCATCGCCACCGCCAGGCACAGGTAGGGGACGAAGACCACCGCGTAGAAGTAGAAGATGGTCCGCTCCTGGTAGTTGAACCAGGGCAGCAGGCCCGCGGCCAGCGCGCACGCGATCGCGCCCGCCCGCCAGTCGCGCCGGAAGAACCAGCGCCACAGCACGTACAGCAGGGCGAAGCAGCCCGTCCACCACAGCAGCGGCGTGCCCAGCGCCAGCACCTCGCGGGCGCACTTGCCGGCCTCGGTCGCCGGGCAGCCGTCGGTGCCGGGCGCGGGGGACTCGTAGAAGTAGGAGACGGGCCGGCCCAGGACCAGCCAGCTCCACGGGTTGGACTGGTAGGTGTGGCCCGAGGTCAGGCCCACGTGGAACTTGTAGACCTCCGTCTCGTAGTGCCACAGGCTGCGCAGCCACTCCGGCAGGAAGGAGAGCGCGCTGTGCTGGTCGTTCTTGGCGGCCCAGTCGCGGAAGTAGCCGCCCCTGCCGTCGTCCGGGCTCAGGATCCAGCCGAGCCAGGAGCCCAGGTACACGGCGATCGCCACCGGCACCGTCGACAGGAAGCCGGGCAGCGCGTCCCGCCGCAGCATCGCCGCGTACGGGGCGCCCGCCCCGGCGGTGCGGCGCGCGGCCGCGTCCCACAGCACGGTGAGGACCCCGAAGAAGGCCAGCACGACCAGGCCGTTCCACTTGGTGCCGAAGGCCAGGCCCAGACAGACGCCGGCCAGCAGCCGGTACGGGCGCCAGCCCAGCCGCAGGGTCTCCGCGACGGCCGCGTCCGGGCGGGTGCGCCCCTCCTCGTCGACCGGGAGCGCCGCCGCGAGCCGGGCCCGCGCCCGGTCGCGGTCGACGAGCAGCGCCCCGAAGGCCGCCAGCACGAAGAACATCAGCACCAGGTCGAGCAGCGCGGTGCGGCTCATCACCAGGTGCAGGCCGTCGACCGCGAGCAGCGCGCCCGCCAGGCAGCCGAGGAAGGTGGAGCGCAAGAGGCGCCGGCCGATGCGGCAGAGCATCAGCACGGACAGCGTGCCGAGCAGCGCCGTCATGAAGCGCCAGCCGAACGGGTCGAAGCCGAACATCCACTCGCCGAGCCCGATCACCCATTTGCCGACCGGCGGGTGCACGACGTAGCCGGGGTCGGTCGGCAGCGGCACCGCGTCGGGGTTCGCGAGGATCGACTTGTCGACATCCTTGGGCCAGCTGGCCTCGTAGCCCTGCCGGATGGTGGCCCAGGCGTCCTTGGCGTAGTACGTCTCGTCGAATATCACCGCCTTCGGGCTGCCCAGGTGCGCGAACCGCAGCACCCCCGCGACGAGCGCCACCAGCAGCGGCCCCGCCCACGCCATGACCCGCTCCCAGGTCCGGCGGCTCGCCTCCGGGATCCCGAGCGCCGCCCAGAGCGGGGCGGACGGCCGGGCGTACGGGGGCACGAGGCGGGTACGGAGGTCGGCCGCCGGCGCGGCCGGCACGTAGCCGAACCCCCGCAGGCGGCGCAGCCACACGGGCGGCTCGTGCTCGGAGCCGCGTCCGCCCGGCGGGACGGGCGGGGCCCCCGCGGGGCTGGGCGGCGGCGTCGCGGTACTGGTCACCGGGTCATCGTAGGGAACGCCCCTGTGCGAGCCCCAGTCCCCACGAGCCCCAATGAGAGGATGAGCCGGTGACAGCAGACCAGCCCCACGGCGCGCAATCCCCCTCCTCCCACGGCGTACTCGTCCTCGCCGGGACCCCGATCGGCGACCTCGCCGACGCCCCGCCCCGGCTCGCCGCCGAGCTGGAGCGGGCCGATGTGATCGCCGCCGAGGACACCCGGCGGCTGCGCCGGCTCACCCAGGGGCTCGGCGTGCACACCACCGGGCGGGTCCTGTCGTACTTCGAGGGCAACGAGTCCGCCCGCACCCCCGAGCTGGTGGAGGCCCTGGAGTCGGGCCGGCGGGTGCTGCTGGTCACCGACGCCGGGATGCCCTCGGTCTCCGACCCCGGCTACCGGCTGGTCGCCGCCGCCGTCGAGAAGGACATCAAGGTCACGGCCGTGCCCGGGCCCTCCGCCGTCCTCACCGCGCTCGCGCTCTCGGGGCTCCCCGTGGACCGCTTCTGCTTCGAGGGGTTCCTGCCGCGCAAGGCGGGCGAGCGCCTCGGCCGGCTCCGCGAGGTCGAGGGCGAGCGGCGCACGCTCGTCTACTTCGAGGCCCCGCACCGGCTCGACGACACCCTCGCGGCGATGGCCGAGGTGTTCGGCGCCGACCGGCGGGCCGCCGTGTGCCGCGAGCTCACCAAGACGTACGAGGAGGTCAAGCGCGGCGGGCTGGGCGCGCTGGCCGAGTGGGCCGCCGAGGGCGTGCGCGGCGAGATCACGATCGTGGTCGAGGGCGCCCCGGCCGCCGGGCCCGCCGACCTGGACGACGAGGAGCTGGTGCGCAGGGTGCGGGTGCGCGAGGAGGCGGGCGAGCGGCGCAAGGAGGCCATCGCGGCGGTCGCGGCCGAGGCCGGCCTACCCAAGCGGGAGGTCTTCGACGCGGTCGTCGCGGCAAAGAATGCGGCACAGAAGATGCCGTAAGTCGGTAAAGGGATAACCTGAAAAGCAAAGCTCAGACCGCGCACCGGCCGCTTTGAGACATGACTGGCCCAAAGACCGTCCAACACTGGACAGGGCCTGATGCGCTCCCGCCCGAAGAGGCGTCCACTGGCAATGGCACCAGTGGAACAAGAGGAGCTGGCATGAGTGAGATCGCAGACACCCCGGTACCCGTCCCCGCCGCAGGTCCTGCCGCCTTTTCCGCCCCCGACGTGCAGACCGTGCACGAGGCCTACTCCTTCGCGTGCATGAAATGCGGGTACGGCTGGGAGCAGTCCTACGCGATCGAGCACCACACCGACGGCCAGGGCCAGCCGTTCATCATGTACAAGGTGAACGGCGAGCGGGTGCCCTCCCCGCTGTCGAACCCGACCTGCCTCAACTGCGACGGACACGTCGTACGGATCATGCGGGCCGGCCAGGTCTCCCAGGTGAACGCGACCATCGACCGGCTCTACCACCACCGCATAGCCCCCGGGATCGCCGGACCCGTGCCGGCCGGCGAGAACCCGCCGCGCCCGCCGAAGCCGCGCAGGCCCTCGCACGACTCCCCGGGACCCGTCGCGGTCAACGAGCCCGGCCGGCGCCGCGGCCTGCTCTCCCGCCTCCTGGGGCGGCTGCGCCGGTCATAAGATCGGCCCATGAGCCCCAGCCCTTCCTCAGCCGCCAAGGACGCCCCGCCCCCGCTGCCCGAACCCCTCCGGGTGGCGGTGGCGGACTCGCACACCCACCTCGACATGCAGTCCGGCACCGTCGAGGAGGGCCTCGCGAAGGCCGCCTCGGTGGGCGTGACCACCGTCGTGCAGGTGGGCTGCGACGTGAAGGGCTCGCGCTGGGCCGCCGAGACCGCGGCGGCCCACGCCAACGTCCACGCGGCGGTGGCCCTGCACCCGAACGAGGCGCCCCGCATCGTCCTCGGCGACCCGGACGGCTGGTCGCGCCAGGGCGCCCGCGCGGGCGGCGGCGAGGGAGCCCTGGACGAGGCCCTCGCCGAGATCGAGGCGCTGGCCGCCCTCGACCACGTCAAGGCCGTCGGGGAGACCGGGCTGGACCACTTCCGCACCGGACCCGAGGGCATGGCCGCGCAGGAGCGTTCCTTCCGCGCCCACATCGAGATCGCCAAGCGGCAGGGCAAGGCCCTGGTCATCCACGACCGGGACGCCCACGCGGACGTGCTGCGCGTGCTGCGCGAGGAGGGCGCGCCCGAGCGGACGGTCTTCCACTGCTACTCCGGGGACGCGGAGATGGCCCGGGAGTGCGCGGCCGCCGGGTACTACATGTCCTTCGCCGGCACCGTCACCTTCAAGAACGCGGCGCCGCTGCGCGAGGCCCTGGCGGTGGCCCCGCTGGAGCTGGTGCTGGTGGAGACGGACGCCCCCTACCTCACCCCGGCGCCCTACCGCGGGCGGCCCAACGCGCCGTACCTGATCCCGCTGACGGTGCGGGCGATGGCGGCGGTCCGCGGCATCGACGAGGACGCCATGGCCGCGGCCCTCGCCGCGAACACGGCCCGCGCCTTCGACTACTGACCGGCCGGGCGCGGGCGGTCCCCGCGCCCAGGGGGGCGCCGCACCGGTCGCCGCGCCCGGCCGGGCGCGGCGACCGGTCGCCGCGCCGCACCGGTTGCCGCGCCGGCCGGCGTGCCGCGCCCTGCCGCGCCGGCCGACCGCCGTACACGCGACATTGCCGACATGGGGATACGGAGACATGCCGTCATGGCGATGTGCCGACATTTCGGTACGGCCGTGGCGACACCTTCGGCACATCCGTTCGTTCGACACACTGGGTAGTCGAACGGCTTTGGTGCGTGACGGCCGCTCCCGTTAGGGTGCCGTGCCCGAAGCAGCCGGGCCGGACCAGTGGAGCGAGCGACGTGAGCGATACGCAGGGCAGTCACCGCCGTGTCTCCTGGCCGGAGGCCGAGCCGGACGCGGGCCCGGACCCGGGCCCGGAGCCGGGTCGAGACCCCGGCACGGGCACGGCCCCCGACCCCGGAGTCCCCGCCCCCCGCGCCGAGGGCCGGCGGGCCGCACGCCGCCGCGCGGCCGGAGCGGCGCGGACCGACCCGGCCCCGGCCGCCGCCGGCCCGGGCGGCGCCGGCCAGGGCACCGGCAGGCGGCGCGCCGGCGCGGGCCCCGCCCCCCGGCCCGGCACGGACCCCGCCGCCGGCTCCACCCCCGCCCCCACCCCCGCACCGGCCCAGGCCCCCGCCCGGCGGCCCGGCGGAGGCGGAGGCGGCCGCCGCCGGGCCGCGGCCCCGGCCGAGCCGCCACCACCCCCAGCCGCTGCCACCCCACCCCCACCCGCCACCGCCCCCACCGCCGCCGACGACCCGGCCGCTCCCGGGGACGGTCGCCGCCCCACCGGCAGGCGCCGCGCGGCCCCCCGCCCCGAGACGGCCCCCGCCGTCCCCGGCCCCGCCGCCCCCACCGGCCGCCGCCGGGCCGCCCCCCGCCCCCCGGCCGACACCGCAACCACCACGGCGACCGGAACCAGAAACGACACTGCACCCGCCCCCCGCCCCGCCCCCGCCGCCGACGACGGCCCGGGCGCCCCCCACCCCGCCCCCGGCCGGCGCCGCCGCACCCGCACCGCCGCCGTACAGGGCGCCGTCGTCCGCGACGGCTGGCGGCGCCTCGTCCCCCAGGCCCTCGTCGTGGCCGTCCTCGCCGGCGGCACCACCGCCTTCGTCGCCGCCGACAAGTCCGTCCACCTCACCGTCGACGGCGAACCCCGCACCCTCCACACCTTCGCCGGCAGCGTCGAGGACCTCCTCGACGCCGAAGGCCTCGGCGTCGGCCCCCACGACCTCGTCGCCCCCGCCCGCGACTCCGCCCTGGAGGACGGCGAAGAGGTCGTCGTCCGCTACGGCCGCCCCCTGCGCCTCACCCTCGACGGCACCAGCCGCCAGATGTGGACCACCGCCCCCACCGTCGACGCGGCCCTGCGCCAGCTCGGCGTCCGCGTCGAGGGCGCCTTCCTCTCCGCCCCCCGCACCGCCCCCGTCCCCCGCACCGGACTCACCCTCAGCGTGCGCACCGAACGCGGCGTCACCTTCATGGCCGACGGCCGCGAACGCACCATCCGCACCAACGCCGCCACCGTCCGCGAGGCCCTCGACCAGGCCGGCATCACCCTGCGCGGCGAGGACACCACATCCGTCCCCCCGGACTCCTTCCCGCGCGACGGCCAGACCGTCACCGTCCTGCGCATCACCGGCACCCGCGAGGTCCGCGAGGAGCGCATCCCGTACGAGACCGAACGCGTCGACGACGACACCCTGTTCGCCGGGACCGAGGTGGTCGAGCGCTCCGGGCACGCCGGCGCGCGCCGCGTCACCTACGGGCTGCGCACCGTCAACGGGGTCCGCCAGCCCGCCCGCAAGATCGCCGAGGAGGTCGTCCGCGAGCCCGTCAGCCAGCTCGTCAAAGTCGGCACGAAGCCGCTGCCCACCTCCGTCGCCGGGGCCGACGGCCTCGACTGGGGCGCGCTCGCCCAGTGCGAGTCCGGCGGCCGGCCCACCGCCACCGACGCCTCGGGCACCTACGGCGGCCTCTACCAGTTCGACGTGACCACCTGGCAGGCCCTCGGCGGGAGCGGCCGCCCCCAGGACGCCCCGGCCGCGGAGCAGACGTTCCGCGCGAAGAAGCTCTACGTGCAGCGGGGGGCGAGTCCGTGGCCCCACTGCGGCCGTAGGCTTTACCGGTGAGCACCGCAGAGCAGCAGCAGCCCCACGGGACCCCCGAGACCCCTTCCGACGCCCTCCTGGGGCCGGCCGACATCCGAGAGCTGGCCGCCGCCCTCGGCGTGCGCCCGACGAAGCAGAAGGGCCAGAACTTCGTCATCGACGCCAACACGGTCCGCCGGATCGTGCGCACCGCCGAGGTCCGCCCCGACGACGTCGTCGTCGAGGTCGGCCCGGGCCTCGGCTCGCTGACGCTCGCCCTGCTGGAGGCCGCCGACCGGGTCGTCGCCGTCGAGATCGACGACATCCTGGCCGCCGCGCTGCCCGCCACCATCGAGGTGCGGATGCCGCGGAAGAAGGACCGTTTCGCGCTCGTCCACTCCGACGCGATGCTGGTGACCGAGCTGCCCGGCCCCGCGCCGACCGCGCTCGTCGCGAACCTGCCGTACAACGTGGCCGTGCCGGTGCTGCTGACCATGCTCGACCGCTTCCCGAGCATCGAGCGGACCCTCGTCATGGTCCAGGCGGAGGTCGCCGACCGGCTCGCCGCCCGCCCCGGCAACAAGGTGTACGGGGTCCCCTCCGTCAAGGCCAACTGGTACGCGGACGTCAAGCGCGCCGGCTCCATCGGCCGCAACGTCTTCTGGCCCGCCCCGAACGTCGACTCCGGACTCGTCTCGCTCGTCCGCCGCTCCGAGCCGATCGCGACCACCGCCTCCAAGGCCGAGGTCTTCGCGGTCGTCGACGCCGCGTTCGCGCAGCGGCGCAAGGGCCTGCGCTCCGCCCTGGCCGGCTGGGCCGGCTCGGCCGCAGCCGCCGAGGCCGCGCTGACCGCCGCCGGGATCAACCCGCTGGCCCGCGGCGAGTCGCTGACGGTCGAGGAGTTCGCGGCGATCGCCGAGCACAAGCCCGCCGACGCGCAGAAGCCCGCCCTGTGAGCGCCGCGCCGCGCCGGGCGGTGACCGTACGGGTCCCCGCGAAGGTCAACGTGCAGCTGGCGGTGGGCGCGGCCCGCCCCGACGGCTTCCACGACCTGGCCAACGTCTTCCTGGCCGTCTCCCTCTACGACGAGGTGACCGCGACCGCGACCGACGGCGACGGGCCCACCGTCGGCTGCGAGGGCCCCGACAGCGACCAGGTGCCGCTGGACCGCACGAACCTCGCGGCGCGGGCCGCCGAGCTCCTCGCCGCCCGGGCCGGGCTCACCCCCTCCGTCCACCTGCACATCGCGAAGAACATCCCCGTCGCCGGCGGCATGGCCGGCGGCAGCGCGGACGGCGCGGCGGCCCTGCTGGCGTGCGACGCGCTGTGGGGGCTCGGCACCCCCCGCGAGGAGCTCCTGGAGATCTGCGCGGAGCTGGGCAGCGACGTCCCCTTCAGCCTGGTGGGCGGAGCGGCGCTCGGCACCGGGCGGGGGGAGCTGCTCACCCCGGTCGGGGCGGGCGCCTTCCACTGGGTGTTCGCCGTCGCGCACGGCGGGCTGTCGACCCCGGCGGTGTTCCGCGAGTTCGACCGGCTGACGGAAGGCACGGACGTACCCGTCCCGCAGGCCTCCCCGGAGCTGCTCGCCGCGCTCGCCTCGGGCGATCCGGACGCGCTGGCGGCGGTCCTGCCCCGGTCCAACGGGCTCCAGCCGGCGGCGCTGTCGCTGCGGCCGGAGCTGGCGCGGACGCTGGAGGCGGGCGTCGGGGCCGGGGCCCTGGCCGGGCTGGTGTCGGGGTCCGGGCCGACGACGGCGTTCCTCGTACGGGACGAGGAGGCCGCGGCGAAGGTGGCCGCCGCCCTGGAGGCCTCGGGCACGTGCCGTGCCACGCGGGTGACGGGGTCGCCCGCTCGGGGGGCCACGGTCCTGGCGTAGCCGGCACCGCCGCCCCGCTGCGCGGAGCCTCTCCCCGCCCTCCCACCGTCTCCCGGGGCTCCGCCCCGGAGCCCCGGGCCTCGAACGCCGGCGGGGCCGGATCCGGCGCGGCTCGTCCGTCGCCCGGGGCGTCGCCCGGGGCATCGCCCGGGGCTGGATTTCGCGCAGCGACATTCCAGCCCGTGCGGCGTTTGAGCGCACCGGCGCGCAGCGCCCGGTCTTCCAGCCCGCAAGGCGATCGAGCGCACCGGGCGCGGGGCTCCCGCTACTCAGGCCGCGGATGAGTAGCCGCGCCCTGTTCCCGCCGGCCCCGCGCCGCGAGCGTAGGGGCATGACAGCCAGCGCACGCGACCTCGCCGACGCCACCCCCGCCTCGCGGGACCGGTACGTGGACCTGCTCCGCGTCGCCTCCCTCGGGACCGTCGTCCTCGGCCACTGGCTGATGGCCGCGGTCGGCGCCGACGGCATAGGCAACCTCCTCGCCCTCGTGCCCCCGCTCCAGGTGCTCACCTGGGGGCTCCAGGTCATGCCCGTCTTCTTCTTCGTCGGCGGGTTCTCCCACGCGCTCTCGTACCGGTCCCTGGAGCGCCGCGCCGCCGGAAGGCCCGTCTACGCCGCCTTCGTGCGGGCCCGGCTGCGCCGCCTGCTGCGGCCCACCCTCGTGTTCGTCCTCGTCTGGGCCGCGCTGGCCCTCACCGTGCAGCTCGCCGGCGCCGACCGCGGCCCGCTGGCCGGGCCCGCGCTGCGGATGGTGACGCAGCCGCTGTGGTTCATCGGGATCTACCTGGCCATGGCGGCCTTCACCCCGCCCCTGCTGCGGGCCCACGCCCGCTGGGGCTGGGCCGCCTTCGCCGCCCTGGCCGGCGCCGCCGCGCTCGTCGACGTCCTGCGCTTCGCGCTCCACGTCCCGTACGCCGAGTTCCTGAACTTCGCCTTCGTCTGGCTCGCCGTCCACCAGCTCGGCTTCCTGCGCGCCGACGGCCGCATCCGCCGCCCCGCCCTCCTCGGCGCGGCCGGCCTCGCCGGGGCGGTGCTCCTCGTCGCGGCCGGGCCGTACCCGCTGTCGATGGTGGGGATGCCCGGCGAGAAGGTCTCCAACATGGCCCCGCCCACCCTCGCCCTGCTCTGCCACGGCATGTGGCTGGTCGGCGCCGTCCAGCTGGCCGCCCGGCCCGCCGCGGCCCTCCTCGCCCGGCCCCGCGTCTGGCGCGGGGTGGTCGCCGCCAACGGGGTGGCCATGACCGCGTTCCTCTGGCACCTCACCGCCATGCTCGCCGTGTACGCCGCCCAGCTCGCCGCCGGCCTCGCCCTGCCCGAGCCCGCCACCGCCGCCTGGTGGGCGCAGGCACCGGTGAGGATCCTGGCGGCGGCCGCCCTCACGGCCCTGCTCGTGGCCGCCTTCCGCCGCTTCGAGGCGCCCTCCGGGACGGACACCGCCCCCGGCAGCGGGCCCGCGGCCGCCCTGGGGGCCGCCCTGTGCCTCCTCGGGATCCTCGGCCTGTCCATGACCGGCCTCGGCGGGCTGCTGGACGGGCACACCGCCACCCTCGTCGCCCTCCCGGTCACCGCGCCCGCCGCCATCGGCATGGCCGTGGCGGGCGCCTGGCTGGTGGAACGGTCGCCGTCGGCGCGGAGGGTTAGGCTGAGGGGCTGATCCACACCCTCCCCGGAGTCCTGCCGGGGATCCCCACCTGGAGCGCGTCTGATGGCCGTCAATCTGGTCAATGTCGAGGCAGTCAGCAAGGTGTACGGCACCCGTACCCTGCTCGACGGCATCTCCCTCGGTGTATCCGAGGGCGACCGGATCGGCGTGGTCGGCCGCAACGGCGACGGCAAGACCACCCTCATCCGGATGCTCGCGAAGCTGGAGGAGCCCGACAGCGGCCGGGTCACCCAGAGCGGCGGCACGCGGATGGGCGTCCTCACCCAGCACGACTCCCTCGACCCCGCCGCCACCATCCGGCACGAGATCATCGGCGACATGGCCGACCACGAGTGGGCCGGCAACGCCAAGATCCGCGACGTGCTGACCGGGCTCTTCGGCGGGCTCGACCTCCCCGGCTTCGGCCAGGGCCTGGACACCGTCATCGGCCCGCTCTCCGGCGGCGAGCGCCGCCGCATCGCCCTCGCCAAGCTCCTCATCGCCGAGCAGGACCTCCTCGTCCTCGACGAGCCCACCAACCACCTCGACGTCGAGGGCATCTCCTGGCTGGCCGCCCACCTCCAGACCCGCCGCAGCGCCCTCGTCTGCGTCACCCACGACCGCTGGTTCCTCGACCAGGTCTGCACCCGCATGTGGGACGTCCAGCGCGGCTCCGTCTACGAGTACGAGGGCGGCTACAGCGACTACGTCTTCGCCCGCGCCGAGCGCGAGCGGATCGCCGCCACCGAGGAGGCCAAGCGGCAGAACCTGATGCGCAAGGAGCTGGCCTGGCTGCGGCGCGGCGCCCCCGCCCGGACCTCCAAGCCCCGCTACCGCATCGAGGCCGCCAACGAGCTGATCGCCGACGTGCCGGAGCCGCGCGACAAGTCGGAGCTGATGCGCTTCGCCAACGCCCGCCTCGGCAAGACGGTCTTCGACCTGGAGAACGTCACCGTCCAGGCCGGCCCCAAGACCCTCCTCAAGCACCTCACCTGGCACCTGGGCCCCGGCGACCGCGTCGGCCTCGTCGGCGTCAACGGCGCGGGCAAGACCTCCCTGCTGCGGGCCCTCGCCGAGGCCGCCCGCACCCAGGGCGAGGCCCAGCCGGCCTCCGGCGAGATCACCGTCGGCAAGACCGTCCGCCTGGCCTACCTCTCCCAGGAGGTCGGCGAGCTCGACCCGTCGCTGCGCGTCCTGGAGGCCGTCCAGCGCGTCCGCGACCGCGTCGACCTCGGCAAGGGCCGCGAGATGACGGCGGGCCAGCTGTGCGAGCAGTTCGGCTTCACCAAGGAGAAGCAGTGGACGCCCGTCGGCGACCTGTCCGGCGGTGAGCGGCGCCGGCTGCAGATCCTGCGCCTGCTGATGGACGAGCCCAACGTCCTGTTCCTCGACGAGCCCACCAACGACCTCGACATCGAGACCCTCACCCAGCTGGAGGACCTCCTCGACGGCTGGCCCGGCTCGATGATCGTGATCTCCCACGACCGGTTCTTCATCGAGCGCACCACCGACACGGTGATGGCGCTGCTCGGCGACGCCAGCCTGCGCATGCTGCCGCGCGGCCTGGACGAGTACCTGGAGCGCCGCCAGCGGATGATCGAGGCCGCCGCCCCGGCGCCCGCCCCGGCCGCCGCGGCCAAGTCGACCTCCTCCGGCGACTCGCGCGCCGCGAAGAAGGAACTCCAGAAGATCGAGCGCCAGCTCAACAAGATGTCCGACCGCGAGACGAACCTGCACGCGCAGATCGCCGAGCACTCCACCGACTACGACAAGGTCGCCAAGCTCGACGCGGAGCTGCGCGAACTCATCTCCGAGCGGGACGAATTGGAGATGCGCTGGCTGGAACTGGCCGAGGAGGCCTGACCCCTGGGCCCGGTCCGACCGGATAACGGGCTCGTCACAGGCCGGTCCGCCCTTGGGAACAGGGGTGCGACCGGCCCGTTGTGTACCGGCCCCGAGTGATAGAAAGGATCGGTTCTTTTCGATCTCCGGGGGTCCCTCCCGGTTCACCGACCGCCTGAAACCGAAGGTATGCGCCGATGACCGAGCAGCCCCAGCCGCCGAACCAGCCGCCGCCCCCCTCCGGTTACGACCACCTCCCCGGGCCGCCCCCGCCGGGTTACGGCTACCCGCCCCAGGGCGCCAACCCGTACGCCCAGCAGCCGCCGACCGTCCCCCAGCCGCTCCTCCCGCAGGGCGGCCCCGGCTACCCGCCGGCCCCCGGCGCGCCCTCCGGCGGCCGCGGCAAGGGCCCGGTCGTCATCGCCGCGGCCGTCGCGGGCGTCCTCGTCCTGGGCGCCGGAGCCTGGTTCGCCTTCGCCCGCGACGACGGCCCCGGCAAGCCCGCCGCGCAGGCCTCCGCCCCCGCCGACGCCAAGCCCTCCGCCTCCCCGTCCGTGGACAAGGGCGACGGCAGCGGCAACGGCGCCGCCGAGCAGACCGACCTCAACGCGGGCCGCAAGCCCGGCGAGGACAAGGCGCTGTGGCTCAAGACCGTCAAGCTCCAGGGCCCCGGCTCGGGCATCCCCGCCGCGGGCCAGTGGGTGGTCGGCGACACCGTCGCCAAGACCGTCGGCACCGCCCTCGTCGGCTACGCCGTCACCGACGGCAAGGAGAAGTGGCGGATCGACACCCGCGCGGAGATCTGCGGGCTCACCGACCAGACCACCGCCGACGGCAGGACGGTCGTCGTCGTCAAGGACGGCACCGCCTCCAACGCCGCCTGCAACCAGCTGAAGCTGATCGACCTGAAGGCCGGCAAGGAGGGCTGGACGAAGGAGGTCGCCAAGGAGGGCATCTTCGACGGCGGCGGCCGCGCCGCCGTGAGCCTCACCGGCGACACCGCCGCCGTCAACCGGCTCGGCGGCACCAGCGCCTACCGCATCAGCACCGGCGACAAGCTGTTCTCCGGCAACGTCCCCGAGGGCTGCCAGCCCACCCAGTACGCCGCCGGCAACGGGAAGATGCTCGGCATCGCCCTGTGCATGGACGCCGACCACACCGTCGAGGTCCAGGACGCCGACCCGGTCACCGGGAAGAAGACCTGGGGCTACCGGCTCCCCAAGGGCTGGCAGGTCAAGGGCGTCTACTCCGTCTCCCCGGCCGTCCTCGACATCGGCAACCGCGACACCAAGGAACGCGCCGTCATCGCCCTGACCGCCGACGGCAAGAAGCGCTCCAGCATGGCCGCCGAGGGCTCCTTCCAGGTCAACTGCGGCGGCAGCAGCATCGACGACCTCCAGGGCTGCGGCGACTCCGCCGTCGACGGCGACACCCTCTACCTGGCGACCGACACCAAGGCCGGCTCCGGCAACGAGATCGTCGCCTTCGACCTCGGCACCGGCAAGGCCAAGTGGCGCCAGGCCGCCGGGGACAAGCGGAGCCTGACCCCCGTCAAGGCCGCGAACGGACAGCTGACCGCCTACCGCACCGGCGCCCTCGACGAGCCCGGCGAGATCGTCTCGTTCCCGGTGGCCGGCGGCGCGCCCAAGACGCTGCTGCGCCTGCCCTCGGGCCCGGCCGCGAAGATCGAGGGCTCCTTCATGTTCGCCAAGAGGTCCTTCGAGGACGGCCGTTTCTTCCTGTCCGTGACCACGCTGTCCGCCAACAGCACGGACGAGAAGCTCCTGATGGCATTCGGCAAGTGAACGAGTCCACCGAGCCGCCCACCGAGAGGCAATAGCAGCAGATGAGCACCCCGCCGCCCCCCAGCCAGCCGCCCTCCGGCGGTTTCGGCGGCCCCCCGCCGCCGCCCGGCCCGCCGCCCGGCCAGCCCCCGGCCGCCCCGCAGCCGCCCCAGGCACCGCAGGCCGCGACCCAGCCCGCCCAGCCGGCCGTGCCCCCGCCGGGCGCCCAGCCCGGCTACGGCTACCCGCAGCAGCCGCCGGGCCAGGCCTACCCGCCGCAGCCGGGCACCCTCCAGGCCCCGGCCCCGCAGCCGCCCGCCCCCTCCGCGGGCGGCGGCAACGACGTGCGCAACCAGCTGATGATCGTCGGCGCGGCCGTACTGGCGATGGCCCTCATCATCGGCGGCGGCTACCTCTACACCTCCGACGACGGCGGCGGCGACAACCCGCCCGCCGCCTCGGCCGGCGGCTCGCCCGACCCCAAGGCCCCCGCCCTGGCCGGCAGCGAGAAGGCCCCGGCCAACCCCAAGTCGAAGACGCTGGTCAACGTCACCACCCAGACGCCCTCCGACGTGGTCTCCGTCAAGGGCTCCTGGCTCACCGACACCACCTACGTCAAGTCCGACCTGGGCAAGGTCGTCGGCTACAACCTCGCCGACGGCGGCAAGAAGTGGGAACTCCCGCTCAACGCCAACGTCTGCGGCGCCAGCAAGCACGTCAGCGACAACAAGACCGCCATCCTCTTCGAGGAGGGCCCCGCCACCAACGAGAAGAAGTACCCCCAGTGCACCCAGGTCGGCGTCATCGACCTGAACACCGGCAAGCTCGCCTGGTCCGCCACCGCCAAGTCCGCCACCGGCGGCGACAAGCCGGTGGCCTTCACCGAGGTCACCCTCAGCGGCCAGACCGTCGCCGCCGGCGGCCTCTACGGCGGCGCCGCCTGGAACCTCGCCGACGGCAAGCCCCTGTGGACCCCCAAGACCGACGCCGAGGGCTGCTACGACCTCGGCTACGGCGGCGGCGAGGCCCTCGCCGTGCTGCGCAAGTGCGGACGCGGCTCCGAGGAGACCCTCTACGCGCAGGCCCTCGACCCCGTCAGCGGCGCGCCGAAGTACTCCTACAAGCTGTCCGCGGGCATCGAGTGGGCCGGCATCCTCTCCACCAAGCCGCTCATCGTCGCCGCCAACGTCGGCAACACCGCGAAGAACGCCACCAACGTCAGCGACCTCTTCGTCCTCGACGACGCCGGCCAGCTCAAGACCCGCATCGGGCTCTCCGCGGGCAGCTACGCGCCCAGGTGCCCGGCCACCGAGGTCGAGCAGTGCACCAACATGGTCGTCGGCAACGGCAAGGTCTACCTGCCCTCGTACGAGCACCAGGGCGCGTCCCCGACCGGACGCACCAACGAGATCGTCTCCTTCGACCTGGAGACCGGCAAGGCCACCAGCGACCGCGCCGACGCCGGCGAGAAGTACGTCATGTACCCGCTGCGCATGGACGGGTCGAACATCATCGCCTACAAGGTGCCCCCCTACGACGGGGGCGGCCAGGTCGTCAGCATCGACGGCAAGACGATGAAGGAGACCCTCCTGATGCAGAACCCGCCCGGCACCCGGAGCCTGGAGGCCGGCTTCTCGCCGGACCGCTCCGAGATCCGCTACCACAACGGGCGCCTGTTCCTGGCCGAGAGCCTGGCGAGCAAGCCGTTCTCCGACAAGGAGAAGGACTACCTGTTCGTCTCCTTCGCGGCGAACTGACGCCCGCGCGCACACGGCGCGAACAGCGGCGAGAGCCCCCGGACGGCACCCACCGATCGGGGGCTTTCGCGCGGTAACCCCCGCGCCCCGTCGAACAAGCGTGTAGCTTGCCGGGTCAGAAGGATCTGGGGTGGGAGCCTTGATGGGCGTACGCGTCATGGTGGTCGACGAGCACCGTCTGCTGGCCGAGGCGCTCGCCTCGGCCCTGAAACTGCGCGGGCACCGCGTGCTCGCGGCGGCCGCGCCGGCGGCCGGAGCCGCCGAACTGGTCATCAGCCGCGCCCCGGAGGTGTGCCTGCTCGGCACCGCCACCCCCGCGGAGCCCGGGGTCTTCGAACCCGTCGTGCGCATCAAGCGCGAGCGCCCGCAGATCGCCGTGGTGGTCCTCGGCCCGGTGCCGAGCCCGCGCGGGATCGCGGCCGCCTTCGCCGCCGGCGCCTCGGGCTACGTACGCCAGGACGAGCGCATCGAGGGCGTCGAGCGGGCCCTGGCCAAGGCGCGGGCGGGGGAGGCCGCCATCTCCCCGCAGCTCCTCCAGAGCGCCTTCGCCGAGCTCCTCAACCCCACCGCGCAGCCCGACGACGAGGGGAGCCGGCTGCTGCGGCTGCTGACCCCGCGCGAGGTGGAGGTGCTGGTGCGGGTCGCCGAGGGCGAGGACACCCGGCTGATCGCCGCCGGCATGGACATCGCACCGAGCACCGCGCGCACCCACGTCCAGCGGGTCCTGATGAAGCTGGGCGTAGGCTCCCGGCTGGAGGCGGCCGCACTGGCCGCCCGTACCGGACTGCTCGACCGAGCCGCGCCGCCCGCCCGGCGGACGCCGCAGGAGCCCCAGGACCGGCCGCGGCAGGCCGGGGGCTGAGCTCCCGGCGGGCCCCCGGCCGGCAGCGGCCGGGGCCCGCGATTTCCCCGGAAGCGCGGAATCCGGTAAGCCAGACACGAGACACCAGCACGCGCAGCCGCGTGCTTCCGCGAGAGGTAGGAGTACGAGTGAGCAAGTACCTGGTCACCGGTGGTGCGGGATACGTGGGCAGCGTCGTCGCCGCCCATCTCCTGGAGGCCGGACACGAGGTCACCGTCCTCGACGACCTCTCCACCGGCTTCGGAGAGGGCGTCCCCGCCGGCGCCACCCTGGTCAACGGCCGCATCCAGGACGCCGCACGGTACCTGGACGCCTCCTACGACGCCGTCCTCCACTTCGCGGCCTCCTCGCAGGTCGGCGAGTCCGTGGTCAACCCGGGCAAGTACTGGGACAACAACGTCGGCGGCACCCTCGCCCTGCTCACCGCGATGCGCGAGGCCGGGATCCGCACGCTCGTCTTCTCCTCCACCGCCGCCACCTACGGGGAGCCCGCGGAGGGCGCGCTGACCGAGACCTCGGTGACCGCCCCCACCAACCCCTACGGCGCCTCCAAGCTGGCCGTCGACCACATGATCGCGGGGGAGTGCGCGGCGCACGGCCTCGCGGCGGTCTCCCTGCGCTACTTCAACGTGGCCGGCGCCTACAAGGAGTTCGGCGAGCGCCACGACCCCGAGACCCACCTGATCCCCCTGGTCCTCCAGGTCGCCCTGGGCGAGCGCGAGGCCATCTCCGTCTTCGGGGAGGACTACCCGACCCCCGACGGCACCTGCGTGCGCGACTACATCCACGTCGCCGACCTCGCCGAGGCCCACCTCGCCGCGCTGCGCGTCGCGGCCGAGGGCGAACACCTCGTCTGCAACCTCGGCAACGGCAGCGGCTTCTCGGTGCGCGAGGTCATCGAGACGGTCCGCAAGGTCACCGGCCACGACATCCCGGAGGTCGTCGCCCCGCGCCGGGCCGGCGACCCGGCGGTGCTGGTCGCCTCGGCGCGCACGGCGCACGAACGCCTCGGCTGGGTCCCGACCCGCTCGGACCTCACCGGCATCGTGACGGACGCCTGGAACTTCACCCGCGGGCAGCGCTCCTGACGCTCCGGCCCCGAGGGCGGCCGCGCCCCCTGCGCCCCCCGTGCGCCGGCCCGCCGACGCCCCGCCGCGCCCCCCGCACCGTCCGGTGCGGGGGGCGCACGCCTGTCCGGCGGGCGCGGCCGACGGGCGCCCTGCGCGGGCGCCCGGCGTGCGTACGCCGGGTGAAACCGACCCCGCGCAACTGCCCGGGGCACACGCCGGCCGGGGCCTTGCGCTCCCGGGCTTCCGGACAGTCGAAATCCGGCCACACGGAAGGCCGTTGCGGACCCGGCGACCCGAAAATCGCTCGGAAAACTTCTGCTATTCGGCCAACCACCGGACGCGGCCCGCTCTACGCTGATGCGTGACGCCGGTGGGGGCCGGTGTTGATTCAGGGGTCGAGACACGCCGGGTACGGCGTCCGGTCCCGGGTAGGTGCACAGATGTCGCGGCGGCGGCCGCGGCGGCCTGTGGGCCACCCGGCCGGGCGTCGTACCCGTAGTCGTCCGTTCCCCGACCCTTGGGGGTTTTGTGGTTCGTATCCGGGTCCTGGTGGTCGACGACCACCGCATCTTCGCCGAATCTCTCGCAGCCGCGCTCGCGGCCGAGCCGGACGTGGACGTGTCCGCGGCCGGCAGCGGCCCCGCGGCCCAGCGCTGCCTCGAACGCGCCGCGGCGGAGGGCCGCCGCTTCGACGTGCTGCTCGTCGACGCCGACCTCGGCGCGGCCGCCGCGCCGGGCACGGCGGGCACGCAGGCCGCACCGGGCACGCCCGCCGCACCGGGGGCGCAGGCCGCACCGGGCACGCCCGCCGGTGCGGGTGCGGTCCTGCCCGTACCCGGCCAGCGCGCGCCGGGCGCCCAGGCGCCGCCGCCGGACGGGATCGCCCTGGTCGCCGGGGTGCGCACCGCCCACCCCAGGGTGCGCACGGTGGTCCTCGCCGAGCGGGACGACCCCCGCCGGGCGGCCCTCGCGCTCCAGGCCGGGGCCTGCGGGTGGGTGGCGAAGGACTGCTCGCTGTCGCGGCTGCTCGCCGTGATCCGGGGGGTGCTGCGCGAGGAGACCCATCTGGCGCCGGCCCTGCTGACGGGCGTGCTGCGGGAGCTGACGGCCGCCCGCAAGCACCGCACCGACAGCGAGCGGCTCGTGGAGTCCCTCACCCCGCGCGAGCACGAGGTGCTGCGGTGCATGGTGGCGGGGCTGGGCCGCAAGGACGTGGCGGCGCGGCTGTTCCTCTCCCCGCACACCGTCCGCACCCACATGCAGAACGTGCTGGGCAAGCTCGGGGTGCACTCCACCCTGGCGGCCGTGGCCCTGGCCCGGCGGGCCGGCGTGCGGCCGGCGGAGCTAGCCGGGGATGTTGTCGAACGGAGCGGTCAACTGGCGTAGCAGGCCCGCGAGGTCGACGCGCTGGGCCGCGGAGAGCTGGGCCAGGATCGCCCGTTCCTGGGCCAGCAGCCCCGCCAGGGACTGGTCGGCGCGGTCGCGGCCCTCGGGGGTCAGCCGTACCAGCACCCCGCGCCGGTCGTTGGGGTCCGGCAGCCGTTCGACGAGGCCCTTCTTGGCGAGCCGGTCGATCCGGTTGGTCATCGTGCCGGAGGTGACGAGCGTCTGGGTCAGGAGCTGTCCGGGGGAGAGCTGGTACGGGGCCCCCGCGCGCCGCAGCGAGGTCAGGACGTCGAACTCCCACGGTTCGAGGCCGTGCTCGGAGAAGGCCAGCCTGCGGGCGCGGTCGAGGTGGCGTGCGAGCCGGCTGACGCGGCTGAGCACTTCGAGCGGTTCCACGTCGAGGTCAGGGCGCTCTCGCCGCCATGCCGCGACCAGTCGGTCGACCTCGTCCTCCATGCGGATCAGTGTACGGGGTCTGTCGACATGAAGTCTCTTGAAACCGAGAATCTTGACATCGAGATATACTCTGGACGAGCATGGGGCATGGAGGGGGCCGGAACAGCTTCCGCTTCCGACCGCCCCACCAGTAGGGAGGCTCGAACATGCATTCCGACACCGCGTCGGCCATGCGCCCCCGCGCCATGGACGGCTCCACCCCCTCCGCACCCGTCTGGGATCCCCACCAGTACCTGCGGCACGCCGGCCACCGGACCCGCCCCTTCCTCGACCTGCTGACGCGCATACCGGAGCTCCCCACCCGGCCCGCGCGCATCGCCGACCTCGGCTGCGGCCCCGGCAACGTCACCGCCCTCCTCGCCGACCGCTGGCCCGAGGCCCACATCACCGGCTTCGACCTCTCCCCCGAGATGCTCCGCCTCGCCGACGCCGAGCACGCCGGACCCACCCCCGGCGGCGGCCGCCTCGACTTCCGCCCCGGCGACATCGCCGACTGGATGCCCGAGGAGACCTACGACCTGATCGTCTCCAACGCCGCCCTCCAGTGGGTGCCCAGCCACCCCGGCTCCTTCGCCGCCTGGATCAACGGCCTGCGGCCCGGCGGAACCTTCGCCTTCCAGATCCCCGGCAACTTCACCGCCCCCAGCCACCGGCTCCTCGCCGAGCTCTGCGACACCCCGCGCTGGCGCGAACGCCTCGGCGGACACGGCGCCCGCTACATCCACATCCTCGAACCCGCCGAGTACCTCGCCCGCTTCACCGAGCTCGGCTGCGCCGTCGACGTGTGGGAGACCACCTACTACCAGATGCTCCAGGGCCCCGACCCCGTCCTCGACTGGGTCAAGGGAACCGCCCTGCGCCCCGTGCTCACCGTCCTCGGCGACGACCGCGACTCCGCCGAACGCTTCCTCGCCGAATACCGCGAAGCCCTCCGCCTCGCCTACCCCAGCGGCCCCCGGGGCACCGTCTTCCCCTTCCGCCGCATCTTCGCCATCGCCCGCAAGGAGGCATGACCGTGCTGACCGCCGTCGACCACGTGCAGCTCGCCGCACCGCCCGGATCGGAGGACAGGCTCCGCTCCTACTACCAAGGCGTCCTGGGCATGACGGAGATCTCCAAACCCCCCGTCCTCGCCGCGCGCGGGGGCTGCTGGTTCGCCGCGGGCGCGGTACAGCTGCACCTGGGAGTGGAAGAGGACTTCCGGCCCGCCCGCAAGGCACACCCCGGACTGCGCGTGAGCGGCATCGAGGAGTACGCCGGCAGACTCCGCGAGCGCGGAGCCGACGTCGTCTGGGACGACAACCTGCCGGGCCACCGGCGCTTCTACTCGCACGACCCCGTCGGCAACCGGCTGGAGTTCCTGGAACCCCTCGCCGGCCACTGAACACGGCCGCCGCCCCCGGCGGCGGCCCCGCACGCACGACGGCGCCCCGCCACCGCGATCCCGGTGACGGGGCGCCGCCCGCCCGCGTCCGTACGGCGGGCCCTCAGCTCTTGCGGTGGCCCACCAGCCGCGGCCGCGCCTCCAGGTGCTCCAGCCCGTGCCAGGCCAGGTTCACCAGGTGCGCCGCCACCTCCGCCTTCTTCGGCCGCCGAGTCTCCAGCCACCACTGCCCCGTCAGCGCCACCATCCCCACCAGCGCCTGCGCGTACAGCGGAGCCAGCTTCGGATCGAACCCCCGCGCCTTGAACTCCAGGCCCAGGATGTCCTCCACCTGCGTGGCGATGTCACTGATCAGCGACGCGAACGTACCCGTCGACTGCGCCACGGGAGAATCCCGCACCAGGATCCGGAAGCCGTCCGTGTAGTTCTCGATGTAGTCCAGCAGGGCGAAGGCCGCCTGCTCCAGCAGCTCCCGCGGGTGCCCGGCCGTCAGCGCGCCCGTCACCCCGTCCAGCAGCTGGCGCATCTCGCGGTCCACCACCACCGCGTACAGGCCCTCCTTGCCGCCGAAGTGCTCGTACACCACCGGCTTGGACACCCCGGCCTTCGCCGCGATCTCCTCCACCGACGTGCCCTCGAACCCCTTCTCGGCGAACAGGGTGCGGCCGATGTCCAGCAGTTGCTGGCGCCGCTCGGCGCCCGTCATCCGGACCCGGCGTCCTCGCCTGGGCTTGTCGCTGCTGGTGCTGCTGCCGTCGATCGCCACGTCCCCCATCATGCCGCGTTCGAGGCCCTTTCCTTGCGCCGGGCGTCGATCCGCGCCCCCGACGGCCACCGCACGTCCCAGGCCCAGCCCGCCAGCTCGAACCAGCGGATCAGCCGCGCACTCGAATCGACCTGCCCGCGCAGCACGCCGTGGCGCGCCGACGTCGGATCCGCGTGGTGCAGGTTGTGCCAGGACTCCCCGCACGACAGCACCGCCAGCCACCACACGTTGCCGCTGCGGTCCCGCGACCGGAACGGCCGCTTGCCCACCGCGTGACAGATCGAATTGATCGACCACGTCACATGGTGCAGCAGCGCCACCCGCACCAGCGACCCCCAGAAGAACGCCGTGAACGCCCCCCACCACGACATCGTCACCAGACCGCCCACCAGCGGCGGCACCGCCAGCGACACCACCGTCCAGTAGACGAAGTCACGGCTGATCCGCCGGATCGCCGGATCCTTGACCAGGTCCGGCGCGTACTTCTGCTGGTCCGTCTGCTCCTCGTCGAACAGCCAGCCGATGTGCGCCCACCACAGGCCCTTCAGCAGCGCCGGCACCGTCTCCCCGAACCGCCACGGCGAATGCGGGTCGCCCTCGTGGTCCGAGTACTTGTGGTGCTTGCGGTGGTCCGCCACCCAGCGCACCAGCGGACCCTCCACCGCCAGCGAGCCCATCACCGCCAGCGCGATCCGCAGCGGCCGCTTCGCCTTGAAGGAACCGTGCGTGAAATAGCGGTGGAAGCCGATCGTGATGCCGTGGCACGCCAGGAAGTACATGAACGCCATCAGGCCCAGGTCCAGCCAGCTCACCCCCCAGCCCCACACCAGCGGCACCGCCGCCAGCAGCGCCAGGAACGGCACGGTGATGAAGAGCAGCAGCGCGACCTGCTCCACGGAGCGCTTCTGCTCACCGCCGCGGGTCGCGGACGGCGCCGAGATATCGGACGGCGCCGCAGCGCCCTCCACCAGGTCGGGACTGAGGGTCATCGGGGATCCCCTGGGGGGTGAGAAGCCGGCAGGTGCCCCGGTCACGGCCCCACAGACCTACGGACCCGTAACCTACGGCAACGTAAGTATGGCAAAACCGCCCCGCCCGGCAAGGCCCCCGCGCACACCACACCCCCGAGCCGCCCCCCACCACACCCCCGGACCACCCCCGCGCCACGCCGCCGCACCGCCCCGCACCACGCCGCCCCGCCACGCACGGGCCCGCTCTGCCGGGGCACAGGGGCGCTCCACCTATCCTGGTGTCGTCGGACAGCGCGGTCCGCACGGGCAGCCCGGGCTGCGCACCACCGTCGGCACCGCCGGACGCGCACCCCCGGGAGCCCACAGCCCAGTAGCGCTCGAACACTGCAAGGAGCCGCACCTGTGAGCAGTGCTGACCAGGCCCCCCAGGCCCCCGTCACCCAGCCCGCCGCCCCGTCCGACCGCAAGGACGCCGCACAGACGGCCAACGCGGAGCTGCGCGCGGACATCCGCCGCCTCGGCGACCTCCTCGGGGAGACCCTCGTACGCCAGGAGGGCCAGGACCTCCTCGACCTCGTCGAGCGCGTCCGCGCACTGACCCGCACCGACGGCGAGGCCGCCGCCGCACTGCTGGGCGACACCGACCTGGAGACCGCCGCCAAGCTCGTCCGCGCCTTCTCCACCTACTTCCACCTCGCCAACATCACCGAGCAGGTCCACCGCGGCAAGGAGCTGCGCGCCCACCGCGCCGCCGAGGGCGGGCTCCTCGCCCGCACCGCCGACATGCTCAAGGACGCCGACCCCGAACACCTGCGCGAGACGGTCAAGAACCTCAACGTCCGCCCCGTCTTCACCGCACACCCCACCGAAGCCGCCCGCCGCAGCGTCCTCAACAAGCTCCGCCGCATCGCCGCCCTCCTCGAAGAGCCCGTCACCGGAGCCGGCGACCGCCGCCGCCACGACCTGCGCCTCGCCGAGAACATCGACCTCGTCTGGCAGACCGACGAACTGCGCGTCGTCCGCCCCGAACCCACCGACGAGGCCCGCAACGCCATCTACTACCTCGACGAGCTCCACGCCGACGCCGTCGGCGACGTCCTCGAGGACCTCGCCGCCGAACTCCAGCGCGTCGGCGTCGAACTCCCCGCCGGCACCCGCCCCCTCACCTTCGGCACCTGGATCGGCGGCGACCGCGACGGCAACCCCAACGTCACCCCCGACGTCACCCGCGACGTGCTGATCCTCCAGCACGAACACGGCATCACCGACGCCCTCGAACTCATCGACTTCCTGCGCGGACTGCTCTCCAACTCCATCCGCTACACCGGCGCCACCGAGGAACTCCTCACCTCCCTCCAGGCCGACCTCGAACGCCTCCCCGAGATCAGCCCCCGCTACAAGCGCCTCAACGCCGAAGAGCCCTACCGCCTCAAGGCCACCTGCATCCGCCAGAAGCTCCTCAACACCCGCGAACGCCTCGCCAAGGGCACCCCCCACGAGGAAGGCCGCGACTACCTCGGCACCGCCGAGCTCCTCACCGACCTCACCCTCATCCAGACCTCCCTGCGCGAACACCGCGGCGCCCTCTTCGCCGACGGCCGCATGGACCGCACCATCCGCACCCTGGCCGCCTTCGGCCTCCAGCTCGCCACCATGGACGTACGCGAGCACGCCGACGCCCACCACCACGCCCTCGGCCAGCTCTTCGACCGCCTCGGCGAAGAGTCCTGGCGCTACAGCGACATGCCCCGCGACTACCGGCAGAAGCTCCTCGCCAAGGAACTCCGCTCCCGCCGCCCCCTCGCACCCACCCCCGCACCCCTCGACCCCGCCGGCCAGAAGACCCTCGGCGTCTTCTCCGCCATCAAGGACGCCTTCGAGAAGTTCGGCCCCGAAGTCATCGAGTCCTACATCATCTCGATGTGCCAGGGCGCCGACGACGTCTTCGCCGCCGCCGTCCTCGCCCGCGAAGCCGGCCTCCTCGACCTCCACGCCGGCTGGGCCAAGATCGGCATCGTCCCCCTCCTGGAGACCACCGACGAGCTCCGCGCCGCCGACGTCATCCTCGACGAGATGCTCGCCGACCCCTCCTACCGCCGCCTCGTCTCCCTGCGCGGCGACGTCCAGGAGGTCATGCTCGGCTACTCCGACTCCAGCAAGTTCGGCGGCATCACCACCAGCCAGTGGGAGATCCACCGCGCCCAGCGCCGCCTGCGCGACGTCGCCCACCGCCACGGCGTGCGCCTGCGCCTCTTCCACGGCCGCGGCGGCACCGTCGGCCGCGGCGGCGGCCCCTCCCACGACGCGATCCTCGCCCAGCCCTGGGGCACCCTCGAAGGCGAGATCAAGGTCACCGAACAGGGCGAGGTCATCTCCGACAAGTACCTCGTCCCCTCCCTCGCCCGCGAGAACCTCGAACTGACCGTCGCGGCCACCCTCCAGGCCTCCGCCCTGCACACCGCCCCCCGGCAGTCCCCCGACGCCCTCACCCGCTGGGACGCGGCCATGGACATCGTGTCCGACGCCGCCCACTCCGCCTACCGCGAGCTCGTCGAGGACCCCGACCTGCCCGCCTACTTCTTCGCCGCCACCCCCGTCGACCAGCTCGCCGACCTCCACCTCGGCTCCCGGCCCTCCCGCCGCCCCGACTCCGGAGCCGGCCTCGACGGACTGCGCGCCATCCCCTGGGTCTTCGGCTGGACCCAGTCCCGCCAGATCGTCCCCGGCTGGTACGGCGTCGGCTCAGGCCTCAAGGCCCTGCGCGAAGCCGGCCAGGACGACGCCCTCGGCGAGATGGGCGAGAAGTGGCACTTCTTCCGCAACTTCCTCTCCAACGTCGAGATGACCCTCGCCAAGACCGACCTGCGCATCGCCCGCCACTACGTCGACACCCTGGTCCCCGAGAACCTCAAGCACGTCTTCGCCCGCATCGAGGCCGAACACGAGCTCACCGTCCGCGAGGTCCTGCGCATCACCGGCGGCGAGGAGCTCCTCGACTCCCAGCCCGTCCTCCAGCAGACCTTCGCCGTCCGCGACGCCTACCTGGACCCCATCTCCTACCTCCAGGTCTCCCTCCTGGCCCGCCAGCGCGCCGCCGCCTCCCGCGGCGAAACCCCCGACCCGCTCCTGGCCCGCGCCCTGCTCCTGACCGTCAACGGCGTCGCCGCCGGCCTGCGCAACACCGGCTGACCCCGCCCGCACACGACGGAGCCCCCCGCACCATCCGGCGCGGGGGGCTCCACCGTGTACCGCCCTACGAGTTGTACACGGACTGCGCCCGCTCCAGACCCTCCTGGACCAGGCACTCCACCGCATCCGCCGACCGGTCCACGAACCAGTCCAGCTCCTTGCGCTCCGTCGACGAGAAGTCCTTCAGCACGAAGTCCGCCACCTGCATCCGCCCCGGCGGACGGCCGATCCCGCACCGCACCCGGTGGTAGTCCGCACCCATCGCCTTCGTCATCGACTTCAGCCCGTTGTGGCCGTTGTCCCCGCCGCCCAGCTTCAGCCGCAGCGTCGCGTAGTCGATGTCCAGCTCGTCATGGACCGCCACGATCCGCTCCAGCGGCACCTTGTAGAAATCGCGCAGCGCCGTCACCGGACCGCCCGACAGGTTCATGAACGACATCGGCTTCGCGATCACCACCCGCCGGTTCGCCGGCCCCGGAGCACCGATCCGGCCCTCCAGCACCTGGGCCCGCGCCTTGTGCGCCTTGAACTTGCCGCCGATCCGCTCGGCCAGCAGGTCGGCCACCATGAAGCCGATGTTGTGGCGGTTGCCGGCGTACTCCGCTCCCGGGTTCCCGAGACCGACGATCAGCCAGGGTGCCGCGTCGTCCGACATCAAAAGCTCCTTAAGGCCTTGCCTTGCTCTGCCTTGCCATGAACGAAAGACGACCGCCGTCCCGCTCCAGTGGAGCCGGACGGCGGTCGGTCAGCAACTGCTGAGGAGGAAGGGCGAGGCTCAGGCCTCGTCGCCCTCGGCCGCCTCGGCGGCCGGCTCCTCGGCCTGCGGGGCGACGACCTGCAGGACGGCGGTCTCGCCGTCGATGGCCAGCGTGGTGCCGGCCGGCAGGACCAGGTCGGAGGCGTGCACGGTGGCACCGGCCTCCAGGCCCGCGATGGAGACGGTGACCTCGGTCGGGATGTGGGTGGCCTCGGCCTCGACGGAGACGGTGGCGAGGAGGGTCTCCAGCAGGTTGCCGCCGGCGGCCAGGTCGCCCTCGGTCACGACCGGAACCTCGACCGTGACCTTCTCGCCCTTCTGGACGATCAGGAAGTCGACGTGCAGGATGTTGCGCTTCAGCGGGTGGCGCTGGATGGCCTTCGGGATGACCAGCTCGGTGCCGTCGCCCGCGATGTCCAGGGAGAGCAGCGCGTTCGGGGTCTTCAGGGCCATCATCAGGGCGTGGGCCTCGACACCGACGTGCTTCGGGGTCGTGCCGTGACCGTAGATGACACCCGGGGTCAGGGCCTCGCGGCGAGCCTGACGGGCCGAGCCCTTGCCGAAGGACTCACGGAGCTTCGCGGAAAGCTTGATCTCGGACATGTTCACTCCTCGTGGGGTGACGAAAACGGACAGAAGTCACCCGGCCGAAACGGCCTGCTACGAAGAGCGCGTCGATAACGGAGCGCCCGTACCGGAAAACAGGTACGGCCTCCCTCGCCGAGCAACTCGTCGAGTGTACCCGGCGGGGAGGCCGCGCCCAAAAGGATCTAGCGCAGGACCCTCAGGCCCTTACTGCTGCTCCTCGAACAGGCTCGTCACCGAACCGTCCTCGAACACCTCGCGCACCGCACGGGCGATCATCGGGGCGATCGACAGGACCGTGATCTTGTCGAGCTCCAGGTCGGACGGGTCGGGCAGCGTGTTCGTGAAGACGAACTCGCTGACCTTCGAGTTCTTCAGGCGGTCCGCCGCCGGACCCGACAGGATGCCGTGCGTCGCCGTCACGATGACGTCCTCCGCACCGTGGGCGAACAGCGCGTCGGCCGCGGCGCAGATCGTGCCACCCGTGTCGATCATGTCGTCGACCAGCACGCAGACGCGGCCCTTGACCTCACCGACGACCTCGTGGACCGTCACCTGGTTGGCGACGTCCTTGTCGCGGCGCTTGTGCACGATCGCCAGCGGCGCGTCCAGACGGTCGCACCAGCGGTCGGCCACCCGCACACGGCCGGCGTCCGGGGACACCACCGTCAGCTTCGTGCGGTCCACCTTGGCGCCCACGTAGTCCGCGAGGACGTTCAGCGCCGACAGGTGGTCCACCGGGCCGTCGAAGAAGCCCTGGATCTGGTCCGTGTGCAGGTCGACCGTCAGGATGCGGTCCGCACCCGAGGTCTTCAGCAGGTCCGCGACCAGACGCGCCGAGATCGGCTCGCGACCCTTGTGCTTCTTGTCCTGACGGGCGTACCCGTACGACGGGATGATCACCGTGATGGAACGAGCCGACGCGCGCTTCAGCGCGTCGATCATGATCAGCTGCTCCATGATCCACTTGTTGATCGGAGCCGTGTGGCTCTGGATCAGGAAGCAGTCCGCGCCACGCGCCGACTCCTGGAAGCGGACGTAGATCTCACCGTTCGCGAAGTCGAAAGCCTTGGTCGGCACCAGGCTGACCCCCAGCTGGTGCGCGACCTCCTCGGCCAGCTCGGGGTGGGCGCGGCCGGAGAAGAGCATCAGCTTCTTCTCGCCGGTCGTCTTGATCCCGGTCACAGCACTGTCTCCTCAGACGTGTGAAAAGCTGCTCGCCCCCGTGTACGTCCGTCCCGCACACGGTGAGCCAGCCGAATTGCGTGCACCTATCACGGTACGCCGTCCCCGGCGTACTCGTTTCCGGTCAGTTCACCTCAGTGGTGGCCGGAGTCCTTCTCGGACGAGGACTGCGCAGCCGTCGCGGCCGCACTGCCGGGCCGCTTGCGGGCCACCCAACCCTCGATATTCCGCTGCTGGCCGCGTGCCACGGCAAGCGCGCCCGCCGGAACGTCCTTCGTGATCACCGATCCGGCGGCCGTGTAGGCGCCGTCCCCGATCGTGACGGGAGCCACAAACATGTTGTCCGAACCCGTCTTGCAATGTGAGCCGACGGTGGTGTGGTGCTTGTGCTCCCCGTCGTAGTTCACGAAGACGCTCGCGGCGCCGATGTTCGTGTACTCGCCGATCGTCGCGTCGCCCACGTACGACAGGTGCGGGACCTTCGTCCCCTCGCCGATCGTCGCGTTCTTCATCTCGACGTACGTGCCGGCCTTCGCCTTCGCGCCGAGGTCCGTCCCCGGACGCAGGTACGCGAACGGGCCGACCGTGGCCTGGTCGCCGACGACCGCCCCGTCCGCCACCGTGTTGTCCACGCGCGCCCCCGCGCCCACGCGGGTGTCCTTCAGGCGGGTGTTCGGGCCGACCTCGGCCCCCTCGCCGACGTGCGTGTCGCCCAGCAGCTGGGTCCCGGGGTGGACGAGCGCGTCCTGCCCGAAGGTCACCGTCACGTCCACGAACACGCTGCCCGGGTCCACGACCGTCACGCCCGCGAGCATGGCCCGCTCCAGCAGGCGCGCGTTCATCAGGGCGCGGGCCTCGGCCAGCTGCACCCGGTTGTTGATCCCGAGGATCTGGCGGTGGTCGCTGCCGACCGCAGCCCCGACGCGGTGCCCCGCCTCGCGCAGGATCCCCAGCACGTCGGTGAGGTACTCCTCGCCCTGGCTGTTGTCGGTGCGGACCTTGCCGAGCGCGTCGGCGAGCAGGGCGCCGTCGAAGGCGAAGACCCCGGAGTTGATCTCCCGGATCGCGCGCTGCGCGTCGGTGGCGTCCTTGTGCTCGACGATGGCCGTGACGGCGCCGGTGGCGGGGTCGCGGACGATGCGGCCGTAGCCGGTGGAGTCGGGGACCTCGGCGGTGAGGACGGTGACGGCGTTGCCGTCGGCCTCGTGGGTGGCCGCGAGGGCGCGCAGGGTCTCGCCGGTGAGCAGCGGGGTGTCGCCGCAGACGACGATGACGGTCCCGTCGACCGTGCCGCCGAGCTCTTCGAGGGCCATCCGGACGGCGTGGCCGGTGCCGTTCTGCTCGTGCTGGACGGCGGTGCGGACGCCGGCGTCGACGCCGGCGAGGTGCGCGGTCACCTGCTCGCGGGCGTGGCCCACGACGACGACGAGGTGGGTCGGGTCGAGCTCGCGGGAGGCGGCGACCACGTGACCGACGAGCGAGCGCCCGCAGATCTCGTGCAGGACCTTGGGAGTGGCCGACTTCATGCGGGTGCCCTCACCCGCTGCGAGTACGACGACGGCTGCCGGGCGGGTTGCGCTCACGGGTGTGCCCTTCGGCTTCGGGGGTGGACCCGTGAAGGATAGCGGGGGGTCACAGGTCGGAAACGAGGCCGGGTCCCGACCGTGAGGTCAGGACCCGAACTTGAACGTGCTTTGGTCGTGCTCCCGGAGAAGGATTCGAACCCTCATTCAATGGACCAAAACCATTTGTCCTGCCCTTAGACGATCCGGGATGGTTCGTCACCTATGTCCGACTTCGTTGATCGGATTCGGATGCAGCCCCTACTATGCCGCACCACCACCCTTCGATGCGACGGTACAGATCGGCGCTTTGGAGAGCGCGGACCGCGAGGCAGCCGTAGTAGGTGTCCCCGGTGTTCTTGCGATTGGTCCTGGGGTTGTGCCGCTTGAGGGTGGTTTTCTGGAACTGTGCCACTTCGACACCGACGAGGCCTGCCCAGAACTCCTCCGCCGCTGCGATGTCGGCCGATTCGTGGATCATGACGCTGAAGCGAATCAGCTCGTTGTCGACGCCGAGCAGGCGGAGCCAGGCGAGGTGGACGCGCACCATGCCGGGGTCGCTGTTCACGAAGATCACCTTCTCGCGGCGGTCGTAGGACTTGTCCTTGCTCCCCTCCGACCAGTAGAGGCCGACGCCCAAGAGGAAGAGCTCACGGTCTGAGAGCGTGCCGATCTCGGCGGTCGCCGACTCCTTGGTGCGGCGTCGTTCGTCGTCGCGCACCTGGAGCGTCCGCTCCCAGCCGTGTCGCGCGATCTCGGAGGCTTCGGCGGTGGTGCGCCGCCGCTCCGGCTTCGGCAGGTCGCGGACCCAGAGGGAGATCGAGCTCTTCGAGCAGCCCAGCTCGACCTGTATCTGGTCGTAGGTCATGCCCTGGAGGCGGAGTTCCCTGGCCCGGTCGCGGAGGTCGTCCTTCGCGTTGGGGCGCTTCGTCCATTCCGGTGCGGGCTCGCCCTCCAGGAGGCGGTTGAGGATGTCGTTGTTGTGGACGTGCAGCCGGTCGCGGATCTGGCGGCGGCTGAGGCCCTCGCGGCGGAGGGCGACGGCCGGTTCCCGGAGGGCTTCGAAGGTCGTGGCCCCGCTGCGGAGGCCGCCGGTGCCGTCGCCGGGGCGACGTCGGATTTCGCTCATGTCGCCACTGTCGTCCGGAATGTGGGATTCAGGTCTCGGATTCCGGATGATTCAGTCGTACGTGCGATGACCCCGGGTCTGCCGGAATTCCGTTCGCGCCCGTGCTGGGGGCGCTGCGTACGCTGGTCGGCATGACCAGTACGGGGGATGAACGCGAAGGGGCCGGGCGGGACGGGCCCTGGTGGTGGGAGCGGCGGCGGGGGGCCGTGCTCGATGTGGGGCTGGGGGTGGTGTCCGCCGTCGAGTGCGCCTTCGAGGGGATTCCGTTCGCGCACGAGGCCGGGCTGCCGGTGGGGCTCGGGGTGCTGTTCGGGGTCCTGGTGGGGGCGGTGCTGGTGCTGCGGCGGCGGTGGCCGGTCGCCGTGGTGCTGGTGGGGATCGCCGTCACGCCGGCGGCGATGGGGTTCCTGCTCGGGGTGGTGGGGCTGTACACGCTGGCCGCCTGCGAGGTGCCCCGGAGGGTCACCGCCACGCTGGCCGCGATGTCGCTGGCCGGGACGTTCGCGGTGACCTATTTGAGGACCCGGGGGGACGTCGAGGGGGAGGGCGCGCTCGTCTTCGTGCTGTCCGCGTTCATGGCGGTGGCGCTGACCGTGCCGCCGGTGCTGCTCGGGCTGTACGTGGGGGCGCGGCGGCGGCTGATGGAGAGCCTGCAGGAGCGGGCGGACTCGCTGGAGCGGGAGCTGTCGCTGCTGGCCGACCGGGCGGAGGAGCGGGCGGAGTGGGCGCGGCAGGAGGAGCGGACGCGGATCGCGCGGGAGATGCACGACGTGGTGGCGCACCGGGTGTCGCTGATGGTGGTGCACGCGGCGGCGTTGCAGGCGGTGGCGGGGAAGGATCCGGAGAAGGCGGTGCGCAACGCGGTGCTGGTGGGGGACATGGGGCGGCAGGCGTTGACGGAGTTGCGGGAGATGTTGGGGGTTCTGCGGGCGTCGGAGAAGCCGGCCAGGGTGGTGGCGCCGGTGGCGGTGGCCGCGGCGCCGGCGTCGGTGCAGGTGGGGGAGGAGGGGCCTTCGCTGGCGGAGCTGGAGGTGCTGGTGGGGCAGTCGCGGGCGGCGGGGATGAGTGTGGAGATGGTGGTGCAGGGGGAGCGGGGCGTGTATCCGGGGGAGGTGGAGCAGACGGCGTACCGGGTGGTGCAGGAGGCGCTGACGAACTGCCACAAGCACGCTCCGGGGGCGCGGGTCGTCGTACGGCTGGCGCACCGGGAGGGGGAGGTGGCGATGCAGGTGGAGAACGGGCCGTGCGAGGGGGAGGCGCGGGGTGCCGATCTGCCCAGTGGGGGCAACGGGCTGGTGGGGATGCGGGAGCGGGTGCTGGGGCTGGGCGGGGTGTTCGTGTCGGGGCCGACGGACGGGGGCGGGTTCCGGGTGTCGGCGGTGCTGCCGTTCGGGTAGTCCCGCCCCCGGGGTGTCAGGGGGTGGCGGTGGTGAGCCGGGCGGGCTGGAGGCCGGTGAGGAGGAGGGTGAGGGCTTCGTCGGGGCTCGTGCCGAGGTACCAGTCGCCGGTGTGGTCGACGAGGTAGGTGCGGTTCTCGCGGTCGATGGCGAGGTGGGCGCCGCCGGCGGTGTCGGAGCCAAGGGGGCAGAGCTGGGTGGAGAGGGCCCGGCCGAGGTCGGCGAAGGTGCGGGCGAGGTGGAGTCCGGTGAGCGGGTCGAGGCGGACCGGGGTGGGGGCTATCTGGCGGCCGGGGCCGGGGGCGGTGATGGTGAGGCCGCCGAATTCGGCCCAGGCTTCGACGGCGGCGGGGAAGACGGTGTGGCGGTGGCCGGCGGGGGTGGTGTGGTCGCGGAGGGCGTCGGCCCAGTATTCGGCCTGTTTGATGTCCCAGCGGCCGGGTTCCCAGCCTGCTGCGCGCAGGGCGGCGTCGACGCCGACGGGGAAGCGGTTGGCGGAGGAGCGGCCGTAGGAGGCCGGGGCGGCCGAAGGGGTGGCGGAGGCCGAAGAGGCTGAGGAGGCGGTCATGGTGGCTACTCGGGCTGGGTGAGGTCGACGGGGCGTACGCCGAAGTGGTTGAGGAGCGCGTCGCAGGAGCGGCAGGGGGGTGCGTAGCTGCCGTGGAGCGGGTCGCCGTCCTCGCGGATGCGGCGGGCGGTGATCTTGGCGTGTTTCAGGGCGCGGCGGGCTTCGCTCGCGGTGAGGGGTTTGCGGGAGGCGCGTCTGCTGCGGGCGCCTTCGACGGTGGTGAGGTGGCGGGAGAGGAGTATGGCTTCGGGGCAGCGGCCGGTGAAGCGCTCCCGCTGGCCGCTGGTGAGGGTGTCGAGGAAGTCCTGGACGAGGGGGTGCAGGGCGGGTGGCTGGTCGCCCTTGCCGGCGGTGCCGGTGAGGGTTTCGCCGCGGACGGAGAGGGCGGCGGCGACGGTGGGCAGGATGCCGTCGCGGCGGAAGCGGAGTACGGGCGGGGTGTTGGGTCCGGCCGCGGTGCTCCAGCGCAGGCGCGGGTCGCCGGCGGGGCCGGGTTCGGTGTTCTGTCCGCGGTCCGCGCGGGGTGCCGTGTTGTGCGTGCCCGCGGTGTGTGTGGTCGCTGTCTGCATGGTGCCTCTTCCCTCCCGTGCGGCGGTGGTGGCCGCTGTGGCGCACGCCCCCGTGCTGCGGGGACAGCCTGTCAAATGTCCGCTGTCACGTGGAAGCGGGGTCGAATATTCGTATCAATTCGGATGTTCCCGCCCTGTGCGCCCCTGCCGAGGACGGGGGCGGGTGAGGGTCTTGCCGGAGCACTTAGGCTGTGGTGAACCGTCCAGATCCAGCAGGGAGCCACCACCATGACGACAGGTCGGCTCGGGCAGCAGGCCGTGCCACCCAACGCCGCGTACTCGGGGCAGGTCGTGCATTTCCCGGACCCGGTCCGGGCCGCTCGGCATCCCCATGGCGTGCGGATGGACGGGGACGGTCATCCCGACTTCTCGCGGTACGCGCGTGCGGCCGTGGAGATCGCCGAGCCCCCGGAGGGTTTCGGCGCGGACGAGCTGCGGCTGACGGACTGCGTGTCCGCCAACGCGGCGATGCACGAGGCGGGTCATCCGCTGTGGGACACGGTGGGGCCGGTGGCGACGCCGCACGGCTGGACCTGGCACCACGTGGCGGGTTCGCGGCGGATGGAGCTGGTCCCGGTCGAGGTGAAGGCGCTGCTGCGGCACCACGCGGGTCTGGCGACGGCTCCGGTGGACCACGAGAAGCGTGGTGGGCGGCCGCTCCAGGAGGTCCGGCCGGTCCATCTGGGGCTGCCGAAGTCGCTGGTGTCGGTGTCGGAGTCGCAGGTGCAGGGGGTCGAGGAGGACCTGGGGTACCGGCTTCCGGAGGCGTACCGGTCGTTCCTGAAGGCGGCGGGCGGGTGCGCGCCGGTGGGCGCGGGGCTGTTCGTGGAGCTGGGGATGCTGGTGGACCAGCCGTTCTTCACGGTGCGTGAGGAGGCGGCGGTCAACGACCTCGTGTACATCAACAAGTGTCTGCGGGACCACCTGACGAAGGACTACCTGTGCGTGGCCTTCGTGCAGGGCGGGCTGCTCGCGGTGAAGGTGCGGGGCGAGGGGGTCGGTTCCGTCTGGTTCTCCCCGTACGACGACGCGCGCGACCGGGACGGCTGGTCGGTGCAGGAGCGCGTGGAGCGGCTGTTGCTGCCGTGCGGTGCCGATTTCGATGCCTTCCTGGAGCGTGTGGCGGGGAATCCGCCGGAGCTGGAGACGGTGGCCGGTCTGATGGTGGACGGCGGTTTCGCGCGTTCGGTTCCGGTGGCTGACACCGGCATGGGTGAGGGGTGAGCGCGTCGTGGTGACGTTCGCGCAGGCGCAGGAGCGCGCCGAGGAGTGGATCAACGGGGACGTGCCCGGGTACCAGCACCGCGAGGTGCGGGTGCGGGAGTTCGGGCTGGGCTTCGTGGTGTGGGCGGAGGACCGGGCCGGGGGTCCGGTGTCGGGTGGCGGCCGTCAGCGGCTGGTCATCGCGCGGGACAGCGGCGAGGTGACGCTGTGGCCCGGGTTGCCGGTGGGTGAGGTGATCCGGCGGTACGAGGAGGAGTACGGGGCTGCTGCGACGGCGGCTTCGGAGGCTTCGGTGCCGCCGCCGCGGATCGACTCGGAGCAGACGTCGTTCATGCTGAGCCCGCCGGAGTGGCTCCAGGAGGCCGCGGACCGGGCGGGGATCCCGCCGGTGGTGGGTGCGGGGTCGGGGTCTTCGGGGTCGGGGTCGGGGTCGGCCGGTTCTGGTTCCGGTTCCGGGTCTGCCGGGCCTTCTGGTTCCGCCGGTTCCGCGGGTGCGGGCGTGCCGGACGCGGTGCCGGGCGGGTCCGGGTCGTGGGCCGGTACCGATGTGAACCCGGGGGCCGGTGAGGGTGACGGTTCCGTGCCGCTGCCCGCGACGGTGTTCGCGCCGGCGCTGTCGGGTTCCGACCTGGACGACGCGCCGGCTCCCTCCGGGGCGGGTGCGGAGGCCAAGACCACGCTGATGGCCGGGGGCAGCCAGCTGCCGAGGACCGCGATCGCTCCGGCGCTGGCGCTCCAGGCGGAGGCCGCGGGCGGCGCCGGCGCGGCGGGCGGGGCGCCGCAGGGCGTCGGCCCGGTGCCGGGGGTTCCGGCTGCGGGGCCTGGGGCGCCGGGCGCGCCTGGGGCTGCTGGTATGCCTGGGACTGCTGTGCCGGGTGCGCCCGGGATGCCTGCGGCTCCCGGTATGCCCGGTGCTCCTGAGGCTTCCGGGGCTCCTGGGATGCCTGGTGCTCCCGGGGCTCCTGGGGCGTCCATGCCGCCTGTTCCGCCTGCGCCTGCCGGGATGCCTTCGGCTCCTGGTGTGCCTGGTGGTCCCGGGGCTCCCGGTGTGCCGGGGGCTCCTGGGGCGTCGATGCCGTCTGCGCCGCCTGTTCCGCCTGCGCCTGCCGGGATGCCTTCGGCGCCCGGTGCTCCCGGTGCGCCTGGGGGCGGGGCGTACGCCGCGACGATGCTGGCCGGGCCGGGTACGGTTCCGCCGCCCGGGCCGCCCGGTGCGCCGACGCCGCCTCCGGCGCCGCCCGCCGCTCCTGGTTCCGGTTCCCTCGGGGGCGGGTTCGACCACGCGGCCACGATGCTGGCCGGTCCCGCGGTCGTGCAGGCGCCCAACCCGCCCGGTCCTCCGGCGCCGCCCGGGCCTCCCGGTGCGCCGCCGGCCCCGCCGGCGCCCCCCGGTGCGCCCGGTGGCTCCCTCGGGGGCGGGCTCGACCACGCCGCGACCATGTTGGCCGGTCCGGCCGTCGTGCAGCCGCCCGCGCCTCCGGGGCCGCCCGGTGCTCCTGGTGCGCCCGGGGCTCCCGGGGCTCCCGGTGCGCCCGGGGGCGGGATGCAGCACGCCGCGACGATGCTGGCCGGTCCGGGCACCGTTCCGCCGCCCGGTCCGCCCGGTCCGCCCTCCGCGCCGCCCGGCGGTCCGGCGGGGCAGCCGCCGGCCCCGTCCGGCGTGCCCACGGTCGGCCCCGGCTACCAGGCCGTGCTCCGCTACCGCGCGCCCGACGGCTCCGAGCAGCAGCTCATCCGCCGCTCGGCGCCCGGTACCCCGCACCCCGAGTGGCAGATCCTGTACGAGCTCCGCGCGATGAACGTGCCGCCGCAGCAGGTGCTGGAGCTGCACACCGAGCTGGCCTCCTGCGAGCTGCCCGGCGGTTACTGCGCCCGGATGATCCGGGAGACCTGGCCGCAGGTGCGGATCACGAGCGTGGCCCCGTACGGGACCGACCACGCGGGACGTCAGCAGGGCATGCGGCACCTGCTCACCCATCAGGGTGAGCTGCACCAGGTGGCGGACGGCCCGGCGCGTCCGGCGCCGGTCCGGGCGCCGCTGCCGCAGGTCCCGCTCCAGCCGGCGATCCCGATGGACGCGATCGCGCAGGAGCTGGCGGGGGCCTTCGGGCCGCAGGGGATCTTCCGCTTCGACCAGCGGGCGGTATCGCGACAGGGCGTGCCGGAGATCGTGGCGCAGACGCTGATGTGGGCCGGTCTGCCCGTCGATTTCGGGCCGTTCTTCTGGGCGCAGGCCGTGCCCGGGCAGCCGGTGCCGACGCTGGCCGAGCTGGCCGCGCAGCGGCAGGTGCAGCCGGCGTCGGACGCGGGCTCGTACCTGGTCATCGGCAGTGACTTCGGCAAGGCGCTGTGCGTGCAGTACGGGACGGCGCACATCGTCGCGGTGCCGGTGGAGGGCGGTCCCGGCGGGGCGCCGGTGCCGCCGCAGTTCGTGAATTCGAGCCTGCCGCAGTTCGCGCGGTCGCTGGCGATGCTGGGTCACATGTGGCGTCTGCGCCAGCATCTGACGCCGGAGCAGGCGGGACACTGGACCGTCGACTTCCAGGCGAACCTGGCGGGGCTCGACAGTGCGGCGCTGGCGTCACCGGAGAGCTGGTGGTCGGTGCTGCTGGAGCAGATGTGGGACGGACTGCTCTGAGCGGTCCGCCGATCGGATGAATGGCCGGGCCGGGACCCCTCCGAAGGGGGTCCCGGCCCGGCCATTCAGGCTTCTGGCCTCAAATGACGCATCCTTGACGGGAATCCCCGCGAGAGAGGCGCTTCCAGGATGAGTGCACCGATGTCACCTCACGGTCCCCAGGGTTTCCCGACCGTGCGCGGCGGCCGCGGCTACCGGCCGGAGGACGTCGACCGGTACGTCGCCCGGCTGGCCGGCAGCCGGGACGAGGCCTGGGAACGGGTGGCGCGGCTGACCGTCCTGGCGCGGCAGATGGAGCAGGAGGCGGAGCGGCTGCGTGCGGCGGTGGCGGCGCTGGCGCCGCAGACCTACGACGAGCTGAGCGAGCGCGCCCGGCGGATCCTTTCGCTGGCGGAGGAGGAGTCGGAGGTCCTGCGCGCCGACGCGCGGGCGGACGCGGTGGAGGCGGCGGGCGCGGCGGAGGCGCACGCGGACCGGGTGGCGGAGCTGGCGCGGCACGACGCGGAGGCGGTGCGCGAGCAGACCGAGGTGCGGGCGCGGCAGGGGCTGTTGCAGGCGCAGCGGGAGGCGGACGGGCTGCGGTCGAAGGCGCGCGAGGAGGCCGCGCAGTGGCGGGCCGACGCGCAGGCCGGGCTGGCGGACACGCGGCGGCGGGCGCATGCGCTGCTGGCGGAGCGGGAGCAGGAGCAGGCGGAGCGGCGGGACGCGGCCGAGCGGGAGGCCGCGGCGCGGGAGGCGGAGCAGGAGGCGCGGCTCGCGGAGATGGAGCGGTACGCGCAGGCGCGGCTGGCGGAGGCGCGGCGGGGGTTCGCGGAGGCGGAGGAGTCGGCGCGGCACGGCCAGGAGGACGCGGAGGCGCGGGCGGCGGAGCTGGTGGCGCAGGCGCGGGTGCGGCAGGAGCGGGTGGGGCGGGAGACGGAGCGGATCCTGCGGGAGCACGAGGAGGCGCAGGAGGAGATGCGGGCCCACATGAACCACGTCCGCTCCAGCCTGGCGGCCCTGACGGGGCGGGCTCCGGCGGAGGGGTAGGGGCGCCGCCCCTGCCCTGCCGGGCGTTTCCGGGCAGCGGTGGAAGGGCGGCGCGGGGCGTGGGCTGCGGCGTGCCGGGGTGCGCCGCAGCCCCGGCCGGGAGCGGTCAGAGGCGGGTCAGGAAGGAGCCGATCAGCGGGGCGATCTCGTCGAGGTGGGTCTCCAGTGCGAAGTGCCCGGCGCCTTCGAAGACGTGGACGTCGGCGTCCGGCGCGTCCCGCAGGTACGCCTTGGCCCCGGCGGGGGTGAAGAAGGGGTCCCCCGCGCCCCAGACGACCAGCACCGGTACCGCCGAGTCGCGGATCCATGCCTGCCAGGCCGGGTAGTGGGCGAAGTTCGAGGCGTAGTCGAAGGCGAGGTCGGCCTGGGCGTCGGTGCGGCCGGGCAGGCCGAGGTAGTGGACGTCGAGGGTCCAGTTGTCGGGGGAGACGAGGGCGGGGTCCGCGACTCCGGTCTCGTACTGGAAGCGGGTGCCTTCCGGGGTGAACAGCCGGCGCACCCGTTCCTCGTTGCCCGGCACCTCGCGCCGCAGTCCGGCGAACTCGCGGGCGGCGGCGGAGAGTCCCTCGTCGTAGGCGTTGCCGTTCTGGACGATGAGGCCGGTGATCCGTTCGGGGCGCCGGGTGGCGAGCCGCAGGCCGACGGGGGCGCCGAAGTCGAAGACGTACAGGGCGAAGCGGTCCAGGGCGAGGGCGTCGGTGAAGCCCTCCACGATGTCCGCGAGGCGGTCGAAGGCGTAGGCGAAGCCGGGCGGGGCGTCGGTGCGGCCGAAGCCCGGGTAGTCGGGGGCGATCAGCCGGTACGGGGTGTCGCGGAGGGCGTCCATCAGGCGGGTGAACTGGTGCGAGGCGGTGGGGAAGCCGTGCAGGAGCAGCAGGACGGGGCCGTCGGCGGGTCCGCTTTCGCGGTAGGCCACGGTCACGCCGTCGACGTCGACGGTGCGGTGCGCGATCATCACAGGTCTCCGGAGGGTCGGGTGGCTTCGGTCGGGCCCCGGTCCGCCGGCCGGGCGGCGGGCGGTGCGGGGGCCGGTGCGGTGGCCGTGTCGCAGTGGTAGGGGTCGCTGCGCAGGCCGCGGGAGGTGACCACCAGGGTGAACGGGGGTTTCGCGTCCGGCGGCAGGGTGGCCGTGAGGGTGCCGGTCGCCGGGTCCTGGACGGTGGTGAGCGGGGTGTCGTCCAGGGTGAGGCGGGGGTCGGTGAAGCCGCCGCCCTCGACCGTGAGCGCGCCGTCCTGGGTGACGGCGGCGTGGGTGATCACCGGGTTGCCGCGGGTGGCCATCTTGTTGACCAGGTACGCGCCCGCCGGGGCGCCGGTCAGGGCCCAGATCTCGGAGGGGAGGTCGGGCAGGCCGCCGCCCACGTCGGAGAGGAAGAAGAGGACGACGTAGAGCATGGTGACCGCGCTCAGGGCCACGTACTGGAGGTCCACGAGGTCGGTGCGGCCGCTGTCGTTGGCGATCAGCTCCCGCAGCGGCCGGCGCCCGCCGGGGGTGGGCTTGGGCGCCGGCTTGGCCAGGGTGCCGTTCTCCACCCGGATCCCGACGACCGTCTTGGCGGCGATCAGCGCGATGTACGGGCCGCCGAGCAGCGGGAGGTAGACCGGGGTCAGGGAGGCGAGCGGGCCGTGCTCGCCGCGGAACCAGGCGACCCCGCCGCCCGCCGTCAGCCCGTAGCCGAGGATGGCGAGCAGCAGCCAGACCAGGATCACGGTCCAGGCCAGGGCCAGGGTGGTCGAGGTGGAGAGCCGGCCGTCGCGTCCGGTGACGAAGTCCGGCCTGCGGTACAGGCGCAGTGCGACGGGTCCGGCCAGGGCGGCCAGTAACGCCAGTGCGAAGAGTGCGGATGCCATGTCGTCCCCCCGGATGCGGTCCTGGGGAGAGCCTCACCCAACCAGGCAGGGCATGACAAGTTGTCAAGCGGTCGTCATTCGTGTTCCGGCAGGACGGGGAACCTCCGGGGCGCCACCAGCAGCAGGACGAGCAGCGCGGCCACCCCGGCGGCCGTCGCGCCGAGGAAGATGTGGTCCACCGCGGCCGCCACGGCTTGCCGCAGGTGCTCCGACGCGGCCCGTGAGAGGCTGCCCGGCTCGGCCAGGGCCCGCGACACGTCGTCCAGCCGGTGCGGCAGTCCCGGCAGCGGCTCCCGCGCCAGCCGGGCGGCGACGGTCGCGTTGGCCACCGCCCCCATCAGCGCGGCGCCCACGGCCTGGCCGACGGTGCGGCAGAACAGCACGGAGGCCGTCGTGGTGCCGCGCTCGGCCCAGTCGACCGTGGACTGCACCCCGACCACCAGCGGCAGCTGGAACAGGCCCAGCGAGGCCCCCAGCAACAGCATGATCAGCGCCGGCTGCCAGGTCTTCGCGGGATGCGGCAGCAGGTGGAAGCCGAACAGGACCACCGCGGCCAGCCCCATGCCGAGGGCGGCGGTGTCGCGGAAGCCGATGCGCCGGTACACGTGCTGGCAGACGGCGGCCGACAGCGGCCAGCTGAGCGTCATCAGGGCCGTCACCAGCCCCGCCCCGACCGGCCCGAGGCCGAGCACGGACTGGGCGTAGGTCGGCATGAACACCATCGGGGCGACCATCAGCAGCCCCAGCGCCCCCATCGCCAGGTTGACGGCGGCGATGGTCCGCCGGCGCCACACCCACCCGGGCAGGATCGGGTCCGCGGCCCGGCGCTCCACCCGGACCACCACCGCCGCCAGGACCGCGCTCGTGCCCATCAGCCCCAGCGAGGGGGCGGACAGCCACGGCCAGGCGACCCCGCCCTGGACCAGGGCGAAGAGCAGCAGCCCGCCGCAGGCGAAGATCCCGAGGGCCCCCGCCCAGTCCACCGGGCCGCGCCGGGCGGGGGCGCGCCGGGGTTCGACGAGGTGGCGGGCGGTCAGCCACAGGGCGAGTCCGGCCATCGGCACGTTGATCAGGAAGGTCCAGCGCCAGCCCGCGTATCCGGCGATGAGGCCGCCGAGGGCCGGGCCGACGAGGGCGCAGCTCGCCCACACGGTGGTCATGCGGGCCTGGATGCGCGGGCGGTCGCGCAGCGGGTAGAGGTCGGCGGCCAGGGTCTGCACGGTGCTCTGGAGGGCGCCGCCGCCCAGGCCCTGGACGATCCGGAAGGCGATGAGCGCGCCCATGTTCCAGGCGGAGGCGCAGAGCACCGAGCCGGCCAGGAAGAGGGCGGTGCCGAAGAGCAGGACGGGCTTGCGGCCGAAGGTGTCGCTGAGCTTGCCGTAGACGGGGAGGGTGACCGTGACGGCGAGGAGGTAGCCGGAGAAGAGCCAGGAGAAGACGGCGAAGCCGCCGATGTCCCCGACGATCTGGGGGACGGCGGTGGAGACGATGGTGGTGTCGAGGGCGACCAGGGCCATGGACAGCATCAGGGACGCGACGACCCGCGCCGGGGGGCGGCCCTGGACGGGTATGCCGGCCTCCGCCCCTTCGGCCGAAACCTTTCCTCCCGGGGTGCCGGCCGGCTCCCCGCCGGAGGCCGTGCCCCCGCTCTTCTCCGTCTCCACCGTGTTCCCCCTTCGTCCGCGCAGACACCCTCTCACCGGGGTGCGCCGGGCGGAATCCCCATCTCACGCGGGGTGTGCCGGGCCGTGCCCCCTACGTCCGGTCCGTCGGACGGCGGACATCCCCTAGGGGTCCCTCACCATTTGGGCCCAGGGGACTTTCGTCCCGGCGGAGGAGGCCGAAGGTCCGTCCGCGTCTTTAACTGGTTCACATGGGCGGGGCCGCGGGGCGGGGTGGGGTTAACCCCCCGGCGGATACGGCGACGGGCACCAGGGTGCCGGACACCCCCCGTTCAGCAGACTTCACGACGGCGACGCACGGACGCGGTACGCACGCAGTACGCACACCAACAGGGGAGAGAACACCGTGACAACGGCGATGACCGAGACCAGGCACGGAAGCGGCGGGGGGCACGGCTCCGTGGCCGCCCGGGCGCGCCAGGTCGTCAAGGCGTACGGCTCCGGCGAGACCCGCGTCGTCGCCCTCGACCACGTGGACGTGGACATCCACCGCGGCCAGTTCACCGCGATCATGGGCCCGTCCGGCTCCGGCAAGTCCACGCTCATGCACTGCCTGGCCGGCCTGGACACGGTGACCAGCGGGCGGATCCACCTGGAGGACACCGAGATCACCGGTCTCAAGGACAAGAAGCTCACGCAGCTGCGCCGTGACAAGATCGGCTTCATCTTCCAGGCGTTCAACCTGCTGCCGACGCTGAACGCCCTGGAGAACATCACCCTCCCGATGGACATCGCCGGCCGCAAGGCGGACCCGCAGTGGCTGGACCGGGTCGTGCAGACCGTCGGTCTCGCCGGGCGCCTCAAGCACCGCCCGACCGAGCTGTCCGGCGGCCAGCAGCAGCGCGTGGCCGTGGCCCGCGCCCTCGCCGCCCGCCCGGCGATCATCTTCGGCGACGAGCCCACCGGGAACCTGGACTCGCGGGCCGGCGCCGAGGTGCTCGGCTTCCTGCGCCAGTCGGTGGACGAGCTCGCCCAGACCATCGTGATGGTCACGCACGACCCGGTCGCCGCCTCCTACGCGGACCGCGTCGTCTTCCTGGCCGACGGCCGCATCGTCGACGAGATGTACGGGCCCACCGCCGACCAGGTCCTGGACCGGATGAAGGACTTCGACGCGCGCGGGCGGACCTCGTGACCGTCATGAAGACCGCGCGGCGCAACTTCTTCGCGCACAAGGGCCGGATGGCGCTGTCCGCCATCGCCGTGCTGCTCTCGGTCGCCTTCGTCTGCGGGACCCTGGTGTTCACGGACACCATGAACACCACGTTCGACAAGCTGTTCGCCGTCACCAGCTCCGACGTCACCGTCAGCCCCAAGGAGGCCGCCGACGGCGAGGACGACCCGAACCGCGGCCGCCCGCAGGTGCTGCCCGGCTCGGCCCTGGAGAAGGTGCGCGGAGCCCAGGGCGTCAAGTCCGCCGAGGGCGGCGTCATCTCGACGGCCGTCACCGTGGTGAACTCCAAGAACGAGAACATGGGGTCGACCACGGGGGCCCCGACCATCGCCGGCAACTGGACCGACGGCGAGCTCAAGTCCATGAAGATCAGCTCCGGCCGGGCCCCGCGCGGTCCGACCGAGATGATGGTCGACGCGGACACCGCCGACAAGCACCACCTGAAGCTCGGCGACGAGCTGCGCACCATCGCCATCACCGGCGACGTCCGGGCGAGGATCAGCGGCATCGCCTCCTTCACCGTCACCAACCCGGGCGCGGCCGTCGTCTACTTCGACACCGCCACCGCCCAGGAGAAGCTGCTCGGCCGGCCCGGCACCTTCACCCACGTCAGCGTCACCGCCAAGGACGGCGTCAGCGACGAGCAGCTGAAGAAGAACGTGGCCGCCGCCGTCGGCGCGGACACCTACAAGCTGCAGACCGCCAAGGAGTCCACGGCCGCCAACAAGAAGGACATGGGCTTCCTCGACGTCATGAAGTACGTGATGCTCGGGTTCGCCGGCATCGCCTTCCTCGTCGGCATCTTCCTGATCTTCAACACCTTCTCGATGCTGGTCGCCCAGCGCACCCGTGAGATCGGCCTGATGCGGGCCATCGGCTCCGACCGGGGCCAGATCAACCGCTCGGTGCTGCTGGAGGCCCTCCTGCTCGGCGTCGTCGGCTCCGCCGCCGGTGTCGCGGCGGGCGTCGGCCTGGCCGTCGGCCTGATGAAGCTCATGGGCCAGATGGGCATGCACCTGTCCACCGGCGACCTGACGGTCCGCTGGACCACCCCGGTCGTCGGCCTGGTCCTGGGCACCGTCGTCACCGTCGTCGCCGCCTACATACCGGCCCGCCGGGCCGGGAGGGTCTCCCCGATGGCCGCCCTGCGCGACGCCGGCACCCCCGGCGACCGCAAGGCCGGCGCGGTCCGCGCCGTCCTCGGCCTGGTCCTCACCGGCATCGGCGGAGCGGCCCTGTTCCTCGCCGCGGCCGCCGACAAGGCCTCCGCCGGCTCGCTGTGGCTGGCCGTCGGCGTCCTGTTCAGCCTCATCGGCTTCATCGTGATCGGCCCGCTGCTGGCGGGCGTCGTGGTCCGGGTGCTCGCCGCGCCCGTCCTGCGGCCCTTCGGCTCCGTCGGCCGACTCGCCGAGCGCAACGCCCTGCGCAACCCGCGCCGTACGGGCGCCACCGCCGCCGCGCTGATGATCGGTTTGGCGCTGGTCGCCTGCCTGTCGGTGGTCGGGTCCTCGATGGTGGCCTCCGCCACCGACGAGCTCGACCGCACGGTCGGCGCGGACTACATCGTCGCCTCCCAGGGCGGCCAGCCGCTGATGCCGCAGGCCGAGCAGGCCATGCGCGGGGTCAAGGGCCTCGACCACGTCACCGCCTACCGCGAGGTCGAGGCGAGGATCACCGCCCCGGACGGCACCTCCGCCCAGGACCGGCTCAGCGCCACCGACCCCTCCTACGCCCAGGACGTCCGCCGCAAGACGGTCGCCGGGCAGCACAAGGACGCGTACGCCCCCGGCGCGATGGCCGTCGGCTCGAAGTACGCCGACGAGCACCACGTGAAGGTCGGCGACGAGCTGGGCGTGGCCTTCAACGGCGGGAAGAGCGTCAAGCTGAAGGTCGCCGCGATCACCTCGGACGAGGGCAACCTCGACAAGGGCGTGAAGTACGTCAGCACCGCCACCGCCGAGGCCAACCTGCCGGCCGACCAGCTGCCGCGCCCGTTCATGCTGCTGGCCAAGGCCGAGAAGGGGCAGGCCGACAGCGCCTACACGGCGCTCAAGGCGGCCATGGCCGAGTACCCGCAGTACAAGGTGCTCAACCAGACCGACTACAAGAAGGACCTCAAGGACCAGGTCGGGCAGCTGCTCAACATGGTTTACGGCCTCCTCGCCCTGGCGATCATCGTCGCGGTGCTGGGCGTCGTGAACACCCTGGCCCTCTCGGTGGTCGAGCGGACCCGTGAGATCGGCCTGATGCGCGCCATCGGCCTCTCGCGCCGCCAGCTGCGCCGGATGATCCGCCTGGAGTCGGTGGTCATCGCCCTCTTCGGCGCCCTGCTGGGCCTGGGGCTGGGCATGGGCTGGGGCGCCACGGCGCAGCGGCTCCTCGCCCTCCAGGGCCTGAAGGTGCTGGAGATCCCCTGGCCGACGATCATCGCGGTGTTCGCCGGCTCGGCCCTGGTGGGCCTGTTCGCCGCACTGGTCCCGGCGTTCCGGGCGGGGCGGATGAACGTTCTGAACGCGATCGCCAGCGAGTAGCCGCCGGCGGTCGTACGGGGGAGGGAGCGGGGATCCCCACGGGGGAGGTACGGGGATCCCGCGGGGGAGCACGGGGGAGCACGGGGGAACGCGCCGGTCCCGGACCGTCCGAGAGGGCGGCCCGGGACCGGCGCGTCGCGTCGGGGCCCCGCCGCTACAGCTGCCGCTCCAGCAGGACCACCCCGTCCGCCTCGCCCGCCAGGACGAACCGCGACCCCGGGTGCAGCCGCCCCGCGTACGCGAGGGGGTCCCCGGCCCAGCCGGAGGCGTTGTCGAAGACCAGGTAGGCCGGGCGCACCCCCTGCGTGCCGCCGATCCAGAACACCCGGCAGCGCGACGTCAGCCGGGTCAGCGCGGGGTAGTCGGCCTCCACCGCCACCCCGTCCGGGATCCGCGCCAGCAGCCGCTCGACCGCGGTGACCCGCGCGGGCTTCGTGTACGTGGCCCGCTCCCCGAGCCGGGCCAGCGGCAGGCCGGTGGCGCTCAGCGCGAGCGCGGCGGCGAGCAGGGCGCCGGGCAGCTGGTGGGCGTACGCGCGCACCCACGGCCGGGGGCTGCGCCGGGCGCCGTCGAGGGAGTCGGCCAGCGCCAGCGCGGCGACCGGCATCAGCACGGCGCTGTAGTGCCAGTCGGTGGACCAGTAGTGCGGGTCCGCCGAAGCGAACCGCCAGCCCAGCGTCGGCACGGCCACCCACAGCAGCGGGGAGCGCAGCGCCAGCAGCCCGGTGGTGGGGACCAGCACCCACGCCAGGGTGGTGAGCTTGGTGCCCAGGCCGCGCAGGGCGCCGCCGGGCCCGCCGACCTTCTCCCAGTAGGCGTACCCGTCGGGGGCGAAGGCGGGGACCACCACCGTGAACACCAGTACGGCGGCCGCCACCGCGGCCACGGCCACGGCGACGGCGAGCCGTGCCGCCCGCCGGTCGGTGGGGCGGGCCCGCCGGGCGACCACCAGCGCCAGGGCGGCGAGGGTGATCCCGAGGTCCTCCTTGACCAGCAGCAGCGGCAGCCCCCAGGCCAGGGCGGCCCGCCACCGCCGCGCCAGCAGCGCCTCCAGGGCGAAGGCGAGCAGCGGCACCGCGAAGCAGATCTCGTGGAAGTCGAAGTCGACGGCCCGCTGGATCCCCCACGACAGCCCGTACGCCGCCCCGAGCGCGAGCCCCCGGGCCGGACCGAGCAGCCGGACCGAGGCCCGGGTGACGGGCAGGGCCGACAGCGCGAACAGCGCCGCCTGCACCACCAGCAGGGTGACCGGGCCGGGGAAGAGCCGGTAGAGCGGGGCGATCAGCGCGACGACGGGGCTGAAGTGGTCGCCGAGGACGATGGCGCCCGGCCCCTTCAGGTCCGCCACCGGAGCCCGGAGGTGGGCGTAGGCCCGGACGGCCTGCTCGAAGATGCCCAGGTCCCAGGAGTTCTCCTCCATCCGCCGGTGGCGGGTCACGGAGAGCACGGCGTACGCGCAGAACAGCGCGGCGGCCAGCGCGTGCGGCGCCCGCGCCCGGGCCCGTGCGGCGGCCCGGTCCCGCCGCCCCGCGCTCCCCCGCGCGAGGGCCGGCGCCACGGCCTCCGCCGCGGCCGGCGTGGCGGTGGCCGAGGCGGCGGGCGCGGCGGCGCCGTCGGGCGGGCTTGCGGTCATGGGCATCGGGACAGACTGCCATCCGGGTGCGGAAGCGCAGCCTCCGCCCCTTGCCCCCGACGGGGCCCGCGGCCCCCGCGCCGGTGGACGCGCCGCGGACGACCCGTACGGGACCCGCGGACGACCCGTACGGGACCCGCGGACGACCCGTACGGGACCCGTACACGGCCCGGATCCCGCGCGCGGGTGACACACCCGCGGCATAGGGTGGGAACCCCCGGCCCGTTCACGTGTCGGGTGCTTCGCGTTGCCCCGCCCGCCCCTCCACCGGATGGAAAGCCGCTTTCATGAGCCTGCACGGACTGCTCGACGCCGTCACCCGGGACCCCGCCCTGGCCGAGGCGGTCACCGCGGCCGGGGACGGCAACCGCATGCACGTGGACCTCGTCGGCCCGCCCGCCGCCCGGCCCTTCGCGATCGCCGCGCTGGCCCGCCGTACCGGGCGGACCGTGCTCGCGGTGACCGCCACCGGGCGGGAGGCGGAGGACCTCGCCGCCGCGCTGCGCTCCCTCCTGCCGCCCGACGAGGTCGTGGACTACCCGTCCTGGGAGACGCTGCCGCACGAGCGCCTCAGCCCGCGCAGCGACACCGTCGGCCGCCGCATCGCCGTCCTGCGCCGGCTCGCCCACCCCAGCGCCGACGACCCGGCCGCCGGCCCCGTCTCGGTGGTCGTGGCCCCCATCCGCTCCGTGCTCCAGCCGCAGGTCAAGGGGCTGGGCGACCTGCTGCCGGTCAGCCTGCGCCAGGGCGTGACCGCCGACCTCGGCGCGGTCACCGAGGCCCTGGCGGCGGCCGCGTACGCGCGCGTCGAGCTGGTGGAGAAGCGCGGCGAGTTCGCCGTCCGCGGCGGCATCCTCGACGTGTTCCCGCCCACCGAGGAGCACCCGCTGCGCGTGGAGTTCTGGGGCGACGACGTCGAGGAGATCCGCTACTTCAAGGTCGCCGACCAGCGCTCCCTGGAGATCGCCGAGCACGGCCTGTGGGCCCCGCCCTGCCGCGAGCTGCTCCTGACCGACCAGGTGCGCGAGCGCGCGGCGGCCCTCGCCGAGGAGCACCCGGAGCTCGGCGAACTGCTGAACAAGATCGCCGAGGGGATCGCGGTCGAGGGCATGGAGTCCCTCGCCCCGGTCCTCGTCGACGACATGGAGCTGCTCCTCGACGTCCTGCCGGCCGGGTCCATGGCCGTGGTGTGCGACCCCGAGCGGGTCCGCACCCGGGCCGCCGACCTGGTGGCGACCAGCCAGGAGTTCCTGATGGCCTCCTGGGCGGCCACCGCGGGCGGCGGCCAGGCCCCCATCGACGTCGGCGCGGCCTCGCTGCGCGGCATCGCCGACGTCCGCGACCACGCCCGCGAGCTGGGCATGATGTGGTGGTCGGTGTCCCCCTTCGCGGCGGACGACGCCGACCTGGCCTCGGACACCCTCAAGCTCGGCATGCACGCCGCCGAGGCCTACCGGGGCGACACCGCCCGGGCGCTCGCCGACACCAAGGGCTGGATCGCCGACGGCTGGCACACCGTCTACCTCACCGAGGGCCACGGCCCGGCCGCCCGTACCGTCGAGGTGCTCGGCGGCGAGGGCATCGCGGCCCGCCTGGAGGCCGACCTGGGGGCCCTGGAGCCCTCGATCGTCCACGTGTCCTGCGGCTCGCTCGACACCGGCTTCGTCGACCCGGCGCTGAAGCTGGCCGTCCTCACCGAGACCGACCTGACCGGCCAGCGCACCGCCACCAAGGACCTCGGCCGAATGCCCACCCGGCGCCGCAAGTCCATCGACCCCCTCACCCTGGAGGTCGGCGACTACATCGTCCACGAGCAGCACGGCGTGGGCCGCTACATCGAGATGGTGCAGCGCACCGTGCAGGGCGCCACCCGCGAGTACCTCCTCGTCGAGTACGCGCCGGCCAAGCGCGGCCAGCCCGGCGACCGCCTGTACATCCCCACCGACCAGCTGGAGCAGGTCACCAAGTACGTGGGCGGCGAGGCCCCGACCCTGCACCGGCTCGGCGGCGCCGACTGGACGAAGACCAAGGCGCGGGCGAAGAAGGCCGTCAAGGAGATCGCCGCCGACCTGATCAAGCTGTACAGCGCGCGCATGGCGGCGCCCGGCCACACCTTCGGCCCGGACACCCCCTGGCAGCGCGAGCTGGAGGACGCCTTCCCGTACGCGGAGACCCCCGACCAGCTCACCACCATCGCCGAGGTCAAGGAGGACATGGAGAAGTCCGTCCCCATGGACCGCCTGATCTGCGGCGACGTCGGCTACGGCAAGACCGAGATCGCCGTCCGGGCCGCCTTCAAGGCGGTGCAGGACGGCAAGCAGGTCGCCGTCCTCGTCCCCACCACCCTGCTGGTGCAGCAGCACTTCGGGACCTTCTCCGAGCGCTACAGCCAGTTCCCCGTCAACGTGAAGGCGCTGTCGCGCTTCCAGTCCGACACCGAGTCCAAGGCCACCCTGGAGGGCCTCAAGGAGGGCTCGGTCGACGTGGTCATCGGCACCCACCGCCTGTTCTCGCAGGAGACGAAGTTCAAGGACCTGGGCCTGGTCATCGTCGACGAGGAGCAGCGGTTCGGCGTCGAGCACAAGGAGCAGCTGAAGAAGCTCCGGGCCAACGTCGACGTCCTCACCATGTCGGCGACGCCGATCCCGCGCACCCTGGAGATGGCGGTGACCGGCATCCGCGAGATGTCGACGATCACCACCCCGCCGGAGGAGCGCCACCCGGTGCTCACCTTCGTCGGCCCGTACGAGGAGAAGCAGATCGGCGCGGCCATCCGGCGCGAGCTGCTGCGCGAGGGCCAGTGCTTCTACATCCACAACCGGGTCGAGTCCATCGACCGGGCGGCCGCGAAGCTGCGCGAGATCGTGCCGGAGGCACGGATCGCCACCGCCCACGGCCAGATGTCCGAACAGGCCCTGGAACAGGTGGTCGTGGACTTCTGGGAGAAGAAGTTCGACGTCCTCGTCTCGACGACGATCGTCGAGTCGGGCATCGACATCTCCAACGCCAACACCCTGATCGTGGAGCGCGGCGACAACTTCGGCCTCTCCCAGCTGCACCAGCTGCGCGGCCGCGTCGGCCGCGGCCGCGAGCGCGGCTACGCCTACTTCCTCTACCCGCCGGAGAAGCCGCTGACGGAGACCGCGCACGAGCGCCTGGCCACCATCGCCCAGCACACCGAGATGGGCGCGGGCATGTACGTGGCGATGAAGGACCTGGAGATCCGCGGCGCGGGCAACCTGCTCGGCGGCGAGCAGTCCGGCCACATCGCGGGCGTCGGCTTCGACCTCTACATCCGCATGGTCGGCGAGGCGGTCGCGGACTACCGGGCCGCGGTCGAGGGCGGGGCGGAGGAGGAGCCCCCGCTGGAGGTGAAGATCGAGCTGCCGGTCGACGCGCACGTCCCGCACGACTACGCGCCCGGCGAGCGGCTGCGCCTCCAGGCCTACCGGGCGATCGCCTCGGCGACCTCGGAGGCCGACATCAAGGCCGTGCGCGAGGAGCTCACCGACCGCTACGGCAAGCTGCCGGAGCCGGTGGAGAACCTGCTGCTGGTGGCGGGGCTGCGGATGCTGGCCCGGGCCTGCGGGGTCGGGGACATCACCCTCCAGGGCCCCAACATCCGCTTCGGCCCGGTGGAACTGCGCGAATCCCAGGAGCTGCGCCTCAAGCGCCTCTACCCGGGGACGGTCCTCAAGCCGGCCACCTCGCAGGTGCTGGTCCCGCGCCCGAAGACGGCCCGCGTCGGCGGCAAGCCCCTGGTCGGCCGAGAACTCCTGGCCTGGACGGGCGAGTTCCTGACCACGGTCCTCGGCTCGTAACCGCCCGCCCCCCACGGGGTCCGCCCGCGCACCCGGCGCGGGCGGCCCCCGTGGGGGGCGGGTCCGGTCAGCCGGCCTGCTGTACGTTCTTGTACTCGACGCTCGTCGGGGCCGGGCCGTTCTCCCAGTGGGCGAGGAGGTACGGCGTGCCGTCCAGGTAGACGTGGTCGGTGATCTCGGTGCCGTCGGGGGCCTTCGACAGGAGCACGGCGACCGGCCTGGTGTTCAGGTAGGTGTCCGGGCCACGGTGCAGGCCCGTGCGCTCCGCCGGGAAGGCGAGGGCGGGGGAGCCGTCCTTGCACAGGGTCAGGAGGTGGGCGACCGAGGGGTCGCCCGGCCTCAGGTCGATCCAGCCGTCCGCCGTGTCGGGGGACTTGGCGGGCAGGTCCCCGAACTGGTCCTGGAGGAAGCCGGCGTCGCCCCTCAGGGAGACCCTGGCGTCGTTCACGAGGATCTCCCCCGTCCCGTGGCGGTTGACCTTGACCTCGCCGTAGCAGCTGCCGTCGCCCTCGAAGGTCAGACGCGCCGTGATCTCGCGTGCGCCGATCCGGCGCGAGATGACCGCGGTCTTGGAGTCCGCCCGCTGCGTCTCCTCGTACGCGGCGCGCAGCACGGCGGCCGGGTCGCCGCCCGTGAGCGGGGCCTGGGCCGGGGCGGATGCCGGGGGCTTCGGCGCCGCGTCGTCGGACTTCGGGCCGCAGGCGGTGGCCGCGGCGGTCAGCAGGGCCGCGCAGGTGAGCGCGGCCGTGGTCGTGGTTCTGGGCATGCGGGTGCGCATGACGGGTCCCCCCCCATGGGATCGATCAAGGGATCAGAGCGTAGCCGCAGGAGTCAGGAGGGACGGTGGAGCAGCTCGTCCAGGGCCCGTGCGACGGTCCGTCGGACGGCGGCGTCACCCCCGGCCGACTCCCGGCCGCCCGCGGACCGCCCCCGGGGCCGTGCGTGCTGCGACCCTGCAACGGTTGCGCGCATACCCTCACGGGCGGCCGGAAACGCTGTATACGCTTCCAGCCGTCACCCTTTCCGCACGGCCCGTCAGGAGCAGCGATGCACGGCCCCGGCATCCCGCCGCAGCAAGGCCCCCACGGCCACCGCCCCTTGTCCGGGCCGGCGATGACGCTGCGCGTGCTGTTCACGGCGCTGCCGCTGCTCACCTGCGGGTTCTTCGCCTGGGGCTCGCTGCTGCGGATCGCCCTGCTCACCCGCAAGTCCCGCGACTGGGTGCTGCTGGTGCTCGGCGGGGTGCTGTCGGTCGTGTGGATCACCTTCATCGAGCTCGACCCGACGGCGGAGACCAACGGCTGGCAGGGCAACCTCGGCGCCGGTGGCTCGATCTTCACCGGTTTCGCCGTCTGCGTGTACTACATCGTCGCGGACATCAAGCACCACGAGGCGAAGGCCGCCCTGCCCCCGGCGGCGGGCGCCGCGCCCTGGTACCCGGCGCACCAGTCCCCGTACGCCCAGCCGCAGCAGCACCAGCCCCCGCAGCAGACCCGGCCCTCCTACGGCTACCCGCCCGTCCGGCCCGCCGTCCCGCCGCAGCAGGCCCCCGCCCCCGTCCAGCCCCCGCGCATCGGGCAGGTCCGCGCGGAACTCGACGAGCTCAGCGAACTCCTGCGCAAGCAGACCCCGCAGACCCCGCAGACCCCGCCCCGGCCCCCGCAGCCCGGCGGCCCGTACCAGGACCCGAACAGCACGGCGATCCAGGACCCGCAGCAGTGACCGGGAGCGAACGGCTCATCGGCGAGCGCTACCAGCTCGCCACCGTCCTCGGCCAGGGCGGCATGGGCCAGGTGTGGACGGCCTACGACCGGCGCCTGGACCGCCGCGTCGCCGTCAAGCTGCTGCGCCCCGACAAGGTGGCCGGCCCCGGAACGGTCGCCGAGGAGCTGCGCCGCCGCTTCGTGCGCGAATGCCGGGTCACGGCCCAGGTCGACCACCCCGGCCTGGTCACGGTCCACGACGCGGGCAGCGACGGCGACGAGCTGTACCTCGTCATGGGCTACGTCGAGGGCTCCGACCTCGCCGACCACCTCGCCGAGCACGACCCGTACCCCTGGCCGTGGGCGGTCGCGGTGGTCGCGCAGCTGTGTGCGGTGCTGTCCGCCGTGCACGCGGTGCCGATCGTCCACCGGGACCTCAAGCCCCGCAACGTGATGGTCCGGCCGGACGGGACCGTCCTCGTCCTGGACCTCGGCGTCGCCTCCGTGATGGAGACCGACACCACCCGCCTCACCAGCACCGGCTCCCCCATCGGCAGCCCCGCCTACATGGCGCCCGAACAGGCCATGGGCGGCGCCGTGGGCCCGTACACCGACCTGTACGCCCTCGGCGTGCTGCTCTACGAACTCCTCAGCGGCACCGTCCCCTTCGCCGGGACCACCGCCCTCGGCGTCCTGCACCGCCACCTCTACGAGCCCCCGGCCCCCGTACGCGACCGGCGCCCCGACGTCCCGCAGGAGCTGGAGGCGCTGCTGATGCGCCTCCTCGCCAAGGACCCGCAGGACCGGCCCGGCTCCGCGCAGGAGGTCTACGAGGCCCTCGCGCCGCTCCTCCCGGCCCCCGGCAGCCGCACCCTGACCGGCCCGCTCGACCCGACCCGGCCCTTCCTGCGCCCCCAGGCGCCCTGGCCGGACCGTCAGGCCGCCGCCGTCCCGCCCATGCCGGCCGTGCCGCCGGCCCCGCCCCGCCCGGACATCCCCGGGGCCGTCGACGAGGCCCGCAAGCTGCTCGACCAGGGGCGCCTGACCCAGGCCGTGGACATCCTCGGCGGCATCCTCCCGGCGGCCGAGGCCGAGCACGGGGAGCACTCCCCGGTGGTGCGCAGCCTGCGCAAGCAGTACGCCGCCACGCTCATGGACGACGGCCAGTACCGCCGGGCCCTGCCCGAACTGCGCCGCCTCGCCGACGAGTTCCCGGCCGGTGACCCGCAGGCGCTGCGCTTCCGCTACGACGCCGCGCAGTGCCTGGAGCAGCTCGGCGCCGCCGGGGCGGCCCTCGCCGAGTACCGCTCGCTGCTGCCGCTGTTCGAGAACCACTACGCCAACCCGGATCCGGGCCTGCCGCTGGAGGTCCGCCGCCGGATTGCGCACCTGCTGCTCTCCCTCGGCGACCGCCCGGCGGCCCACGACACCCTGGTCCGGCTCCTGTACGACGCCGACCGGGTGCACGGCCCGGCGCACCCCCTCCCGGTGGAGATCCGCCGGACCCTCCAGTGGCTGGGCCAGGTGCGCTGACCGCGCCGGACCGCAGCCCTGCCGGGCGGCGGCCCCCGTCGGCCGCTCAGGCCGGCTGACCGGCCTCGACCGCGCCGTCCGGCGGCCCCCTCAGCCGCGCCGGACGAGGCGCCGGAGCCCCGCCAGGTGCTCCGGACGGCGCCTGAGGACCGCCCGCGCGGCCACCGCCAGTGCCGCCAGCCCCGCCAGCCCCGCGCCCGGGAGCAGCCCCGGCGGGGTGAATCCGCAGTGCAGGGTGGTCGTGCGGTCGTCCAGGGGCACGGCCAGCAGCCCCAGCCGCGACCCGGCCGGGCGCCCCTCGCAGCTCCAGCCCGCGACGGCCGGGACCGCCACGACCGCCGTGCCGGTGCTGCCGGCCGGCAGGGTGGCGGTCAGGCCCGCGTCGGACACCCGTACCGAGGTGGCGGCCGAGGTGCGCAGCGCGGCCACCGCCGCCGTGAGCTTCGAGCGGTCCAGGCAGCCCAGCGTCCACCGGTCGGGGGCCCGGCGGTCGAAGACGAGCTGGGAGGACGGCCCGTGCGAGCGGCCCAGCGGCTGGAGCGCCGCACGGTTCTTCGGCTGGGTCCCGTTCATCCGGGAGGGCCGGCCGTCCGCGAGGCTGGCCGAGCCGCTGTACTCCGGCGCCCACAGGAAGGGGTCGGTGCCCGACCGGCAGACCCCGGGCGCGACCGGCTCCTCGTACACCTTCGCGCCCAGCAGCAGCTCCTGGTTGGCGAACGGGGACTCGCCGAATTCCGGCGGCGGGCCCGCCGGCCGGACGGTGACCAGCGGCAGCGCCTCCGCACGGACCACCTTCCCGTCCGCCTTCAGCCGCGCCCCGACCGAGAACAGGGCGTCCGTCACCGGGTTGTCCAGGCTCTGCACGCTGCGTCCGCGCGAGGTCCAGCCGGCGCCGAGCGCCGCCATCGTGCGGGTCAGCACGTCCGGGGTGTGGCTGCTGTAGTACGAGCCGCCCTCGCCGCCCAGCAGCAGCGGGTCGTTGCCCGACAGCGCGGGCCGGCCCGCGTCGGTGCGGTACGCGGGCCAGCCGTCGGCCCGGGTCAGCGCCCGTTCGCGCGAGGTGTTCGCACGGCCCCAGGACGGGTAGTCGTCCAGCCCCGCCAGCTTGCCCTTGTGCCCGTACGCCGTGGTCGCGGCGGCCTGCGCCACCAGCGCCGCCGCCAGCACCGCGGCCGCCGGCAGCAGCAGCCGCCGGTGGCGCAGCGCCCACCAGGCGCCCGCCGCCAGGGCCAGCCCGCCGCAGAACAGGACGTATCCCCAGCCCGTGGACAGCGCGCTGCCGGCCGCCCAGGCGGCGGCCGCCGCCAGGACGCCGGCCCCGGCCGCCAGCGCCCGTGCGCCGGGGAGCCCGGCCGCGAGCCCCGTCCAGGCGGCGATCACCGCGATCCCGGCCAGCACGAAGGTCTGCCGGTACGGGCTGCCGTTCGGCGTCGCGAAGACGTGCCAGGCCAGATGGGTCGGCGCCCACTGCAGGGACAGCAGCACCGCCGCCACCAGCCCCGCCCACCACAGCCGGGTGCGCAGCGGCAGCGCCCGGTGGAAGGGCAGGGCCGTCACCAGCAGCAGGGTCCCCGTACCGACGAACAGGGCGGGGGAGCCGAAGGAGTACGTGGCCGGCATCAGCCGTGCGAAGAGGTCCGACCAGGGCACCGGGGAGAACTCCTTGGACCACCCCGGATAGGCCTGCTTCGAGCTCAGGAACAGCGGCACCAGCAGCGGCGCCGTCAGGGCCGTGCCGAGCGCCGTCGTGACCGCCGCCCGCCCGACCACCCGGGCCCGCTCCCGCACCCCTTCCCTCGTCAGCACCACCCGCACCACGAGCACCAGCGCCGCGCCCAGCGTGGCCATGTAGGCGGTGTAGAAGTTCGCCGTCCAGGAGACGGCCACCACCAGCACCCCCAGCAGCGGCCGCCGCGCGCGCAGCGCCCACTCCCCGGTCAGGCACAGCAGCGGGAAGGAGATCAGCCCGTCCAGCCACATCGGGTTGTAGGAGGCCTCGATCACCGACCAGCCGCACAGCGCGTACGAGGCCCCCAGCAGGCCCGCCGCCCACCACGGCCCCGGCCGCTGGGTGCGCAGCAGCCAGGCCATCGCGGCGGCCGCGGCCGTCATCTTGAGGACGGTGACCACGTACACGGCGAGGTCGATGTCGTGGCGCGGGAAGAGCCCGACCAGCAGGGCGAAGGGGCTCGACAGGTACGTGCCCAGGTCGGGCAGGAAGCCGGTGCCGTACCCCGACTGCCAGTTGAACAGGAGTCCGCCCCGGGCCCGCCCGTGCAGCAGGTCCCACAGGTGCGCGTGGAAGGGCACGAACTGGTTGCCGAGGTCGTTGACGCTGCGGTGGCGGGGCCCGTACGGGAAGACCCGCGCGACGGCGTCCCCGGAGCACACGGCCACGGCCGTGACCAGGGCGGCGAACGCCGAGCCGAGCAGTCCGGGACGGCGCCGGAAGCGGCGGACGGGGGCCGGAGCGGGGCGCTCCGGACTGTGGTGCGGAGCGAGCTGCGATGTCGACATGGTGAGGCGACCTTCGCAGGAGCGTCGGGCCCGGCGGTAGCCGGGGGGTGAACGCGCACCCCCAACACCCCGGGAATCGTTGGTCGAAGCAGTGGCTCGGGCCACTCCGACTGCATACCATCGATCACCGCACGGCCTTGTGCACCGACGCACAATCCCCCGGCCCTGGAGGCTCCTTTGCACCGTCGCACAGCGCTCTCCGTATCCGTCGCCCTGCTCGCGGCGGCCCCCTTGCTGGCCGCCTGTTCGGGCGGGACCCGTCCCGGTACCGCGGCCGTCGTCGGCGGCGAGCGCATCACCACCACCGCGCTCCAGGCGCAGGTGAAAGACGTGCGCGCCGCGCAGAACCGCTCCGAGCAGGGGGCCCGCCTGATCGGGGCGACCGCCGGGCTGGAGCGGCTCAAACTCAACAAGATGATCCAGACCGCGGTGCTGGAGCGGGCGGCGGACGACGCCGGCCTGGGCGTGAGCCCCAAGGAGATCGAGGACGTCCGCAAGGCGCAGCTCCAGCAGGTCGGCGGCGAGAAGGCGCTGGCCGCGGCGGCGCTGGAGCAGGCCCAGCTGGCCCCGGACCAGATCGACGCCGACACCCGCTTCAAGCTGTTGCGCGACAAGCTCTTCGCGCACTACGGCAGCCAGGACAAGGCCCTGGTCAAGCTCGGGGAGGCCGCGCGGGCCCTGCACATCGAGGTCAACCCGCGCTACGGCCGCTGGGACGAGAAGCAGATCCTGCTCGGCGACCAGCAGACCCCGTGGATCACCCAGAGGACGATGCCCGAGCAGGCGGCCCCCGCCGGAGCCTGACGCCCCGGGGCGGGGGTAGGTTCGGAGGGTGACCGACCACACCTCCGCACCCGCCCCCGAACCCGCCGACACCTCCGCCGCCGCCTCCGCGGAGGGCGCGGGGGACGCCGGGCGGATCGTCCTGCTGAGCGCCAGCCACCGGGTCGCCCCCGGGCTGCTGTCCTGGCCGGCCTGGCAGGCCCTGCACGCCGCGGACCGGGTGCTGTGCGCGGACCCGGGCCACCCGCAGCTTCCGTACCTGCGCGAAGCCGGGGTGGACGTGGCGCACGAGGCCCCCGACGCACACGCTCTCGTCGATGCCTGCGCCGGGGGCCGCACCATCGTGGTGATCCCGGGCGGCGAGGGCGACCGGCGGCTGACCGACGGCCTGGCCCGGCTCGCCGGCTCGGGCCGGGTGGCCATGCCGGACCTGGAGCTGCTGCCCGGTTCGTACGACCTGCCGGGCGCGCGGCTGCTCGACCTGGTGCAGGTCATGGACCGGGTGCGCCGGGACTGCCCGTGGACCTCCCGGCAGACCCACGAGGGGCTGGTGAAGTACGCCATCGAGGAGGCGTACGAGCTGGTGGAGGCGATCGAGGACGGCGACCGGGACGCGCTGCGCGAGGAGCTCGGCGACGTCCTGCTCCAGGTGGTCTTCCACGCGCGCATCGCCGAGGAGGGCGGCGGCCCGGACGACGGGGAAGAGGCGGAGGCGTTCTCCATCGACGACGTCGCAGGCGACCTGGTCGACAAGCTGGTCCGCCGCCACCCCCATGTCTTCGGGGACGCCACGGCCGAGTCGCCGGAGGACGTCAGTGCCCACTGGCAGGCGACCAAGGCGGTCGAGAAGCAGCGGGAGTCGGTCACCGACGGGATCCCGCTGGGCCAGCCCGGTCTGGCGCTCGCGGCCAAGCTCGCGGGCCGGGCCCGTACGGGCGGGGTGCCCGTGGAGCTGCCGCGGGGCGAGGGCGTCGGGTACGAGCTGCTGGAGCTGGCGGCGCGCGCGGAGGCGGCGGGGACCGACCCCGAGACGGCGCTGCGCGCGGCGGCCCGCGTCTACCGGGACGCGATCCGGGCGGCGGAGGGCGTGGGGGAGTGACCCCGGCGGCGGAGGGCGCGGCGGAGTGACCCCGGCGGCTTCGGGCCCCTCCCGTGCGCGTCCGGTGCCTTGTGCCTGCATCAGCCGCGCGGGGCGCGGTCCGACGGGTTGTGCCAGTGCGGGGCCGGGCGGTGCAGGAACCACTCGCCGAAGCCCAGCGGCCGCTCGCCCCGGGCGGCGCCGGTGACGGGGACGGCGTCGTGGAAGAGCCGGTCGGGGCGGGCCCCGAGCTCCTTCAGCAGGAGGGCCGTCTCCTCCATGAACACGGGCGGGCCGCTCAGGTAGACGTCCTGCTCCGGCCACAGGGCCCGGTTGCCGAGCGCGGTGGCCAGCCGGGCGGTGGCCTGGTTGCGGTGGCGGCCGGGGGCGGGGGTGATGTAGGTGACGCCGAGCCAGCGGAAGGCGGCGGCGTACGCGTCGATCCACGGACGGTCGTAGAGGTGCGCGGCGTCCCGGGCGGCCAGGAAGAGCCGTACGTCCTGATCGGGAGGGTGCTGCGCGAGCTCCTCCAGCATGGCCCGGACGGGGGCCCAGCCGGTTCCGGCGGCGATGAGGGTGACGGGCCGGTCCGCGCGGCGCAGGGTCAGCCGTCCGGCCGGGGCGCCGAGCCGCAGCGCCTCGCCGACGCGGATCTCGCGGACCAGGGCGGTGCTGAGCCGGCCGCCCTCGATCCGGCTGACGTGGAGGTCGACCGTGTGGTCGGGGCGGGGGGCGTTGCCGAGGGAGTAGGTGCGCCAGGCGGTGGGGACCCGCTCGCTGCTCACGCTGACGTACTGGCCGGGCCGGTAGGGGAGCGGGGCGTGCGGGGCCAGCGTCAGCACGCCGATGTCCTGCCCGTACCGGAGGTGGCGCACGACCTCCGCGTCCCACCAGGGCGGGTCCTCGCTCGCGGCCGCGCCGGCCGTCATGGCGTCGGCCATCACCTGGTAGGCCTCGCTCCAGGCCTTCTCGACCTCCGGGGTCCAGGCCGCTCCGGAGGTCGCGGCGAGGGCGGCGAGCAGGCTGGCGCCGACGGCGGCGTAGTGCTCGGGGCCGACCAGGAACTTGCGGTGGTCGCGGCCGAGGTCGCGGAGATAGGGGAGGAGGGTCTCGCCCTCCAGGTGGGAGACGACATGGGTGAGTGCGGCGAAGAGGCGGTCGCGCTGGCGCTCCATGTCCTCGGAGGAGTCCGGGAAGAGCCGGCGGATCCCGGGGTTGTGCCAGAAGAGGTGGGAGTAGAAGAACTTGACCGCGTGCTCGGCCCGTCTCTCCACCACCGCGAAGCTGCTTTTCAAGATCCTCACATCCACAGGACGGAAGTAGGAATGTCCGACAAGCGGCCGTCAAGTGATGGCCGATCTGCGGACAGCCGCGACGAACCGGCCATAAGGGATGGCCGGTAGCGAGCCGGGATACCGTCGACGGGTGCACGAGCAGACTCCCGACACCCCGCCCGCCCCCTCCGTCCCCCCGGCGCCGACCCTCTTCGACTGGGAGTTCGCCACCGACCCCTACCCCGCCTACGCCTGGCTGCGCGAGCACTCCCCGGTGCACCGCGCCCAGCTCCCCAGCGGGGTCGAGGCCTGGCTGGTGACCCGGTACGCCGACGCCCGCCAGGCCCTCGCCGACCAGCGGCTGAGCAAGAACCCGGCGCACCACGCGGAGCCGGCGCACGCCAAGGGCAAGACCGGGATCCCCGGGGAGCGCAAGGCGGAGCTGATGACCCACCTGCTCAACATCGACCCGCCGGACCACACCCGGCTGCGCCGGCTGGTGTCGAAGGCCTTCACCCCGCGCCGCGTCGCGGAGTTCACCCCGCGCGTGCAGGAGCTGACCGACCACCTCATCGATCAGTTCGCGGGGAAGGGGGAGGCGGACCTCATCCACGAGTTCGCCTTCCCGCTCCCCATCTACGCCATTTGCGAGATGCTCGGCGTACCGCGCGAGGACCAGGACGACTTCCGCGACTGGGCCGGGATGATGATCCGCCACGGCGGCGGTCCGCGCGGCGGGGTCGCCCGGTCGGTGAAGCGGATGCGCACCTACCTCGGGGAACTGATCCACCGGAAGCGGGATGATCTGGGCAATGACCTCATCTCCGACCTGATCCGGGCGAGCGACCACGGCGACCACCTCACCGAGGCCGAGGCGACGGCGATGGCCTTCATCCTGCTCTTCGCCGGCTTCGAGACGACCGTGAACCTCATCGGCAACGGCGTCCATTCCCTCTTCATGAACCCCGACCAGCGCTCCCTCCTCCAGGACTCCCTCGCGGCGGGCGAGACCGCCCTGCTGGAGACGGGGATCGAGGAGCTGCTGCGCTACGACGGCCCGGTGGAGCTGGCCACCTGGCGGTTCGCCACCCGGCCGCTGACCCTCGGCGGGCAGGACATCGCCGTCGGCGACCCCGTCCTGGTGGTCCTCGCGGCGGCCGACCGCGACCCCGCGCGCTTCGCCGACCCGGACGCGCTCGACCTCTCGCGGAGTGACAATCAGCACCTCGGATACGGCCACGGGATCCACTACTGCCTGGGCGCCCCGCTCGCCCGCCTGGAAGGCCAGACGGCGCTCGCGACTTTGCTGAAGCGTCTGCCGGATCTGGAACTTGCCGTTCCCCCTACGGACCTGCGCTGGCGCGGCGGACTCATCATGCGGGGGCTGCGCACCCTCCCCGTCCGCTTCACAGTTCCGAACGCCTGAGGCGCGGGCGAAGCCCGGCGGGGCGGCGGAACTGACCGGAATTCAGTCTTCGGCCCAACTTGTGACATCCGTTCGAAGGGGGCTAGGTTCTGCCGTTACCCCGCCGTTATACGAAAGGTGCAGGCACATGCTTCCCGGGAACGGCCGCCACAGACGACCCCGTCAGGTCCCCGCCATCGTCGTCACCGCCGGAGTCACCGGCTCCGCGCTGGCACTGCCGCTGCTCGCCGCCACGGGCGCGAGCGCGGCCGACACCGCGACGTGGGACAAGGTCGCCGACTGCGAGAGCGGCGGCACGTGGAGCGCCAACTCCGGCGGCGGGACCTACGGCGGCCTCCAGTTCACCCTGGACCAGTGGAAGAACGCGGGCGGGCTCGAATTCGCGGAGCGTCCCGACCTGGCGAGCCGCTCGCAGCAGATAGCCGTCGCCGAGCGCGTGCTGGACTCCCAGGGGCCCGAGGCGTGGTCGCTGTGCTCCGCCTCGGCGGGGCTGTCCAAGAACGGGCCGAAGCCCGACGTGGACACGGGCAAGACCCCCGGGCCGGTCGCGCCCAGCCCGGTCCGGCCCGACTTCTCGGTGCCCGACACCGGCAAGGGGAAGTCCTCCACGGACTTCGGGGCGCCCACCCCGGCGCCCGGCGCGCCCGGCCCGAGCGTGCTGCCGGACTACCCGCTGGGTGCCACCAGCGGACTGCCCGTCATGCCGGAGCCGGACTACCCCGTGCCGCCCACCCCGACCACCGGCCCCACCGTCCCGCCCACCGGCGGGGCGAACCCGGGCAACGGCCAGGGCAACGGGAACGGCCAGGGGAACCAGGGCAATCAGGGCAACTCGAACAACCAGGGCAACCCGGCCAATCCGACGGCCCCGGGCACCCCGACCGCCCCGGTCGACCCGACGGCCCCGGCCACCCCGGGCGCCACTCCCTCCCCTTCGGCCACTCCCGCTTCCGGCGCATCGGAGGGCAACGGCAAGCACCGCGGCCCCGCCGCGATCGAGGTGCCCGCGGCCCCTGGCACGGCGTCAGCCGCCGCCGCGGAGCCCGTGTACACCGTGAAGCCGGGCGACAACCTCGCGGCCATCGCGGACGCCAACGGCCTCAAGGGGGGCTGGAGCGCCCTCTACAAGGCCAACGAGCAGGTCATCGGCACGGACGCGGACCTCATCAAGCCCGGCCAGAACCTGGATCTAACCAAGAAATAGGGGTAGTTCGGGCACCCAATAAGGGTTGAATGTCCGTTATCGGCAAGTGAGACATGCATCTCTTCCGGACAACTGGCGTGTCTCATTCCGGAACTTCCGCAAACCCCGCTCCGACCTGCGCAAACGCACTCCGAAGGAAGGCAAGTAGGCCGGTTTCTCCCCAAAATCACACGTTGAACATCGGGGAGAGACCTGCCTACCTTCTGAGTCGCCCGCCACCGCGGGCTCCTTCGACCGCATCGCCGAATCCTGCCGGCGGCCGGAGGGAACAGTCGTCGCGCAAGCGCCGTTGGCAGGAGCGGGGGAACCAAGGTAGGTGCCGGGAAAGGCCGTTGAGAGACGGTCCGCGTACCGGCTAGGGGTGAAGACGCGCAACTGCGCGACCGGGCAACTCATCCGCCCGAACCCGACAGCTCACCTCGAAGGCGTCGGTGAGGAGAACTCCATGCTGCTTTCCGGCAAGGGCAAGCACCGCCGCGGCTCCAAGGCCGTCCGCATCGTCACGCTCGCCGGTGTCGCCGGTGTGGCCGTCGCCGCCCCGCTGATGGCCGCCGGCTCCGCCAGCGCCGCCACGGTCTCGGAGTGGGACAAGGTCGCCTCCTGCGAGTCCGGCGGCAACTGGTCCATCAACACCGGCAACGGTTACTACGGCGGCCTCCAGTTCTCCGCCTCCACGTGGGCCGCGTACGGCGGCAAGGCGTACGCCGCGCAGGCCAACCAGGCCAGCAAGTCGCAGCAGATAGCCATCGCCGAGAAGGTCCTCAAGGGCCAGGGCAAGGGCGCCTGGCCGTCCTGCGGCGTCGGCCTGTCCAACTCCGCCTACAACGGCGGCGGCTCGACCACCACCCCGGCCAAGCCGAAGCCGGAGACCAAGCCGGCCCCGGCCAAGCCCGCCCCGGCGAAGCCCTCCACCCCGAAGGCCGACACCGAGACCAAGAGCACCGGCTCCGGCTCCGGCAACTGGACCCCGTCCAAGCCGGCCCCGGCGAAGCCGTCCGCGCCGAAGACCGGCACCCCGGCCACCGGCAACGGCTCCTACACGGTCCAGGAGGGCGACACCCTCGGTACCATCGCCGATGCCAACGGCGTCAAGGGCGGCTGGCAGAAGCTCTTCGACCTGAACAAGGACACCGTCAAGGACGCCGACCTCATCTTCCCGGGCCAGAAGCTGAAGCTCAGCTGAACTCCCGCGTAACACCCGCACGCCGGCCCCCGGGGCCGGTGCGCGGGTGGGCACCACCCCCGGCACGGCCCGTGGCATCGACGCCCGGCGCGCATCCCTTTTGCGCGCCGGGCGTCGTCATGTCCGGGCCGCGCCCGCGCGCCGCACGGACCGGGCCCCGCACGCCCGGCCCGCGCCCCCGCATGCCCGGCGCCGGGGCCCGGGCGCCCGCGCCGCCGGAGGGCATGGCGCGTCAGCGGACCGTCCAGGCTCGACTTTTCCCGGGTCCTATGTCCTGGAAGGCGGGTATTCGGCCCCTTTTTCGTCCCAGGACCCGGGCGGTCGGCTGGCCGACCGCCCGGAGCCGGTTAGGCTCTAGTCGGCGAGGCCGTCCCAGGCCCCACGCCACCGCACACCCAGCGTCACATCCCAGAAGGAGATGCTCGTGCCGTCCATCGACGTCGTCGTAGCCCGGGAAATCCTGGACTCCCGAGGCAACCCCACGGTCGAGGTCGAGGTGGGCCTCGACGACGGCAGCACCGGCCGTGCTGCCGTTCCGTCCGGCGCCTCCACCGGTGCCTTCGAGGCCATCGAGCTCCGTGACGGTGACCCCAACCGTTACATGGGCAAGGGTGTCGAGAAGGCCGTCCTCGCGGTCATCGAGCAGATCGGCCCGGAGCTCGTCGGCTACGACGCCACCGAGCAGCGCCTGATCGACCAGGCCATGTTCGACCTCGACGCCACCGACAACAAGGGCTCCCTCGGCGCCAACGCCATCCTCGGCGTCTCCCTCGCCGTCGCGCACGCCGCGTCCGAGGCCTCGGACCTCCCGCTCTTCCGCTACCTCGGCGGTCCGAACGCGCACCTGCTGCCCGTTCCGATGATGAACATCCTCAACGGCGGGTCGCACGCCGACTCCAACGTGGACATCCAGGAGTTCATGATCGCCCCGATCGGCGCGGAGTCCTTCTCCGAGGCGCTGCGCTGGGGTGCCGAGGTCTACCACACCCTCAAGAAGGTCCTGCACGCCAAGGGCCTGTCCACCGGCCTGGGCGACGAGGGCGGCTTCGCCCCGAACCTGGAGTCCAACCGCGCCGCGCTCGACCTCATCATCGAGGCCGTCAAGCAGGCCGGCTACACCCCGGGCAAGGACATCGCGCTCGCGCTCGACGTCGCCGCGTCCGAGTTCTACAAGGACGGCAAGTACGAGTTCGAGGGCCAGTCCCGCTCGGCCGCCGAGATGACCGACTACTACGCCGAGCTCGTCGAGGCGTACCCGCTCGTCTCCATCGAGGACCCGCTGTTCGAGGACGACTGGGCCGGCTGGAAGACCATCACCGACCGCCTGGGCTCCAAGGTCCAGATCGTCGGCGACGACCTCTTCGTCACCAACCCGGAGCGCCTGGCCCGCGGTATCGAGGAGGGCTCCGCGAACGCCCTGCTCGTCAAGGTGAACCAGATCGGTTCGCTGACCGAGACCCTCGACGCCGTCGAGATGGCCCAGCGCAACGGCTTCAAGTGCATGATGTCCCACCGCTCCGGCGAGACCGAGGACGTCACCATCGCCGACCTCGCCGTCGCGGTGAACTGCGGCCAGATCAAGACCGGCGCCCCGGCCCGCTCGGACCGCGTCGCCAAGTACAACCAGCTGCTGCGCATCGAGGAGATCCTCGACGACGCCGCGGTGTACGCCGGGCGCAGCGCCTTCCCGCGCTTCAAGGGCTGAGTCCTCGCCTAGCCTCCCTACGTCCCCGCACTCGGTCCCGTACCGTGTGCGGGGACGTATTGCGTAGCGCGCACCAGGGGAGGCGGACCCATGGCCGGGAACCGGGATCGGTTCTCCACCTTCTCCACGGCGACCAGGCTGCGGCAGCTCGGCGAGCGGACCGCGGCCCACGTCTACCGCTCGCAGTCCCGCCGGCAGGTGCGCCGCAGCCGGCTCACCGGCCGGGCGGCGCTGCTGGTGCTCGTCCTCTGTACGCTGGTCGTCGCCCTCGCGTATCCGATGCGCCAGTACGTGTCCCAGCGCTCGGAGATCGCGGACCAGCAGCGGGCGGCCGCCACCGCGCGCAAGCGCCTCGAACAGCTCCGCGACGAGAAGGCGCGCTGGCAGGACCCCGCCTACGCGGAGCAGCAGGCGCGCAGGCACCTGCACTTCCTGCGCCCGGGGGAGATCGGCTACATCATGACCGACCCCGGGGCCGCGGCCGCGGAGCACCGCCGCGGCGGCCAGGGCGGGTCCGACCGCCCCTGGTACTCCAACGTCTGGGACGGCGTCGACAAGGCCGACCGCCCCGGCGACTGAACCACCCTCAAGACCGTCACGTACGACCGAACGAAGAGACTTCCTCCAGGCATGCAGACGCCCCCGCCCCAGACCGACCGGACCGAGCCGACCGACGCCGACATCGAGGCGTTCCAGCAGCAGCTCGGCCGCCCGCCGCGCGGGCTGCGCGCCATCGCGCACCGCTGCCCCTGCGGCCAGCCGGACGTCGTCGAGACGGCCCCGCGCCTCCCCGACGGCACCCCCTTCCCGACGCTGTACTACCTCACCTGCCCGCGCGCGGCCTCCGCGATCGGCACGCTGGAGGCCAACGGCGTGATGAAGGAGATGCAGGCCCGCCTGGCCGAGGACCCGGAGCTCGCCGCCGCGTACCGCAGGGCGCACGAGGACTACATCGAGCGCCGTGACGCCATCGAGGTGCTCCAGGGCTTCCCGAGCGCCGGCGGCATGCCGGACCGGGTGAAGTGCCTGCACGTGCTGGTCGGCCACTCGCTGGCGGCCGGCCCCGGGGTGAACCCCTTCGGCGACGAGGCCCTGGCGATGCTGCCGGAGTGGTGGGCCAAGGGCGCCTGCGTCACCCCGTGCGGCGAGAAGAAGGACGAGGAGCAGAAGGACGAGGAGACGAAGGCCGGGCAGCCGCAGGAGGGGTCCGCATGACCCGGGTCGCGGGCATCGACTGCGGTACGAACTCCATCCGCCTCCTCGTCGCCGACTGCGACCCGGCCACCGGCGAGCTGGTCGAGCTCGACCGCCGGATGACCATCGTCCGGCTGGGCCAGGGCGTGGACCGGACCGGCCGGCTGGCCCCGGAGGCGCTGGAGCGCACCTTCGCGGCCTGCCGCGAGTACGCCGCGGTGATCAAGGAGCTGGGTGCCGAGCGGGTCCGGTTCGTGGCCACCTCGGCCTCGCGCGACGCGGAGAACCGCGAGGACTTCGTCCGGGGCGTGCTGGACATCCTGGGCGTGGAGCCCGAGGTGATCTCCGGCGAGCAGGAGGCGGAGTTCTCCTTCACCGGCGCCACCAAGGAGCTGACCGGCGCCGCGCACCTGGAGAAGCCCTTCCTGGTGGTGGACATCGGCGGCGGCTCGACCGAGTTCGTCGTCGGCGAGGAGCACGTGCGCGCCGCCCGCTCGGTCGACGTGGGCTGCGTCCGGATGACCGAGCGCCACCTGGTGGTGGACGGCGAGGTCACCGACCCGCCGACCGCCGCGCAGATCGCCGCCATGCGCGCCGACATCGAGGCGGCCCTGGACCTGGCCGCCGCCACGGTCCCGCTGGGCGAGGCGCGCACCCTGGTGGGCCTGGCCGGCTCGGTGACCACGGTCGCCGCGATCGCCCTGGGCCTGGACGCGTACGAGTCCGAGCGGATCCACCACTCCCGGATCTCCTACGAGCAGGTCCGCGAGATCAGCGGGCGGATGCTGACGGCACCCCACGCCGAGCGCGCGGCGATCCCGGTGATGCACCCGGGCCGGGTCGACGTGATCGGCGCCGGCGCCCTGGTCCTCCTCGCGATCATGGAGCGCACCGGCGCCACCGAGGTCGTGGTCTCCGAGCACGACATCCTCGACGGCATCGCCTGGTCCGCGGCCTGACCGGTCCACCGGCGGGGATGTACGAGGGGGCGTCCGGGTCCGGACGCCCCCTCGAGCCGTTCGAGGCCGTTCCTGCGGCGGTCGTCGTCCGGGCCTGTGGCCGAATATCGGGTTCCACCCGATGAGTGGCTGGTGGGGCGGGGGAGCACGCCCGGTGCGGGGGCAGTGCGAGGGCAGTGCGGGGGCTCCCGGGAGGCCGAAAAGGCCCTCCCGCGCATCAGGTTCGTGAAGTTCTTCACAAGGAAAAAGGGTCACCGGCGTCAACAAGGGGGCCCTTCGAGGGGTTCTTGAGGGTCGCAGGGCCGTTTCAGCACCTGTTTGTGCGATGCGCGGACGCCACGGGTTTCGTATCAGAGGTAAGGACGAAACCCGGTGGTCCAGTCCGGTTGAGGCCTTGGAGGCCAGTTCAGGGCGGGTGAACAACGAATCCCGTTACACCGTGGTTCCCGTTGCGCGCCATGATCTGGGTCACGCGGGGCGCGCAGTGTAGCAGAGGTCTCCCAGCTCCTTGTGAAGGGGCTCACGAGCATCACCCCTTGGGGTGCTGGATACTCATCTCATGAGCACCACGGAGCGTCCCAGGATCCTCGTTGTAGGAGGTGGGTACGTAGGCCTGTACGCAGCCAAGCGCATCATGAAGAAGATGCGCTACGGCGAGGCGACCGTCACGGTCGTCGACCCGCGCTCGTACATGACCTACCAGCCCTTCCTCCCCGAAGTGGCCGCAGGCAGCATCTCGCCTCGGCACGTCGTCGTCCCGCTGCGACGCGTGCTGCCCAAGGCTGAGGTTCTCACCGGCCGGGTCACCACCATCGACCAGGACCGCAAGGTCGCCGTCGTCACGCCGCTCGTCGGCGAGGCGTACGAGCTGCCCTTCGACTACCTGGTGATCGCGCTCGGCGCCGTCTCGCGCACCTTCCCGATCCCCGGCCTCGCCGAACAGGGCATCGGCATGAAGGGCGTCGAGGAGGGCATCGGCCTGCGCAACCACGTCCTCGAGCAGCTCGACAAGGCGGAGTCCACGACGGACGAGAACGTCCGCCGCAAGGCCCTCACCTTCGTCTTCGTCGGCGGCGGCTTCGCCGGCGCCGAGACGATCGGCGAGGTCGAGGACATGGCCCGCGACGCCGCGAAGTACTACTCCACGATCAAGCGCGAGGACATGCGCTTCATCCTGGTCGACGCGGCCGACAAGATCCTTCCCGAGGTCGGGCCCAAGCTCGGCACCTGGGGCAAGGAGCACCTCGAGTCGCGCGGCATCGAGATCTACCTCAACACGTCCATGGACTCCTGCGTGGACGGCCACGTGGTGCTGAAGAACGGCCTCGAGGTCGACTCCAACACCATCGTGTGGACCGCGGGCGTCAAGCCGAACCCGGCGCTGGCCCGCTACGGCCTGCCGCTCGGCCCGCGCGGCCACGTGGACACCGCCCCGACCCTCCAGGTCCAGGGCACCGACTACATCTGGGCCGCCGGCGACAACGCCCAGGTCCCGGACGTCGCCTCCCGCAAGGCCGGCGTCGAGAACGCCTGGTGCCCGCCGAACGCCCAGCACGCGCTGCGCCAGGCCAAGGTCCTCGGCGACAACGTGGTCTCCGGCATGCGGGGCTTCCCGCAGAAGGAGTACGAGCACTCCAACAAGGGTGCGGTGGCGGGCCTCGGCCTCCACAAGGGCGTGGCGATGATCGTCATGGGCAAGATGAAGATCAAGCTCAAGGGCCGTCTCGCCTGGTACATGCACCGTGGCTACCACGGCATGGCCATGCCGACCTGGAACCGCAAGATCCGCGTCTTCGCGGACTGGACCCTCGGCATGTTCCTCAAGCGCGAGGTCGTCGCCCTCGGCGCCCTGGAAAGCCCGCGCGAGGAGTTCTACGAGGCCGCCAAGCCGGCGCCGGCCCCGGCCGCCGCCGCTGCCCCGGCCGCGAAGGCCAAGGCCTCCTGACCCGGAGCACTCCGCCGGGTTCCTGAGCACGACCCCGAAGGGGCCGCCCGCCATCCGTGGTGCGGGCGGCCCCTTCGGCGTGTCCGGACCCGGCCGCGAGCCCCCGTGCGGGCTCCGGGGCACGGCCCGGTCAAGGGGGGCTCAAGGTGCGGTCCAGGTGTGATTCGGCGGAGAATGGCCCCGTTCGGATATGGGTAGCCGGTTGGTCGGAACACCTTGGAGGTGCCTCGATGACCGACGCCGCGCCGCGGCTGGCAGCCCTTGCCGAAACCCTGCTGGGCGCCCCCCTGCCCGTCCGCATACGGGCCTGGGACGGCAGCGAGGCCGGCCCCGCCGCCGGCCCCGTCCTCGTCCTCAACAACCGGCGCGCCCTGCGCCACATGCTGTGGAAGCCCGGCGAGTTGGGCCTCGCCCGGGCCTGGGTGTCCGGTGACCTCACCATCGACGGCGACCTGTTCGACACGCTGGACAAGGTGGCCGGCCTGGTCTGGGAGCGCGAGCCCGCGCCCGCCCCCGCCCGCCGCCCCCGCTCCGGCCTGGCCAAACTGGCCGCGCTGCGCCCGCACCTGGCCGCGCGCGCCCCGGGCGCCGCCGGCACCGCGGCGCTGCTGCGCGACCCGGCGGCCCGGGCCGCGGTGCGCGAGCTCGTGGCCCTGTCCCGCCCGTGGACCCGGCCCGCGCCGCCCCCGGAGGAGGCCGTCCGCCAGGGCGGGCTGCGCCACTCCAAGAGCCGCGACCGCCACGCCATCAGCCACCACTACGACGTGGGCAACGCCTTCTACGAGCGGGTGCTGGGCCCCTCGATGGTCTACTCGTGCGCCTACTGGACCGGGGACGGCACGCTGGAGGACGCCCAGCGGGACAAGCTCGACCTGGTGTGCCGCAAGCTCGACCTCAAGCCCGGGCAGCGCCTCCTCGACGTCGGCTGCGGCTGGGGCTCCATGGCCCTGCACGCCGCCCGCGAGTACGGGGTCCGGGTCACCGGCATCACGCTCTCCCGGGAACAGGCCGCGTACGCCCGCAAGCGGATCGCCGAGGAGGGCCTGACCGACCGGATCGAGATCCGCGTGCAGGACTACCGGGACGTCAAGGACGGCCCGTACGACGCGATTTCCTCGATCGGCATGGCCGAGCACGTCGGCTCCGAGCGCTACCGCGAGTACGCGGGCATCCTGCACGCGCTGCTGGCCCCCGGCGGCCGCCTGCTCAACCACCAGATCGGCCGGCCCCCGGAGCCCGACGAAGCGGCGTACGAGATCGACGAGTTCATAGACGCCTACGTCTTCCCCGACGGCGAGCTCTCCCCGGTGGGCTCCACCGTGGGCGAGTTGGAGAAGGCCGGCTTCGAGGTCCGCGACGTGGAGGCGCTGCGCGAGCACTACGCGCTGACCCTGCGGGCCTGGGTGGCGCGGCTGGAGGAGCACTGGCACGAGGCCGTGCGGCTCACCTCGCCCGGCCGGGCGAGGGTCTGGCTGCTCTACATGGCGGCCTCCGCGCTGGGCTTCGAGCACGCCCGCCTCGGGGTCAACCAGATCCTGGCCGTCAAGCCGGGCGGCCGCGGGCTCTCGGGGATGCCGCTGCGCTCCCGGGCCTGGGGCGGCGCGTAGCCCCGTACGCCTGCGGCAACGGGAACGGCAACGGGAACGGGAAGGGCCCCGGGGCGATGCGCCCCGGGGCCCTTCCGTGTTCCCGTCCGCTCCCGGACTACTCGGTCTTGATGGCGGTCAGCATGTTCAGCCGGGCGGCGCTGCGGGCCGGCCACATGGCGGCCAGCACGCCCACGACGGCGGCCAGCAGGAGGAAGACGCCGAGGCGGCCGTAGGGGAGGACCAGCTCGTAGTTCGGCACCGACTTGGCGACGGTGGTGCCCACGGCCCAGGCCAGGAAGAGGCCGATGCCCATGCCGAGGACCGCGCCGAAGAGCGAGATCACCACGGACTCCAGGCGGATCATGTTCTTGACCCGGGCGCGGTCGAGGCCGATCGCCCGCAGCATGCCGATCTCCTGGGTCCGCTCGAAGACGGACATCGCCAGGGTGTTGACCACGCCGAGCACCGAGATGATCAGCGCCATGCCGAGCAGGCCGTACATGACGTTCAGCATCGTGTTGATGATGCCGCCCATCTCGTTGCGCATGTCCTGCCGGGTGGCGACGGTCATCGCCGGGTTCTTGCCGAGGGCGTCGATGACGGCCTGCTGGCCCGCCTTGGAGTCGCCGGCGGTGGCGTTGACGTAGACCTCGCGGACGTACTGCTGGTCGGTGTGCGCGCTCAGGATCCGGTTGTCGAGGACGTACGGGGAGAGCAGGCCCTCCAGGTCCTTGTAGACGGCGCCGATCCGGAGGTCGCTCTTCTGTCCGTCCTCGAACCGGGCCTGGAGCGTGGAGCCGACGGTGAGGTTCTGCTTCTTCGCGGTGCTCTCGGCGACCGCGACCTCGCCCTTGCCGAGGCTGCCCAGGGAGCCGGCCGTGACCTCGATGTTCAGCAGCTCGCCGATGGTGGCCGGGTTGACGCCGGAGGCCGAGCGGAAGCTGTCGCCGATCTTGAAGTAGCCGTCGGCCTGCGGGGAGACCGCCTTGATGCCGGGAGCCTTGGCCAGGGTCTCGGCCACGGACTTGTCCAGGCCGCCGATGCCGCCGGCCATGGAGACCTTGTAGTCGGCCTTCAGCTTGTCGGTGCTCATCCGGTCGACGGCGGTGCCCATGGTGACGCCGAGCACCGACAGGGTGGTGACCAGGGTGAGGCCGATGGCCAGGGAGGCGGCGGTGACGGCGGTGCGGCGGGGATTGCGCACGGCGTTCTGCGCGGCCAGCTTGCCGGGGACGCCGAACACCTTCTGCAGGAGCGGGCGGACGGCGCCGATGACCGGACGGGACAGCAGCGGCAGCAGCACGATCATGCCGATGAGCATCAGGCCCGCGCCGCCGCCGATGACCATGCGGCCGTCGCCGCCCATGGACACGCCGAGGAAGACCACGCCGATGCCCGCGAGGCTGATGAGCGAGCCGAGGACGTTGCGCACGACCAGGGACTTCGCGGTGGCCGGGAGGTGGGCGCTGCCCATGGCGGCGACGGGGGCGATCCGCCCGGTGCGCCAGGCCGGCAGCAGCGCGGCGACGGTGGTGACGACGACGCCGATGAGCAGGGCGGCGACGACCGTGCCCGGGGCGATGACGAGGTCGCCGGCCGGGATCTTGGCGCCGATGGAATCCATCAGGGAGCGCATGCCGACCGCCAGGCCGATGCCGGCGGCCAGGCCGATCGCGGCGGAGGTGGCGCCGATGACCAGGGCCTCGGCGAGCACCGAGCGCATGACCTGGCCGCGCTTGGCGCCGACGGCGCGCAGCAGGGCCAGCTCCTTGGTGCGCTGGGCGACCAGCATGGTGAAGGTGTTGTAGATCAGGAAGACGCCGACGAACAGGGAGATGCCGGCGAAGGCGAGCAGCATGGTGCTGAAGCTGCTCATCTGCTTCTCGATGTCCTTGGCCTGCTGGGCGGCGAGTTCCTTGCCGGTCTGGGCCTTGGTGTGCTTGTCGTCGAGCAGCGGCTTGATGTCGGCGAGCAGCCGGTCGGCGGAGGTGCCGGCCTTGGCGGTGACGGCGAGCTCGTCGTAGAAGCCGGGCTGGAGGTAGAGCTCCTGGGCGACCTTGGTGTCGAAGAGGACCAGGCTGCCGCCGGCGTTGACGGCGCCGTCCTCGGTGGTGAAGACGCCCGTGAGGGTGAACTCCCTGACCGGGCCGTTGGTCGCGACGCGGACCTTGTCGCCGACCTTGTAGCCGCCCTTGGCCGCGGTCTCCTTGTCGAGGGCGATCTGGTCGTCCTTGGCCGGGCCGGCGCCGTCGGTGAAGGTGTAGCGGGGGTCCTTGCCGTCCTTGACGGGGGCGTGGTTGGAGCCCTTGTTGGCCCAGCCGGAGCCGATCAGCCTGCCGTTCTCGTCGCCCACGCCGGCGAAGCCGGAGACGCGGCCGGAGACGGTGTCGACGCCCTTGACGGCCTTGACCTTCTCCAGGGTCTGCTGGCTGATGCCGGGCTCGCCCTCCTTGGTGCCGTCGTCGGTGCGGGAGGGGCCCCACGAGGTGACGGAGACGGCTATGCCGTCGTAGCTCTTGGCGGACTGGCCGGAGAGGGCCTTGCCGAGGGTGTCGGTGAAGACGAGGGTGCCGGAGACGAAGGCGACGCCGAGGGTGACGGCGAGGACCGTCATCAGCAGCCTGGCCTTGTGCGCGAGGACGTTGCGCAGGGCGGTACGGAACATGGGGTTATCAGTCCTGGGCTGGAAGTCTGTTCGTGGCTTCGGTGATCAGTGACCGATCAGCTGGTGCGGCCCTTGGCGTCGAAGGCCTTCATCCGGTCGAACACGCCGTCGGCGGTGGGCGCGTGCATCTCGTCGACGATGCGGCCGTCGGCGAGGAAGATGACGCGGTCCGCGTAGGAGGCGGCGACCGCGTCGTGGGTGACCATCACGACGGTCTGGCCGAGCTCGCGCACCGAGTTGCGCAGGAAGCCGAGGACCTCGGCGCCGGAGCGGGAGTCGAGGTTTCCGGTGGGCTCGTCGCCGAAGATGATCTCGGGGCGGGCGGCCAGGGCGCGGGCGACGGCCACGCGCTGCTGCTGGCCGCCGGAGAGCTGCGTGGGGCGGTGGGAGAGGCGGCCGGAGAGGCCGACCATGTCCACGACGGTGTCCAGCCACTGCTTGTCGGCCTTGCGGCCGGCGATGTCCATGGGGAGCGTGATGTTCTCCAGGGCCGTCAGGGTCGGCAGCAGGTTGAACGCCTGGAAGATGAAGCCGATCTTGTCGCGGCGCAGCTGGGTCAGCTGCTTGTCCTTGAGGCTGCCGAGCTCGGTGTCGCCGATGCGGACCGAGCCGCTGGAGAAGGTGTCCAGGCCGGCGACGCAGTGCATCAGGGTCGACTTGCCGGAGCCGGAGGGGCCCATGATCGCGGTGAACTGGCCCCGGCCGAAGTCCACGGAGACGTTGTCCAGCGCGACCACCTGGGTCTCGCCCTGGCCGTACACCTTGGAGAGCTGCGTGGCACGGGCGGCCACGGCCTGGGCGGTGTGCTGCGGGGCGTAGTTCATGGCGGTCACGGGGACTCCTGTCGAGCGGGTCTGCTGCGCGGTGGCGGGGACCCTTCCATCCTCACCGCGTCCTTACCCCCGGGGGATCAGCCGAGGTGCCCGTTCGACGGCCCACTGGAGTCTGACCAGGGGGGTGGTCGTCTCCTCCTCTGGTATGACGGGAGCCCCGGAGACGGGCCGGTGGGGCGGGGTGGCCCGGGGTGGCGCGGGGCAGCGAAATCACGTCATTCCCGAGGCGGGGCACGGTGTCGTCCTCAGCGCTGCCCACCGTGACTTATCGCTTCTGACGCCCACTCAATCACCAATAAAATCAGACAACATCGGATAGACGTGCCGCTGGCGGGCGGGGTGTTACGGATAGGCTCACCGCAGCGTTCAAGGCTTTGCCACGGGGCCCGCTGCGCCCTGCCCGGATGGTGGAATGCAGACACGGCGAGCTTAAACCTCGCTGGCCCTCGGGCCGTGCCGGTTCAAGTCCGGCTCCGGGCACTTCCGCAGCCGCGCCGCGCTCCCGTACGCCACCCCCGGGGTCCCTCCGTTTATCCCCGGCGCTTCGCCGCGCCTTCTCCTAAGATCCTCCTCCAGCAGTAGGGTGCTTTCTTTGCGAACGCATTACCCTTGACGCAAGGCCGCGCCCGGCGGCCATGGAGGAGTGAGATGAGGAGCAGTAACCCGGTCTTCTCGCGACGGGGGTTCAGCCGCGACAACGGCGGCCACGCGGGCTTCGACGCGGCTTACGCGCAGGCCGGGACCGCGACCAACCCGTACGCGACGAATCCTTACGCCATCGACCCGAACACGGGCATGCCGGCGGCGCCGGCCCGCGGCACCACGATGACCATCGACGACGTCGTGAGCCGTACGGCCATGACGCTCGGCACGCTGATCGTCACCGCGACCATCGCCTGGCTCGCCCTGCCCGTCGACCCGGCGAACCTGGGCAAGTCCTACGGCATCGGTGTGGGCGCGGCGCTCGTCGCCTTCGTCCTCGCGATGGTCCAGAGCTTCAAGCGCAAGCCCTCCCCGGGCATCATCCTGGCCTACGCGGCGTTCGAGGGCTTCTTCCTCGGCATCATCTCCGCGGCGACCAGCTACTACCTCAGCGCCGGCGTGGTCATCCAGGCCGTCCTCGGCACGATGTGCGTCTTCGCCGCCGTCCTGGTGGCCTACAAGATGCGCTGGATCCGCGTCACGCGCCGCTTCACCGGCTTCGTGATGGCCGCGGCCCTGGGCTTCGTCCTGCTGATGCTGGCGAACTCGCTGTTCATGCTCTTCGGCGGCGGCGACGGCCTCGGCTTCCGCAGCGGCCCGCTCGGCATCGTCTTCGGCATCGTCGGCGTGGTCCTCGGCGCCTGCTTCCTCGCCATGGACTTCAAGCAGGTCGAGGACGGCGTGACCTACGGCGCCCCGCGCGAGGAGGCGTGGCTGGCGGCCTTCGGCCTCACCATGACCCTGGTGTGGATCTACCTGGAGCTGCTGCGCCTGTTCCAGATCCTCTCCGGCGACGACTAGTCCCACCGGCAGGGACGTGCGGTACGGGGAAGGCCCCGCGAGCGACGCTCGCGGGGCCTTCCCGCATCTCGGGGGTGTGCGCGGAAGGGGGGGCCGGGGTTCAGCCGAACCGGCGGGCCGCTCTGCGCAGCCCGTACTCGTGGACGATCGCCTTCGCCTGGCCGTGCGACAGCTGGTGCGCGCCGAGCAGCCAGTTGACCTTCTCCTCGAACCGGAGGAGGGAGGGGCCCTCGTCGACGGTGCGGAGCCAGTCGGAGATCTCACGACCGGTGGTCTGGGGGATTCTGTCGATCATGTTGCGGTGGGTCTGCTCGGAGAACTCAACGGACATGGGCGCCTCCGGGGGTATCGCCGTACTGTTCCCTTCACTGCACCGTGCCGGAGAGTTCGCCCGTTGGCAATGGTGCCCGGGCGGCGCGTAAGGTCGGCCGGGTGCTCGATACCTCGCCCCTGACGGCCGCCGTGGAACGTTTCGCCGACCGGCTGCGGGCCGCCCCGCAGAGCCGGCTCCGGCGCGGGGCCGCCGCGGAGGCCCTGGAGCTGGCCCGTGAGCTGGCCGCGGCGGCGCAGCGGCTGGAGGACCCCTCGGGGTCGGCTCCGGCGCGCCTGATGCCCGACGAGGGCGTGTTCGTCGTCGGGGACCAGCTGGCGGTGGCCGGGCTGGACCTGGCCGAGGCGCTGCGCGCCGCGGGCCCGAACGGCGCGAAGGCCCCGTCCGAGATGCTGGACGAGGCCGTGGCGCTGGTGGAGCGGGTGGAAGTCAGAGCGATGCGATGACCCGGTCCGCGAGGATGTAGACGTTGCTGTCGGGGTCCTCGGAGTCGCCGCAGGAGAAGGTCAGCGCGTAGGCGCCGGAGATGCCCGAGCCGCCCAGCAGGACCGGGGCCGTGCCCGAGCGCAGGGCCTCGGCGAGGCGCTCCGCGGTCTCCCGGTGCCCGGGGGTCATGCACAGCGTGGTGCCGTCCGTGAAGACGTACACGTCGAGCGTGCCCAGCGGGCCCGGGCGGACGTCGGCGAGGGCCGTACGGGCCTCCGCGAGCTCCTCCAGGCGGCTGACGGTGCGCTCGTGGTCGGCGCCGGGGTGCGGCTGGACCGGGACGAAGTCGGGGTGCGAGGGGTGGCGCCGGCGGGCCGCGGCCAGCTCGGCCGAGTCCTCCGGGTACTCGTCGGCGAGGTCGTCGCCCAGGACCGGCTCCAGGCCGACCAGGTCCGCCTGCCGGGGCAGGAAGACGGGGCCGTCCTCGCCCAGCCCGGTCAGCCCGCCCAGCAGGGAGGTCGGGGTGTCCCCCGCGAAGCGGGGGGAGGCGTCGGCGGCGTCGCGGGCCTCCTGCGCGGCCCAGAAGGCCCGCGCCTCGGCCAGCTCGCGCTCGCGCTCCTCGGCGAGGGCGGCGGCCACGGCGGCTCGTATCTCGGCGGCGGGGGACTCGGCGGCGCTGCGGGCGTGCGGGACGCTCGCGCCGCGGGCGTGGGCCGGCAGGGCGAGCTCATCGCGCAGGGCCGACACCTGCTTGCGCAGTCCGTGTACGGCGTGCAGCGCAGCAGCGCCCACGGCCGTGGCAGCGGCCGTGGTCAGCAGCAGGGCAAGAGACATGGCGCTCACTGACTAACTCCTGATTGATTCGATCCCCCGACTTCCTACATCAGCTTGTCCTGTGCTGGGAATGGCGTGCAGTGCATTACGTCATGAATTGGACAGGTCTTTCGTCCTGGAGGCCCTAGGGGGATGACGTCTGACCTGGGCAAATACCGATCCCCCAGGACAAAGGTCACATCCTGGGGGAGATTCGGTCACAGGTCGGCCGCGACGGGATTAGACCTGATGTCAGTACACCGTATGGATCTAGAGGATCCCTTGCGGCAGCTGGGGGCCCGGCTGGAGCAGTGCCGAACCCCTCACTCTGCGCGCTGTGTTCCGGGTCTCAGCTGAGGCGCTCGATGACCATGGCCATGCCCTGGCCGCCGCCGACGCACATCGTCTCCAGGCCGAACTGCTTGTCGTGGAACTGGAGGCTGTTGATCAGGGTGCCGGTGATCCGGGCACCGGTCATCCCGAACGGGTGACCGACGGCGATGGCCCCGCCGTTGACGTTCAGCTTCTCCAGGGGGATCTCCAGGTCCCGGTAGGACGGGATGACCTGCGCGGCGAAGGCCTCGTTGATCTCGAACAGGTCGATGTCGCCGACGGTCAGCCCGGCCCGCTTCAGCGCCTGCTTCGAGGCCTCGACCGGGCCCAGGCCCATGATCTCGGGGGAGAGGGCGGTCACGCCGGTGGAGACGATCCGGGCCAGCGGGGTCAGGCCGAGCTCCCGCGCCTTGGTGTCGCTCATGATGACCAGGGCGGCGGCGCCGTCGTTCAGCGGGCAGCAGTTGGCGGCCGTGACCAGGCCGTCGGGGCGGAAGACCGGCTTGAGGCCCTCCACGCCCTCCAGGGTGACGCCGGCGCGCGGGCCGTCGTCCTTGCTGACCACCGTGCCGTCCGGGGTGGTGACCGGGGTGATCTCGCGGGCCCAGAAGCCGTTCTTGATGGCCTCCTCGGCGAGGTTCTGCGAGCGCACGCCGAACTCGTCCATGTCCCGGCGGGTCACGCCCTTGAGGCGGGCCAGGTTCTCGGCGGTCTGCCCCATGGCGATGTAGGCGTCGGGGACCAGGCCGTCCTGGCGCGGGTCGTGCCAGTCGCTGCCCTCGCTCTGCGCGACGGCGGCCGTACGGGCCTCGGCGTCCGCGAAGAGCGGGTTGTGGGTGTCCGGCAGGCCGTCGGAGGAGCCCTTCGCGAACCGCGACACGGTCTCGACGCCGGCCGAGATGAAGACGTCGCCCTCGCCGGCCTTGATGGCGTGCAGCGCCATGCGGGAGGTCTGCAGGGAAGAAGAGCAGTAACGGGTGATCGTGGTGCCGGGCAGGTAGTCCATGCCCATCTGCACGGCGACGATGCGGGCCAGGTTGTGGCCCTGCTCCCCGCCGGGCAGGCCGCAGCCGAGCATCAGGTCGTCGATCTCGCGCGGGTCCAGCCCGGGGACCTTGGCCAGGGCGGCCTGGATGACCGTGGCGGTCAGGTCGTCCGGCCGGACGTCCTTGAGCGACCCCTTGCCGGCGCGCCCGATGGGAGAGCGGGCGGTGGAAACGATGACGGCTTCGGGCATCGGGACTCCAAGGGGTGTGCGTGCGTCGTTGCGGGACCGCAAGCGAAGTTACCGCCCCGTACGGTCGGGGTCACCGGGGCGGGCGTGTGATGCCCGTCGCTCCGGGGTGTCCTCCTCCCCGGCGCCGGGGAGGGGGAAACGTCCGCCCCGCGTCAGGAGGGCGCCGGGGACGCCGGTTCCGGGACGGCGTCCGCCGGGAGGCGGCGCCGGCGCCGGTGCTTGAGCAGCGCCCACGGGCCGCGCCCCGCGGTGACCTCCGTGCCCGGCTCGCCCGCCGCCGCGGACGCGGCCTGCGCCACGGGCAGCATGTCCTCGTTGCGCGACACGTCCAGCCGGTCCGACTCCGGCCACACCCCCAGCGCCGCGCACAGCGTCGGCAGGACGGCCATCGCCGCCGTCGCGTACCCCTCCGCGGAGGGGTGGTAGGAGTCCGGGCCGAACATCTCCCGGGGGTTCGCCGCGAACTCCGGCCCCAGCATGTCCCCCATCGAGACCGTCCGCGCCCCCAGCGCTACCACCCCGATCGTCTGCGCGGCCGCCAGCTGCCGCGACACCCGGCGCGCCATCCACCGCAGCGGCTGGTACACCGGCTCGATCGTGCCCAGGTCGGGACAGGTGCCGACGACCACCTCGGACCCCGCCAGGCGCAGCCGCCGCACGGCGCCCGTCAGCAGCCGCACCGACTGCGTGAGCGGCATCCGCCGCGTCACGTCGTTCGCCCCGATCATGATCACGGAGACGTCCGGCGCCGGCCGGTCCCCGTCCAGCAGCAGCGACACCTGGCGGTCCAGGTCGTCCGACTTCGCCCCCGACAGGGCCACGTTCCGCAGCTCCACCGGCCGCTCCGCCACCGCCGCCAGGCCCGACGCCAGCAGCGCCCCCGGCGTCTGGCGGGCCCGCCGCACGCCCAGGCCGGCCGCCGTCGAGTCGCCCAGCATCGCCATCCGCAGGGGCCCCGGGCTCAGCTCCGGCCCGCCGAACTCGCTCCCGTACAGGCCGTCCGCGCGCGGCGGGTCCGGCAGGCCCGTCCCCACCGTCCGCTTGGCGAACTGCACCTCCGCGAGCACCAGCCCCACCGCGGCCACTCCGACCAGCCCGAGTCCGCCCCCGCCGTACGCTGCCCCCGCCGCGATCCGGCGGGCCGTTCTCGCCCTGGACACCTCTCAGGCCACCTCCTCGGTCGTGTTGACCTTCCTGCCCCGTACTGCCGGTCGGCCAATCCCTTTCCGCATACTCTGGCCGGACCTCCCGGAGAACCCGTGGAGTCCCCTTCTTGGAGAACATGGTGCAATTCCACGACTCGATGATCAGCCTCGTCGGCAACACCCCGCTGGTGAAGCTCAACCGCGTGACCGAAGGCCTGCAGGCCACCGTGCTTGCCAAGGTCGAGTACTTCAACCCCGGCGGTTCGGTGAAGGACCGGATCGCCGTCCGGATGATCGAGGCCGCCGAGCAGAGCGGTGCCCTCAAGCCCGGTGGCACCATCGTGGAGCCCACCAGCGGCAACACCGGCGTGGGACTCGCCATCGTGGCCCAGCAGAAGGGCTACAAGTGCATCTTCGTCTGCCCTGACAAGGTGTCCATGGACAAGATCAACGTCATGCGCGCGTACGGCGCCGAGGTCGTGGTCTGCCCGACCGCCGTCGACCCCGAGCACCCGGACTCGTACTACAACGTCTCCGACCGCCTCGCGCGCGAGCCCGGCGCCTGGAAGCCGGACCAGTACAGCAACCCGAACAACCCCCGTTCGCACTACGAGACCACCGGTCCCGAGCTGTGGGAGCAGACGGACGGGAAGATCACCCACTTCGTCGCCGGCGTCGGCACGGGCGGCACGATCTCCGGTACGGGCAACTACCTCAAGGAGGTGTCCGGTGGGAAGGTCAAGGTCATCGGCGCCGACCCCGAGGGCTCCGTCTACTCCGGCGGCAGCGGCCGCCCGTACCTCGTCGAGGGTGTCGGCGAGGACTTCTGGCCGACCGCCTACGACCCGAACGTGACCGACGAGATCATCGCGGTGTCCGACAAGGACTCCTTCCAGATGACCCGCCGGCTCGCCAAGGAGGAGGGCCTGCTGGTCGGCGGCTCCTGCGGCATGGCGGTCGTCGCCGCGCTGCGCGCCGCCGAGGGGCTGGGCCCGGACGACGTGGTCGTCGTCCTGCTGCCGGACAGCGGCCGCGGCTACCTCAGCAAGATCTTCTCGGACGAGTGGATGGCCGGCCACGGCTTCCTGGAGGAGGCCGGTCCGGCCGCGCGCATCGGCGCCGTCCTCGCGGACAAGGAGGGCGGCATCCCGTCGCTCGTCCACATGCACCCCGAGGAGACGGTCGGCCAGGCCATCGACGTCCTGCGCGAGTACGGCGTCTCCCAGATGCCGATCGTCAAGCCGGGCGCCGGCCACCCGGACGTCATGGCCGCCGAGGTCATCGGCTCGGTCGTGGAGAAGGAGCTGCTGGGCGCCCTCTTCGCCGGGCGCGCCTCGCTGGGCGACCCCCTGGAGAAGCACATGAGCGCGCCGCTGCCGCAGGTCGGTTCCGGCGAGCCGGTCTCCGAACTGATGTCCGTGCTCGGCGAGGCCGACGCGGCCATCGTCCTCGTCGAGGGCAAGCCGACCGGCGTGGTGAGCCGTCAGGACCTGCTCGCCTTCCTGGCGAAGAACGCCAAGTAGGCCCGGGCGCGCCGGGGTCGGCGGCCGGGGCCCGTGCGTGGCCGATCCCGGCCCTTGGCGCAAACGGTACGGTCCCGACATGTGGCGGCAGCACCCGCTTAACACGGCACCGGCACAGTGGTCCTGTCGGCGGGTCAGTCCGGGAGGCCGGGCCCCGGCCGGCACCGAGTGCGGCGTCAGCGCACCTCCGGAGCGGCTCCCGGAGCGCGCCGACGCCCCAGGACGCGGACGGCCCTGACCCGGCCCGTGTCCCCGGTGGGGCCGCCGTCGTCCCGCCCCCCGGTCCGACCCGGGGGTGCCGGCGGCCCCGCCGACCCCTTCCTCCGGCCCGCCCCCCGCCGTGCGGCGGCCCGCCCGGGACCCTCCGCGCGGCGGCCCCCCTCTCACATCACGGGCACCGGCTTGCCGAGCTGCATAACCACATGCAGAGTGCACCCTGACTGAATATCTCGCCCGGACGGAGGGGACGGCGATGAACGACAGCCCGGCGGCACGGCTGCAGAAGCTCTTCGAGGGGCACCGGCTGACGCCGACCCAGCGGCGGATCGCGCACTGCATGGTGCGCGGCGCGGCGGAGGTGCCCTTCCTGTCGAGCGTGGAACTCGCCGAGCTGGCCGGGGTGAGCCAGCCGTCGGTGACCCGGTTCGCCGTGGCCCTGGGCTTCGACGGCTATCCCGCGCTCCGGCGCCACCTGCGCGAGGTGGCCCCGGCCGAGCCGCCGCGGGCGGTGCGCGAGGAGTCGTACAACGAGTACCAGCAGGCCGTCGCGGGCGAGATCGAGAACCTGCGGCGGCTGGCGACGATGCTCGCGGACCCGGCGCCGGTGGAGGAGGCGGGCCGGCTGCTCGCCGGGTCGTCCCCGCTGCCGGTCCTGGGGCTGCGGGCGGCGTCCTCGCAGGCGCGCGGGTTCGCCTACTTCGCCGCCAAGGTCCACCCGGACGTGCGGCTCCTCGACGAGGGCGGCTCGATGCTCGCCGACCGGATCGACGCGGCGGCCACCGCCGGGGCCTCGGCCCTGCTGTGCTTCGCCCTGCCCCGCCATCCGCGCGAGGTGCTGGAGGCCCTGGAGCACGCCCGGGCGGCCGGGCTGACGACGGTGACGGTGGCCGACTCGGCGTTCGCGCCCGTCGCCCGGTACTCGGACCTGCTGATCCCGGCGCCGGTCGGCACCGGGCTGGCCTTCGACACGGCGTGCGCGCCGATGCTGCTGGGCCGGGTGCTGCTGGAGGCCATGGCGGACGCGCTGCCGGACGCGCAGGCCCGGCTGGAGTCCTTCGACGCGCGGGCCGCGGCGCGCGGCCTGTTCGTGGAGTGACCCCGGGCCGGCCGGCCCGCCGCACTTGCTAGAGCAGCGCGTCCCGGAAGGCGCCGCCCGCCTCCGCCACCAGCTGTCCGGTCGTCTGCGCCGGGCGGGCCCGGCTGAAGCGGACGCGGCCCTGCGCGTCGGCGGTGAAGCCGTGGACGGAGGGGCGCGGCAGGCTGTTGTAGCCGTAGTGGGCGGTGAAGAAGTACGCCCCGGTGTCCGGTACGGCGATCAGGTCGCCCGGGGCCAGCTCGGGCAGCTCCCGGGCGGTGGCCAGGAGGTCCCCGGCGAAGCAGGCCGGGCCCGCGACGTCCTGGGCCACCGGGGCGCCCGTCTTCGGGGCGCCCTTCGCGTCGTACGCGAGGATCCGCAGCGGCCAGGCCGCGGGGGCGTAGACCGTACGGGTGGCCACCTGCACCCCGGCGTGGGTGAGGGCGATCGGGCGGCCGCCGGTGGCCTTGGTGTACTCGACGCGCGCCAGCACCGTGCCGTGCTTGGCCAGCAGCGACCGGCCGAACTCGGTGACCAGCCCGTACGAGCCGTCGAACAGGGTCGGGACGGCCCCGCGCAGGGCGGCGGCGTACTCCGCGTGCGTCGGGGCCTCCTCGTCCGAGGCGAAGTTCACCGGCAGGCCGCCGCCGATGTCGAGGGTGTCGACCTGGCGGCGTCCGGCGGCGGCGTTGATCTCCTCGGCCAGGGCGTGCAGCTCCCGCACGCCCTGGGCGATCAGCGCCAGCGGCAGGCCCTGCGAGCCCGAGTGGGTGTGCAGCCGGGTGAGCCACGGCCGGTCCAGGTAGGCCCGTACGAGCCGCTCGCGGGCGCCCGGGTCGCGCAGGCCGATGCCGAACTTCGAGGTGGCGGTGGCGGTGGAGAGGGCGTCGATGGCGCCGGCGCCCGTCTGGGGGTTGATCCGCACGCCGACCGGGGAGCGGGTCGGGGCCGCCGCGACCAGGGCGTCGAGCCGCTCCAGCTCCTGGTGGTTGTCGGCGTTGACGGCGATCCCGAGGGCCAGGGCCTCGCGCAGCTCCCCGGCGGTCTTGGCGGGCGAGTCCAGCACCGTCCGCTCCGCCGGGATCCCGGCGGCCCGGGCCAGCGCCAGTTCGCCGGGGCTGGCCACCTCGCAGCCCAGGCCGCACGCGCCGAGCAGCCGCAGGACGGGCACCAGCGGGGCGGCCTTGGCCGCGAAGGCGTGCAGCACGGGTGTCCCCGGGGCCGTGACGGCGGCGAAGGCGCCGGTCAGGGCGGCGGCGGAGGCCCGGATCCCGGCGGTGTCCAGCAGGCAGACCAGCGGCTCGGAGTCCAGCAGCCCCTGTTCCACGGCGGCCCGCACGGCCCGGTCGCGGCGCCCGGCGGCGTCCCGTGCGTCGGCGTCCCGGTGCGCGGCTTCGTCCCGTAAGGCGTCCATGGCGCCATCCCATCATCCGGCGGACTCGCGCGCAGCTGTTGACTGGATCTATTCAAGACGACAGGATGTGAATAGATTGACCAACATTCGGAGGAGGCACCGCCATGTCAGGACCCCGCCCCGTACGGGCCGCGCGAGGCACCGAGCTCAGCACCCTGGGATGGCAGCAGGAGGCCGCCCTCCGCATGCTGCAGAACAACCTCGACCCCGAGGTCGCCGAGCACCCCGACAAGCTCGTCGTCTACGGCGGCACCGGCAAGGCGGCGCGCGACTGGCGCTCCTTCGACGCGATGGTCCGCACCCTGCAGACCCTCAAGCAGGACGAGACCATGCTCGTCCAGTCCGGCCGCCCGGTCGGCGTGATGCAGACCCACGAGTGGGCGCCGCGCGTCCTGCTCGCCAACTCCAACCTGGTCGGCGACTGGGCCAACTGGGAGGAGTTCCGCCGCCTGGAGCACCTCGGCCTGACCATGTACGGGCAGATGACGGCCGGCTCCTGGATCTACATCGGCACCCAGGGCATCCTCCAGGGCACCTACGAGACCTTCGCCGCCGTCGCCGCGAAGAAGTTCGGCGGCACCCTGGCCGGCACCATCACCCTCACCGCCGGCCTCGGCGGCATGGGCGGCGCCCAGCCGCTGGCCGTGACGATGAACGACGGCGTCGCCATCTGCATCGACGTCGACCCGCGCGCCATCGAGCGCCGCATCGAGCACCGCTACCTGGACGTCAAGGCCGACGACCTGCGCCACGCCCTCCAGCTCGCCGTCGAGGCCCGCGACGCCCGCAAGCCGCTCTCCATCGGCCTCCTCGGCAACGCCGCCGAGCTGCTCCCGCAGATGCTCGCCGAGGGCGCCCCGATCGACATCGTGACGGACCAGACCTCCGCCCACGACCCGCTCTCCTACCTCCCCGTGGGCGTCGACTTCGACGACATGGCGGCGTACGCGGCCAAGGACCCGGCCGGCTTCACCACCCGCGCCCGCGAGTCCATGGCCAGGCACGTCGAGGCCATGGTGGGCTTCATGGACGCCGGCGCCGAGGTCTTCGACTACGGCAACTCCATCCGCGGCGAGGCCCAGCTGGCCGGCTACGACCGCGCCTTCGCCTTCCCCGGCTTCGTCCCCGCCTACATCCGCCCGCTGTTCTGCGAGGGCAAGGGCCCCTTCCGCTGGGCCGCCCTGTCCGGCGAGGCCTCGGACATCGCCAAGACCGACAAGGCGATGCTGGAGCTCTTCCCCGAGAACGAGTCCCTGCACCGCTGGATCAAGATGGCCGGCGAGCGGGTCCACTTCCAGGGCCTGCCGGCGCGCATCTGCTGGCTCGGCTACGGCGAGCGCGACAAGGCGGGCGAGCGCTTCAACGAGATGGTCGCCGACGGCACCCTCGCCGCCCCGCTGGCCATCGGCCGCGACCACCTCGACTGCGGCTCGGTGGCCTCCCCGTACCGCGAGACCGAGGCCATGCTCGACGGCTCCGACGCGATCGCCGACTGGCCGCTGCTCAACGCCATGGTCAACGTGGCCTCCGGCGCCTCCTGGGTCTCGATCCACCACGGCGGCGGCGTCGGCATGGGCCGCTCGATCCACGCGGGCCAGGTCACCGTCGCCGACGGCACCAAGCTCGCCGGGGAGAAGATCCGCCGCGTCCTCACCAACGACCCCGGCATGGGCGTCATCCGGCACGTCGACGCCGGCTACGACATCGCCGAGACGGTCGCCGACGAGCGCGGCGTCCGCGTCCCCATGCGCGAGGGTGACCAGGCGTGACCCCCTCCGGCGCCACCGGCGCGGGCGAGGCGTCCCGGGGCTCCGCCCCGGGCGCCCGCCCCGCCGCCCCCGCAGCTGCCCCCGCCGCCCCGCGCGGCGGGGGCGGTCCCGCCTCGTTCCACGCCATGTGGGACGAGCTGCGCCCCATCGGCCGGCACGCCGACAGCGGCGGCTACCGCCGCTTCGCGTGGACCGGGGCCGACGCCGACTGCCGTGCCTGGTTCCGGGCCCAGGCCGAGTCCCGCGGGCTCGCCTACGAGGTCGACCGCAACGGCAACCAGTGGGCCTGGCTCGGCGACCCCCTGGCCGGCGACGCCGTCGTCACCGGCTCCCACCTGGACTCCGTCCCCGACGGCGGTGCCTTCGACGGCCCCCTCGGCGTGGTCTCCTCCTTCGCCGCCCTGGACGAGCTCCGCGCCCGCGGCGCGGCCCCCACCCGCCCCCTCGCCATCACCAACTTCGGCGACGAGGAGGGCGCCCGCTTCGGCCTCGCCTGCGTCGGCTCCCGCCTCGCGGCCGGACAGCTGACCAAGGAGAAGGCGTACGAGCTCCGCGACGCCGACGGGACCACCCTCCCGCAGGCGATGGAGCGGGCAGGCCACGACCCCGACGCCATCGGCGCCGACCCCGAGCGGCTCGCCCGCATCGGCGCCTTCGTCGAGCTGCACGTGGAACAGGGCCGCGCCCTGGACCTCTCCGGCGACCGGGTCGGCATCGCCTCGGCCATCTGGCCGCACGGCCGCTGGCGCTTCGACTTCCACGGCGAGGCCAACCACGCCGGCACCACCCGCCTCGTCGACCGCCGCGACCCGATGCTCACGTACGCGGCGACCGTCCTGGCCGCCCGCCAGGAGGCCGCCCTCGCCGGCGCCGTCGCCACCTTCGGGAAGATCTCCGTCGAGCCCAACGGGGTCAACGCCATCCCCTCCCTCGTCCGCGGCTGGCTCGACTCCCGGGCCGCCGACCAGGCCACCCTCGACACGGTCGTCACCGCCGTCGAGAAGGCCGCCCGCGAGCACGCCGACCGGGACGGCATCGACCTCGACGTCGTCCGGGAGTCCTTCACCCCGGTCGTCGAGTTCGAGCACGCCCTGCGCGACGAGCTGAACCGGATCCTCGGCGGGGCCGTCCCCGTCCTCGGCACCGGGGCGGGACACGACGCCGGAATCCTCTCCGCCGCCGTCCCGACCGCGATGCTGTTCGTACGCAACCCCACCGGCGTGTCCCACTCCCCGCGCGAGTTCGCCGCCGAGGACGACTGCACGGCCGGAGTCCTCGCCCTCGCCGACGTACTGGAAGGTCTGGCGTGTCGCTGATCGCGCAGAAGACGTACTGGCTGGAACACGCCTGGCTCGGCGACCGCGTCGAGCCGGGCGTGGTCCTCGGCGTGACCGCCGGCGGCCGCATCGCCGAGGTGCGCACCGGGGCCGACGCCCCGCCCCCCGGCGCGGAGGTGCTGCGCGGCCTGACCGTCCCGGGCCTGGCCAACGCGCACTCCCACGCCTTCCACCGGGCGCTGCGCTCCACCGTCCAGGTCGGCTCGGGCACCTTCTGGACCTGGCGCGAGGTCATGTACGGCGTCGCCCAGAACCTCACCCCGGACACCTACTTCGACCTCGCCCGGGCCGTGTACGCGGAGATGGCGCTGGCCGGCATCACGAACGTCGGCGAGTTCCACTACGTCCACCACGCCCCCGGCGGCACCCCGTACGCCGACCCCAACGCGATGGGCGAGGCCCTGATCGAGGCGGCCGCGGCGGTCGGCATCCGCATCACCCTCCTCGACACCGCCTACCTGGCCTCCGGCTTCGGCGAGGCACCCAACGCGCACCAGCGGCGCTTCTCCGACGGCACCGCCGAGGCCTGGGCCGAGCGGGTCTGCGGACTCAAGCCCCGGGAGCACGCGCTGATCGGCGCGGCCGTCCACTCCGTACGGGCCGTCCCGGCCGACCAGCTGGCCACCGTCGCCGCCTGGGCACAGGAGCGCCAGGCCCCGCTGCACGTGCACCTGTCGGAGCAGACGGCGGAGAACGACGCCTGCCTGGCGGCGCACGGGCGCACCCCGACGCAGCTCCTCGCCGACCACGGCGTGCTGGGCCCGCGCACCACCGGCGTCCACAACACGCACCTGACGGACGGGGACATCGCCCTCCTGGGCGGCACCGCCACCGGCACCTGCATGTGCCCGACCACCGAACGCGACCTCGCCGACGGCATCGGCCCGGCCGTCCCGCTCCAGCGCGCGGGCAGCCCGCTGTCCCTGGGCAGCGACAGCCACGCGGTGATCGACCTGCTGGAGGAGGCGCGGGCGATGGAGCTCAACGAGCGCCTGCGCAGCCGTACCCGGGGGCACTGGACGGCGAACGCCCTGCTGACGGCCGCCACCGCCGACGGCCACGCCGCCCTGGGCCGCCCCGACGCGGGCCGCCTGGAGGCGGGCGCCCTCGCGGACTTCACCACCCTCGCCCTGGACACCGTCCGCACGGCCGGCCCGCTGCCGCGGCTCGGCGCCGAGACGGCGGTCTTCGCGGCCTCGGCCGCCGACGTCCGCCACACGGTGGTGGGCGGCCGCCACGTGGTCCGCGACGGCGTCCACACCCTGGTCGGGGACGTCGCCGGAGCCCTGTCCGCAGCGATCGCCGCCGTCCGGGGCTGACGCCCGGAAACCCTCCGAGAGGAACCATGACCACCACCGCCATCACCCACATCGGCAGCCTCGTCACCAACGACCCCGCCCTCGGCGACGGCACCCCCCTCGGCCTGATCGAGAACGCCGCCCTCGTCATCGAGGACGACAGGATCGCCTGGGTCGGGGCCGCCGACGAGGCCCCCGCGGCCGACGCGTCCTTCGACGCGAAGGGCCGGGCCGTCATCCCCGGCTTCGTGGACTCCCACTCCCACCTCGTCTTCGCCGGCGACCGCACCGCGGAGTTCAACGCCCGCATGTCCGGCCGCGCCTACTCCGCCGGAGGCATCCGCACCACCGTCGCCGCCACCCGCGCCGCCACCGACGCCGAGCTGGAGGCCAACCTCGTCCGCCACCTCGACGAGGCCCTCCGCCAGGGCACGACCACCTTCGAGACCAAGTCCGGCTACGGACTCACCGTCGCCGACGAGGCCCGCGCCCTGCGCATCGCCTCCGCCCACACCGACGAGGTCACCTACCTCGGCGCGCACATCGTCTCCCCCGACTACGCCGAGGACCCGGCCGGCTACGTCGACCTCGTCACCGGCGAGATGCTCGCGGCCTGCGCCCCGTACGCCCGCTGGGTGGACGTCTTCTGCGAGAAGGGCGCCTTCGACGGCGACCAGGCCCGCGCGATCCTCACCGCCGGCGCCGCCGCCGGCCTGATCCCCCGCGTCCACGCCAACCAGCTCTCCTACGGCCCCGGCGTGCAGCTGGCCGTGGAGCTGGAGGCCGCCTCGGCCGACCACTGCACCCACCTCACCGACGCCGACGTGGACGCCCTCGCCCAGGCGTCCGCCACCACCGTCGCCACCCTCCTGCCCGGCGCCGAGTTCTCCACCCGCGCCCAGTGGCCCGACGCGCGCCGCCTCATCGACGCGGGCGCGACGGTCGCCCTGTCCACGGACTGCAACCCCGGCTCCTCGTACACGAGTTCCATGCCGTTCTGCATCGCCCTCGCCGTCCGGGACATGCGCATGACCCCCGACGAGGCCCTGTGGTCGGCCACCGCCGGCGGGGCCCGCGCGCTGCGCCGCTCGGACATCGGCCGCCTGGTGCCCGGCGCCCGCGCCGACCTGGCCCTCCTCGACGCCCCCAGCCACGTCCACCTCGCCTACCGGCCGGGCGTCCCGCTCGTGTCCGCCGTCTGGAACCGCGGGGTGCGCGCCGCCTGACGCCCCGCCCGCGGCGCGGCCCGGGCGCGGCCCGGCGGGCCGCCCACCGGGCCTTCCAGGCCGGATCGTCCTTTGTCTTCCCTCCGCAAGGTCCCGGGCGTACCTTGAGCCACCAATCTGACATGGCGTCAGTAAGCCGTTCCGTGGCCCGAGGGGAAGACGAAGGTGTCCGACCGGAAACGCTCCACCGCGCTCGCGCTGGCCTCCGCGCTGGCCGGATCCGCCGTACTGCTCGCCGCCCCCGCGGCCCACGCCGACGTGGTCGACGTCGAGTACAAGTGCCAGACCCCCATCGGGGACAAGTCGGCGGTCTCGCCCATCGACATCAAGGCCGTCAAGGAGGGCGACGGCTACAAGCTGACGATGTCCTTCCAGAAGGGCGTCTCCTCCAGCCCCATCGAGCTCGGCAAGGGGGCGATGAACCCCAGCGCCGTCATCACGGCCGACGGCGCGGAACAGGCCTCGATACCGGTCACCGGCCCCCCGAACCCGGAGGCCGCGCCCGCCAACACCCCCATCAAGATCTCGGACCTGTCGGGCACCTACACCCCGAGGAAGAGCGGCAAGGTCGCCTTCACCGCCGGCGTCCTCACCATCAAGGCCATGGGGACCACCACCACCTGTACCCCCGGCAACAGCCCCAAGCCCTCGCTGGAGCTCGACGTGACGGCGGCCGCCGGCGCGCAGCAGCCCTCCGGGGAGGACACCCTCCCGCAGACCGGGCCCGCCGACTCCGCCCTCGCCCTCGGCACCCTCGGCGCCACCGTGGCCCTCTCCGGCGCCGCCGGGATGCTCTGGCTGACCCGGCGCGGCCGACGGGCCCGGCGGACCCCGGCCTGAACGGAGCGCCCGCCCGTGCTCCACGCCCTCACGCCCCGCACGCTCACGCCCCGCGTCCTCGGGCGGCTCGCCGCACTCCTGCTGCTGGCCGCCGCCGCCCTGCCCGCGTCCCCCGCCGCCGCGGACGAGCCCGGCTGGACCGCCGAGCCGGCCTCCGGTGCCGCCGCGGACCGCCGCCCCTCCTTCTACCTCGCCGGCCCCGCCGCCGCCGTGCTGGAGGACCGCCTCGCCCTCGCCAACACCGGCGACCGGGAGCGGACCGTCACCCTGCGCGGGGCCGACGCCCACAACACGCCCGACGGGGCCTTCGCCGTCCGTCCCGCCCGGGAGACCCGGGGCGCCGGCGCCTGGATCAGCTTCGGCGCGGCCGCCACCGTCACGCTCCCTCCGCACACCCGCGCCGTGGTCCCCTTCACCGTGACCGTCCCGCCCTCCGCCCCGCCCGGCGACCACCCCGCCGCCGTCGTCGCCGCCGAGGGCGGCCGCGAGGCGGGGGTACGGGTCGACGTGCGGGTCGGCGGTCCGGTGCTGGCGGCCCTCACCGTCGAGGACGTCTCGGTACGCGGCCGGGGCGCGGCCACCACCATCGCGTACACCCTCGTCAACCGGGGCAACGTCGCCCTCACCCCCGCGCTCGCCCTGCACGCCGAACGCGCCCTCGGCGGGGCCCGCGACCCGCGCCGGGCCCGCGCCCTGCCGGTCGAGCTGCTGCCCGGCGGGCGGATCACCCTGACCGAGCCCTGGCCGGGCGCGCCCGCCTTCGACCGGGTCTCCCTCCGGCTCACCGCCACCGCCCCCGGCGCCGCCCCGGCCACCGCCACCGCCACGGCCTGGCTGGCGCCCGGGGGGAGCGCCGCCCGGGCCGGAGCCGGCCTGCTGCTCCTCGGCGCGGCCGCGCTGGTCCTCGTACGGGTCCTGCGGCGCGGCCCGCCCGGGCGGTGGCGCGGGAAGCCGCGCGGAGCGCCGCACGAGCCGGCCGGGGGCCCGAGCGCCCCGGCCGCGTCCGAACCCGAGCTGACGGGAGCGCCCAGGTGAGCCGCACGTCCGGCCCGAGGGCCGCATCCCGCGCCGTGGCGGCCCTGGCCTCCCTCGCCCTGGCCCTGCTGCCCGCGGCCCCGGCCGCCGCGGCTCCGGCCTTCCCGGCCGCTCCGGCTCCGGCCGCCGCCTCCGCCGCGGGCAGGCCCGCCGTGGCGCTCTCCCTCCAAGAGGCCGCCCCGGGCACCGAGCTCAGCGCCACCGGCACCGGATGGCCGGCCAGGACCCTGGTCATGCTGCTGGTCTGCGGCCAGAACATGATCGGCGGCACCAACAGCTGCGCCAACGCCGACGGGGTGGCCGTCACGGTCGCCGACGACGGCCGGTTCACGGCCCGGCTGCCGGTCGCGGCACCGCCCAAGCCCTGCCCCTGCGTGGTCGACGTGGCCTCGGTCAACGGCGACCGGTCCACCGTCGCCGTCCCGCTGAAGATCACCGGCCATCCGGTGGCCGACCTGCCCGCCGAGTCCGGGAGCGCCCGGCTCGCGATGCTCACGGGTGTTCGCCTCAAGGGCGGGGACGGGGTGCTGACCTGGTTCGGGGCCCCGCCGTCGCGCAGGTTGACCGCCACCGTCGGCAACCTCGGCTCGGCGCCCGTCAAGGACCCCGTCTTCCAGCTGGGCACCGCGCACGGGGTGTTCGCCCCGCAGTGGGAGGAGGCCCGCTGGAAGGGCACCATCCCGCCCGGCGGCAAGGCGGAGGTCGGCCTGGACGTGGAGCTTCCGGCGGGCGCCCACGGCGACTACACGGTCTCCCTCAAGTACGGGGAGACCGTCCTCGCCACCCAGCCGTGGGGCGTGGCCCGGCCGTACGGGGTGCTGCTGTTCTGGGGCCTGCTGCTGGTCGTGGTCCCGACGGCGCTCTTCCGGCTGGGCATGGCCGTCGTCGACCGGGTCCGCCCCCGCCCCGGGGCCCCCGGCCGCCACCGGGCGGCCGAACCGGCCCCGGACCCGGCCGCGGACCCCGCCTCGGCGGTGACCGCCCGCCTCCCGAAGGCCGGCGCGGCCGGGCCCCCCGGGCCCCCGGCACCGGTCCTGCCGTGGTTCACCCCGGACCCCCCGCGGCCCCGGCAGCCGCGGCCCCCGCAGACGTCCGCACCGTCCGATCACAGTCCGACGACGAAGGGACCCCAGTGAAGACCCAACGGAGGGCGAGCGCGGCCCTGGTCGCGCTGCTGCTCAGCGGCGCGGGTGTCGCCGTGGCGGCTTCCCCCGCCCAGGCCGCCGACACCACGTTCAAGGTCAGGTGCGTGCCGCCGGCCGGCGGCGGCGACCCGGTGGAGGGCGAGACCACCGCCCGGATCACCGCACCGGCCACGGCCAAGGTCGGCGACGAGGTCGACGTCTCGTGGGAGACGGTGAAGCCGGCCTCGAACAACACCGACCTGATGGTGATCCCCAAGGACTCGGTCCAGCCCACCGGCTGGCTCACCGCCGGCGACGGGGGAGGGGAGGTCAAGGTCGTCGGGGAGAAGAAGAACCCGGAGATCCCCAAGAAGGCCCCCATGGTCATGTCCGTCATGAAGGGCAAGCTGAAGCTGACCAAGGCCGGCAGGATCACCGTGACCCCCGGCAGGTACGAGGTGGCGGTGACCTTCCCCTTCGGCACCTTCGTCACCAAGTGCGCCCCGGTGGGCGCGGTGACGGGCGGGGCCGTCATCGACGTCTCGGGCGGCGGCGGCACCGGCGGGACGACGGGCGGGACGACCGGCTCGACGACCACCGGCGGCACCACCGGCGGCACCACGGGCGCCACGACGGGCGGCTCCACCACGGGCGGCTCCACGACCGCCGGCAGCACCGGCGGCAGCGCGACGGGCGGTTCCACCACCGGCGGCTCGGGCGGCCAGACCGACTTCCCTGGCAAGGCGGTGGAGGTCTCCTACGACTGCGGCGCGGTGGTGCCCGGCGGGATCAAGACACCGGTGACCATCAGCGCGAAGAAGAACGGCGGCGACTACGCCCTCACCGTCAAGACCGCCAAGGGCGCGATGGCCAGCCCCATGGCCCTCCCGGCCGGGGCGCTCAAGCCCTCGATGGACATCAGGCTCGGCGGCGCCGACAGCGGCACCGTCAAGGTCACCGGCCCGGCCAACGCCGAGCCGATCCCCGACAAGGCGCCGGTCAGCCTGAGCGACATGACGGGCACCTACAAGCCCGGTAAGTCGGGCAAGGTGACGCTCAGCCCCGACCAGCTGACGATCGACGTCACGATGGCCCCGGGCTCCACCCCGATCAACGTGCCCTGCAAGGCCGCCGCCAGCGGGGTCTCCCTGGAGCTGGACACCACCGCCCAGCCCGGCGGCTCCGGCTCCGCCACCACCGGCTCGGCCTCCTCGGGCTCCGGCTCGTCCGGTGCCGCCGGGGGCCTCGCCGAGACCGGCGCCCAGGACGACGGCGGGGTCCGGGCCCTGGCCCTGGTCGCCGGCACGGTGATCCTGCTCGGCGCCGCGGTCTTCACCTTCACCCCCTGGCGCCGCCTGCGGGGCACGAGGTAGCCCGCACGGGAACGGACGAAGGCCCGGCACACCTTCCGGTGTGCCGGGCCTTCACCTACCGCTCGGGGTGCGTCAGTGCACGTCGCCCATGAGCGCCTGGACCTTCTTGCGGTACGTGTACACCGCGAAGCCGGCCAGGGCCGCGGCGGCGGCCTGGAAGCCGATCACCCACGTGCCGTTGAGGTCGACGCCACCGATGGACAGGAGGCTGGTGGTGCAGTCGCCGGCGGTGACCGCCAGGAACCAGACACCCATCATCTGGGAGGCGTACTTCTGCGGCGCCATCTTCGTGGTGACCGAGAGGCCGACCGGGGAGACGCAGAGCTCGCCGATGGTCTGGATCATGTAGATCGAGACGAGCCACATCGGGGAGACCTTGGTGTCGCCCGTCGCCATGCCCATCGGGACGATGAAGACGAAGAACGAGGCACCGATCAGGACCAGGCCCATCGCGAACTTCACGATGGTGTTCGGCTCCTGGTTCTTGCGGGACAGCCACAGCCACAGCCAGGCGAAGACCGGGGCCAGCGCCATGACGAACAGCGGGTTGAGCGACTGGTACCAGGTGGCGGAGAAGCCGAAGCCGAAGACGGTGTCGGCGGTCTTGTCGTCCGCGAACAGGGACAGCGTGGAGCCACCCTGGTCGTAGATCATCCAGAAGACGGCGGCGGCGATGAAGAACCAGATGTAGGCGGTCATCTTCGACTGCTCGGCACCCGACAGGTCCTTGTCGCGCTTGATGCGCGCCAGGACGGCGATCGGGATCAGCAGGCCGGCGAGGGTCAGCGGGACCAGGGCCCAGTTCAGCGTGTAGGCGCCGAGGGCGACCACGGCGCCGTAGAAGACGGCGATGCCCAGGACGGCGAGGACGACCTTGGTGAGGACGGCCTTGCGCTCCTCCGGCGTCAGCGGGTTCGGGACCTGGCTGCTCTTCGGGCTCAGGTGCTTGGTGCCGATCAGGAACTGGGTGAGGCCCAGGGCCATGCCGACGGCGGCGAGGGCGAAGCCCAGGTGCCAGTTGTGCTCCTTGCCGACCGTTCCGACGATGAACGGGGCGACGAAGGCACCGAGGTTGATGCCGATGTAGAACAGGGTGAAGCCACCGTCACGGCGCGGGTCGTCCGGGCCGTCGTACAGGTGACCGACCATCGTGGAGATGTTGGCCTTCAGCAGACCGGAACCGGCCGCGACCAGGACCAGACCCACGAAGAACATCGCCTGGCCGGGGAGAGCCAGGGACAGGTGACCAGCCATGATCACGAAACCGGCGATCGCAACCGTCTTGCGGGCGCCCCAGACGCGGTCGCCGAACCATCCGCCGGGCATGGCCATGAGGTAGACCATGGACACGTAGACGGAGTAGATGGCCGTGGTCGTCGCCGCGGTCATGGCCAGACCGCCGCCCTGGCTGCCCGTGGCGGCGTCGGCGCCGCCCGAGACCAGGTAGTAGACCAGGAGGGCGCGCATGCCGTAGTAGGAGAAGCGCTCCCACATCTCGGTCATGAACAGAGTGGCCAGGCCACGGGGGTGGCCGAAGAAGGTCTTTTCGGCGGCCGGGGACGCCGAGTCCTTCGTCAGGCTGGAAGCCATGGTCGATCCTTGCTTGCTCGGGACGCTTGGCTTCGTGAGCTGTTGAGCGCCCGGTGGGGGGCGGCCGGCACCGGCGACGGATGTCCCTCCCCACGCCCTGGGGTCTCGTTCCCCGGTGTGACGGGGCGATGGGGCAGTCGTAACCGGGATCCACGCCCTCCGCGCATCCTCGCGCGCAGGGCCCGGCCCATAGGTCATTCACTGTCATCTGGGCCGGACGATGCCGACCAGAGCAGAATTTGAGGTTCTTGGCTCGGATTTGAGCGCAAATGTCCCCTCGGTAGTGCATCGGGCGTTCCGCCACCATACGACAGGGCCCCGATGCATATGGAAGGGCTTGAGATATGGATCACAGGGAAGGAGGGAACCGATCCGTCAAGTTCGAAGGTCGGTAGTAGTTCATAACCCCAGTTCGAGAGGGGTATGCAGGCAGGCGCCTCCTTTCACCCGCCGCGGACTACCATCACCCACATGACGCGTGTACTGCTCGCCGAGGACGACGCATCCATCTCGGAACCCCTGGCCCGTGCCCTGCGCCGGGAGGGCTACGAGGTCGAGGTCCGGGAGGACGGCCCCACCGCCCTGGAGGCCGGACTGCAGGGCGGCGTCGATCTCGTCGTCCTGGACCTGGGACTGCCCGGCATGGACGGCCTGGAGGTGGCCCGGCGACTGCGCGCCGAGGGCCACGGCTTCCCCATCCTGGTCCTGACGGCCCGGGCCGACGAGGTGGACACGGTGGTCGGCCTGGACGCCGGCGCCGACGACTACGTGACCAAGCCCTTCCGCCTCGCCGAACTGCTGGCCCGCGTCCGGGCCCTGCTGCGGCGCGGCGCCAACGACGCCGCCCAGGCCCCCGCCACCCACGGCGTGCGCATCGACGTCGAGTCCCACCGCGCCTGGATGGGGGAGGAGGAGCTCCAGCTCACCGCCAAGGAGTTCGACCTGCTGCGCGTCCTGGTCCGCGACGCCGGCCGGGTCGTCACCCGCGACCAGCTGATGCGCGAGGTCTGGGACACCACCTGGTGGTCCTCCACCAAGACCCTCGACATGCACATCTCCTGGCTGCGCAAGAAGCTGGGCGACGACGCCGCCAACCCCCGCTACATCGCCACCGTCCGGGGCGTCGGCTTCCGCTTCGAGAAGAGCTGACGCGGGCCGGCGCCGCCGGCCGACGGAGCGCGTTCGCCCGTTAGGGCATGCTCTAGGCATGCGCCGCCGTCTGATCAACTCCACGCTCGCCGTGGTCCTCGTCGTGATCGCCGTGTTCGGGGTCTCCCTCGTCATCGTGGAGACCCGGACCATCACCAGCAGCGCCCAGGACCGCATCGGCTCCGAGGCGCTGCGCCTGCTGGGCGTCGTCGAGGCCGACGCCCTGGAACACCGCAAGGTCGACGCCGGCTCGCTGTCCGAACAGCTGGACGTCGGCACGTACGCCCGCATCACCGTCCCCGGACAGCCGCCCGTCGAGGTCGGCGACCGCATCGAGGACAACGTCATCCGGGGCACCGCGCGCGGTGAGCAGGGCGAGGTGGTGGTCGTCGAGGAGTCCCGCTCCACCGTCACCCGGGAGGTCGGGCGCACCCTGGCCGTGGTCGGCGCGGTGGCCCTGCTGGCCGTCGTCGCCGCCGTCCTGCTCGCCGTGCGCCAGGCCAACCGGCTGGCCTCCCCGCTGACCGACCTGGCCGAGACCGCCGAGCGGCTCGGCTCGGGCGACCCCCGGCCCCGGCACAAGCGCTACGGGGTCCCCGAGCTGGACCGGGTCGCCGACGTGCTCGACTCCAGCGCCGAGCGGATCGGGCGGATGCTCACCGCCGAGCGGCGCCTCGCCGCCGACGCCTCGCACCAGCTGCGCACCCCCCTCACCGCCCTGTCGATGCGGCTGGAGGAGATCACGGTCACCGACGACCTGGAGACCGTGCGGGAGGAGGCGACCATCGCCCTCACCCAGGTGGAGCGGCTCACGGACGTGGTCGAGCGGCTGCTGACCAACTCCCGCGACCCCCGCACCGGCTCCGCCGTCCCCTTCGACCTCGACGAGGTCGTCAAGCAGCAGGTGGAGGAGTGGCGGCCGGCCTACCGCAGCGCCGGCCGGGCCATCGTGCGCTCCGGGAAGACCGGCATGCGGGCCGTCGGCACCCCCGGTGCGGTCTCCCAGGTCCTGGCCACCCTCGTGGAGAACGCGCTCATGCACGGCGGCGGCACGGTCGCCCTGCGCACCCGCGTGACCGGCAACCAGGCCGTCATCGAGGTCACGGACGAGGGCCCCGGCGTCCCGCCCGACCTGGGCAACCGGATCTTCGAGCGGGCCATCAGCGGCCGCAACTCCACCGGCATCGGCCTGGCCGTCGCCCGGGACCTCGCGGAAGCGGACGGCGGCCGCCTGGAGCTCCTCCAGAGTCAGCCGCCGGTGTTCGCGCTCTTCCTCAGCCGTACCGCCCCGGAGCGCGCGGAGCCGGAGCGGACCGTCAGGTGACGGCCGCGCGGCCGCCGGCCCCGGCCGGTCCTCGCCCCCGGCCGGCCGTCAGCCCTGGTTGGCCGCCGGCTCCGGGGTGCGGGTGGCGACGGGCGCCTCGTGCCCGTCGCGCTGCTCCACGACCAGCGAGGGCGCGGCGTCCGTGGGCAGGGCCTTGAAGACCCACGTCCGGTAGGACCAGAACCGGAAGACCGTCGCCACCGCCATGCCGAAGAACTTGAAGACGTTGTTCTGCAGCGAGCTGTCCAGGCCGAAGCCGTAGGTGGCGACGTAGAGGACACCGCTCTCGATGACCATGCCGATCACGCTGAACAGCACGAACAGGATCATCTCGCGGCGGCGGCTGCCCAGGTCGCGGTCACGGTAGGTGAAGTAGCGGAACCCCACGTAGTTCGTGATGATGGCGACCACGATGGCTATCACGTTCGCGCGGACCGTCTGCAGGTCCGTGGTGGCGCGCAGCAGGTTGAAGACGCCGAAGTTGACCAGGACGCCCGCGCCGCCGACCGCGCCGAACTTGACGACTTCCCGGGCGATGCCGCGGAAGCGCTCGGACAGCGGTACTGCGTTCGGCGTGCTCATGTGATGGTTCAGTCCCTGTCAGTCGTCGTGTGGGTCGCGGAGTGAGCCGTCAGCGTCCCGCTGGGCGTGTCACCCGATCCCGTCAACCCCACCATGTTAAGTGTCACCCCGGGGGCCCGTTCGCGCCCCGGCACCCTTGCGACACAACGCACACAAGGCCTCCGGGCCCGACCGGCGGGTCCGCGCCAGGCCTGCGTCCGTATGGCGGAATACCGGCGGATACCCTGGAGAGGTGACGTTCCCGGTAGTCGGCATGGTCGGCGGCGGTCAGCTCGCCCGCATGACCCACGAGGCGGGTATCCCCCTCGGCATCAGATTCAAGATCCTCAGTGACACCCCCCAGGACTCGGCGGCCCTGGTCGTGAGCGACGTCGTCATCGGCGACTATCGCGATCTGGACACGTTGCGCGCCTTCGCGCGCGGCTGCGACGTGATCACCTTCGATCACGAGCACGTCCCCACCGAGCACCTCCGGGCCCTGGAGTCGGACGGCATCCCCGTCCGGCCGGGGCCCGACGCGTTGGTGCACGCACAAGACAAGGGGGTGATGCGCGCCAAGCTCGACGAGATCGGCGCGCCCAGCCCCCGCCACCGGATCGTGAGCGATCCGGCGGACGCGGCGGCCTTCGCGCAAGAGGTGGGCGGCTTCCCCGTCATCCTCAAGACGGTGCGCGGCGGGTACGACGGCAAGGGCGTGTGGTTCGTCCGCACGCCCGAGGACGCGGAGGCCCCGTTCAAGGCGGGCGTCCCGGTCCTCGCGGAGGAGAAGGTCGATTACGTCCGCGAGCTCGCGGCCAACATCGTCCGCTCCCCGCACGGCCAGGCCGTGGCCTACCCCGTCGTCGAGTCCATCCAGGTGGACGGGGTCTGCGACACGGTGATCGCCCCCGCCCCCGACCTCTCCGAAGCCCTCGCGGGCGAGGCCCAGGCCCTGGCCCTGCGCATCGCCAAGGAACTCGACGTGACCGGCCACCTGGCCGTGGAGCTGTTCGAGACCACCGACGGCCGCATCCTCGTCAACGAACTGGCCATGCGCCCGCACAACAGCGGCCACTGGACCCAGGACGGCGCGGTCACCTCCCAGTTCGCCAACCACGTCCGCGCGGTCCTGGACCTCCCCCTGGGCGACCCGCGCCCCCGGGCCCGCTGGACCGTGATGGCCAACGTCCTCGGCGGGGACTACCCCGACATGTACGCGGCGTACCTGCACTGCATGGCCCACGACCCGCAGGTCAAGATCCACATGTACGGCAAGGACGTGAAACACGGCCGCAAGGTCGGCCACGTCAACACCTACGGCGACGACCTTGACGATGTGCTGGAGCGCGCACGTCACGCAGCCGGCTACCTCAGAGGAACGATCACGGAATGAGCACCTCCCCCGTCGTAGGCATCGTCATGGGCTCGGACTCCGACTGGCCGGTCATGGAGGCCGCCGCCCAGGCCCTGGACGAGTTCGAGATCCCCTACGAGGTCGACGTCGTCTCCGCCCACCGGATGCCGCACGAGATGGTCGCGTACGGGGAGCAGGCCGCGGACCGCGGCCTCAAGGCGATCATCGCCGGCGCGGGCGGGGCCGCCCACCTGCCCGGCATGCTCGCCTCCGTCACCCCGCTGCCCGTCATCGGCGTGCCGGTCCCGCTGAAGTACCTCGACGGCATGGACTCGCTCCTGTCGATCGTCCAGATGCCCGCCGGGGTCCCCGTGGCCACCGTCTCCGTCGCCGGCGCCCGCAACGCCGGCCTGCTGGCCGTACGCATGCTCGCCGCGCACGACCCCGAGCTGCTCGGCCGGATGCGGGAGTTCCAGCAGGAGCTCAACGACCAGGCCACCGAGAAGGGCAAGCGGCTGCGCGCCAAGGTCGCGGGCGCGGAATCCTTCGGGTTCGGCAAGTGAGCGCGGCGGACCTGCTCGCGCAGGCCCGGGAGCTCCTCGCCGAGCACCCCGTGGCCGACGGCCACAACGACCTGCCCTGGGCCCTGCGCGAGCAGGTGCGCTACGACCTCGGCCGGCGGGACATCGCCGGCGACCAGTCGGCGCACCTGCACACCGACATCCCCCGGATGCGGGCCGGCGGGGTCGGCGCACAGTTCTGGTCCGTCTACGTCCGCTCCGACTTCGCGGGCGACGAGGCCGTCAGCGCCACCCTGGAGCAGATCGACGCCGTCGACCAGCTCATCGACCGCCACCCCGGCGCCCTGGCGAGGGCGCTCACGGCGGACGACATGGAAGCGGCCCGCGCCGACGGCAGGATCGCCTCCCTCATGGGCGCCGAGGGCGGCCACTCCATCAACAACTCGCTCGCCACCCTGCGCGCCCTGCACCGGCTGGGCGTGAGGTACCTGACGCTCACCCACAACGACACCATCGACTGGGCGGACTCGGCGACCGACGCACCCCGCCACGGCGGCCTCGCGGAGTTCGGCCGCGAGGTGGTGCGCGAGATGAACCGCATCGGCATGCTCGTCGACCTCTCGCACGTCGCCGACACCACCATGCGCGACGCCCTCGCCGTCTCCGCCGCGCCGGTGATCTTCTCGCACTCCTCGGCACGGGCGGTCTGCGACCACCCGCGCAACGTCCCCGACGACGTCCTCGCCCAGCTGCCCGCCAACGGCGGCGTCGCGATGGCGACGTTCGTACCCAAGTTCATCCTCCCGGCCGCCGTCGAGTGGACCCTGGCCGCGGACGAGAACCTGCGCTCCCACGGCTTCCACCACCTCGACACCACCCCCGAGGCGATGGCCCTGCACCGGGCCTTCGAAGCCGGGCGCCCGCGCCCGGTGGCCACCGCCGCCACCGTCGCCGACCACCTCGACCACATGCGCGAGGTCGCCGGCGTGGACCACATCGGCATCGGCGGCGACTTCGACGGCACCGCCTTCACCCCGGCCGGGCTGGACGACGTCTCCGGCTACCCGAACCTGATCGCGGAGCTCCTGCACCGCGGCTGGTCCCGGGCCGACCTGGCCAAGCTGACCTGGTCCAACGCGGTACGGGCGCTGCGCGACGCCGAAGCCGTCGCCCGCGACCTGTCGGCCACCCGAGGTCCGTCCAACGCGGTGCTCTAGCCCCCACGCGGACACCGGCGCACAAGGCCGGAACGGGGGCGGGGCCGGGGGAACACCCCGGCCCCGCCCCCGTCCCGTATACGGGGTACACCCGAACGCCCCATTCGCCGGGCGGCACCGCCACCCCCCGTGTCACGGTGGCCCCATGTCTCCCTGCTGCCGCCGAGACCGGAGCGAATGCCATGGCCGACCTGCAGGATGAACCCCACTCCGTGGGTGTCGGAGCCGACGACGTCCCCGTCACCGCCCCCCTCATGGCGGGCGGATCCCTGGACCGCGCGGCCGCGCTGCTCGCCGTGCACCCCGTCGCCGACGGCTGCAACACCCTCGTCTGGACCCTGCGCCAGAGCCCGTACCACGACATCGACACCCCGGACACGGGCGTCGACACCGACATCCCGCGGCTGCGCGCCGGGGGAGTGGGCGCCCAGTTCTGGACCCTCCTCGTGCCGCCCGGCCCGCCCCGCGCGGACTCCTGCGCCCAGGCCGTGTGCGAGACCCTCGAACAGATCGACGCGGCCCGCGCCCTGATGCGCCGCTACTCCGACAGCCTGTACCTCGCGCTGACCGCCGACGACATGGCCGACGCCCGCAACCGGGGCCGCATCGCCTCGTTCCTCGGCCCCGTCCCCGGCAGCACCCTCACCGGCTCCCTCGGCGCACTGCGCGCCTTCCACGCCCTCGGCGTGCGCCTCATCGCCCCCGCCGGAGCACCCTGGGCCGACGAGGGCCTGACGGCCTTCGGCCACGAGGTGGTCAAAGAAGCGAACCGGCTCGCGATGCTCATCGACCTGACGGGCTGCACGCCCGCCGCCGCCTGCCAGCTCACCGCGGCCTCCAAGGCGCCGGTGATCATCTCCAACACCGGCGCGGCCTCGCTCAACCCGCACCCGGACAACGTCACCGACGAGGTCCTGCTCGCCCTGCGCGCGGCCGGCGGCCTCGCGATGGTCACCTTCGACACCGAGCGCACCGGCGACTCCCTGCACGCCGTCGCCGACCACGTGGAACACGTACGGGCCCTCGCCGGCCCGGAAGGCGTCGGCCTCGGCGCCGCCTTCGGCGCCGAACGCGGAAGCCCGAGGCCGGCCGGACTCACCGACCCCTCGGGCTACCCGCGGCTGATCGCGGAACTACTGGAACGGGGCTGGTCGGAAGCCGACATCACCCTGCTGACCTGGGGCAACGCCCAGCGGGTGCTGCGCGAGGCGGAATTCACCGCCCGTGCCGCACAGCACCGGGGCCCCACGCCCTAGGCGGCCTGCGACTCCAGCTGCCGCAGCGCCGACTTCGGCAGCACGGTCGCCTTCCACAGCCGGACGCCGGACCAGACCGTCGCGTAGAGCAGCAGGCCGTTGCGCGTGCAGAGCAGGACCGTGCCCAGCGTGCTGTTGGTGAGGATGTCGGAGCCGTAGCAGATCGGGAAGATCAGCGTGGTCAGCGCGTTCGCGGCGACCAGCAGCCAGGCGATCGGTCGCTGGGTGGTGTTCTTCGACGTCAGGCAGACGGCCGCGAGGCCCAGCAGCCAGATCATGTACTGCGGGCTGATGACGCGGCTGGTGACCGTGAAGACCATGATCGCGCAGAGCGCGGCGTCGAACGGCGTCGCGCTCGACCAGCGGTTGGCCTTCACGCGCCACAGCAGGAGCAGCAGGAAGCCGACCACGGTCAGCCCCAGCGAGGCCCGCGCGATGCTCGACACGTACGGGCCGACGTACTCGAAGGCCCCGTACTGGAAGTTGACCTTGCCGGGCCACAGGTCCACCAGCCGCGCCGCCATCAGCGCCGAACCGCCCAGCGACTCGATCTGCACGCCGCGGTCGCCCTGGTTGCCCAGGAAGCCCAGCGTGTCCTTGAACAGCAGCGCGAACACCGCCAGCAGCGCCGCCGCGGAGAGCGCCGCCGCGACGAAGGCGTCCCGCGTGGACTTGCCGCGCGGGGTGCCGAGCAGGGTCAGCAGCGGCCACACCTTGACCATCGCCCCGATACCGGCGATGACCCCGCCGACCCGGGGACGATGGCGCATCGCGAGCAGCGCGAAGACCGCGAGCAGGGTGACCTGGATGTCGTAGCGGGCGAACGGCGTCGCCATCATCATCGGCAGCGTCACCAGCCACACCAGCGCACCGGCCATGCTGCCGTCGCCGCGCCGCGCCGCCCGGATCAGACCGAGCAGGACCACGCCGTCGCAGAGCACCGTCAGGGCGACGAAGGCCTGGAAGTAGGTGAGGAACGGCAGCAGGTCCGGGGAGAGGAAGATCGCCGCGGCCGCCGGCGGGTACTGCCACATGATGTCGTTGTGCGGCAGCGTCCAGTGGACGAGGACGTTGTACCAGTTGTGGTAGGTCGCGGTGACCTCCACCCGGACGACGTTCGAGCTGAAGAAGTCGTTGACGAGCATCCAGAGCATCGCCGCCCTGGAGGCCAGCCAGAAGCCCGCGATGCCCAGCAGGGCGCCGCGTCCTCGCATGGCTGCTTCGAAGGATCCCCACCGGCCACGCGTGGCGGGCGCCGCCGTCGCGGATGCGGTGGGGTGGGCTGTGGGGCTGCTGGTCGTGGTCATCGGCCCGAAGTCTACCCAGTCATTTATTCCACTTCTTTGACTGAGATCCTTCAAAAGTGGGTACCGGTATACGCCCTGGTCGGCCCGTGCGCCCCCCAAGTCCCTTACGCCTGCGGGCGCCCCATGGCCCGGTAGGTCCACCCGGCCGCGCGCCAGCGGAGCGGGTCCAGGGCGTTCCGCCCGTCGAGCACGAGCCGGTCCGTGACGACCGCCCCCAGCTCGGCGGGGTCGAGCTCGCGGAACTCGCGCCACTCGGTGAGGTGCAGGACGACCTCGGCGCCGCGGGCGGCGGCGAGCGCGGAGTCGGCGTAGCCGAGGGTGGGGAAGACGCGCCGCGCGTTGTCCATGCCCTTGGGGTCGTAGACGGTGACCTGGCCGCCCTGGAGGTGGATCTGCCCGGCGACGTTCAGCGCGGGGGAGTCGCGCACGTCGTCCGAGTCGGGCTTGAAGGTGGCGCCGAGCACGGCGACCCGCTTGCCCAGGAACGATCCGCCCACGGCCTCGCGGGCCAGCTCGACCATGTGGCCGCGGCGGCGCATGTTGATGGAGTCGACCTCCCGCAGGAAGGTCAGCGCCTGGTCGGCGCCCAGCTCGCCGGCCCGGGCCATGAAGGCGCGGATGTCCTTGGGCAGGCAGCCGCCGCCGAAACCGATGCCGGCGCGCAGGAACTTGGCGCCGATCCGCTCGTCGTGGCCGATGGCCTCGGCCAGCTTGACGACGTCGCCGCCGGCCGCCTCGCACACCTCGGCCATGGCGTTGATGAAGGAGATCTTCGTCGCCAGGAAGGAGTTGGCGGCGGTCTTCACCAGCTCGGCCGTCGGGAAGTCGGTCACCACCAGCGGGCTCCCCTCCGCCATGGGCGTCGCGTACACCTCCCGCAGCAGCTTCTCGGCGCGCTCGCCGCGGACGCCGACGACGATCCGGTCGGGGTGCAGGGTGTCCTGCACGGCGAAGCCCTCGCGCAGGAACTCCGGGTTCCACGCCAGCTCCACGTCCGCGCCCGCCGGAGCCAGTGCGGCGAGCTTTCCGGCGAGCCGCTCGGCCGAGCCCACCGGCACGGTGGACTTGCCCACCACCAGCGCGGGCCGGGTGAGGTGCGGGGCCAGGGACTCCACGGCCGCGTCCACGAAACTCATGTCGCAGGCGTACTCGCCGTGCTTCTGCGGGGTGTTCACGCACACGAAGTGCACGTCGCCGAAGTCCCCGACCTCTGCGTAGGACCGGGTGAACCGCAGCCGCCCGGTGGACCCCGGCAGCCCCGCGACGTGCCGGGCGAGCAGTTCCTCCAGCCCCGGCTCGTACATGGGGACCCGGCCCGAGGCCAGCATCTCGATCTTCTCCGGCACCACGTCCAGCCCCAGTACCTCGAAGCCGAGCTCGGCCATGGCCGCGGCGTGCGTGGCGCCCAGGTAGCCGGTGCCGATCACGGTGATCTTGAGGGGGGCCATGGGAGCTCCAGAGGTGCGGGGCCGTGTGCGGCCCCCGAGCATAGTCGGGCCGGTCTCGGGGGACGTTCCCAGGAGTGTCCGGCTGTCACGCAGCTCACGTACGCGCCACATATCGCTGTGCCGGGGCCGGGAACTAGAATTTGGGTTACTTAACGGTAGTTAGCATCCCGCGCCGAACGCCTTCCGGTGGCACACCGCCGTCGGAACGTCACTCGGCGCCGCACCTGGGGAGTGAAAGATCTTGGCGGGTTCTGCCGACTTCGACCTGTACCGCCCGGCCGAGGAGCACGACATGCTCCGCGAGTCGGTCCGCGCGCTCTGCGAGGCGAAGATCCTCCCGTTCGCGGCCGCGGTCGACGAGGAGGCCCGCTTCCCGCAGGAGGCCCTCGACGCCCTCGTCGCCAACGACCTGCACGCCGTCCACGTGCCCGAGACCTACGGCGGCGCCGGCGCCGACGCCCTCGCCACGGTCATCGTGATCGAGGAGGTGGCCCGCGTCTGCGCCTCCTCCTCCCTGATCCCGGCCGTGAACAAGCTCGGCTCCCTCCCGGTGATCCTCTCCGGCTCGGAGGAGCTCAAGGCCAAGTACCTCGGCCCGCTGGCCAAGGGCGACGGGATGTTCTCGTACTGCCTCTCCGAGCCCGACGCGGGCTCCGACGCGGCCGGCATGAAGACCCGCGCGGTCCGCGACGGCGACTTCTGGGTGCTCAACGGCGTCAAGCGCTGGATCACCAACGCGGGCGTCTCCGACTACTACACGGTCATGGCCGTCACCGACCCGGAGAAGCGCTCCAAGGGCATCTCGGCCTTCGTCGTCGAGAAGTCGGACGAGGGCGTCTCCTTCGGCGCCCCGGAGAAGAAGCTCGGCATCAAGGGCTCCCCGACGCGCGAGGTCTACCTCGACAACGTCCGCATCCCCGCCGACCGCATGATCGGCGCCGAGGGCACCGGCTTCGCCACCGCGATGAAGACCCTCGACCACACCCGCATCACCATCGCAGCCCAGGCCCTCGGCATCGCCCAGGGGGCCCTGGACTACGCGAAGGGCTACGTCCAGGAGCGCAAGCAGTTCGGCAAGCCGATCGGCGACTTCCAGGGCGTCCAGTTCATGCTCGCGGACATGGCCATGAAGATCGAGGCCGCCCGCCAGCTGACCTACGCGGCGGCCGCCAAGTCGGAGCGCGTCGACTCCGACCTCACCTTCTTCGGCGCCGCGGCCAAGTGCTTCGCCTCGGACGTCGCGATGGAGGTCACCACCGACGCGGTCCAGCTCCTCGGCGGCTACGGCTACACCCGCGACTACCCGGTCGAGCGCATGATGCGCGACGCGAAGATCACCCAGATTTATGAAGGAACGAATCAGGTCCAGCGCATCGTCATGGCGAGGAACCTTCCGTAGCAGGGTTTTCACAGGTCAGAGGCTATCTGCGGTGCTCCGGGAGCCGTGATCGGCTTCCGGTCCGTTCCGGGTCTCTCCTGGACGTCATGCTGGGGAAATCCTGGGCGGGACATCGGGCGCGGAACGGGTGCTGACCTGTATAAACGACGAGGCCCCCGGCATGATGCCGGGGGTCTTCCGTATGGGTTGGGTCAGGCGACTTCGGTCCGCTCGGTGGGGTCGTCCGCGCCGGGGCTCAGCATGGTCGCGATGGCTGCGCGTCCGCGCTGCTCGGCTCCCTCGAAAATGTAGTGGTAGTGCTCGCGGAGCACGTCCGTGCCGCTGTGCCCCATCCAGTCGGCCACGTCGTTCTCAGGGACGCCCGCGTAGAGCAGCCGGGATCCGTAGTAGTGCCGCATGGAGTGCGGCTTGCAGTAGGGCACCTCGCCCTTCGTCAGGGCGGGCAGCCAGATCTGCCGGTAGAAGTACGAGGCGTACACGTACCCGGTGCGGGTCACGTTGGGGAACAGCAGGCGCTCCGGTCCCCACATGCCGTGGTTCTTGATGTGCCTGCGCAGTTCGAACGCCACGTTCGGCGGGAGCGGCACGATGCGCCCAGGCTCCTCCTCGTCCCGGGCCTTGATGTGCCGTCGTTGTAGAGCGCTGTTCTTGCCGGACTCGGATTCGCCGTCCTCCGCGATCTGGAAGTCAACGCGCAGGACCTCGGCCTGGAAGTCGATCTGATCGCGGGAGACCGCCATGGCCTCTCCGATCCGCAGGCCGCACCCCGCCATGAGCCACAGCATCGCCCGGTACCGGGGCGGGGCCGCGTTGAGCATCGCCAGGACTTCCCGAGTCGTCAGCCGCCGGGCGTTGGTCTTGTGCTCGCGAATCTCCTTGGCACGGCTGCCCGCATGCCTGATCTTCTTGCACGGGTTGCGCCCGATGATCTCGTTGACGACAGCCCAATCCATCATTCCGGAGAAGAACGAGAACCGCTGGCGCCGGGTCCGGGCCGACAGCTTCCGATCCTGCTCCATCCACAACATCCACTGCTCGATGTCCGCGACCTTCAGGGACACGATGGAGCGGGCCTTGAAGAACGGTTCCAGGGTTGTGTTCTGGATCGAGCGGTACTGCTTTTTGGTGCTGTTCTCCAGTTTCCTTTGATTGGTCCACTGCTCCCAGACCGCCGTCACGGGCTGCTTCCCCAGCTTGTCGTCCAGGTAGGTCCCGGCGTCTAGCTCCTGCTCCTTCCGCTTCCGGTGGTCGTCGGCGCGCTTCTTGGTCTCGAACGACTTCTGCCGCTGCTTTCCGTCCTGGTCGTACCAGAACGTCGTCCGCTTCCTCGGGTCGTCCTTGGATCGCGCTACCCATGCCCTTGCCACGTCTGAGCCGGCCCTTCTCGTCGTGGATGGGCCCGCCCCCACTGCCGTGGCCAGCCCCTGGCTTCAGTCTGCACACGGTCCACCCTGGGTTGTCAACACGGGGTGGACCACTCCGAGTGGTGTATGGTCGGGGTGTGCGAGCAGACGAGAGCGGATTCGAGATCACCCAGCAGCAAGGGGGTTGGGTGATCCGGATGTGGTGGCCTGTGGGGCCGATTACGGGAGGCCCACAGCGCATGACGGTGGAGCCGGCCGATGACGCCGAGCCCCGCGATGTCGTGCGCGGCATCTCCACGACCGTGCTCCGCAGGCTCGACATCGCGGCTGCGATGAACTTGGCCAAGATGGCGCCGAAGGCCCAACAGACCCTTGAGGACGTCACGCGGACGCTGGACGCCTCGGCGGAGGCTGCTGGCCGCCTCCTGGCGGCTGAAGGCGTCTCGGAGCGATACCTGGCAATGCTCGCTGCGGCGTACGCCGCCATGGCCGAGAGCGGGGCCCCGGCGCCGGTTCCGTGGCTTGCCCGACTGATCGAGCGTCGCCCAGAGACGATCAAGGACCACCTGAAGAAGGCGCGGCGGGACGGCTACCTGGGCACCCTGGCGGGCAAGGCCGGGGGAGAGGTGACCGACAAAGCCAAGGCGGTACTGGACTCCATGGCAAGCCCTTACTCCAGAGGGCAGGACAGTTCGGGACTGGAACGGTTCGGGGAGCAGGACACCAGCGCGACCGAATGGAAGACGGTGCCGTTGAGGTAGTGCCCCGGGGACACGTCCCCACCCCAGGTCAGCCGTTCCACCGCAGCCTTCACCAACAGGACCAGCCGAGTCACTTCCCGATCGGCCTCCGATGCGAACCGGGGTGCGAACTCCGCCAACTGGAGCCCGAGCCATTCCCCAGCCTCCTTCGGCTCCTCCCAGGTGCCCCGCACCTGGGAGGCCGGTTTCGTCAGCCAGTGAGCGGTTTGGATCGGAGGGACGCCCGTTGCTGGGAAGTCGGCCACCGCGTTGCGGTAGCGCTCCGTCAACGCCTCGTCGATACCCACGGGCGGTGCGTGCTCCGGCGGTGGTCGCCGGATGCTCTCGTTGTCGAACGCCTTCTTTTCTCCGACCCATGCGTAACCGTGGTGGTGCACTGCCGCTCCGTTTCGGGGAATGGCGACGGCCCCGCCCGTCGGCGTGTGGGCGGGGCCGCCAGTCAAGTGGTGCTCAGGGATCAGGCGGAGAGGTCGAACCGCGCGGGGTCGATGCCCGCCGCGTTCAGCTCCGCCGTGATGAACCGCAGCGGCTCAGCGCCCGGCCGCTTGCTGTCACCCATGGCCCACGCGTCCGGGCCGATCTTGGCGAGCGTCACGCACGCCTCGCCGTCCGGGTGCGTGCTGCCGCCGCACGCCTTCGAGAACTCGGCTCCCTCGATGGGGAGCCCGTACAGGTCGGTCATCGTCGTGCCCTTCCTGATCTGCTGTACGGCCGAACGAGAGCCGGCCGTCCCCCGCCCGCGACGGACGGAAGTCTCCAATGGGTGCTTCGGCTTCCCTGGGGCCGAAGCGGTTGCCCTCACCGCCCAGGGCGGCACCCCAGTCAGGGGGCGGACCGGGCCGGAGCCTGGGCACGTCAACCCAGGCGAGACACGTCCTGTCTCTGCTCAACGGCTTGTCGATCGGGGGACTACCTGCCTCCCGCCGGGAGGGCAGCGGTGACAGGATCCTGTGATTGGCTCAGGGAGCCGAGGGCACTCGCAGCGCCTCTGCGATCTGCTCGACCGCATCAGCCCGGATCATGCCCAGGTGCACGTACGCATGCCCGTTGTGCGTCACCACGGGCCGGGCGCTGCCCCAGGCGCTCTCGGGCACTCCCAGGGCGGCGAGCGCCGCGCGTATGGACTCCGCCGCGTTCGTAGCCTGAGTCCTCGCGTCTCTCCACGTCTGCATGTCCATCAGTGCCCGGTCCCGTGTATCCGGAGCAGGATGTTGCAGTCGGCCACCGTCGTGCCGTCGCCCTCCAGCTCCGCCGCCTTCCGAAGCTGGCCCAGCCGGGCGCACTCCGGGCAACCCCGTACGGGCCGAGGCCGAGGCCGTTCCGCCCGCATCGGCAGCACCACCGGTGTTTCCTGCCACCGATTCGGTTCCGTCTTCATCACGCCGCGCCCTCCCGATCGCCTTCGAGGTCGATGGAATGACCCTAGAAGCAGGGAACGGAGCGGGCCACGGTCTTGCACGAGCTTGCACGCGAACTAACCGAGCGACGTGATCGCATCCGAGATCAGAGCCCGGGCGGGTGCACCGTAGACAGCGAGCTTGGACAGCTCGGAGAACGCCTTGGCGTACGTGGCAACCTCGCTGGGTGCCGTGACGTTCACTGCGGCCGTGAGTAGCTCCACGCTCGCTTGGCGGCCGTCGAAGAGATAGAAGGCTTCCAGGGGCCAGACAAGCCGCTGGGCCGTGAATGGGATTACCCCGAGGCTCACGTTCGGAAGCGCCATGACAGTCAGCAGGTAGCCGAGCTGTCCAGCCATGGCGGCAGCGTCGCCAATGCGATAGCGGAGCACCGTTTCTTCCAGCAGCAGAGCGAAGCGGTGGTTGCCGTCATGGAGCACGTGTGAGCGTTCGATTCTGGATGCTGCCGCCGTCTGCGAGTCGTCAGGGGTGCCTTGAAAGGCGGCGATGGTTGATAGCAGAGCTGCCGCGTACGCCTCGGTCTGGAGCATGCCCGGCACCACGTTCGAGCAGTACACGCGGAAATGGCGGGTCTGCTCGTATAGGGGGACGACCTCCTCCTGCGCCCGGCGCATGCCGTGCCGGTGCAGCTTCTGCCAGTGGACGTACATCTGGTCGGCTTGCCGGTTCGCCGCGATCAGGTCGTCTGTCTGGTCTTCTGCTCCGCAGGCTTTGCACCAGGCGCGGATGTCGGCGGCCGACGCAGGAGTCTTGGCCCGCTCGATGCGTGATGACTTCGCGGGACTCCAGCCACACCGAAGAGCCAACTCATGCCCGGTTAGCTCCGCGTCTTTACGTAGGCCCCCGAGGCGGGCGGCGATGGCTTCACGGGCGGCCTGGGCGCTGGAGGAGGGGGACGCAGACATGAGTGGGCTCTTCGTTTTCCGTCAGGTCAGACCGTGTACTTCTCGTGCGGGATACCGCGCTCCCAGACTGCCTCGAACGCAGTCGAGGCCAGTCGTGCCACGGCGGGCTCGGAACGAACCTCCCAGCCAGGCTCGGACCAGTTCCCGTCCCCGGAGAAGTGGTTGAAGAGCACGATCTCTCCGTCGAACACCCAACAGTCGTTTCCGGGAAGCGCGATATCCGAAGCCTGCCGCCTGGGCAGCCAGCGGACCTGCTCCCCGGCGTGAAGGTTGACCACGGTGCCGGCGTGTTCGTACCGGATGTAATCCGTTACCGGTTCCGATACGACGCGGGCACGGCGGACGGTCACACCTCGGGCCACGGTGCTGCGAATCAAATCAACCCACGGCGTCCAGTAGGCGGACGCCGGGTCGATGTCTCGCTGCCCTGTGCGCTTCCAGGTCTCGAAGTCCTCGGCCTCATCCCCGACGCCGTACGAGTCACGCAGCTCGAGGTGCACCGCCGAGTGCTTGGCTGCTGCCAGCAGCTCGTTAAAGCCCGGCTCGTTCTGCGACATCGCACGCCTTCCTGAGCATCGGCACCATACGGGCCGGAATCCGAATCACGGCTTCGTGCGGAGGGATGCCCGGAGCGTGGCCGGGAGCCTCGAACGCGGCGCACTCCGCCTCTAGCTTTTCGTCTGGCTTCCAGCCCTGGAGCACCAGCTCCGCCTTTTCCTCGTCCACCCATACGGTGGGGGAGCCCTGCTGCCCGGTGTCTGGATCGATCCCGATGAACCGTAGTGCCATGACTGCCTCCGGCGTCGAGTGGCTTACGCCAACTTGCACGAGCGTCATCCCTGCACCGCTGGGACGTCAAGGGGGCCGCCGGAGCCCCGTAGGACGGGTGGCAGACACCGAAGCGGCCTGACCAGGAGAGACAGGCCGGTGATCATGGGGGAATCCTGGGGACACCCCCTACAGAGGGGGTGTCCGTGCAGGTCAGCGGCGGATGTGCCGTAAAGCACCCAGATCCACGAAGGCACGAACCAGGTCCAGCGGATCGTCATGGCCCGCAACCTGCCGTAACGCGCCCGACCCGCTCCATCCCAACGACAAGGCCCCCGGCATCAAGCCGCGGGCCTTGTCGTGCTTGCGCCCGACCGCGGACCGCGGGCGTCCGGGCGATGAATGCGAAGGGTTCCTTTGTAACGATTCCGATCCAGCGGGTGGGGCCGCCCGCCGTGTGCGCCGCTGGTGGGGGGCGTGCTGCCGTGGGAGGGGGCACGGACCGGGCCGGCCGGCGGGGTGCCGGGAGGCGGTGGATCCGGCGGCCCGGGTTCCGGGGCTGAGCAGGGGCTCTTCGCCCCGCAGCGGTGCGTGGGGCCCGTATATAGGGGACGGGCCGGGGGCCTTGTACCCGCATCGTGCGCAACCCGCCGTAACCGGAACGTTGCCGGAGGCGGGCCGGGCGGGGCTCCACCGGGCTTTGCACCGTGCAGGATGGGCTAACTTTGAAGCTTCGTACGCCTGAACCGGTTGGGGAGAGAACAAAATGACGGAAGCGATCCTGCTGGTCGGCGGGCAGGGGACGCGTCTGCGCCCCGTGACGGTGAACACCCCCAAGCCGATGGTTCCGGCAGCGGGCGTCCCGTTCCTCGCCCACCAGATAGCCAGGGCCGCCGCCGCCGGTGTCACGCACATCGTGATGGCCACCTGCTACCTCGCCGAGGTCTTCGAGCCCTACTTCGGCGACGGATCCGACTTCGGCATCACCCTCGAGTACGTCGTCGAGGACGAGCCCCTCGGCACCGGTGGCGCCATCCGCAACGCCGCCCAGCGCCTGACCGGCGGCCCGGACTCCCCCGTCCTCGTCTTCAACGGCGACATCCTGACCGGCCTCGACATCGCCGGCCTGGTCGAGTCGCACCAGGCGGCCGACGCCGACGTCTCCCTCCACCTCGTGCGCGTCGAGGACCCCCGCGCCTTCGGCCTGGTCCCGACCGACGCCGACGGGCGGGTGCTGGCCTTCACCGAGAAGCCCGAGACCCCCGAAGAGATCATCACCGACCAGATCAACGCCGGCTGCTACGTCTTCCGCCGCAGCGTGATCGACTCCATTCCGGCCGGCCGGCCGGTATCCGTCGAGCGCGAGACCTTCCCCGGCCTCCTGGCCTCCGGTGCCAAGCTGCACGGCGTCACCGAGGACACCTACTGGCTGGACCTCGGCAAGCCGGAGTCCTTCGTCCAGGCCTCCGCCGACCTCGTGCGCGGCATCGTCTCCTCCCCGGCCGTCCCCGGCCCCCGCGGCGAGGCCCTCGTCCTCCCCGGTGCCCAGGTGGCGGAAGGCGCCAAGCTGACGGGCGGTACCGTGGTGGGTGCCGGCGCCCGGATCGAATCGGGCGCTGTCGTCCAGGGCTCCATCGTGCTGGACGGCGCGATCCTCGGCGCGGACACGGTGGTGAACGCCAGCCTCATCGGCGCCGGCGCCTCGGTGGGTTCGCGCACCGTCGTGACCGGTGCCGTCATCGGTGACGGTGCCGTCGTAGGGGCTGACAACGAACTTCGCGCGGGGGTGCGGGTGTGGTGCGAGGCCGAACTGCCCGACGCAGCCGTCCGCTTCTCCTCCGACCGGTGACCAACTTCAGTGAGGCATAACCCTGTGATAGGCGAGCAGCAGACTCCCCGCAAGACCGACGTTGCCACCACCAAGCTCCCCGACACCTGGGCGCACACCCCCCTCACCGTGGTCATGCCGACCTACAACGAGGCGGGCAACCTCCCGGGCATGGTGGAGCTGCTCATGGGTCTCGACCAGCCGGGCCTGCGCCTGCTGATCGTCGACGACTCCTCGCCCGACGGCACCGGCAAGATCGCCGACGAGCTCGCGGAGGGCTACCTCACCGAGGACGGCAAGCCGCGCATGTCGGTCCTGCACCGCACCGCGAAGGACGGCCTCGGCCGCGCCTACGCGGCCGGCATGGCCAAGGCCGTCGAGGACGGCGCCGAGTACGTGCTCCAGATGGACGCGGACGGCTCCCACCCGGCCGGCAAGATCGCCGAGATGCTGGGCGTGGCCCGCTCCACCGGCGCCGGCCTCGTCGTGGGCTCCCGCTACGTGCCGGGCGGCACCCTGTCCAACGCCTGGGGCGCGCACCGCAAGCTGCTCTCCCGCTGGGCCAACGCCTACGCGAGCACCATCCTCGGCACCCGCGTCCGCGACATCACGGGCGGCTTCAACCTGTGGAGCGCGGCCGCGCTGAAGGCGATCGACCTCGCGTCGATCGGCAGCGCCGGCTACAGCTTCCAGGTGGAGATGAAGTACAAGGCCCTGCGCCGCAACTTCCAGGTGATGGAGGTCCCGATCCACTTCGAGGACCGCACCGTCGGCGAGTCGAAGATGAACCTGGCCGTGCAGCTGGAGTCCATCGCGATGCCGTGGAAGCTCCGCGCCGCGGCGGGCAAGAAGTAGGCGGTCGCACGGACCGCGAGCGGAAGGGGCGCCCCCGGCCGGGGGCGCCCCTTCCGCCGTGTCCGGCGGGGCGTCAGGACCTGGCGGGCGCCGGACGGCGTTCCAGGAAGCGCTTGAGCCGGCGGGCCACCGGGCGTTCCACGAAGCGCTGGATCAGCCAGGAGGCCAGCAGCATCACGGCCATCGCGGACAGCATCAGCGTCCACGGCTCGACGTCGCGGTGCCACTGCCGCAGCATGGTCAGGCCGGCCTGCTGGTGCAGCAGGTACAGGGGGTACGACATGGCTCCCGCGGCCGGCAGCCAGCGCCAGTCGATCCGGTCCAGCCACCCCAGGGCCACGGCGGCCATGACCACGTAGCACAGGGTGATGACGAGCAGGCACATCTCCCAGGACAGCCGGTCGCCCTTGACGGTGTTCCAGTGGACGATGTCGTTCAGCCAGCGCTGCATCAGCAGCCAGGAGAACACCAGCAGCGCCCACGGCTCTCCCGCCCGCGGCCCCTCGCGCCGGATCAGGTAGAAGCAGATGCCGGAGATGAACAGCGGGGAGTAGTCCGGGTTGGCCAGGACGTCGAGGACCGGCAGGCCCGAGCTCGGGGCGAGCAGCGAGGCGACGGTCCAGATCCAGCAGAAGTTCAGCACCTTGCGGTAGGTCAGCCCGGTCCAGGCGACCACCGCGAAGATCAGGTAGAAGCGGACCTCGGACCACAGTGTCCAGTACGAGGCGTCCAACGGGGCGGCCCCCAGCGGGGTCTGCACCATCGTCAGGTTCGTCAGGATCTGGCTGAGGCCCGGCCCGGCGCCGCCGAAGGGCTTGCCGAAGGACAGCAGCACGCCCATCGTCACCAGGACGCAGAACCAGTACGCGGGGGCCAGGCGGACCACCCGGCTGCGCAGGTAGGAGCCCAGCGGGCGCCCCCAGGCCGACATGCAGATGACGAAGCCGCTGATCATGAAGAACAGCTCGACGCCCATCCAGCTGTAGCGGCCGACGACGGTCAGCCAGCCGAACGCGTCGCGGCCCCAGACGTCCTGACGGGTGTAGTGGTGGAAGAGCACCAGCACCGCGGCGAGGATCCGCAGCCCGTCCAGGACGCGCAGCCGGCGTCCCGCTCCCGGCGCGGGCGGCCGCGACTGTTCCGGTACGAGGGGCGGGAAGGGGGGTCTGTCGCCGTCTTCCCGTCGCTCTTCGAGGACGCGCGGGGACGGGTGCAGGGACATGAAGGCTCCACGGGCAGGACGGACGCATGCCCGATCAGTCGAAGGCCGCGCCGGAACACGGGCCCGGCCGCGGTATCCCCCCGGCGGTCGGGCCGCAACAGTCTTACGAGAAAACCATCGCACTGTCCACAGTGCCCGAGGGGGGATGCGCGACACCCTCACCCGTTCAGCGGCCGTCCGGCGAGCCGCTCACTGCCCCTTGACGGTGACCTTCTGGTCGTTCTGGATCTCCTTGACCAACTGCTGGACCTTCGGCTTGTCCCAGACGAGGTTGCCGCCCCGCTGACCGGAGATCGGCATGTTCATCGACACGCCCTCACCGCTGTTGACGCCCTTCATGGCGAAGAACATCTCGCCCATGTCCCACAGCGACATGTCCTTGTCGACGATGAGGGTGTCCAGGCCGGCGCCCATCACCGGGTACAGGGAGAAGGGGTTGAGGACGGTCCCCGGGGTGGCGGCCTGGCTGGCGAGCGCCGACAGGAACTTCTGCTGGTTCTTCGTCCGTTGCAGGTCCGACTCGGCGAAGGCGTAGCGGGTGCGGACGAAGGCCAGGGACTGCTCGCCGTTCAGGGTCTGCCGGCCCGCCTTGAAGTCGGCGCCGGACTTCTCGTCCTTGAAGCCCTTCTCGATGTCCAGCTCCACGCCGCCCAGCGCGTCCACGATGTTGGCGAAGCCGGCGAAGCCGATCTCGGCGTAGTGGTCGATGCGCAGGCCGGTGTTGAACTCGACCGTCCGCACCAGCAGCTCCGGCCCGTCGTCCGCGTACGCGGCGTTCAGCTTGGTCCGCTTGCCGGTGCCGGCGTACTTCTTGCCCGACTGGGAGCCGACGAAGGAGGGGATCTCCACGTCCGAGTCGCGCGGCAGCGAGACCATCGTGTTCCCGCTGGAGCACTTGGCCAGGACCATCATCGAGTCGGTGCGCTTGCCCTCGGCGGAGCCCGTGTGGAGCTTCTTCTTCTCCTCGTCGGACATGCCCTCGCGGCTGTCGGAGCCCACGATGAGGTACGTCGTGCAGTCGCCCTCCTTGGGCCGCTCGATCACCTTGGACAGGTCGACCTCGCGGCGGACCTTGGAGTCGGCCCAGAAGTAGGTGCCGACCGTGGTCACCACCAGCGCGGAGACCAGCACGATCGAACCGATCTTGATCCGCTTGCGCCAGTCGACGGTGCGGACGGGCCCGGGGCCGCCGGGTCGGCCCGGACCGCCGGGACCCGCGGGACGCCCGGAGCCGCCGGGGCCGCCGGGGCCGGAGGGGCGCCCGTAGACCTGGCCGGTGTTGTACCCGCTGTCGTACGACGCGTCGGGGCCCTGCCCCTGCTGCGGCGGCACCCCGTAGCCGGAACCCGGGCGGCCGCCCGGCGGCGGAGCCTGCGGCGGTACCGGCGGGCGCGCGGGGCGCTGCCCGGGACGGGGCTGCGACTGGGGAGGCCGGGGAGCCTGCGGCTGCCGCTGGACGTGGCGCATCCGCTGCGCCCCCTCCGGCTGCGGCTGCCCGCTGCCGCGCCCGTACCCGTCATCGCGGCGGCCGCGCGCGTCGCGCTCGCCGCCAAAGCCGTCCCAGTCACTCATGCGCACAAGGATGCCCGCCCGGGAGTGTCGCAGGACACCCCAGGTGGGGTGTTCGTACCGGGGCTGTTGCAGACCTGATGCCTCCGGGCCGCACTTAAGGTGGCTGCATGACACAGATACCGGAGGCACCGGAGGGCAAGCCGATCTCGGCGTCCCGGACCACCCTCAGCCACATCATGACCGCGGCCGACACCAACCTCCTCGGCACCGTGCACGGCGGAGTGATCATGAAGCTGGTGGACGACGCGGCCGGCGCCGTGGCGGGCCGCCACTCCGGCGGGGCCGCCGTCACCGCCTCCATGGACGAGATGGCCTTCCTGGCCCCCGTCCGCGTCGGCGACCTGGTTCACGTCCGGGCGCAGGTCAACTGGACCGGCCGCTCCTCGATGGAGATCGGCGTACGGGTCCTCGCGGAGCGGTGGAACGAATCCACCCCCGCCACCCAGGTCGGCAGCGCCTACCTCGTCTTCACGGCGGTGGACCCCGAGGGCAAGCCCCGGCAGGTCCCCCCGGTGATCCCGGAGACCGAGCAGGACGAGCGCCGCTACCAGGAGGCCCAGATCCGCCGCACGCACCGCCTCGCCCGCCGCCAGGCCATCAAGGAACTGCGCGCGCGGCGCATCGCCGAGGGGTTCGATGAGGAATGATCCATTCGGCTGTGGCTGCGGCCCCCCGTAGACTCCACGGCTGAGGTCCGACCGCCCGGTGCACGGACGGCGGCGCGGCCCCCCCCCTCTGTCCCTGCTGCGGAGATGCGCCCACCATGTCGAAGCCCATACCGTCCCCGCGGACACCGGGAGCGGAGCCGCAGCGCCCGCCCGCCTCCGCGTCCCGCAGGCCGCGGCTCCGCGCCCTGGACGGCCTGCGCCTGGTGGCCGCCCTGATGGTGGTCGCCTTCCACTGGACCGGCGTCAACCGCTATCCCACGGTGTGGCTCGGCACCCCCGAGAAGCTGATGCCGGGCCTGCAGCAGGTCAGCGCCTACGGCTTCCTGGGCGTCCAGCTGTTCTTCCTGATCAGCGGCTTCGTCATCTGCATGTCCTGCTGGGGCCGGACGCCCCGTCAGTACTTCACCTCGCGCGTGGTGCGCCTCTTCCCCGCCTACTGGGTCGCGATCCTGCTGACCGGCCTGGTGGTCAACTACGCCGCGACGGCCCGGCCGACGCGCGCGCACCTGAACATGACGGACTTCCTGTCCAACATGACGATGCTCCAGCAGCCGCTGGGCGTGGCCGAGGTGGACCCCGTCTACTGGACCCTCTGGGTCGAGCTGCGCTTCTACCTGCTCTTCGCCTTCGTCGTGGTGTTCGGACTGACCTACCGCCGGGTGCTGGGCTTCTGCGGGATCTGGATGATCCTGTCGGTGGTGGGCCGCGGCTCGGACAACAAGCTGCTCGAACTGTTCGTCATGCCCGAGTACGCGCCGTACTTCATCGCCGGCGTGGTCATGTACCTGATTTACCGCTTCGGGGCGAACTGGCTGCTCCTCGGATCGGTCGGGTTCTCCTTCCTGGTGGCCCAGCACCAGCTGCTGGGTACGGGCGCCAGCTTCAAGTACGGCGTGATGCACCCGCTCGACTGGGGGGTCATGACCGTCTTCTGCCTGTTCGCCTTCGGTGTCGTACTGGCGGCGGCGATGGGCGCGCTCGACCGGATCCAGTGGAAGTGGCTCACCACCGCCGGCGCCCTCACCTATCCCGTGTACCTGCTGCACCAGGAGATCGGCTTCGCGCTGATCCGCTGGATCCGGCTGCAGGGGGCGGGCGTCTGGCCGACCCTCGCCGCCGCCCTCGGCGCCGTCCTCCTGCTCTCCTGGCTCGTGCACCGCTATGCCGAACGGCCCCTGTCCGCCCTCATGCGGCGGATGCTGGACGCCCCCGGCCTGGCCCTGCCCAAGTCCGACCCGCCCGTACGCAGCCGCGCCGCGACCACCGAGCCGTCTGCCGTCCCCGCAGAAGGCGCCGCCACCCGATGACCTCCGCACGCACGTCGCCCGTCTCCCCGGCCGAAACGGACGATCCGGCCGGCCGCCGGCGCACCGGGCCGGCCGAAGGGCCCGTCGCCCCCCGCCGGCTGCCGGTCCCCGACTGGCTCTGGGCCGCCCTGCTGACCCTCGCCGTCGCCTGCGTCGGCATCGGGCGGGCGCAGCCCTGGCGGGACGAGCTGGCGAGCTGGAACGCCGCCACGCGCAGCACCGGCGAGCTGGTCGGCATGCTGGGTCACGTGGACGCCGTGTCCGGCCTCTACTACCTGCTGCTGCACGGCTGGGTCTCCGTCTTCGGGGACTCCACCGCGATGCTCCGCCTCCCGTCGGCGCTGGCCATGGCCGGCGCGGCGGCCTTCGCCGTGCTGACGGCCCGCCGGCTCTTCGACCGCCGGACGGCCGTCTTCGCCGGTCTGCTCTTCGCCTTCCTGCCCGCCGTCTCCCGCTACGGCCAGGAGGCGCGTTCGTACGCCTTCGTCGTGCTGGCGGTCAGCGCCGCGACCTGGCTGCTGCTGCGGGCGCTGGAGCGGCCGCTCCCGCGGCGCTGGGCGCCGTACGCGCTCGCGGTGGCGGCGGCCGGTCTGTTCCACGTCGTCTCGCTGCTCTTCCTGCTGCCGCACGGCCTGATCGTGCTCCTGCGCTGGTGGCGGGAGCGCACGGGGCGCACCCTCGTCGGTTTCGCGGTGACGGTGGCCGTGGCCCTGGTGCCGGTGGTGCCGCTGGTGCTGCTGGGGCAGCGTCAGGCGGGCCGCCAGATCGGCTGGATCAAGACCCCGCACCTGCGCGGCATCGCCGACCTCTGGAACAACCTGTTCGGCTCCCCGACGATCGGCCTCGCCGTCGCCGCCGTGGCGCTGCTGCCGCTCGCCTGGAGCCGGGGCCGGCGTCCCGCGGTGGAGCTGCTCCTGGCGGGGGCGGCCCCGATCCTGGCGGCCTGGGTGGTCTCGCAGGGCAGCACCTCGTACTTCATCGACCGCTACGTCCTGTTCACCCTGCCCGCGTGGGCGGTGCTCGCGGCGGCCGGTCTGGCCGCGCTGCGGCCGCGGGCGGTCGGCGCGCTCGCCCTGGCCGCGGTGGTCCTCCTCGGCCTCCCCGACCAGCGGCAGCTGCGCACCGAGTGGGCCAGGGTCGGGCTGGACGGCGGGGCGGCGGCGCGGGTCATCTCCCAGGGCTACCGGCCCGGGGACGGGTTCGTGCCCGTGCGCGGCGGCGACCGCGTGTTCATGATCGATTTCCAGGTGGAGTACTTCCTGCCGGAGAACGTCCGGCTCAGGGACGTCTTCGCGGAGCGCTCGGCGGTGGCGAGCGACGACCTGTTCCCCCGGGAGTGCGCGCAGCCCGTGCGCTGCCTCGGCTCCACCCAGCGGGTGTGGGTGGTGACCTGGAGCGGCACGAAGAACCCGTACCACAAGCTCCCGAAGGAGCAGGCCGACGCGCTGGCGGCCCACTACCGGGTGGCCGAGAGCAGGACGGTGCGCGGCCTGGAGGTCTCCCTGCTGGAGCGGGTCAAGTAGCGGCCCGGGCGATGGCGGGCGGGCGCGCGGGGCGGGGGCGCCGGCTTCCGCCCCGGCGCGTGCGGGGACGCCGGCTTCCGCCCGGCTGCGGACGCGGGCGCTACTTCCCGCACACCACCTGGTCGCCGGTGACCACGCCGAACTCGCCCTGATAGGGGTCCTCGGACCGCACCGGCACGACCTTGCCGTAGTCGGATCCGGCGATCACCAGCACCGTCCGGCCCTGGCCGGCGACCGCGCGCAGCTCGCTGCCGGGCAGGGCCGTGGCCACCGTGCGGGCGGAGCGGTCCCAGCGCGGGTCGTACGAGATCACCGTGCGCCGGACGTCGCGGCCGGTGCCGTTGCCCGGGGTGCCGGTGGTGTCGAAGCCGGTGGCGCGCAGGGCCGCGTCCACCCGTCCGCCCAGCCCGTCGATCCGGGTGCCGTTCTCCACCTGTACCCGGATCTGCTGCGGGGGCACGTCGACCGGGACGGCCGTCGGCGTCGCGGGGGCCGCCGGCCGGTCCGCGGGCCGGCCGGGGCGGGGCGGGGCCAGCGGGCGGTCCTCGCGCAGGGACTCGAAGAGCTGGGCGGCCTTGTGGTCGTCCCATTTGACCGTCGAGCCGATGCCCTTGACCTGGTACGAGGCGTCCCCGATGGGGACGGAGGCGAACTCGGACGAGGAGGGCGTGAACCCGCGCATCGCCTGCCCCAGCGCCAGCATCTGCTCGGAGCCGAAGTCCTTGTCGGCGCGCACCGAGCCCAGCAGGGTGGAGCTGACCTCCTTGAACTTCACCGGGTTGAGCAGCACCCCGCCGCCGGTGGCCTGCTTGATCAGGGCGGCGACGAACCGCTGCTGGCGCTGCATCCGGCCCAGGTCGGAGGCCCCGTCGACGTGGCGGGAGCGGACGTACTGGAGGGCCTGGCCGCCGGTGAGGCGGTGGGTGCCGGGCAGCAGGTGCAGGCCCGTGTTCTGGTCGTTGAGGGCCTTGGCGGTGCAGATCTCGACCCCGCCCATCGCGTCGACGGTCCGCATGAAGCTGGTGAAGTCGACCTCCAGGTAATGGTCGATCTTGACGCGGGTCAGGTCCTCGACGGTCCGCACGGTCAGGTTCGGCCCGCCCTCGGCGTAGGCCGCGTTGAGCTTCACGGGGTGCGGCCGGTGGGGTTTGCCGGTGACCGGGTCCTGGTGCGCGGGGAGTTCGGCGTAGCTGTCGCGGGGCAGGCTGACCACGCTGGCCCGCTGCCGGTCGGCGGACAGGTGCACCAGCATGATCGTGTCCGTGCAGTGGCAGGGCTCCCCGCCGAGGCGGTACTCGCGCTTCTCCTCCGGGGTGATCTTGTCCCGGCCGTCGGTGCCGACCAGCAGGAAGTTCACCCCGTGCCCGGCCTGCGGACGGTTCTTCATGTCCTTGAAGGGGTCCACCCGTTCGATGCCGGTGTCCAGGCCGGTCATCACGGCGTGCCCGACGGCCCCGGACCCCAGTACCACCAGGGAGAACCCGGCCGCGATCCGCACGCCCCACCGGGGCCGGTCGCGCCGGCCGCGGGCCGTCCCGCCGCGCCCGCCGCCCTTCCGTGCGCGCTGCGGCTGGGCCGGCCCGGCGGGCCGGGTGGGGCGGTGCGGCTGGGGCACGGGGGACACCTCCCGGTACGTCGGGCAGATTCATCGGAACAGTAGATCCATACGATCAGCATCTGTCCGTACGGTCCGTCCGCCGCGCACCCGTGTCCCCCGTACGCGGTAACGTGACACCGATACCCGAACGCGAAGGACGACATGCCCGCCCAGCAGCCCGCAGTCTCGGTGATCATGCCGGTGCTCAATGAGGAGCGCCATCTGCGCGACTCCGTCCGGCACATCCTCGGACAGGAGTACGCGGGTGAGATGGAGGTGGTGATCGCCCTCGGCCCGTCCACGGACCGCACCGACGAGATAGCCGCCGAACTCGTCCGCGAAGACCCGCGCGTCCACACCGTCCCCAACCCCACCGGACGGACCCCCGCCGCCCTCAACGCGGCGATCGAGGCCTCGCGCCACCCGGTCGTCGTCCGCGTCGACGGCCACGGCATGCTCTCCCCGAACTACATCGCGACCGCCGTCCGCCTCCTGGAGGAGACCGGCGCGCAGAACGTCGGCGGCATCATGCACGCCGAGGGCGAGAACGCCTGGGAGGACGCCGTCGCCGCCGCGATGACCTCGAGGATCGGCGTCGGGAACGCGGCCTTCCACACCGGCGGGCAGGCCGGCCCGGCCGAGACCGTCTACCTCGGCGTCTTCCGCCGCGAGGCCCTCGAACAGCAGGGCGGCTACAACGAGGAGTTCATCCGCGCCCAGGACTGGGAGCTGAACTTCCGCATCCGCGAGGCCGGCGGGCTGATCTGGTTCTCGCCCGAGCTGAAGGTCCGGTACCGCCCGCGGCCCTCGGTACGGGCCCTGGCCAAGCAGTACAAGGACTACGGCCGCTGGCGGCACGTGGTCGCCCGCTACCACGCCGGCTCGATCAACCTGCGCTACCTGGCGCCGCCCACCGCCCTCTGCGCGATCGCGGCCGGGGCGGTCGCGGGCGTCGCCGTCACCCCGTGGGCGTTCGCCGTCCCGGCCGGCTACCTCGCGGCGATCACCGCCGGCTCCGTCCCGGCGGGCAAGGGGCTGTCGCCCAGGGCCCGGGCGCGGATCCCCGTGGCCCTCGCGACCATGCACATGTGCTGGGGCTACGGCTTCCTCACCAGCCCGCGCTCGCTCGCCCGCAAGGTCATCGCCAGCCGCCGCCCGTCGGTGCGCCGCGAGCCCTCCCCGGTCTGAGGCACCCGCGCGAAGGGGGGTGGCCCGGTCCGTGGGTACGGACCGGGCCACCCCCCCTCGCACATGGGCCGGGCCGACGGCTACCAGCGGTACGGCTTGTAGACCTCCATGCAGGCGCCGGTGTCCGAGCCGTTGATCGCGTCGGCGGTGTCCGGGATCGCACCGGCCGCCGGCGGGGTCTGCTGCGGGTAGGCGTTGCCCTCGCGCCAGTCCGCTCCCACCACCAGGGTGATCTTCGAGACGTCGGCCGACTGCTGCACCGCGGTGTTCGGAACGCCCAGGGACGCCGCCACGCTCTGCGCCTCGTCCGCCAGGTCCGGCGTCGGGTAGCGCACCACGGTCGTCTTCTCCGGGGTCAGCGCGCTGTCCGCCCTGGCCCCCGTGAAGCCCTTGGAGACCAGGACCTCCGCGATCGCGTTCGCCCGGTGGGGCGCCAGCGGCTGGCCGGCGGCGGTGCCGTTGACCACGTTGACGGCGATCTTGTCCGGGGTGGTGACCGGGGCCTTCGAAGGCTGCTGGTTCGGCTGCGCCGGCGGCTGCGAACCGGCCGGGGCGGGCTGCGAGGCGTCGGCGGCGGGCTGGGAGGCCGACGGGCTCTGCGGGGTCTGCGGCTCGCCGTTCTTGTCGAACGCGATGTCCTTGCGGAGCATCGTCCACAGCCGGTCGGCGTCCGCCGGGTTCACGATGAGCCGGTTCTCGTCCCGCGGGTCCTGGAAGGTCGGCATCGTCGTCATCGTGATGCGGTTGGTGGGGACGTCCTTGAGCTGCATGGCCAGGTTGTACAGCTTCTTGACCGAGCCGATCTCCTCGGAGACCTCCAGCGCCTTGGTGCCCGCCTCGGCCAGGTCCGTGATCCGGCCGACGTCGGTGAAGGCGTTCTGGCTCTTGAGCTCGCGCATCATCGAGTTCATGTACATGTGCTGGGCCTGCGCCCGGCCCAGGTCGCTGCTGAACGCGTGCCGGGTGCGCAGCCACTGGAGCGCCTGCTCGCCCTTGACCCGGGTCGTGCCCTTCTGGAGCTTGAGGCCGGAGCCGCCGCCGGAGGTGGGCAGCGGCCGGTCCCAGACGTTGTCCTTGACGCAGACGGGGACGCCGCCGACCGCGTCGGCCATCTTCACGACACCGGAGAAGTCGATCATCATCCAGTGGTCGATGTAGACGTTGGTCAGCTTCTCCCAGGTGGCCAGCGTGCAGCCGGGGCCGCCGCGGCCGAGCGACTCGTTGATCATCGCGTTGGTCTTCTTGAACTTCTCGCCGGTCTTCGGGTCCGTGCACTCGGGTATGTCGACCCGGGTGTCGCGCGGGATGCTCACGACCGACGCGTTCTCCCGGTCGGCCGAGACGTGCAGCAGCATCTGCACGTCCGCGAGCGGGGGGTTGCCCACCGTGTCGCGGCTGCCGCCGAGTTCCACGTTCTCCGGCTTGTTGCGGCTGTCGGAGCCGATCAGCAGGATGTTCAGCGGGCGCTGGCCCTTGGCGTTGGCGTGGGTCTTCTCCACGCCGCTCTCGCCGCTCAGGCGCTGCCCGCTGCGGATGTTGCCGTCGAGATGACGGTAGTAGAGGTACCCGGCCGCCGAGGTTCCCAGGATCAGGAACGCCAGGACGGACGCCACCCAGAACAGCACCCGCCGACGGCGCCGGCGGACGGGGATGCCACCGCCCGGGGGCCGGGCGCTGCCGCCCGAACCCTCCCGGGGTGGGGGCACCGCGCCGGACGCCTTCTTCTTGCCGCCGTCGGATATGCCGTCGGTGGCCTTCTCGGGCGCCCCCTCCCCCCGCACGCTGCTGTGCATCACGCGTACCCCCCTCAAGAATCTTTACTGGTCGGTATTGTGCCGGTCCTGCCGGCTACCGCCCCATCGGCGGTCTGTGGACGTGCCGCGGGCGGCCCGACGGCCGCCCGGTCCTCTGCGCGGCCCCGTGCGCCGGCGTCCGCCGGGGCGGCCGGTCACTTGGCGCAGACCGCCTTGTCCGCCTCGACCCGCTGGACGCCCTCGGGCGCCTGCTGCGGGACCGCGGCACCGAGCGGTGTGCCGGGCTCCTTGAAGTCGGAGCCCAGGGTCAGCTTCATCGGGGTCCTCGGCGCCGCGTCGACCGCGCCGGGCCTCAGGGCCGAGGCCGGCAGCCCCATCATGTCGGCCAGCGCCCTGGCCTGGTCGGCCTGGTTGGGGGCGTACTCCAGCTGTGTGGCGGCCAGCCGGGCGGAGGCGTTGCCGTGGTTGCCGGCCTTGTAGACGCCCTTGCTGTTCTGCAGCCACGTCAGGGTGGTGGACGCCGACCCCGGAGGGCCGCCGCCGTTGTACACGTCGACCCGGATGTCGCCGGCGGGGGCGCGGTTCCCCTGGAGCAGCGCGTCCTGCTTGCTCTTGGCGTCGGTCTCGGCCGCGTCCTTGGCCGCCTGCTCCTTCTTCTCCACCTCCGTGAGGGACACGTCCCCCCGGATCATCTGGAGCAGCGGGTCCGCCTGCGCGGAGTTCACGACGACGGTCGCCTTGCGGTTCGCCGGCTCGGCCGGGTTGTCGACCACCGGCAGCGTGGTGAACGTGACGTTCTTGGGGTTGATGTCCTTCAACTCGCCCGCGAGCGCGGTGAGCTTGCCGATGGAGCCCAGCCCCTGGTCCACCGTCAGCGACTTCGTCGCCGCCTCGGCCAGCGAGAAGAACTTCTTCGGACTGGTCAGCGTCTCCTTGGACTTCATCTCGCGCATCATCGAACCCAGGAACTGCTGCTGGGTCTTGATCCGGTCCAGGTCGCTCTCGTTGCCGAAGGAGTGCCGCGTCCGTACGAAGGCCAGCGCCTGCTCGCCCTCCAGCCGGTGCTCGCCCGCCTTCAGGTTCAGCTTCGAATCGCGGTCGTTGACGTCCTTCGCCAGGCAGACGGGCACCCCGCCCACGGCCGTGCTCAGGTTCTTCACCGCGTTGAAGTCGACCATCATGAAGTTGTCGACGTCGAGGCCGGTCAGCTGTTTGACCGTGCGCATCGTGCAGCCGGGGTCGCGGCCCTCCTGGCCCAGGCTGTTGTTGAAGCGGGTGGCGCGGGTGCCGGGGATCTCCTTGACCGAGCCGTCGATCTTCGTCGGGCAGGCCGGGACGTCGGTGATCAGGTCGCGGGGGATCGACAGCGCGGTGGCGTTGCTGCGGTCCTTGGAGACGTGGAAGAGGATCGTGGTGTCGGCGTGGCCGACGCTCTCGGCGTCCCCGTAGCCCTCGTTGCCCTTGCCGCTGCGCTTGTCGGTGCCGATGACCAGGACGTTGATCGGCTGGTCCTTCTTGAAGCCGCCGCCCGCGCCGCCGGTGTCGATGACCTTCAGGTTGCCGTTCAGGTGCTCGTAGTAGAGGTACGAGGCCACCCCGCCGCCGACCAGCAGGAACGCCAGGGTGCCGCCGGTGACCGCCAGGAGCCGCTTGCGCCGGTCCGGAGCTCCGCCCCCCTTGCGGGAGCGCCCGCCGCCGCGCCGCCCGCCGGGCGGGCCCTCGCCGCGCCGGGGCTTGGGAACGGCGGGGGAGGGGGCGGCCGGCGCCGGGGCGGCGGCCGTGGAAGCGGAGGATCTGCGCAGTCTGCGGGGGGCCGGGGCCACGCGCTGCTGCGCAGCGGAACGGCCCAGTTGCAGTTCGTAGTTGCCAGTGCGGGGATTGAGGACCCACTGGTCGGCGGGGTCGATCTCGTCCGCCCGCCCACGGCTTTGCGCATCCACGGTTGCTCGAATCCTCCGTCGGTGCTTCGCGACGCGCCTCCCCCCAGGCGCGCGGTCAACGATCCGGCTGCTGGTGCACGGCCTCTTCACAGCCGGTGCACCGGATCGCTCACCTTATCCGGCCAGGTCAGCCGCAAACCATGCCGGTGACAAAATCCACTCCCCCTATAACGGGCCAAAGCGCTCATCCGGCTCGGCCGGGCCCCCGGCTTTTGGATTGCTTTACCGGCAGTCTGCCGTGCCCGCGGTGGTTCCTGTGAAGGTGGGGGCCGGTGTGGGCGCCGCAGGGGTTCCGCTTCCCGACGGCGACGGCCCGCCCGAACCCTCGCCCACGGCCTCTCCGGAGCCCTCCGCGGATCCGCCGGGCGACGCCTGCGTCGACTCCGGATCCGGGCTCGGCGACGATTCGGGAGCGGTCACCGTCACCGGCCGGTCCGCCCGCAGCCGCTCGAACAGCCGGGCCGCGTCCGGCTCCACCAGCTCGTCCCGGTTCGGATCGGCCGCGTACGGGCGACGGGGCACGGTCAGGAACTTGACCTGGGCGGCCGGTATGTCCCTTACGCCCCGGACGAGTTCGTACAGCCCGCGCAACGAGGCCAGCCCCGGGTCGGTGGTCACCGAGGAGGTCGCCGCGTCCAGCAGCGGATACAGCTTCCCCGGGTTCAACAGCACCCCGTTGCTGCTCACCTTCTCCCACAGCGAGCCGAGGAACTCCTGCTGGCGCTCCATCCGTTCGGTGTCGCTGCCGTCCCCCAGGCTGTAGCGGGCCCGGACGAACCCGAGAGCCTGCTCCCCCCGGAGCACCTGCCGGCCCGCCGGCAGCCGCAGGTGCGCCTCGGCGTCGTCCACCGGCCGCCGCAGGCAGACCTCCACCCCGCCGACCGCGTCGACCATCTTCTTGAACCCGCCGAAGTCCACGACCATGTGGTGGTCGATCCGGATCCCGGTCATCTTCTCCACCGTCCGGATCGTGCAGGCGGCTCCGCCCCACTGGAAGGCCCAGTTGAACTGCGCGAACCGGTCCCCGGTGCGGGAGCCGTCGGCCCCCAGGCACTCCGGCACCTCCGTCATCAGGTCCCGGGGTATCGACACCGCCGTCGCGCTGCGGCGGTCGGCCGGCAGGTGCAGCAGGATCACGGTGTCCGAACGCTGCGTGCCGCCGTCCTGCCCGTAGCCCGCGTTCCCCGTGCCGGAGCGCGAGTCCGAGCCGATCAGCAGGAGGTTCTGGGCGCCGGACGCGAAGTGCGCCGGTCGCTCGCGCTCGTAGCGCCGCAGCTCGGCCGCGGCCGAGGTGTCCTCGGTGATGTTCCCGTCGAGCTTCGCGTACAGCCACCAGCCGGCCGCCGTCCCCGCGAGGACCAGCAGCACGGCCCCGAGCCCGATCCAGCGCAGCAGCCGGCGCCGCCGGCGGCCGCGCGGGGGCCTTCCGCCGCCCGCGGCCGCTCCAGCGCCGTCCGGTATGCCCGCGCCGTCCCTCACTCGCGCACCGTCCCCTCGCCGTACCGCCACGGCCGCGCCGCACCGGCAACGGGCCGTACGGGTGAGCACGGCCTGCTGCGATACTCCCCCCGGCGGGGGCGCGCGGCCCGGGGGCGGGGGCCTGTCTAGACCCATGCGGGTGACAGATCGCCGGAACCCGGGGCGCCGGCGAGCCTCCGGGGGCGGGCCTCCGACCGGCGCACGGGGGCGGTCGAACCGCGCCCGGCAGGGTCGGGCGGGCCCGGACCGGCCGGCGGGCTAGACGGTGTGGGTGACGCGCTCGCTCTCGACCCGCTGCGCCAGCGCCTCCGGCGCCAGCCGGTCCAGGTTGCGGCACAGCACCACCGAGCCGCCCGCGGCCAGCGGCGCGTACAGCCCCGCCGACAGCCCCTCCCAGCTGTCGAAGCCCAGCCCCGACAGCACCCGGGCGCCCCCGCCGAGCCCCCGCCGCGCCGCGTCCTCGCGGGCCCGTCCGACCAGCGCCGTGTACGACAGCTCCGCGCCGCCGACCACCAGCCCCGGCCCGTCCGCGTCCACCGGCGCGAACGGTGCGAACCGGTCACCCTGCCCCGGCACCTCCACCGCGTAGTCCGCGAACCCGGCCGGCGCCTGCGGGAACCGCCCGCCCAGCGGACGCAGCGCGAGCGCGACCCGCTCACCGGAGCAGGCGCGGGCCTCCTCCAGCGTGTCGGGCCCGCTCACCACCAGGTCGGCGTCGCCGGGATCCCCGCCGATCTCCGCGACCACCCCGACGGAGGCACACGCGAGCAGCCACACGGCGCTCTGCCAGTGCGCGGGCAGCAGCAGGGCCAGCCGGTCGCCCGGCTCGGCGCCCAGGTCGCCCTGGAGCAGATTGGCGGTCTTGGCCACCCAATTGGCGAAGGTGGCGACGGACAATTCGACGCGCTCGCCCGTGGCGTCGTCGTAGAAGGTGACGAGCGGGCGGCCCGGATCGGCGGCGAGCGCGGATCGCAGCAGGTCGGCAGGGGTGCGGTCAGTGGCGTTCACCCGCCCCAGCGTACGCGGGCCCCTCCCCCGTACGGGGGCCGGCGGCTCGCCCGTCCAGGGGAGGCGCGCCCGGCGCGCCGTCGGACGGTGCGTCAGTTCTCCGATGGCGCTCCGCGGTGGGTGTGCCCAGCATCGCTTCCATGCGCGGATTCCTTGCTTCCTCGATCGGTGTCGTGACGGCCGCCGCACTGGCCCTGCCGCTCGCGCTCTCCACTCCGGCCCTGGCCGAGGCGGTCCCCGTCGTGCCGGGGTCCACCCAGTCGCTGCCCCTCGTCCCCCTCGGACCCTCCACCGCCGCCCGGATCCCCGGCGTCCCCGGCATGAGCGCCTCCCCGGACCTGCCCGAGACCCGGGGCCTGGCTCCGCGCGACGTCACGACGTTCTCCCTGGTCGGGGTCGTCTGGGACGACGCGGCGGCGGAACTCTCCGGCCGGGTCCAGGTCCGCACCCGCTCCGTGGCCACCGGCGCCTGGTCGGGCTGGCAGGACGTGGACACCCACAACGGCGAGCACGCGGCCGACCCCGACGCGGTGGAACGCGGCACCGGCCGCGTCCGCGGCGCCACCGCCCCGCTGTGGGTCGGCCCGTCCGACGGCGTGGAGATCCGCGTCCAGGCGGAGCACGGCTCCGCCCCCACCCGTTCCGCCGCCCGCCCGGGCCGCCTCCCGTCGGGCCTGCGCATCGAACTCGTCGACCCGGGATCGGCACCGCCGTCCTCCCCGGACGGCAAGAACGGCGCGTCCCCGGGCTCCTCCCCGGGCCTCCCCCCGGACGACGACAAGGGCGACCTCGCCGCCACCCTCCCCGAGCTGTCCATGGGCGCGGCGGAGTCCTCCTCCGCGAACGTCCCGCACGCCCCGCTCGGCGCACTGGAGATCAGCGCCCTCAACAAGGCCGACTCCACCGCCGACGCGATCGCCGCCGACGGCGGACTCGCCGCGGCCGCCCGCCCGTACATCGGCCCGCGCCCGCGGATCGTCACCCGGCGCGGCTGGGGCGCGGACGAGTCCCTGCGCGAGCCGGGCTTCGTCTACACGAGCACGGTCAAGGCCGCCTTCGTCCACCACACCGCCTCCGGCAACAACTACGCCTGCAAGGACGCCCCGGCGGTGCTGCGCAGCCTGTACCGCTACCACGTGGTCAGCAGCGGCTGGCGGGACTTCGGCTACAACTTCGCCGTGGACAAGTGCGGGACGGTGTACGAGGGCCGGGCGGGCGGAGTCGCCAAGCCGGTGCTCGGCGCGCACACCATGGGGTTCAACGCGGACAGCATGGGCGTGGCGGTGATCGGCACCTACTCCTCGGCGGCCCCGCCGAAGGCGGCGGTGGACGCGGTGGCCCGCCTCACGGCCTGGAAGCTCGGCCTCTTCGGGGCGGACCCGCGGGCGAAGACCACCCTGAGGTCGGGCGGCGGGAACCGGTACAAGAAGGGCTCGAACGTCAAGCTGAACGTCATCTCGGGCCACCGCGACGGCTTCGCCACAGAATGCCCGGGCCGCCTCCTCTACAACCAGCTCCCCCCGACCCGCACGGCCTCGGCCAAGCTCCAGGGTCGGTAGGGCGCGGGCCCGCCGTCGCCCCCGCGAGGGGCCGGGGCGGGCCCGCCCCGGCCGTCACCCCCCGCCGCTACCCTCGAAGCATGGCCGGACGCTTCGACCCCCTCACCCGTACCGACCTCCGCGCCGGTCGTACGCCGGTGCCCGCCGGGCCCGGGGTGCCCGCCGGGGGCGGGGCGAAGCGGCGTTCCTGGAGCCCCGGCCGGCCCGTCGACCTGGGGCTCGTCCTCGGCCCCCTGCGCCGGGGGCCGGCCGACCCCACCTTCCGCACCACCCCCGACGGGTCGGTCTGGCGGGCCACGCGGACCCCCGACGGGCCCGCCGCCCTCCGGATCTCCGCCACTCCCGACGGGGCGGAGGCCGAGGCGTGGGGGGCGGGGGCCGACTGGGTCCTCGACGGGCTCCCGGCGCTGCTCGGCGCCGACGACGACCCCTCCGCCTTCGTGCCCCGCCACCGCCTCGTGCACGCCAGCCACCGCCGCCGGCCCGGCCTGCGCCTGACCCGCACCGGGCTGGTCCTGGAGTCGCTGATCCCGACCGTCCTGGAGCAGAAGGTCACCTCCGACGAGGCCTACCGCTCCTGGCGCCGCCTGGTCCACCGGCACGGCGAGCCGGCCCCGGGGCCGGGCGGCCTGTACGTGATGCCCTCCGCCCGGGACTGGGCGCTGATCCCCTCCTGGGACTGGCACCGGGCCGGGGTGGACGCGAAGCGCTCCGCCACCATCGTGCGGGCCGCCCGGGTGGCGGCCCGGCTGGAGGAGGCGGCCGCCATGGAGCTGCCGCAGGCCGCCGCACGGCTGGAGGCGGTGCCCGGCATCGGGCCGTGGACCTCGGCCGAGACCCTCCAGCGCAGCAACGGCGCCGCGGACGCCGTCACCACCGGTGACCTGCACCTGCCCGGGATCATCGGCTACGCCCTCACGGGCGACCGGGACGCGGGCGACGCCGAGATGCTGGAGCTCCTCGCCCCGTACGCGGGCCAGCGCCACCGCGCGGCCCGCCTCGTCCTGCTGGCCGGCCGCACGCCGCCGCGCCGCGCCCCCCGCATGTACCGGAGCGACATCAGCCGTCTCTGAGACGGGCGGGGGCGGGAGGCGACGGGCGGGTCCGGGTCCGGCCTACCGGACCTCGATGAACTCCTCCGCCGCCCGGCCCGGCCGCTGCGCGGGGGCCGCGGCCGGGTGGCCCACCGCGACGGCCCCCATCGGGTCCCAGTCCTCCGGCAGCCCGAGCACCTTGCGGACCACGTCCCGGCAGAACATCGTCGACGACACCCACGCCGAGCCCAGCCGCTCCCCGGCCAGGGCGACCAGGAAGTTCTGCACGCCCGCGCCCGTGGCGACCACGAACATCTCCCGCTCGGCGGCGTCGCGCCGCGCGTGCCCGTAGTCGTGCGCGCCGTCCGTGACCATGCACGGCACCACCAGGTAGGGGGCGTTGCGCAGCACGTCCCCGCGCCGTACCCGGCGGGCGATGGACTCCTCGGACCTGCCGTCGCGCCGCAGGTCGGCGATCCACGCGTCCCGCATGGCGTCCAGCAGTTCCAGCCGGGCGGCGGCCGACTCCAGCAGGACGAACCGCCACGGCGTCGTGTGGTGCGGGGCCGGGGCCGTCACCGCCGCCGCCACCGCGCGGCGCACCGCGCCGGGGTCGACCGGCTCGTCGGTGAAGGCGCGGACGGTACGGCGCTGCGTGACGGCTTCCCGTACGGCCTCCGAGGTGCCCAGCCGGAACATGTCGTCGGCCGGTGCCCGCACGAGGTCCCGGGCGGTGGAGGCGCCGCCCACCAGGTGCCCCAGTCCCCGGACGACCGCCACCGGGAGCCCGTTCGCCTTGCCCTTGACGAGGTCCCCGGCGGCCGCGAGTTCGTCCGCGGTCGCCACGACGGTCGCGCTGAGCGGGTTGCCGTGGGCATCGGTGCCGCCGCGCAGGTCGTCCAGGACGTGCACCCCGGCCGCGCCGATGGCGACGTCGGTGAGCCCGGAGCGCCAGGGCCGGCCGAAGGTGTCGGTGACCACCACGCCCACGTCGACCGAGAGCAGCGCCCGCAGCCCGGTCCGCAGGGCGGCCGCGGAGGCGTCGGGGTCCTCGGGGAGCAGCAGCACGGTGCCGGGCTCGGTGTTCGAGGCGTCGACGCCGGCCGCGGCCATCACCAGGCCCTGCCGGTTCTCGACGATCCGCAGCGGGCCCCGGCGGGCGACGACGCGGACGGTCTCCGCGTCGATGGCCTCCTCGCGGGAGTCGGCCCGTACGATCCGCCCCTCCGCCTTCGAGACGATCTTGGAGGTGACCAGCAGGACGTCCCCGTCGCGCAGGTCGGGCGCCGCGCCCGCGATCAGCGCGGCGAGGTCGTCGCCGGGCCGGACCTCGGGGATCCCGGGGAGGGCGCGCACCTCGTACGAGGGCGTGCTCACCGGCTCTGCCCGGCGAGGTCCAGTGCGGCGCGGGCCATGGCGGCGGTGGCGGCGGGGTCGGTCATCATCAGCGGCACGGCCCGGCAGGCGATGCCCGCGGCGGTGACCGCGTCGACCGCGTCGGCGTCGGAGGTGTCGACGAGCCAGCCGTCGAGCAGCTCGGACCCGTAGTGCAGGGCGACGGCGGCGGCCGTGGACTCCACGCCGACCGCGGCGAGCACCTTGTCGGCCATGCCGCGCACGGGGGCGCCGCCGACGATGGGGGAGAGGCCGACGACGGGCGCCGGGGCCTGCGCCACCGCTTCGCGGATGCCGGGGACGGCGAGGATGGTGCCGATGGAGACGACCGGGTTGGAGGGCGGGAAGAGGATGACGTCGGCGGCCGCGATGGCCTCCAGTACGCCCGGCGCGGGCTTGGCCTGCTCGGCGCCGACGGGGACGACGGCCTCGGCGTCGAGGGAGGCGCGCAGTTTGACCCAGTACTCCTGGAAGTGGATGACGCGGCGCTCGCCGGTCTCCGGGTCGTTGACGGCGACGTGCGTCTCGACGCGGTCGTCGGACATGGGCAGCAGGCGGACGCCGGGCTGCCAGCGGTCGCAGAGGGCCTCGGTGACGGCGCTGAGCGGGTAGCCGGCGTCGATCATCTGGGTGCGGACGATGTGGGTGGCGAAGTCGCGGTCTCCGAGGCCGAACCAGGAGGGTCCGACCCCGTACGCCGCGAGTTCCTCCTTGACGGTGAAGGACTCGTCGGTGCGGCCCCAGCCCTGGTCCTCGTTGATGCCACCGCCGAGGGTGTACATCACCGTGTCCAGATCGGGGCAGACCTTCAGCCCGAACAGGTGGATGTCGTCACCGGTGTTGCCGATGACGGTGATGTCCGCGTCGGGGACCGCCGACAGCAGTCCGCGGAGGAAACGGGCGCCGCCGATACCGCCGGCCAGAACAACAATGCGCATGCGGACAGTCTGTCAGCAGCCGCGGGGCGTCCGGCGCGGGCGTCCGCCGCGGGGCGGTGGCCGGGCCGTCAGGCCGGGACGTGCTCCTGGTGGGCCGGGGAGCAGCTGTGCATCGGCATCTCGGTGAGGCCGGGGAAGTAGACGTGCAGGCTGACGGCTCCTTCGAGGGCGTCGTTGACGACCTCGTGGGCGTAGCCGGGGGCGAAGACGCGCTGGGCGCCGGCGCGGTGGGTGAGCCGTCCGCGGGGGGTGTGCTCGGTGAGCTCCCCGTCGAGGACGGTCAGGACGCCGGAGGAGGCGCCGTGGTCGTGGAGGCCGCTGCCCTGGCCGGGGACCCAGCTGAGCAGCCAGACCTCATAGCCGGGGCCGGTGCGCAGGCGGTGGTACCAGCGGGTGGTGGCGTCGTACTGGACGAGGTGCTCCCAGCTCGCGCGGTCCTCGGCGATGGAGCGGGCGAGGCCGACGAACTCGGCGACGGTGGCCGGGTGTTCGCGGGCGGGCTGGAGGAGGTGCTGGACGGCGAGGATGTCGCCGGCGATCTGGAGGTCGCTCTCGACGACGGCGGGGGCGGCGGAGGAGGCGGCGGTGGAGGAGGCGACGTTGGAGGCGGGGGCGCTGTTCATCGTGGGGGTGTCCTCGACGTGTGTCAGTCGTGCGGGGCGGTTGCTGTGGGGGGAGTGGCCGGTGCGCGGAGGAGGCGGTGCTCCTGGGGCATCAACAGCTGCAACAGCAACAGCGAACCTGGGCAGCACACAGGAACCCACGAATGGGGGTCCGGGTGGTGGCTGCGGGCGCTGACATGGAGACAAGGAGACCGGGCCGAGGGCCGGACTGTCAACCCAATGTCCGTTTTGAGCGGAAACTTTCACCTCATCCGGTTACTGTGCGCGGAGAAAGGTTTGTGCAGTCCGTGCCGGGGGATGTGCCGCTCCACGGATCCAGTGGGAGCCGCGCTCAAACCTCTCGACGCCAAGTCGTGACCGGAATGTGATCCGCACCGCATCTTCGGCCGGATTGCAACCCCTCCACGGAGTGAAGCGTCGGCCCAGGGGAGAGGGTGTCGCTCGCCGGGGCCGGTGGCTTCTGTCACGATTTTTGGCGATATGAACACTTTCTGCATACGTTTGGTTCCGCAGAGTGAATAAGGCGCCCAATAGCAGATCTCGGCTTGACTGGGCAGAAGCCACACACTTGTAATTTCACTCGTGTCGTTACCTGGTGACCGGGTAACGGCGACACCACGGGGACGCACAGACAGAGCGAGGGGCGCACATGACCGAGCTGTTTCAGGAACTGCTGGTCGAGGAGGCGGACGAGGAGCTCGGATGGCAGGAGCGCGCTCTGTGCGCCCAGACCGACCCCGAGTCCTTCTTTCCCGAGAAGGGCGGCTCCACCCGCGAGGCCAAGAAGGTCTGCCTCGCCTGTGAGGTCCGCTCCGAATGCCTCGAGTACGCCCTCTCCAACGACGAGCGATTCGGCATCTGGGGCGGCCTGTCCGAAAGAGAACGCCGCCGCCTGAAGAAGGCAGCGGTCTGACCCGGCCGCCCGACGGCCCGCAGAACCGCACGCAGACCACCTGGTCAACCGCGCTCCGCGGAGCGCCGCACAGCCCAGCAGACAGAGCGAACGGTCCGCCTCCCGCACCTTCCCCGCAGGAGGCGGACCGTCGCGTTCAGGGCCTTCCCCGCAGGAGGCGGACCCGCCCCTTCCCAGCCGTTAGTGTGGGGCGCTGTCCAGCAGCCTCCGAGGGCACACCACCCCCGGATCCCCAGGCCGGAGGGCCCGTACCGCGATGTCCCCGCACAGCAACTCGCCGGTCTCCCACCAGGCGGCCGCCACCCCCGAGTTCCCCCGGCACGTCGTCACCGCGGTCCTCGTCGCCCACGACGGGGCCCGCTGGCTGCCCCAGACCCTCGCCGGACTCCTCGCCCAGGAACGCCCCGCGCAGGCCCACGTCGCCGCCGACACCGGCAGCGCCGACGAGTCCGCCCGCCTCCTCGCCGAGGCCCTCGGCGACGAACGCGTCCTGCACCTGGCCCGCCGCACCGGTTTCGGCGCCGCCGTCGACGAGGCCGCCCGCACCGCCGGGACCCTCACCCCCGACGACCTGCCCTACCTCAAGCGCCCCAGCGGCTGGGACCCCGTCAGCCGCACCTGGCGCGACGACACCTACGACCTCCCCGACCTCCCCCACGGCGAGCCCGTCCAGTGGCTGTGGCTCCTCCACGACGACAGCGCCCCCGAACCCGACGCCCTCACCGAACTCCTGCGCGTCGCCGACCAGAACCCCGAAGCCGCCGTCATCGGCCCCAAGCTCCGCGGCTGGTACGACCGCAAGCAGCTCCTCGAAGCCGGCGTGACCATCGCCCGCGGCGGCCGCCGCTGGACCGGCCTCGACCGCCGCGAACAGGACCAGGGCCAGCACGACCAGGTCCGACCCGTCCTCGCCGTCTCCACCGCCGGCATGCTCGTGCGCCGCGACGTCTACGACGACCTCGGCGGCTTCGACCGCCGCCTGCCCCTCATGCGCGACGACGTCGACCTGTGCTGGCGCGCCCACAGCGCCGGCCACACCGTCCTCGTCGCCCCCGACGCCGTCCTGCGCCACGCCGAGGCCGCCGCCCGCGAGCGCCGCACCGTCGACTGCGCCGGCCGCTCCGCCGTCGACCCCCACCGCGTCGACAAGGCCGGCGCCGTCCACACCCTGCTGGCCAACACCCCCGGCCGCGCCCTGCCCTACGTCCTGCTGCGCCTGGTCCTCGGCACCCTCCTGCGCACCCTCGGCTACCTCGTCGGCAAGGCCCCCGCCCAGGCCGCCGCCGAGTTCACCGGCCTGCTCGCCACCCTGCTGCGCCCCGGCCGCATCCTCGCCGCCCGCAAGGCCCGCCGCAGCACCGTGCCCGCCGCCGAACTGCGGCCCCTGTTCCCCCCGCCCGGAGCCACCCTGCGGGCGAGCGCCGAACAGTTCGCCGCCTACCTCGGCTCCGGCCGCGACACCGACACCGCCCCCACCGGACGGCACGGCGGCGCCGTCGAGTCCGGGCCCGGCGGCGACGACGCCGACTACCTGGAGATCGAGCAGTTCTCCCGGCTCAAGCGGATCGCCCGCAGGCCCGCCCCCGTCCTCTTCGCCCTGCTCCTGCTGGTCTCCCTCGCCGCGTGCCGCGCCCTCGTCGGCGGCGGCAGCCTCATGGGCGGCGCCCTGCTCCCCGCCCCCGCGAGCGCCCTGGACCTCTGGCACCGCTACACCACCGACTGGCAGCCCGCCGGCACCGGCACCACCGCCGGGGCGCCGCCCTACCTCGCCGTCCTGGCCGCCCTCTCCGCCCTGCTGTTCGGCTCCACCAAGGCCGCGCTGGCCCTGCTGCTCGTCTGCTCGGTCCCGCTCGCCGGCCTCACCGCCTACTTCGCCTCCCGGCCGCTGGTCGAGTCCCGGCTGCTGCGCGCGTGGGCCGCCGTCGCCTACGCCTTCCTGCCCGCCGTCACCGGAGCCCTCGCCGCGGGCCGCCTGGGCACCGCCGTCCTCGCCGTCCTCCTGCCCCTGCTGGCCCGCTCCGCCGTCACCGCCTTCGGGTTCGCGGACCGCGACGCCCCCGGCACCTGGCGCGCGGTGTGGACGCACACCCTGCTGCTGACCCTGGCCGCCGCCTTCACCCCCGTCGTCTGGCCGCTCGCCGCCGCCCTCGCCGCCGGCGCGCTGCTGGTGCGCCGGGCGCGCTGGAAGACGTACGCCCCCCGGCTGCTCGCCGCCCTCGCCGTCCCCGTCCTCGTCCTCGCACCCTGGTCCCTGGGCCTGTTCACCCACCCCGAACGCCTCCTGCGCGAGGCCGGGCTCCCCTACGGCAGCGGCTCCGCCACCCCCCTCGGCCTGCTCACCGCCGACCCCGGCGGACCCGGCACCGCAGGCGGGCTCCTCCTCGCCGGAACCCTGCTCGCCGCCCTCGCCGCCCTGCTCCGCGCCGACCGCCGCCCGGCCCTCGCCACCGCCTGGACCGCGGCCCTGGCCGGGCTGCTCCTCGCCGTCCTCCTCAACCGCACCGGCTGGGCCGGCCCCGGCACCCTCCTCTACGGGCTCGGCCTGATCGCGGCCGCCGTGATCGGCGCGGACGGCGCCCGGGAACGCGTCGCGGCCCGCAGCTTCGGCTGGCGCCAGCCGCTGGCCGCCCTCACCGCCCTCGCCGCGGCCGCCGGACCGCTGCTCGCGGCGGCCGTCTGGACGGTCGCCGGCGCCGACGGCCCGATCGGACGCCGCGACCCCGTGCGGGTCCCGGCCTTCGTCGCCGCCCAGTCCGACGACAGCAACCGCACCCGCACCCTCGTCCTCGGCGGCGACTCGCCCGCCACCGTCTCCTACACCCTGGTCCGCGGCGGGGGCGTCCTCCTCGGCGACGCCGAGGTCCTCGCCGGGGCGGGCGCCCAGCCCCGCCTCACCCAGGCCGTCTCCAGCCTGGTCTCCGGCTCCGGCGCCGACCAGTCCGAGCAGCTCAGCGCCTTCGCCGTGCGGTACGTGATGATCCCGCCCGGCGGGCCCGCCGGGCTGCGGCAGATCCTCGACGGCACCCCCGGCCTCAAGCAGCACCACCAGGACGACGGCACCGCCGTCTGGGAGGTCCAGCGCCTCCCCGCCCGCGTCGCGATCGTCCCCGCCAAGCAGGGCCAGGCCCCCATCGCCGTCGACGCCGGACCCGTCGAGGCCCACGCGAAGATCCCGGCCGGCGAGGAGGGCCGCACCCTGCGCGTCGCCGACCGCGCCGACCCGGGCTGGAAGGCCACCCTCGGCGGCAAGCCCCTCACCCCCGTCACCGTCGACGGCTGGGCGCAGGGCTTCGAGCTGCCCCGGGAGGGCGGCCGGCTCGACCTCGTGCACGAGGACTCCGCGGCCCGGGACGCCTGGCACTGGGCGCAGGGCCTGCTCGCCGTGGTCCTGCTGGTGATGGCCCTGCCGGGCCGGCCCGCCCGCCTCGACGACGACCTCCCGGAGGAGGCCGCCCCCGCCGCGGCGGACGGCGGGCCCGGCCAGGGCCGCCGGGCCCGCCGCCGGGGCGCGCCCGCCGCCGCACCCGAGCCGGAGGCCGGCCCGGCCGAGGCCGTCGTCGACCCGTACGCGCAGATCCCCGCCCAGCAGGTGTACGGCGAGGAGTCGTACGCCTACCAGGAGCCCTACGCGTACGAGCCCGCCCAGGAACCCCCGTACGGGCCCGGCCACGAGCAGCAGCCGCCCGGCGCGCCGCAGTACCCGCAGGCCCCGCCGTACCCCGAGTACCCGCAGTACGACGGGACCTACGCCCAGCCCGGGCAGCAGTACCCCTTCCCGCACCAGCAGCAGCCCTACCCGTACGAGTACGAGCCCCAGCAGTACGACACCTACGGACAGCACCACCCGCGTCCGGACGGGAGCCACCAGCCGTGAAGCAGCGCGCCCCCCTGACGCTCGCGGCCGTGACGGCGGTCCTCGCCGCCGGCTGCGGCCTGGCCTTCGCCACCGCTCCCGGTGCGGCCCCGGCCGCCGACGCCCGGCGCGCGGCCGCCGCCCGGATGCCCGTGGAGCGCTCCGTGCTGGTCTGCCCGGCGCCCAGCTCCTCGGACATCGCCGACACCACCTACACCTCCGTCACCCCGCAGACCCCCGGGAAAGCCGCCGGCAAGGGCTCCGCCCGGCTGGCCACCAAGGAGGGCAAGGCCGTCCTGGAGCCCAAGGTGCCCGGCACACCGGTCGCGGCCACCGCCTCCGGCGCCGAGGCGCCCGCGCTGACGGGCTCCGCCCAGGGCGCCATGGCCCCCGGCTGGACCGCCCAGCAGACCACCAAGGTCGCGGTCGGCCAGGCGCGCGGCCTGCTCGGCCTCGCCTGCACCGCGCCCGGCACCGACTTCTGGTTCCCCGGCGTCAGCACCGCCAAGGGCCGCCAGGACTACGTCCACCTCACCAACCCCGACGACACCGTCGCCGAGGTCGGCATCAAGCTCTACGGCCCCGAAGGCCTGCTCAAGCCCAAGCCGGGCACCGCCGACCCCGTCATCACGGTCGAACCCCACTCCACCACCAAGGTGTGGCTGGCCCCCCTGGCCGCCGACGCCCAGCTCCCGGACGTCACCGCGCACGTGACGACCAGCTCCGGCCGGGTCGGGGCCTCCACGCAGATCGCCGAGGACGGCGTCGGCTCCGACTGGCTGCCGGCCGCCGCCGGCCCGGCCGGGTCCCTGGTCCTGCCCGGCATCCCGGCGGACGCCGCCTCGGTCCGGCTGGTCGCCTTCGCCCCCGGCGAGGACGACGCCGACCTGACCGTGAAGCTGTCCGGCCCGAACGGGTCCATCAGCCCGGCGGGCAAGGAGCAGCTGCACGTCAAGGCCGGGATGACCGCCTCCCTGGAGCTGGCCGACCTCACCCGCGGCGAGGCCGGCTCGCTGCTGCTGGCCCCCGCCGACCCGAAGAAGCCCGTCCCGGTGGTGGCGGCGCTGCGGGTGGTCCGCGGCACGGGCGCCAAGCAGGAGGTGGCCTTCATCCCGGCGAGCCCGCCGGCCGGGGAACGGGCCACCGTCGCCGACAACCGCCCCGAGGACAAGGCCACGACCCTGACGCTCACCGCCGCCGGCGCCGACGCCAGGGTCCGCATCACCGCGTCCCCGGGCACCGAGGGAGGCAGGGCCGCCGTCCAGGAACTCGCGCTCAAGGCGGGCACCACCCGCGCGCTGGCCCCCACCCCGGCCCCCGCCGGCGGCAAGGGCCCGTACGCGCTGACCGTCGAGACCCTCTCGGGCGGCCCGGTGTACGCGGCCCGCACGCTGACCCTGCCGCAGGACGGGATCCCGATGTTCACCGTCCAGACCTTCGGGGACGACCGCTCGCGGGTCTCCGTCCCCAAGGCCGTCGAGGACCCCTCCATCCTGGTCCGCTGAGCGGTGGCCGGCCCCCGGCGCGGCGGACCTCAGTCCTGCCCGTACCGGGGGTCGACCGTCTCCGGCGAGAGCCCGAGCAGCTCCGCGACCTGCTCCACGACGATCTCGTGCACCAGCAGTGCCCGCTCGTCGCGCGTCTTCGCACGGATCTCCACCGGCCGTCGGAACACCACGATCCGCGGCGGCCGCCCGTCACGGGCCTCCACCAGCCCGCCCAGCGGCACGGCCTCGTCGTTCCAGCCGGCGTCCGGACCGCCCGGCGGCCCGGGCACGTCCGCGATCACGAACTCCACCTCGTCCAGCTGCGGCCAGCGCCGCTCCAGCCGCTCCACGGAATCCCGCACGAGGTCGCCGAACAGCTCCGCCCGGCTCGCCGACAGCGGCACCTGGGGCGGGGCCAGCGGCCCGCGCATCCCGCGGCCGTGCCGGTCGCGCCGCCGGATTCTGGGCTCCCGGGGGGCCTGGGCGTCGGATCCGGGGCGAGGAGGAAGCGAACTGTCCGTCACCCCGGCAGGGTAGCCCGCGCGGAAGGGCGCGCCACGGCCTCGATCCGGTCACGACCTGGTGTCGCGGCGGTGTCGCGCCCCGAACGATCCGGGCAAGATCGCGCACCATTACGGACTCGGTGCCCCTGTTCGTCACCGCCCCGCGGACACGACACGGGGGAGTGGCCGGGGGGCGAGTCGTCGCGGCCCGGTCAAGAGTGCGGTACCGTCCAACGTCGTGAGCCTTGTACGTCGCTGTTCGCGCACCGCGTGCGGCCGCCCTGCCGTCGCCACACTGACGTACGTCTACGCCGACTCGACCGCAGTTCTCGGCCCGCTCGCCACCTACGCCGAACCCCACTGCTATGACCTGTGCGCCGAGCACTCCGAGCGCCTGACCGCCCCGCGCGGCTGGGAGGTCGTCCGCCTGTCGGACGGCTCCGGGCCGTCCCGCCCCAGCGGCGACGACCTCGAAGCCCTGGCCAACGCCGTCCGTGAGGCGGCCCGTCCGCCGGAGCGCGCGGCCGAGGCGGGAGGCTCCTCCGGGAGCGCGCCGACGCCCGGCGAGACGCGTCGCGGACACCTGCGCGTCCTGCGCTCGCCCGACTCCTGACACCCGGATCGTCTGAAAAGCCACTCTCCGTACAAGGTAGGTTTGCCCCACCGCACGTAATCCTCAGGAGGGCAGGCAGTGGCCGCAGATCTTTCGAACATCGTCAAGGCCTACGACGTACGCGGCGTCGTACCGGACGAGTGGGACGAGCCGCTGGCCGAACTGTTCGGCGCCGCGTTCGTCGAGGTCACCGGTGCGAGCGCCATCGTCGTCGGCCACGACATGCGGCCCTCCTCCCCCGGCCTGTCGGCCGCCTTCGCCCGCGGCGCGGCCGCCCGCGGCGTCGACGTCACGCTGATCGGGCTGTGCTCCACCGACCAGCTGTACTACGCCTCCGGCAAGCTGGACCTGCCCGGCGCCATGTTCACGGCCTCCCACAACCCGGCCCAGTACAACGGCATCAAGCTCTGCCGCGCCGGCGCCGCCCCCGTGGGCCAGGACACCGGCCTCGCCACCATCCGCGAGCTCGCCGAGAAGTGGACCGACGAGGGCGCCCCCGCGATCCCCGCCGGCACCGTCCCGGGCACCGTCACCGAGCAGGACACCCTCGCCGGCTACGCCGAGCACCTGAAGTCCCTGGTGGACCTCACGGCGATCCGCCCGCTGAAGGTCGTCGTCGACGCCGGCAACGGCATGGGCGGCCACACCGTCCCCACCGTCTTCGACGGCCTGCCCCTCGACCTCGTCCCGATGTACTTCGAGCTGGACGGCACCTTCCCGAACCACGAGGCCAACCCCCTCGACCCGAAGAACATCGTCGACCTCCAGGCCCGCGTGAAGGCCGAGGGCGCCGACCTCGGCCTCGCCTTCGACGGCGACGCCGACCGCTGCTTCGTCGTCGACGAGCGGGGCGAGGGCGTCTCCCCGTCCGCCATCACCGCCCTGGTCGCGGCCCGCGAGCTGGCCCGCAACGGCGGCGCCGGAACGATCATCCACAACCTGATCACCTCCTGGTCCGTCCCGGAGGTCGTCCGCGAGAACGGCGGCACCCCCGTCCGCACCCGCGTCGGCCACTCCTTCATCAAGGCCGAGATGGCCGCCTCCGGCGCGATCTTCGGCGGCGAGCACTCCGCGCACTACTACTTCAAGGACTTCTGGAACGCGGACACCGGCATGCTCGCCGCGCTCCACGTCCTCGCCGCCCTCGGCGGCCAGGACGGCCCGCTCTCCGAGCTGGTCTCCTCCTACGACCGCTACGTCGGCTCCGGCGAGATCAACTCCACCGTCGCCGACCAGGCCGCCCGCACCGCCGAGGTCAAGGCCGCCTACGCCGGCCAGGAGGGCGTCACCTTCGACGAGCTGGACGGCCTCACCGTCTCCGCCGCCGACTGGTGGTTCAACCTCCGCCCCTCGAACACCGAGCCGCTCCTGCGCCTCAACGTCGAGGCCCGCGACGAGGCCACCCTCGCCAAGATCCGCGACGCGGTCCTGGCCCTGGTCCGCGCCTAGCGACACCCTTCGGTGCGGCGGGGCGCGCCCCGCCCCGCCGCCCGAGAACCGGCCCCGCCGGCGGAGCCCGAATCCAGCCCCGCCGGCGTTCGAGGCACCGGGTCCGGCGCGCAGCCCCGGGGGCCGGGCACAGCCCGCCAGGCCCCCGGCCCCCCGCCGAGCCGCACGCCCGGTGACTCGGCGGTACGCTGACCTCGCCCAACCCGCACCCCCGAAGGGAAACCGCCCCATGCCGCTCGAAGCCGGCCTGCTGGAGATCCTCGCCTGCCCCGCCTGCCACGCGCCCTTCCAGGACAACTCGGCGGACGAGGCCACCCCCGAGCTGGTCTGCACCGGCCAGGACTGCGGCCTCGCGTACCCGGTCCGCGACGGCATCCCGGTCCTCCTCGTCGACGAGGCCCGCCGCCCCGCCTGACCCGGCCCCACCGCTCGACCAGCCTGGATCCGTCAACACCGCCGGAGGCCCCCATGCTCGACGAGTCACTCCTCGACGCACCGGACGATCTCGCCCGTGCCGACCGCCGCGGCCTGCTCCGCGGCGCCGCCGAGGCCGGGGCCAGAGTGCGCACCGCCGCCCGGCACGCCACCGAGGCCGGCCTCGCGGACCTGCGCCCCGACGGCCGCCCCCGCGCCGTGCTCATCGCCGGCCCCGGCACCGCCGCCACCGGCGTCGCCGACCTCCTCGGCGCCCTCGCCGGGGCCTCCGCCCCGGTCACCCGCCTCCACCCCACCGGCGTCGCGCACGCCTCCGGGGCGCTGCGCTGGACCCTGCCCGGCTGGGCCGGCCCCGTGGACCTGCTGCTCATCGCCACCACCGACGGCACCGAACCCGGCCTCGGCGTCCTCGCCGAACAGGCCTACCGGCGCGGCTGCACCGTCGTCGCCGTCGCCCCCGAGCGCTCGCCGCTCAGCGAGAACGTCGACGGCGCCCACGGACTCCTCGTACCGATGGCCAAGGCCCCGTACCAGGAGTACGACGAATCCGCCGCCGCCGGACCCGGCGCCCTGTGGGCCCTGCTCACCCCGCTGCTGCTGCTCCTCGACAAGGTCGGGCTGATCGCGGCCGCCCCCGACACCCTCCAGCGCGTCGCCGACCGCCTCGACCGCACCGCCGAACGCTGCGGCCCGGCGATCGCCACGTACTCCAACCCGGCCAAGACCCTCGCCGCCGAACTCGCCGACTCCCTCCCCCTCATCTGGAGCGAGGGAACCGGCGCCGGCCCGGCCGGCCGCCGCTTCGCCGCGACCCTCGCCGAACTCGCCGGCCGCCCCGCGCTCGCCGCCGACCTCCCCGAGGCCCTGCCCCGGCACGGCGTGCTGCTCGCCGGCTCCTTCGCCGCCGGAGCCGACCCCGACGACTTCTTCCGCGACCGCGTCGAGGAGCCCCAGGCCCTGCGCGCCCGCGTCGTACTGCTGCGCGACCGGCCCACCGGCGGGCTCACCGCCGCACCGGCCGCGCGCGAGCTCGCCCTCAGCCACGACACGGCCATCAGCGAGCTCGAACCGGAGGAGGGCGGAGAACTGGAACAGCTCGCCGAACTCCTCGCCGTCACCGACTTCGCCACCGCCTACCTGGCGCTGGCGTCCCGGGGACAGAGCTGAGGCACACACCCGTGCCCGCACCGCACCAGATCCAGAAAGACGACGATGGACCGCCTGACGAACACGATCCGCCCCTACGCGTGGGGATCCACCACCGCGATCCCGGCCCTCCTCGGGGTCGAGCCGACCGGTGAGCCCCAGGCCGAGATGTGGATGGGCGCCCACCCCGGAGCCCCCTCCCGCCTCGACCGCGGAGCCGGCGAGACCACCCTGTCGGCCGTCATCGCCGCCGACCCCGAGGGCGAGCTCGGCTCCGCCGCCGTCGCGAAGTTCGGCCCGTCCCTGCCGTTCCTCCTGAAGGTCCTCGCCGCCGGCGCCCCCCTCTCCGTCCAGGTCCACCCCGACCTCGCCCAGGCCAAGGCAGGCTTCGAGGACGAGGAGCGGCGCGGCGTCCCCATCGACGCGGGCCACCGCAACTACAAGGACGCCAACCACAAGCCCGAACTCATCTGCGCCCTCACCCCCTTCGACGGCCTGTGCGGCTTCCGCCCGCCGACCGAGGCCGCCGACCTCCTCGAAGGCCTCGGCGTCGATTCCCTGAAGCCGTACGTCGACCTCCTGCGCGCCCACCCCGAGGAGGCGGCCCTGCGCGAGGTCCTCACCGCCGTCCTCGGCGCCGACCGCGCGGAGACGGCCCACACCGTCGCCGAGACCGCGGCCGCCGCCGAGCGCCTCGGCGGCCCGTACGCGCCGTACGCCGGCCTCGTCCACGACTACCCCGGCGACCCGGGCGTGATCGCGGCCATGCTCCTCAACCACGTGCGGCTCCAGCCCGGCGAGGCCATGTTCCTCGGCGCCGGCATCCCGCACGCCTACCTCGACGGCCTCGGCGTCGAACTCATGGCCAACTCGGACAACGTCCTGCGCTGCGGGCTCACCCCCAAGCACGTCGACGTCCCGGAGCTGCTGAAGGTCGTCGTCTTCGAGCCCAGCGCCCCCGGCGTCCTGCGCCCCGAGGCCGACGGCGAGGAGGTCTACGAGACCCCCATCGACGAGTTCCGCCTCTCCCGCTTCGCCCTGGCCCCCGGCGGCGCCGCCCAGGCCCTCCCGGACACCACCCCGCAGATCCTGCTCTGCACCGCCGGGCAGTGCACGGCGCGTTCGGCGCGGACCGGCGAACTGGCCCTGGTTCCGGGCGAGTCGGTGTTCGTCCCGGCGGGCGAAACGGTCGAACTGTCCGGAAACGGCACCGTCTTCCGGGCCACCGTCGTCGTCTGACCCGGCAACGGCCGCACGGGCAGCTGCAACAATGTGCGGCCGTAGCCAGTGGCCAGGAAAGGACATCCAGCACCCATGAGCGCGTCGGGCGGCACCAAGGCGATCGTGGCGGCACTCGCCGCCAACCTGGCCATCGCTGTGGCCAAGTTCGTGGCATTCCTCTTCAGCGGCTCCTCGTCGATGCTCGCGGAGAGCGTCCACTCGGTCGCCGACTCCGGCAACCAGGGCCTGCTGCTGCTCGGCGGCAAGAAGGCGAAGCGCGAGGCCACCCCGCAACACCCCTTCGGGTACGGGCGCGAACGCTACATCTACGCCTTCATCGTCTCCATCGTCCTCTTCACGGTCGGCGGCCTGTTCGCCCTCTACGAGGGCTACGAGAAGATCCACGACCCGCACCCCATCGAGGCCTGGTACTGGCCCGTCGGCGTGCTCGTCTTCGCGGTCGTCGCGGAGGGCTTCTCCTTCCGCACCGCGATCAAGGAGTCGAACGAGACCCGCGGCCAGCAGTCCTGGGGCCAGTTCATCAAGAGCGCCAAGGCGCCCGAGCTCCCCGTGGTCCTGCTGGAGGACCTCGGCGCGCTCATCGGCCTCGTCCTCGCCCTGTTCGGCGTCGGCCTCGCCCTCCTCACCGGCAACGGCGTGTGGGACGGCATCGGCACCGTCTGCATCGGCACCCTGCTGATCGTCATCGCCGTCGTCCTGGCCCTGGAGACCAAGTCCCTGCTCCTGGGCGAGTCCGCCGGCGCGGCGGAGGTCGAGAAGATCAAGGCCGCGCTCGTCGACGGGGACACCGTCACCGGCGTCATCCACATGCGCACCCTGCACCTCGGCCCCGAGGAGCTCCTGGTCGCCGCCAAGATCGCCGTCCAGCACGACGACACCGCGACCGAGGTGGCCAACGCCATCAACGCCGCCGAGGCCCGCATCCGTGCCTCCGTCCCGATCGCCCGCGTGATCTACCTGGAGCCGGACATCTACAACCCCGAGGCCGCGAAGGCCTCCAAGGCGGCCGGGACCGACGGCTGACAAGACCGACGGCTGACCGGCCGGACCGGTACCGGGCACACGAAGGCCCCCGCGGCTCATCACGAGCCGCGGGGGCCTTCACCCGTCTTCCGCCCCTGCGGAGGGGACGCTACGACGGCGCGTCCGCGCGCTCACCGGACGCCGCCGTAGCCTGGGCCGGCGCGGCCGCCACGGCCACGGGCGCGGCCGCCGGAGCGGGGACGGCGGCCTCCGCCCGGGCCCGCCGCCCCGCCCGCCGGGCCGTGAACGCCAGCACCGCGCCGACCACCATCACCAGCACACCGGCCAGCTGCCCCCACACGGCCAGCTTCGCCATCGGGTACATCACGACCTTGGCGACGACCCTGTCCGCCGCGACCGGCCCGTTGTTCGCGTACTGCGAGCCGTCCGAGTTCATCCGGTTGTCGGCCATCAGGAACACGGACCCCTCGGGCACCGTCACGTCGAAGGCCACCGCCGACGGGTTCTTCCACTGCTCCAGGTACGGCTCGTCCAGCGCCTCCCCGTTGAGCACCAGGCGGTACTGGCCGGCGATCTTGCTGCTCGGCTTGTAGCGGATGCGGTCCCCGGCCACGGCGATGACCCGGTTCATCTGCGTCTTCTGCAAGGACCACGGAACGGACGCGAGGACGATGTCACCCCGGCGCAGCTTCCCTGCGGCCACCGGCTCCAGGTAGATGCTCTCCCCGTCGGTGTAGGTCGGCGCCATCTGCCAGCCGGCCGCCCTGCCCTCCGAGTAGCGCGCCGGAGGGTTGACGGCCTTCGCCGCCGACACCCCTCCCAGGATGACCGCCCCGAGCACCAGCAGGACGATCGCCGCGATCCCGCGCCTGCGCCCTGGCCTGTGTGTCATTTCGTCCCTTCCGATGTACCTGCCTTGCATCGTAGGTCGACGCCGGCACGGCGGACGCCGCCGGGGCCCTGGTGCACCAAGTCCGCACATACCGATTCGGACACTGCCCGCACGCCGCCGACGAGGAGGTGATCAAAAGTCCGAAAGGCCCCGAACACTCCGTCGTGCGGTCCGGAAACCGAGCGGTACTCCTTCCCCTGCGGGCTGGGGGAGGCCGCGCCCACCGGTGTAGATTCGTCATCAGTGTCAGGCGTCGCTGCTGATGGCGGTCGGGCGGTCCTCGCGACCGGCCGAGGGGAGAGAGGGCCCCGCGGCGGACTGTGCTCGGCGCACCGGCTCGCCCGTGCGCGGCTCAGCCGTACCCACCTCTCGACCCATGAGGAGCAGCACCCATGGACTTCAAGGTCGCCGACCTTTCCCTCGCCGCCTTCGGCCGCAAGGAGATCACCCTGGCCGAGCACGAGATGCCGGGCCTGATGTCGATCCGCCGGGAGTACGCCGAGGCGCAGCCGCTGGCCGGCGCCCGCATCACCGGCTCCCTGCACATGACCGTGCAGACGGCCGTCCTGATCGAGACCCTGGTCGCGCTCGGCGCCGACGTCCGCTGGGCCTCCTGCAACATCTTCTCCACCCAGGACCACGCGGCCGCCGCCATCGCCGTCGGCCCGAACGGCACCCCGGAGAACCCGCAGGGCGTTCCGGTCTTCGCCTGGAAGGGCGAGACGCTGGAGGAGTACTGGTGGTGCACGGAGCAGGCGCTGACCTGGCCGAACACCCCCACCGGCGGCCCGAACATGATCCTCGACGACGGTGGCGACGCCACCCTCCTCGTCCACAAGGGCGTCGAGTTCGAGAAGGCCGGCGCGGCCCCGGACCCGTCCACGGCTGACTCCGAGGAGTACGGCCACATCCTCACCCTGCTCAACCGCACCCTCGGCGAGACCCCGCAGAAGTGGACCCAGCTGGCGTCCGAGATCCGCGGCGTGACGGAGGAGACCACGACGGGTGTCCACCGCCTGTACGAGATGATGCAGTCCGGTGACCTGCTGTTCCCGGCGATCAACGTGAACGACGCGGTGACGAAGTCGAAGTTCGACAACAAGTACGGCTGCCGTCACTCGCTGATCGACGGCATCAACCGTGCCACCGACGTGCTGATCGGCGGCAAGGTCGCGGTCGTGTGCGGTTACGGCGACGTGGGCAAGGGCTGTGCGGAG
>NZ_JBIWFZ010000007.1:0-394474 GCF_044763325.1 Streptomyces sp. NPDC096136 | reverse complement strand
AGGTGCAGCATGACGATGGAGTCCTTGCCACCGGAGAAGAGGATCACCGGCTTCTCGAACTCGCCCGCCACCTCGCGGAAGATGTGCACCGCCTCGGATTCGAGGGCGTCGAGGTGCGACAGCGCGTAGGGCGCGTCGGAGCCGGACTCGGTGTGCAGGTGCGCGGCGGTGGTCATGCCAGACCCCTCTCGGTGAGCAGTGCGTGCAGGGCGGAGGCCGACTCCTGCACGGTCTGCGTGTGCGACTCGATGCGCAGGTCCGGGGCCTGCGGGGCCTCGTACGGGTCGTCGACGCCGGTCAGACCGGAGATCTCGCCCGCCGCCTGCTTGGCGTACAGGCCCTTCACATCGCGCTCGGAGCACACCTCGACCGGGGTCGCGACATGGACCTCCAGATACGCGGTGCCCTCGGTCGCGTGCCGCTCGGCGACGGCCTCGCGGCTGTCGGCGAAGGGCGCGATCACCGGGACGAGGGCCTTCACGCCGTTGCTCGCGAGGAGTTCGGCGACGAACCCGATCCGCTGGACGTTGGTGTGCCGGTCCTCACGGCTGAAACCGAGCCCGGCGGAGAGGAACTCGCGGATCTCGTCCCCGTCGAGCACCTCCACCCGGTGGCCCTCGGCGCGCAGCCGCTCCGCCAGCGCGTAGGCGATGGTGGTCTTGCCCGCGCTGGGCAGACCGGTCAGCCACACGGTGGCTCCCTGGCCGGTCACGCTCATCCGCTTCTCCGTAAGTTCCGTGGTGTCCGTAGGTGTGGTGGTCATCAGCCGTGCAGTCCGCACTCGGTCTTCGCCCGGCCGGCCCAGCGGCCGGCCCGTGCGTCCTCGCCCTCGGCGACCCGGCGGGTGCAGGGGGCGCAGCCGACGGAGGTGTAGCCGTCCATCAGCAGCGGGTTCGTCAGCACCCCGTGCTCGGCGACGTACGCCTCCACGTCCTCCTGGGTCCAGCGGGCGATCGGCGAGACCTTGACCTTCCGCCGCTTCTCGTCCCAGCCGACCACCGGCGTGCTCGCCCGGGTCGGGGACTCGTCACGGCGCAGACCCGTCGCCCAGGCCTCGTAGCCGGCCAGGCCCTCTTCGAGGGGCCTGACCTTGCGCAGCGCGCAGCACAGGTCCGGGTCGCGGTCGTGGAGCTTCGGGCCGTACTGGGCGTCCTGCTCGGCGACCGTCTGGCGCGGGGTGAGGGTGATGACGTTGACGTCCATCACGGCCTCGACCGCGTCACGGGTGCCGATCGTCTCCTCGAAGTGGTAGCCGGTGTCCAGGAAGACCACGTCCACCCCGGGCATCGCCCGCGAGGCGAGGTGGGCGACCACCGCGTCCTCCATGGAGGAGGTCACGCAGAAGGTCTTGCCGAAGGTGTCGGCGGCCCAGGTGAGGATCTCCAGTGCGGAGGCGTCCTCCAGCTCCCGGCCCGCCTGCTCGGCCAGTTCCCTCAGTTCGGTGAGACGCGCGTCTTGAGCGGTGGTCATATCTCGTCCCCTCCAGCGGTGTCGGACTGAACGCCCCGGGCCAGCAGCCCGAGGTACTTCAGCTGGAAGGCTCGGTTGCAGGCCCTGCACTCCCAGGCGCCGTGGCCCGTCTCATGGGGAAACAGGTCCTCGTCGCCGCAGTACGGGCAGTAGAACGGTGCGGCGCGCTCGCTCATGAGAGGCTCTCGTCGCTCGCGCGGCCGACCCAGGCGGCGAAGCGCTCGCCGTCCTCGCGCTCCGCCTCGAAGCGCGTGACGACCCGCTCGACGTAGTCGGGCAGTTCGGCCGAGGTGACCTTGAGGCCGCGGACCTTGCGGCCGAAGCCGGCCTCCAGGCCCAGGGCGCCGCCCAGGTGGACCTGGTAGCCCTCGACCTGGTTGCCCTCGTCGTCCAGGACCAGCTGGCCCTTGAGACCGATGTCCGCCACCTGGATACGGGCGCAGGCGTTCGGGCAGCCGTTGATGTTGATGGTGAGCGGCTCGGCGAAGTCCGGCAGGCGGCGCTCCAGCTCGTCGATCAGCGAGGCCCCGCGGCCCTTGGTCTCGACGATGGCCAGCTTGCAGAACTCGATGCCGGTGCAGGCCATGGTGCCGCGGCGGAACGGGGACGGCTTGACCCGCAGGTCCAGCGCCTCCAGCGCCCCGACGACGGAGTCGACCTGGTCGGCCTCGATGTCGAGGACGATCATCTTCTGCTCGGCGGTGGTGCGCAGGCGGCCGGAGCCGTGTTGCTCGGCGATGTCCGCGATCTTGGTCAGGGTGGCGCCGTCGACGCGGCCGACGCGGGGCGCGAAGCCGACGTAGAACCTGCCGTCCTGCTGCTGGTGGACGCCGACGTGGTCGCGCCACTGGCCGCTGGGCTGCTCGGGCGCGGGGCCGTCGGTGAGCTTGCGCTTCAGGTACTCGTCCTCCAGGACCTGGCGGAACTTGGCCGCGCCCCAGTCGGCGACGAGGAACTTCAGGCGGGCGCGGGTGCGCAGGCGCCGGTAGCCGTAGTCGCGGAAGATCGAGATGACGCCCTCGTAGACGTCCGGGACCTCGTCGAGCGAGACCCAGGTGCCCAGGCGGACGCCCAGCTTGGGGTTGGTGGAGAGGCCGCCGCCGACCCAGACGTCGAAGCCGGGGCCGTGCTCCGGGTGGTTCACGCCGACGAAGGCGATGTCGTTGATCTCGTGCGCCACGTCGAGCAGCGGCGAGCCGGAGACCGCGGACTTGAACTTGCGGGGCAGGTTGGAGAAGTCCTTGTTGCCGACGATGCGGCGGTAGATCTCCTCGATGGCGGGGGTGCCGTCGATGATCTCGTCCTGGGCGATGCCGGCGACGGGTGAACCGAGGATGACGCGGGGCGTGTCACCGCAGGCCTCGGTGGTGGACAGGCCGACGGCCTCCAGGCGGCGCCAGATCTCCGGGACGTCCTCGATCCGGATCCAGTGGTACTGCACGTTCTGGCGGTCGGTGAGGTCGGCGGTGCCGCGCGCGAACTCCTCGGAGATCTCGCCGATGACGCGGAGCTGCGCGGTGGTCAGCCGGCCGCCGTCGATGCGGACGCGCAGCATGAAGTACTTGTCGTCCAGCTCCTCCGGCTCCAGGATCGCGGTCTTGCCGCCGTCGATTCCGGGCTTGCGCTGGGTGTAGAGGCCCCACCAGCGCATACGGCCGCGCAGGTCGTTGGGGTCGATCGAGTCGAAGCCCGTCTTGGAGTAGATCGTCTCAATGCGCGTCCGCACGTTGAGACCGTCGTCGTCCTTCTTGAACTGCTCGTTGCCGTTGAGGGGCGTGTGGTGTCCGACGGCCCACTGGCCCTCACCGCGGTGACGGCCGGTCTTGCGGCGCGCGGCGGCTGCAGGGGCGGCTGCGGGCGTTTCGGGGGTGGCGGCCATGGCGGGTACGTCCTTCTTCAACGGCTGGAGGCGGGGCAGGGGGGAGCGGCGGCGCGCCCCTGTCACGCTGGAATCTCCGAGCAGGTGTGGCCGATGTGCGCCGTTTCGCCAGGGTTTCCGGCGTGCGGGGGCAGGGTGCGGCCTTCAGGGGGCTTGCAGGTGGTCGACGCGTCCGCGGCGGCGGGGACGGCGGCGACGTGCGGCGGTGGCTGGTTCCGTCAGCTCGCCGGACACATGGCGCTGGACATGCGGCCGAGGTCGACGTGGCGTCGACTCACCAAGGCGATTCCAGCTCCATTCATGGCCGAAGCGTGTCATGGGCCGATTGGAGGAGTCCACTACTGTCCACGATACGGACGAACTCGTCCCGGATCGCGAGACAGCGTGACGGGGGTCACGCGTGGCGGGCCTTCCGCTCCCGCCCCGGCCCGCGCCGCCGGACGTGGCCGCGGCGGCGCGGAAGGGGCCTCGTGAGCGCCCTGCCGGGACTTACGCGCCGGGCCAGGGACCCGGGGTGGGGGCGTCGGGCTTCTCTTCCGTTTCCGTCCTGAAGAGCTTGAAGCCCCGGCGCTGGTAGTTGTCCATCGCCGTGGGGCCGTCCTGGCTGCACGTGTGCAGCCAGACACGGCGCGTGGGCTCGCGGTCCGGCCAGCGGTCCGCCAGGTCCCAGGCGCGGGCTATGCCCACCGACAGCAGGTGCCCGCCGATCCGCCGGCCCCGGAAGGCGGGGAGCAGCCCGAAGTAGATGATCTCCACCACGCCGTCGGGCTGCGGGTCGAACTCCACGTACCCCGCCGGGGTGCCACGGTCGTACGCCACCCAGGTCTCCACGCCCGGGCGGTCCAGCTGCTCCACCCACTGCGCGCGGGTCAGCGACAGCCGGTCCGTCCAGTGGATGTCCTGGCCCACCGAGGCGTACAGGAAGCGGCTGAACTCGGGGGAGGGCACCTCGGCCCGGCTGATCGTGACCTCCGGGCCGGGTCCGGCGGCCGGGGCCAGGTCGTCGGGCGAGGTCATCTCGAGGGACCAGGTGGTCAGTGTGATGGTGCTCATGCGCTTCAGGGAACCACATCCCCCGGCTGCCGCCGGGGGGTCCCCCAGGGCCCGCCGAGGCCCAGCCGGGCCCGGACCACCCCCGGGGCCGTGGAGTGGGGGAGCAGCCCGGCCGGGTCCCGCGGGCGGATCAGCTCCACCTCCACGTCCTCCGCGAACCGGTACGGCCGGTGGCTCAGCACCCCGGCGAGGTGGCGGCGGACCCGGGAGAGCTCCGCGCGGACCGTCACCGTGCGGGTGGGGTCCCCGAACAGCTCCTCGGCCAGCTCCGCCGCCGTCCGCCCGCGCGGGGTCTGCGCCAGCAGGAAGAGCAGCTCCGCGTGGCGCGGGCTCAGCTCCTGCGACCAGCTTCCCGCGGCCCCGTACACCGTCGCCGACCAGGACCGGGGCCGGCTCAGGTCCAGCACCACCCGGCTCACCGCCGCGGCCGCCGAGGACTCCGCCAGGCGCAGCAGCCAGCCGCCGGGCAGCGGCTCCGCGACGCAGTCGCCCAGCTGCGGGATCCACAGCCGCCCGGGGCCCAGCGCCTTCGGCAGCTGCACCCGGTCCGCGGGGGCCAGCCCCGTCACCGCCGCCGTCCAGCCGTGCGGGTCCACCGCCACGGCCCGCCCCGGGAGCCGGGCCAGCAGCGGCGCCGCCACCGCCCGCAGCCGCTCCAGGGACTCCAGGTGGCGCACCCGCAGCTCCCGCTCGGCGAGCCGGGCCACCGAGCTGACCCAGGCCAGGGTCGCCGGGTGCATGGTGGCGAGCGGCCCGCTGACGTCGACCACGCCCAGCAGCTGCCCGTCCCGGGGGTCGTGCACGGGGGCCCCGGCGCAGGTCCAGTCGTGGTGGCTGGAGACGAAGTGCTCCGCCGAGAACACCTGCACCGGCCGCCGGGTCACCAGGGCGGTGCCCACCCCGTTCGTGCCGACCACCGCCTCGTCCCAGTCGGCCCCCACCGCGAAGCCCAGCCGGTCCGCCTTGCGCAGGATGCCGCTGTGCCCCTCCCGCCACAGCAGCCGCCCGTCGGCGTCGGCGACGACCATGATGTGCAGGGACTCGTCCAGCGCGGGCAGCAGCCCCTCCCGCAGCACCGGCAGGATCTCCCGCAGCGGCGAGACCTGCCGCCGCTCCTCGGTCTCGGCGGCCGACAGCACCCGCGACCGCGCGTCCCGGTCCGGGTGCACCCCGCCGGCCATCATCCGCCGCCAGGACTCGGCGATCTCCGGGCGCGGGGCGGCCGGCGGGCGGTCCCCGGCCAGCGCCGCCGCCCGTACTCCCTTGAGCAGACGTGCGGCGTCCCGCGCGTCCATGGCCGAGATGCGCGCCACGTCGACCGTGCTGCCTGCGGTGTTGGCCACCGGAACCTCCCCGTGCTGAACAGGACGTACTGCGGAAGCCGCCGAGGCCGGCGTACGCGACCCTTCCCCGGGCACGTGCGGCGGGCACCTGCGACCACCAGTGGACCGAAGCGTTGCAACGGTATGCAACTCTCGCCAACCCCCGGCCGCGCGACCGAAACTATCGGCACGCCGCAGAGCGGCGTGACAGCTCCTTCCTCGGGGCTCTTGGGACCAGGGGTGGTGCCGAGTCGGCGCGGCGCCACCCCCGGACCCACCTGGACGGGTTCGGATCCCGGCGCTGAACGGTTCACTGCCGCGGTGGTTTGGGGACCGCCGCGGCCCCGCGGTCCCGGGTGGTTTGGGGACCACCCGCGAACCGCGCGAACCGCAGCGGTCAGGGGACCGCGCTCAGCCCGAGATCCGCGCCCGCGCCACCACCGCACCCAGGTCCAGGCCGTGCGGCAGCGTTCCGAAGGCCGACCCCCAGTCGCCGCCCAGCCGCGACGCGCAGAACGCGTCCGCCACCTCCGGCGGGGCCCACCGCACCAGCAGCGCGCCCTGGAGCACCAGGGCCATCCGCTCCACCACCCGGCGGGCCCGGCCCTCGATCCCCTCCAGGTCCGCGAGGTCCGTGAACAGGTCCCTGAAGGCCGCGTCCAGCCGGTGGTCGGCGCCCCGCGCCAGGCCGACCTCCTGGAGGAAGGCGTTCAGGGCCTGCGGCTCCCGCTGGAGGGCGCGCAGCACGTCCAGCGCCTGCACGTTGCCCGAACCCTCCCAGATGGAGTTCACCGGGGATTCGCGCAGCAGTCTCGGCAGTCCGGACTCCTCTACGTAGCCGTTGCCCCCCAGACACTCCAGTGCCTCCGCCACCATCGGCGTACAGCGCTTGGTCACCCAGTACTTCGCCACGGGCACCGCCAGGCGCAGGAAGGCCGACTCCTGCTCCGTCCCCGCGTCGCAGGCGGCCGCCAGGCGCAGGGCCAGCACGGTCGCCGCCTCCGACTCCAGAGCGAGGTCGGCCAGGACGTTGCGCATCAGCGGCTGACCGATGAGCGGTGCTCCGAAGACGGAGCGGTGCTCCGCGTGGTGGACGGCCTGCGTCAGCGCCTGCCGCATCAGCGAGGCCGAGCCGACCACGCAGTCGAGCCGGGTCGCCGCGACCATCCCGATGATGGTCCGCACCCCCCGGCCCTCCTCGCCCACCCGCCGCGCCCAGGTCCCGTCGAACTCGACCTCCCCCGAGGCGTTCGACCGGTTCCCCATCTTGTCCTTCAGCCGCTGGACCGCGAACGGGTTCCGCGCCCCGTCCGGCAGCACCCGCGGCACCAGGAAGCACGTCAGCCCGGCCGGCGCCTGCGCCAGCACCAGGAAGCCGTCCGACATCGGTGCCGAGCAGAACCACTTGTGCCCGGTCAGCAGGTACTCCCCGGAGGCGTCCAGGGGCACCGCCGCCGTCGTGTTCGCCCGTACGTCGCTGCCCCCCTGCTTCTCCGTCATCGCCATCCCGAACAGCACCCCGGCCTTCAGCGCGGGCGGCCGCAGCCCCTGCTCGTACACGTGCGAGGTCAGCTTCGGCTCCCACAGCGCGGCCAGCTCCGGATCCGCCCGCAGCGCCGGCACGGCCGCGTGCGTCATCGACACCGGACAGCCGTGCCCCGCCTCGGCCTGCGACCACACGAAGAAGCCCGCGGCCCGGCGCAGGTGCCCCGAGGGCCGCCCCCAGGCGTCGGTCAGCCCGGCGCCCACCGCGTGCCCCAGCAGCCGGTGCCACGCCCGGGGGAACTCCACCTCGTCGATCCGGTTGCCGTAGCGGTCGTGCGTCCGCAGGACCGGCGGGTTCTCGTTCGCCTCACGGCCCCACCGCTGGGCCTGCGCCGAGCCCGCCGCGCGCCCCAGTCCGGCGAGCTCCCGCCGCACCTCGTCGCGGACCTCCGCAGGCGCGTCCGCGAGGTGCCGTTCCACCGCCTCCGTGAGGGCCCGGTCGCCGAGGTAGACCTCGTACCCGACGAGCGGCGGGGCCTGGTTGCTGACTGTGTGGGTGGTGGCTGCCATGCGGCTACCGTAAGGACGTGCAGCCAGCAAACGAAACACCCGAAGGGACCCCGGTACGCCCGGGAAGGCTCCATCGGGCCCGCGTCCTCTACCGCAACGTCTCCAAACGCAAGATGGGCTGGCTGCTCCTCAAGGACACCGTCAACTCGTGCGTCGAGTACCGGATCCTCGGCCTCGCCGCCGAAGCCGCCTTCTTCACCCTCCTGTCCCTGCCCCCGCTCTTCCTCGGCCTCCTCGGACTCCTCGGCTACGTGGACGGCTGGACGAACACCCAGTCGGTGGCCAGCATCGAGGAGAACATCCTGCGCGCGGTCGGCACCGTCCTGTCCGACCGGGGCGTCAACGACATCGCCAGACCGATGCTCGACGACGTCACCCGCGAGGGCCGCCCCGACCTGATCTCCCTCGGCTTCGCCTTCGCCCTGTGGTCGGGCTCCCGCGCCGTCAACGTCTTCATCGACACCATCACCGTCATGTACGGGCTCGACGGGCAGCGCGGCATCGTCAAGACCCGGCTGCTCTCCTTCCTCCTCTACGTCATCGCCCTGGTGATCGGTGCGATCGTGCTGCCGCTGATGGTGGTCGGCCCCGACGCCGTCGTCCGGCTGGTGCCCTGGAGCACGGAGGTGATCGCCGTCCTCTACTGGCCGGTGGTCACCCTGCTGTCCATCGCCTTCCTGACCACGCTCTACCACGTGTCCGTGCCGGTCCGCTCGCCGTGGATCGAGGACGTGCCCGGCGCGCTCGTCGCCCTCGCCATGTGGGTGCTCGGCTCCTTCCTGCTGCGGATCTACCTCACCAACACCGTGGAGGGCCCGACCATCTACGGCTCGCTGGCCGCGCCCGTCGCGATCCTGCTGTGGATCGGCATCTCGGCCTTCGCGGTGCTCGTCGGCGCGGCCGTCAACGCCGCCATCGACCGGGTCTGGCCCTCGGTGGCCACCGCCGCGGCGCGCGAGGCGAACGAGCGGGTCCGCGAGGCCGAGGCCGCCCGGCTCATCGCCCGGGCCGCCGCCTGGCGGGCCCTGGCCGAAGGGGAGTCCGAGGACGACGAGGACGCCGGCATGCCCTCCGAGTTCCCGGAGCGCTGGTCGAACTTCCTGCCCCCGGACGACTACACCTCCCGCCTGCGCAAACACTGACCCGAGGGCCCCGGCCGCGCGGCCCGTCCCCGAGGTGCGCCGGCTGACCGGCGGACCGCCCGGTACGCGGACCCGTGCGCGGGCCTCGAAGCGCTGGCACGGGCCCGGCTCGACGCCGTGGGCCCGCCCGACCCGCTCCCCGCCGAGGTGACCGCCCGGCTCCGGGCCGGGCAGCCCGTCGCCGGCATCGCCGCCGCCCTCGGCATCGGGGAGCGCCGGCTCCGCCGCCGCTCCCTCGACGCCTTCGGATACGGCCCCCGCACCCCGGGCCGGGTACTGCGCCTCCAGCGGGCGCCGGCCCTGACTCGGCGCGGGCTGGCGCAGGCCGAGGTGGCGTACGCCGCCGGGTACGCCGACCAGGCCCACCCGGCCCGCGAGGTGCGGGCCCTGGCCGGGACGACGCCTGGGGGCGTGGGCGGCGGCTCAGGCGCCGTCGGGTGCCCCGGCGGCCCCGGGGTCCGCGGGGGCGAACAGCGAGACCTGGCAGCCGTCCGGATCCAGGACCACCGCGTAGCGCTGCCCCCAGAAGGCGTCCCAGGGCTCCAGGTGCCCCCCGTACCCCGCGTCCGTCAGCTCCGCGTACAGCGCGTCCACCTCCGCGGGGGAGTCGCACAGGAAGGCGAGCTCGCGGCGCGGGCCGCCGGAGGGCGGGGTCCACGAGGGGTCGAACGAGCGGACGACCTCCTCGGTGTCCCAGCCGATCCGCAGCCCGCCGGGCAGGACGGCCTCCACGTGCGGCAGGCCGTCCGCGTCGGCGGGGACGTCCAGGCCGAGGCGGCGGTAGAAGGCGAGCGAGGCGGCCATGTCCGAGACGACCAGGCCGATCATGTCGAGTCGTGGGGTCATGACGGCAGGCTAGGCGCGGCCCGGGCCGGAGGTATTGAAGGAAACGGACACGGAGGCGGGCCGGCCTCCACCCGTGGGTGGAGGGGGAACCTCCACCCGGGATCCACCCCGGCGCCGATCACAGCGGGGCGGCCCGTTCCTAGCGTGAAGGGCATGGATATCGCACGCGTTCTCGTCATCGCGCTGGCCGTCGTCTTCGTCCTCGTACGCAGGTTCGGCGGACGGCCCGTCAAGGACCAGGACCGCCTGTGGGTGCTGCCCGCGGTCCTCGCCGCCGTCGGCGTGGCCGAGGGCGGGCTCATCGCCCCCGCCCACCCCGTGCTCAGCGCGGCGCTGCTCGCCGCCGGGACCGCCGCGGCCTTCGGCACCGGCCACCTCATGGGCCGCGCCATGACCCTGTGGCGCGAGCCCGACGGCACCCTCTGGGCCAAGGGCAACCGCACGGTCCTCGCCCTGTTCGGGTTCTCCCTCGCCGTCCGCGTCGCCCTCGCCCTCCTGGGGTACGCCGTGGGCGTCCCCGTCGGCAACGGGGCCCTGCTGGTGACCCTCGCGAGCTGGATCCTGGCCCAGGGCCTGGCCCTGGCCGCCCGCTCCCGCCGGGTCCGCGTCGCCGCATGAGGCGGCCGACCCGATGCGCAGCTCCCCGCGCGGGCGGGCCTGGCTACAGTGGGCAGGGATGCCGATGCCACGCACCCTGCCCACGCTCACGAACACCCACGTCAGGGTCGCCGTCCAGGTGGCATTGCTCGTCTGGTTCCTGCACGGCCTCCTCACGCCCCCGCCCGGCGCCGCCGCGCTCGTCTGCGGGCTGGCCGGACTCGGCATGACCCTCCTCGCCGTCGCCGTCGTCGAGGACCGGCCCCGCACCGGGGCGTGGCTCTTCGCAGCCGCCCTGGCCGCCGCCTGCACCACCGGTCTGCTGGCCCCCGCCACCCCGTGGGTGGTCCTCGTCTTCGCCGTGTGCGGCTTCGCCGCCGCCCGCCTCGGGGTCGTCCCCGCCACCGTGCTCCTCGGCGCCGGGGCGGCCGCGGCCGCCGCCGTCACCCTGCTGCGCGGGCGCGACCCCGTCGAACTGTGGAACGTCGTCGGCCTCTGCGGCATGTTCGCCTACGTCCGCGCCGGCCGGGCCCGGCGCGCCGCCGCCGAGTCCGAACGCCAGCGCGCCCTGCTCGCCGAGCGGGCCCACGTGGCGCGCGAGGTCCACGACATCCTCGCGCACTCCCTCTCCGCCCAGCTCATCCACCTGGAGAGCGCCCGCCTCACCCTGGAGGCCGGCCGCTACGAGGAGGCCGGGGTCCTGGTCGAGCGGGCCCGGGCCCTCGCCAAGGGCGGCCTGGAGGAGACCCGCCGCGCCGTCGCCGTCCTGCGCGGTGACGCCCCCGCCCCCGAGGAGGCCCTCGCGGCCCTCGCCGAGGAGTACCGCCGTACGACGGGCGCCGCCTGCGCCCTCACCGTCGCCGCCGGCCCGCACCCGCTGCCGCCCGAGGCGGCCCTCGCCGTCGTCCGCACCGCGCAGGAGGCCCTCACCAACGCGCGCAAGCACGCCGCGGGGGCCGACGTGGAGATCACCCTGCGCCGCCCGGGCGCGCGCTACGAGCTGTGCGTCACCGACTCCGGCGGCACCGGGCCCGCCCCGCACGCCGCCTCCGGCGGCGGATACGGCCTGGTCGGGATGGCCGAACGGGCCGAACTCATCGGAGCCGCCCTCGACGCCGGGCCGTACGGCACCGGCTTCCGCGTCCGCCTGGAAGGACCCCTCGCACCGTGACCGAGAACGGCGCCCCGATCCGTGTCGTCGTGGCCGACGACCAGACCGTCGTACGGGAAGGGCTCGGCCTGCTGCTCGGCCTGCTGCCCGGCACCGAGGTGGTCGCCTCCGCCGCCGACGGCGCCGAAGCAGTCCGGCTCGTCGCCGAACACGCCCCCGACGTGGTCCTGATGGACCTGCGCATGCCCCGCATGGACGGCGTGGAGGCCACCCGCCTGATCACCGGGAACCACCCCGGGACGGGGGTCGTCGTCCTCACCACCTACAGCGACGACGCCTCCGTGCTGGACGCCCTCAGGGCCGGCGCCCGCGGCTACCTCACCAAGGACGCCGACGCCCAGGAGATCTCCCGCGCCCTCGCCGCCGTGCGCGACGGCGCCACCAGCCTGGGCCGCGCCGCCCAGGAACGCCTCGTCGCCGCGGCCGTCGCCGCCGAGCCGCCGGCGCGGCCCCGGGCCGCGGCCGCCCCGCCCGACGGGCTGACGGCCCGTGAGGGGGAGGTGCTCGCCCTGATCGCGGAGGGCCGCTCGAACGCCGAGATCGCCCGGCGGCTCACCATCGGCGAGTCCACCGTCAAGACGCACATCAACAACCTCTTCGCCAAGACCGGCGTCCGCGACCGCGCCCAGGCCGTCCGCTACGCCTACCGCCACGGGCTGGTGATCGATTCCGGGGATTAATCCGGTGGTGCCGTTCCGCGGGGCCGGGTTATGGTTCCCGGGTACGGAGGCGCGGGGCACAACCGGCCTCCGGGAGAGTCGCGTTGGCTCGTCGGGACACAGCAGGAGGTGAGGACGTTGATGACTGTCACGGTGACGGGCGTTGCCCGCGTTCAGGAGTTCGTCCTCGTTTCCACCTCCGTGGCCTCCGGCTGACCCGGTACCCCTCCGCGCGCCGCCGTGCGCGCGCTGCCGGGGCCACCCTGTGAAGGGTTCCCCTTGACTCTCCCGTCTTCTTCCCTCTCCTCCTCCTTCTCCGCCTCCCTCCCGCGCGCCCTCGCGGCCTACGGCTGGGACGACGCCTGGGCCGCGGAGTTCGCCCCGTACGCCGCCGAGGGACTCCTCCCCGGCCGGGTCGTGCGCGTCGACCGCGGACAGTGCGACCTCATGACCGAGGACGGCGTCGTCCGTGCCGACACCGCCTTCGTCACCCCCCACGACCCGCTCCGGGTCATCTGCACGGGCGACTGGGCCGCCGTCGAGGCGACCGGCAGCCCGCGCTACGTGAAGGCGTACCTGCCGCGCCGCACCGCCTTCGTGCGGTCCACCTCCTCGCAGCGCTCCGAGGGGCAGATCCTCGCCGCCAACGTGGACCACGCGATCATCGCGGTCTCGCTGGCCGTCGAGCTCGACCTCGGCCGGATCGAACGCTTCCTCGCCCTGGCCTGGGAGTCGGGCGCCCAGCCGCTGGTCGTCCTGACCAAGGCCGACCTGGTCCCGGACCCGGACGCGCTCGGCCACCTCGTCCAGGACGTGGAGACCACGGCGCCCGGCGTGCAGGTCCTCACCGTCTCCTCCCACACGGGCGAGGGGACGGACGTCCTCGCGGCGGTCGTCGCCGGCGGCACGAGCGTGCTGCTCGGCATCTCGGGCGCGGGCAAGTCCACGCTGGCGAACGCGCTGCTCGGCGAGGACGTCATGGACGTGCAGGCGACGCGCGACGTCGACGGCAAGGGCCGTCACACCACCACCACGCGCAACCTGCTCGCGCTGCCGGGCGGGGGCGTCCTGATCGACACCCCGGGGCTGCGGGGCGTCGGCCTGTTCGACGCGGAGGCGGGGGTCGGGCAGGTGTTCTCGGAGATCGAGGACTACGCCGCCGACTGCCGCTTCCACGACTGCGCCCACGAGGCGGAGCCGGGATGCGCGGTGCGGGCTGCGGTGGCCGACGGCGCGCTCCCCGAGCGGCGCCTGGAGAGCTACCGCAAGCTGCTGCGCGAGAACCAGCGCATCGTGGCGAAGACGGACGCCCGCCTGCGGGCGGAGATCCGCCGGGACTGGCGCGCCAAGTCGGCGGAGGGCCGCGCGAACCACGCCGCGAAGCGGGGCGGACGGCCCTGACCGGGGAGGGGGAGGGGGCCGTGCCCCCTCCCCCTCCCCGGGGGCGGCGCTACCGGGCCACCCAGCCCCGTTCGTACGCGTGCCAGCCGAGCTGGAGCCGGGTGGTCACCCCGGCCAGTTCCATCAGGCCCTTCACCCGGCGCTGGACCGTGCGCAGGCCCAGCTCCAGGTGCTTGGCCACGCTCGCGTCCGTCATCCCGGCCAGCAGGAGGGTCAGGATCTCCAGGTCGGTGCTGTCGGGCACGCCGCCCGACTCCTCCGGGGTCCCGGTCGCCCCCAGCACCAGGGGGACGGCCTCCCGCCAGACCGCCTCGAACAGGCCCAGCAGGGACTCCAGCAGCCCCGAGGCGTGGACGACGAGCGCCGCGGGCTCCGTGCCGTGCGCCGTGAGCGGCACCATGGCGAGGGCGCGGTCCGCGATGACCAGGCTGGTGGGGACCCGGCCCGTCACCCGGACCCGTGCGCCCCGCACCAGCGCCGTCGACGCCTCCCGGATCCCCGTGGGCAGGCCCAGGACGTCCCGCTCGATGACCACCCGGTACCCGACGCCGCGCACGGCGGCCTGCTCCTCCGTCGGCTCGTTCTCCATCCCCGACACGACCAGCGGGCGCGCGCTCGCCAGCGCGCACACCTCCTCCACGGCGCCGAGCTGGATCTGGTGGAAGCGGTGCGCGACCGCGCTCGCGCCCGTCACCACCTCCACCAGGTCGTGCACCGCCGCGTCCGCCGCCTCCGCCCGGTACTCCCGCGCCAGCAGCTCGGCGGCCAGTTCGGCCCGCTCCAGCCCCTGGCGCTGCCGGGTGAGGAGGGCGCCCAGGGCCACCGAGGGCGGCGCCGCCACCCACCGGCCGGGACGGGCCGAGGACTGCGCCGCCAGACCGTGCCGCTCCAGGTGCCGCAGGGTCCGCTCGGTCTGCGGCACCGGCAGCGTCAGCCGGCGGGCGAGGTCCGGCACCTCCGCGGCCCCCAGCGCGACCAGCGCGCGGTACGCCGACTCCTGTCCCTCGTCCAGGCCTATTGCCCCCAGCAACCCGTCCACCCCACTCTCAGACCCGTTCCGGCCCATCTTCGCCGTACCCGCGGCCCGTTTGCCAAGGTGGCGACCCCGGACCGGGGGACCTTTTCGTGCATTCGGGGTTTTCCGCCGCCCGGTGCGGCCGACAATGAGGACATGAGTCAGCAGGGCGCGCAGGACTGGTGGCAGAAGCTGTACGAGGACCCGGACGCGGGGACCGGACCCGACCCGGGGGACACGCTGGACCAGCGCTTCCGCTCGGCGTCGGTCCTGGTCGGCACGGACGGTCCGGCCCCGCCCGGGCCCCCGTCGCTCCCCGGCCCCCGGGCGGCGGACGCCCCGCCCGCAGCGCCCCCGGTGGCGCCCGAGCCGCCCCCCGCCGCGACCGCGCCGCTGAGGCTGGACAAGCCCGCCGCGCCGGCCGCCCCCGTCCCGCCGCCCCGCCGCGACTCCCGGGTGACGGGGGCCACCGGGTACGCCGAAGGGGACGTGGCGGTGCCGCCCGCCCCGCCCCGCCCCGACGCCCCGCCGCGAGCGGAGCGGGACCTGCGGCCGGAGCCCGTACGGGAGCCCGTACCGGAGACCGCCGGGCGGCCCGTGGTCAGCCATCTCGGGGACCGGGCCCCCACCTACGCCGCCGAGCCGGGAGCGCTGCCGGCCGCCGACCCCGCCGCCCTGGACTCCCTCACCCCCGACACCGTCCTGGAGGGGGCCCGCTACGGCACGTACACCCTGCGCGCCGCCTCGCTGCGCGGGGACTCCGCCCGCTACCGGGGCGACGCCCGCCGGGACTTCCTGCTCACCGCCCGCTTCGGCAGCGGGGACGACGCCCTCGTCCTGGTGGTCCTGGCCGGCGGGGACCGGGCCGCCCCCGGCGCCCGCGAGGCCGCCGCCGAACTGGGGCACTCCGTCGCGGCGGCCGTCGGGCGCAGCCGGGAGAGACTGGCCGAGGACATCCGCACGGGCCGCCGCGAGGCCCTGCTCTCGGGGCTCCAGCGGCTCACCGACCGGGGCTACGGGCGGCTGCGGACCCGGGCCGCCGAACTCGGGCTCGACGAGGAGGCCTACACCGCGGGGCTGCGCGGAATGCTGCTGCCCCTGGACCCCCAGTGCCCCCACCGGATCTGCTTCGGCGCCGGCGCGGGCGGGGTCTTCCGGCTCCGCGGGGGCCGCTGGCAGGACCTGGAGGAGGACACGGCCGGGGCCGGCGGCTTCCGCTTCCGTGCCTCCGCGGCCCGCCCGGGCGACACCCTGCTGCTCTGCTCCGGCGGCCTCGCGGACCCCATGCGCGAGGAAGGCCTCCTCCCGGCCGAGCTCGCGTCCCGCTGGTCCCAGGGCGACCCGCCCGGTCTGGCGGCCTTCCTCGCGGACACCCAGATCCGCCTCAAGGGCTACGCCGACGACCGGACGGCGGCCGCGGTCTGGGAGGCCTGACACGGTCCCGTCAAGGGGGTGCCGAGGCCGGACGGCGGCGGTTCCCCGTTGCCGGTGCGAGATTTACTCCGCCTCGTGCAGTACGGCCCGCCCGTCAAAGTGCCCTTCTCGGGCATCCCGTGGGCGGAACGGGCGGGGGGCACCCGCCGGTTTCCGGCCTCCGTCCGGACGGGGCCGCGCGGAGCGGCGGGACGCGCACCGCCGGGTGCCGCCCCGGTGAACGCGGTGGCGGGGCGCGCGGGGCTGTCGGATCCACCCGAGGACGGTGTCCGTGGGGTGACCTGATTCGCACCATCGGACAGCGGGACGGTGTCGGCCGGGGGTGCGCCCCGGTGGGTGCGGGTGGCCGGATCCCGGCGGTGCGGCGGGCCGGGCACACGGGGGCGAAGGAGTGTGAACCCGCCCCGGGGGCATGCATTCCGTAGGCCTGTTCGAGAGGCGGGCACAGGAATACGGGGAGGTACATCGCCGTGCGCGTGGGGGCGAAGACCGGGAAGCCGTGGCGCAGGGGGCGGCCGGTGGCGCGCGAACCGTCGCCGGACCGGGCGGAGATGACGCGCAGCGTACGCCGCGCCGACCTCAAGGCGGTGGGCGAGGTCCGCAGCGAGTTGCGGGAGCTGCTCCGCCACCGCTGCGGGGCCGATACGGCCCAGGTGGCCGAACTGCTGGTCACCGAGCTCGTCACCAACGCCCTCGTCCACACGGAAGGGGGCGCCGAGGTGTCCGCGAGCGTCAAGGACGCCCGGTTGCGGGTCGAGGTCCGCGACGGCGCCGCCCGCCGGCCCCGGCCGTACGTACCGTCCGCCGACGACGGTACGCACGGAAGGGGGCTGGTCCTGGTGGAGGCGCTCGCCGACACCTGGGGGGTGGACCCGCCGGCGCTGGGGCCGGGCAAGGTCGTCTGGTTCGAGCTGGAGGACGCCGGGTAGCCGCACAGCGGCCCGGGGCGTGCGACGGCGGGGCCGCCCGAAGGCCGCCCCGCCGAGGTGTGCGCCGGTGTCCGGTTCGTGGGCCGGTCAGCCGAACTGCTGCTCCAGGTCCTTCAGTTTGCGCTCCAGTGAGTCGAGCCGGGGGATGGTCTGGGTGTCGTCCTCGGCGGTGAGGTCCACCGTCCGGGGACCGGCCGGGTCAGGGGACTCGGTTCCGTTCACGGCCTGCAGGGAGGGCCTTAGTCGCAGGGGCAGCTGTCCCGCTTCCGATATGGCCGGCTCCGCGCCGACCGGCGCGGAGCCCGTCCCGGGGGTCAGCCCCGGCAGGTCGACCTGACGCGCCCGGGCCCGCCCGAACGCCCTGTGCTGCCGGCCCAGCGCCTTGATGCGGGCGCGGTCCAGGCGGTGCTGCTCACGCCTGCGGTGCCGGTCCTGCTCCCGCTCCTTCTTGTCCTCGCGCACCTCGTCGACCGCCTCGTCGAGCGTGCGCACGCCCTCCAGGAGCATCAGCGACCAGGCGCCGAAGGTCTCGCGGGGGGCCCGCAGCCAGCGGACCATGCGGATCTGCGGCAGCGGGCGCGGGATCAGGCCCTGCTCGCGCAGCGCCGCCCGGCGGGTCTGCTTGAGGGCCCGGTCGAAGAGGACGGCCGCCGAGAGCGACATCCCGGCGAAGAACTGCGGGGCGCCGTCGTGGCCCGAACCCCTGGGCGCGTGCACCCAGTTGAACCAGGCGGCCGCCCCTGCGAACAGCCAGACCAGCATCCGGGAGCCCAGGGCGGCGTCGCCGTGGCTGGCCTCGCGGACGGCGAGCACCGAGCAGAACATCGCGGCGCCGTCGAGGCCGAAGGGGACCAGGTACTCCCAGCCGCCGGAGAGGTTGAGGTTCTGCCGGCCGAAGCCGACCAGCCCGTGGAAGGAGAGCGCGGCGGCCACCGCGGCGCAGCAGAAGAGGAGGACGTACGAGGCGGTGCCGTAGACGGCCTCCTTGCGCCGCCGCCGCTCCTCGCTGCGCTCCCAGCTGTCGTCGGCCGCGGCCTTCTCGCCCTCCCGCTTGCCCCGGGCCAGCACCGCCACTGCCGCAAGCACGCCCAGGATCAACAGGCCGCCGGGCAGCAGCCAGTCCAGCGATATGTCGGTCAGTCTCATGCGGTTGTCCCTTGCCTCGCGTATGCGGCTTTCCGGGCGCCATAGTGGCGCAGCCGATCCGTGGTGCACGTGGGTTTCGGGTCAAGTGGACGCCAACGGGGTGCGGGGCCCGTCGGATAGGGCGTTGTGTCTCGAACTAACCTCCGGTTGTGCTCGGTTGAGTTCGAATGTGCTTCATCCGGCGGGGTGGGTTCAGGCGGCGGCGGCCGTGAGCCGGGCGATGCGCTCCGCGTCGCGGGTGCGGGGGCAGGTGGTGCAGGTGTCCTCGGGGCGGACGGTGTAGAAGAAGCAGCAGCCGGCCCGGTCCCGGGTGGTCAGCTCCGTCCCGCAGGGTCCGGCGAGCGTGCGGAAGCGCGCCCCGGCCGGGTACGGGGCCAGCGCGCCCGGCAGGAGCAGCTCCAGCTCGCGCACCGCCCGCCGCTCTTCGCCGAGCAGGCTCCCGAGGTACCAGAGGCCCTCGACGACCTCGTCGGCGGCCGTGGCCCACAGGGCGCGCGGGCCCCGCCGCATCCGCGGGCCGAACCCCTCCAGCAGCGGACCCAGGTGCTCGGCCACGGCCGCCCGCACCTCCTCGCGCAGCGCCTCCTCGCCCGCCACGGTCCGCGCCCCGGGGAGGGCGGCCGCGGGATCGCCGGGCAGGCAGGCGAACTCCTCGACGCGCACGGACATCCGCCCCTCGGTCCGGTGGAAGGCCACCCGGTCCACGGGCAGCCGGGGCACCCTGCGCTCCAGGAACCACGGGACCGTGATCAGCAGGCAGGCCGGCCAGGCGTAGCGGTGCAGGCCGAACCCGGCCACGACGTCGGGCCGCGCCGGCCGCCCGTAGTCCCGGACCACCTGGGCCGCGTCCCAGGCGAGGTGGGAGTCGAGGGCCCCGCCGCCCGCGGCGAGCTCGTGCGCGCCGACCCATCCCGCCCCGCGGGGGAGGGGTTCGGACGCGCCGTGCTCACGGATCCGCAGGCCCGGGTAGGCCGTCGTGAGGCGCTCGTACGCGCCGGCCACCGGAGAGCCGGCCGGGGCGGGTGCGGGCGGGAGCGGGACGGGGACGGCCGAGCCGGAGCCGGACATGACGGACCACCGATCACGCGTTGTGGGCAAGGTTAGCCTAACCTTAACTGATCTACGGCGATCCGTCCGCACCCCTGCCGCACCCGGCTCCTTCACGTGATCCGCGCCTCGCGCACCCCGGAGCCCCGGTGGCCGTCACCTATCCTCGGAACCGGTCGAGACCCGGAGGAGGACCGAGTGCGCGGAGCGGCCCATGCCCCGGTGTCGGAGCCGTCGGAGCCGTGCGGCCCGGCGGCGCGGCCGGTGGTGCCGGCGCAGAAGGTGCTGCGGCACTCGGTGCGCGGACAGGTCCTGGACGCCCTGCGCGCGGCCCTGGTCGACGGGGAGCTGGTGCCCGGTGAGATCTACTCGGGCCCCGCGCTCGGCGAGCGCTTCGGGGTCTCCGCGACCCCCGTCCGCGAGGCGATGCAGCAGCTGGCGCTGGAAGGGGCGGTGGAATGCCTGCCCAACCGGGGCTTCCGGGTGCTCACCCGGACCGCCCGGAGCCTGGCGGAGCTGGCCGAGGTGCGGTCCCTGATCGAGGTGCCGGTGATGCTCCGGCTGGCCCGCTCCGTGCCCGCGGCCACCTGGGAGGCCCTGCGTCCGGCGGTCCTCGCCACGGCCGAGGCGGCCGCGGCCGGGGACCTGCCGGCGTACGCGGAGGCGGACCGGGCCTTCCACCGCGCGGTGCTCTCGCTGGCGGGCAACGGGCAGCTGGTGCAGATCGCCGAGGAGCTGCACCGGCGGGCGCAGTGGCCGCTGCCGGGTGCCCCGCGGGTGCGGCGGGCCGATCTGGTGGCCGACGCGGCCGAGCACTCGGCCCTGCTGGAGGCCCTGATCGCCCGGGACCTCCCGGTGGTGGAGTCCCTGGTCCGCGAGCACTTCGCGGGCGCGTGACCGCCTGCGCGGCCGTGCACGGCCCCGCCGGCGGTCGAGGCGCGGGGGTCCGGGGGCGGATCCCCCGGGAAGCCCCGCGCGGCGGTGGGTCAGGACGGCAGGGGGTGGAGCTGTTCCGCCAGCCAGGTGGGGATGCCGCCCAGGAGGTGGAACAGGCGGCGCGCCTCCGCCCGCAGCCGGCTCGCCTCGGGCTCCGGCTCGGCCTCGGCCAGTGCCGCCAGCGCCGGGGCCGTGCCCACCAGGAAGCCCAGGTCCTCCCGGATCCGCAGGGACTCCGCGAAGCCCTTGCGGGCCTCGGCCACCTCGCCGTCCCGCAGGGCCAGCGCGGCCAGGTGGCGCCAGGTGAAGGACAGCAGCAGCGTGTCCCCGTGCGCCTCGGCCCCCGCGTGGGCGCGGTGGTAGGCCGGCCGGGCCGCCTGGGGGGCGTCCGCCAGGTGTTCGGCGACCAGCCCCCGCCGGAAGTCCAGCAGCGGGCGGGTCCGCGACCCCGGCGACAGCAGGGCCGCCGCCCGGCCGAGCGCCGAGCGGGCCTCGTCCGCCCGGTCCCGTACGCCGAGCACCGTGGCGGCGTAGGCCAGCTGGCCCCGCTCGCAGGCGGCCGCCCCGCGGTCGTCGTCGTCCCGGGCGGTGGCCTCCGCCACCCGGAGCGCGTCCTCCGCCTCGCTCCAGCCCTGCCCGGTGAACAGGCACCGCTCCACCAGGAGCGCGGTCCGCTGGACCGCCGCCCCCGCCTCGTGCGCGTGCGGCGTCAGCAGGGCCGCCGCATCCGTCCAACAGCCGCGCGAGCGCAGCCGCCATATCGCCCGCTGGAGGGGGTCGTCGCCCCCCGTTGATCCCGCACCGGACATGGCGGTATCCGCCACATTGCCCTCCCCGAAGCAACCAAGCAGCACGTCGTTGAGCCCTGGGGCGAAATGAGAGCACGGATCGGCTGCCTCGGCCAAGGGGTCGGGTGAACTCTTTCACAAAGTCCGGACGGTTCGTCAGCGTTCCCCGTCCGGACCCTTCGCGGCGCCCGGCTCCCCGACCTGCGGGGCGTCAGCTCATGCGCAGTGCCAGGAAGAAATCCAGCTTGTCCTCCAGCCGCGAGAGGTCGCGCGCCGTCAGCTGCTCGATTCGCCCGACCCGGTAGCGCAGCGTGTTGACGTGGAGGTGCAGCCGCGTGGCGCAGCGGGTCCAGGAGCCGTCGCAGTCGAGGAACGCCTCCAGGGTGGGGATGAGCTCCGCCCGGTGCCGGCGGTCGTAGTCCCGCAGCGGGTCCAGCAGCCGGGCCGTGAAGGCGCGGCGCACGTCGTCCGGCACGAACGGCAGCAGCAGCACGTGCGAGGCGAGCTCGTGGTGGCCGGCGGCGCAGACCCGGCCCGGACGGGCGGCGGCGACCCGGCGGGCGTGCCGGGCCTCCTCCAGCGCCCCGCGCAGCCCCTCGGCGGAGTGCACGGCCGCGCTGACGCCCAGGGTGAGCCGGCCGTCGTCGGCGAGGCCGGCCGCCAGGGGTTCGCGCACGGTCGCCAGCAGCACGTCGGCGTGCAGGGCGGAGTCCGGGCCCTTGTCCTCGCCGGCGTCGCCGGGCAGCGAGGGCAGCGGCACGAGGGCGATCGCCTCGTCGCCGGCGTGGGCCACCGCGATCCGGTCGGACGGCTCCGGCCCGGACAGCGACGGGTCGACCAGGATCTCCTCCAGCAGCGACTGGGCCACCGGGCCGCCGGGGATGTCCCCGCCCTCCCAGTCCACCCGCGCCACCACGACCTGCCAGTGCGGGGCGGAGCCCAGCCCGGGCAGCAGCACCGGGGCGGCCACCCGCAGGCGGGCGGCGATCTCGGCGGGCGGCGCGCCCGTCTGGACCAGCTCCAGCACCTCCTGCGCCAGCCGGCGGCGCACCGTGCGGGCCGCGTCGCGCCGGTCCCGCTCGACGGCGATCAGCTGGGTGACCCCCTGGAGCAGGTCGAGCCGCTCGGCGGGCCAGTCGCCCGCGTCCGCCTCGACGGCCAGCAGCCAGTCGGACAGCACGCTCTCGCGCACGTCACGGGCCCCGGGGCCCTGGCCGCGGCCCGCTCCCCTGATCGGGAAGAGGGAGTAGGTAATACCCTGGATGGACAGCCGGTGCGGGCCCCTGCGGCCGGTCCGGACCGCCGCGAGGTGTTCGCTCGCCAGCGTCGCACAGACGCCCGGGGCCAGGGGTTCGCCCGCTCCGGCGATCTGCCGGCCGGTGGGGGAGAGCACCCAGGCCCGCAGATCGAGGTCCGTGGTGAGGAGATCCAGCACCACATCGGGTCCGCCGCCCGCGGGGCCCGAGGTCATCAGCCGCCGGTGCCGGTCGACGACCGCCGCGAGGTCGCCCGCACGCTCGCCGGACACCTGCCGCACGACGTACTCGGTGATCGTGGCGAATGCAACGTCCTCGTTCACGGCGAACAGCGGGAGCCGGTTGCGCCGACAGGCTGAAACGAGATCATCGGGGATGTCCCCGAGTTCCGCCTCGCCCGCCGCGAGGCCGGCCACGCCCGCGCTCGCAAGAATTCGTACGAATGGCTCGGAGTCGGCTGAATTTCTTCGCCATGCCAGGCCGGTGAGGACGAGTTCTCCTCCCGAGAGATACCGGCTGGGATCCCTCAGGTCGGTCGTCATGACCCCGCGGACCGTCCGGTCGAGTTCTTCCTCGCCGCCCAGCAGCCGCAGCCCCAGCGCCTCGGTTTCCAGCAGTGCGCGCAGCCGCATGATGTCGCCGCCGATCTGTCTCGAATGTTGCCGTTGGAAATCGGGCAGGTCGTCGCATCCTGCCTTTCATACGAATCTACAAGACGAGGGAGGCACCCAGCCAACTCCTTCATGGTTTCGGTGACTGCACCCGGGGACCCAGGGCTTGTGTACTGGCTCCACACCGCGTTAACAGCACGTGAACGACCAGTCGAGGGCCCCTAGGCCTCCTGGCTTGAAGTGAACGGCCCGACTAAGAAGAAGAGAGCCGCACATGGACTTCCTTCGCCCCGCCAGCTGGGAGGAGGCACTCGCCGCCAAGGCCGAGTACCCCACAGCTGTGCCGATTGCGGGTGGCACCGACATCATGGTCGAGATCAACTTCGACCACCGCCGTCCGGAATACCTCCTGGACCTCAACCGCATCGAACTGCTGCGGGAGTGGGAGGTCGGCGAGGAGGTCACCAAGCTGGGTGCCTCCGTTCCGTACACCCAGATCATGGAGAACCTGCGCGGTACGCTGCCGGGTCTCGCGCTCGCCTCGCACACGGTCGCGTCCCCGCAGATCCGCAACCGCGGCGGTGTCGGCGGCAACCTCGGTTGCGCCTCCCCCGCCGGTGACTCGCACCCCGCCCTGCTGGCCGCCGGCTGCGAGGTGGAGGTCGAGTCCGTACGCGGCTCCCGCCTGATCCCGATCGACGAGTTCTACACCGGTGTGAAGCGCAACGCGCTCGCCGCCGACGAGCTCATCAAGTCGGTGCACATCAAGAACGCCACGGGCCCCCAGCAGTACTCGAAGGTCGGCACCCGCAACGCGATGGTCATCGCGGTGTGCGGCTTCGGCCTCGCGCTGCACCCCGACACCCGCACCGTCCGTACGGGCATCGGCTCGGCCGCCCCGACCCCGGTCCGGGCCAAGGCCGCCGAGGAGTTCCTGAACGCCGCGCTCGAAGAGGGCGGTTTCTGGGACAACGGCAAGGTCATCACCCCGTCGATCGCCAAGCAGTTCGGTGAGCTCGCGTCCGCCGCGTGCAACCCGATCGACGACGTCCGCGGCACGGCGAAGTACCGCCGTCACGCGGTTGGCATCCTTGCTCGCCGCCAGCTCGTCTGGACCTGGGAGCAGTACCGCGGCACCAACGGCCGCTCGCTTGAAGGGGCTGCGTAACCATGCGCGTCAATTTCACCGTCAACGGTCGTCCGCAGGAAGCCGACGACGTCTGGGAGGGCGAGTCCCTCCTCTACGTGCTGCGCGAGCGCCTGGGCCTGCCCGGCTCGAAGAACGCCTGTGAGCAGGGCGAGTGCGGTTCCTGCACCGTCCGCCTCGACGGCGTGCCGGTCTGTTCCTGCCTGGTCGCGGCCGGTCAGGTCGAGGGCCGCGACGTCGTGACCGTCGAGGGCCTGGCCGACTTCGCCAAGCAGCGCGAGGAGCACGGCCACGCCTGCGGCACCGGCGCCTGCGGCGGCGGCAAGGGCGTGTCCACGGACGAGGCCAAGCAGTGGTCCGCCAAGGGCACCGACTCCCAGACCGGTGAGGGCGTGGAGCTCTCCGACATCCAGCAGGCGTTCATCGACGCCGGCGCGGTCCAGTGCGGCTTCTGCACCCCGGGTCTGCTGGTGCAGGCCGACGCGCTCCTGGAGCAGAACGCCGACCCGTCCGACCAGGACATCCGTGAGGCCCTGTCCGGCAACCTCTGCCGCTGCACGGGCTACGAGAAGATCCTCGACGCGGTCCGCCTCGCGGCCGCCCGTCAGGGAGAGGCGGTCTGATCATGGCTCAGAACACCCGCACCGTGGGTACGCCGACGAACGTCACCCAGAAGCACAACAAGGGCGGCATCGGCGAGTCCACGCTCCGTCCGGACGGCACCCTCAAGGTCACCGGCGAGTTCGCGTACTCCTCGGACATGTGGCACGAGGACATGCTGTGGGGCCAGACCCTGCGCAGCACCGTCGCCCACGCCGAGATCGTCTCCATCGACATCTCCGAGGCCCTGGCCATGCCGGGCGTCTACTCGGTGCTGACGTACGACGACCTGCCGGCCGAGATGAAGAACTACGGCCTGGAGATCCAGGACACGCCGGTCCTCGCCAACGGCCGCGTACGCCACCACGGCGAGCCGGTCGCCCTCGTGGCCGCCGACCACCCGGAGACCGCCCGCCGCGCGGCCGCCAAGATCAAGATCGACTACAAGGAGCTGCCGCTCGTCACGGACGAGGCCTCCGCCCTCGCCGCCGACGCGCCGCTGATCCACCCCGGCCGCGACGACCACCACTCGGGCCACGTCCCGCACCCGAACATCGTGCACCGCCAGCCGATCATCCGCGGCAACGTGGAGGAGGCCCGCAAGCGGGCCGACGTGATCGTCGAGGGCGAGTACACCTTCGGCATGCAGGACCAGGCCTTCCTCGGTCCGGAGTCCGGCCTCGCCGTGCCCTCCGAGGACGGCGGCGTCGACCTCTACGTCGCCACCCAGTGGCTGCACTCGGACCTCAAGCAGATCGCCCCCGTCCTCGGCCTGCCCGAGGAGAAGGTGCGCATGACGCTCTCCGGCGTCGGCGGTGCCTTCGGCGGCCGCGAGGACATCTCGATGCAGATCCACGCCTGCCTCCTGGCCCTGGCCACGGGCAAGCCGGTCAAGATCGTCTACAACCGGTTCGAGTCCTTCTTCGGCCACGTGCACCGCCACCCGGCGAAGCTCTGGTACGAGCACGGCGCCACCAAGGACGGCAAGATCACGCACATGAAGTGCAGGATCGTGCTCGACGGCGGCGCCTACGCCTCGGCCTCCCCGGCCGTCGTCGGCAACGCCTCCTCCCTCTCGGTGGGCCCGTACGTCATCGACGACGTGGACATCGAGGCGATCGCGCTCTACACGAACAACCCGCCCTGCGGCGCGATGCGCGGCTTCGGCGCCGTCCAGGCCTGCTTCGCGTACGAGGCCCAGATGGACAAGCTCGCGGCGAAGCTGGGCATGGACCCGGTCGAGTTCCGCCAGCTGAACGCCATGGAGATGGGCACGATCATGCCCACCGGCCAGGTCGTGGACTCCCCGGCCCCGGTCGCCGAGCTGCTGCGCCGGGTCAAGGCCCGCCCGCTGCCGCCCGAGCGCCAGTGGGAGACCGCCGGCGAGGCCGCGGACCTGCGCGCGCTGCCCGGCGGCCTGTCGAACACCACGCACGGCGAGGGCGTCGTCCGCGGCGTCGGCTACGCGGTCGGCATCAAGAACGTCGGCTTCTCCGAGGGCTTCGACGACTACTCCACCGCCCGCGTGCGCCTGGAGGTCATCAACGGCGAGCCCGTCGCGATGGTGCACACGGCCATGGCGGAGGTCGGCCAGGGCGGCGTCACCGTCCACGCGCAGATCGCCCGCACCGAGCTGGGCGTCACGCAGGTGACCATCCACCCGGCCGACACCCAGGTCGGCTCCGCCGGCTCCACGTCCGCCTCGCGGCAGACGTACATGACCGGTGGCGCCGTGAAGAACACCTGCGAGGCGGTGCGCGAGGCGCTGCTGGAGATGGGCCGCCGCAAGAACGGCTCGTACCACCCGGCGTGGGCCCACGCGGAGCTCCTCCTGGAGGGCGGCAAGGTCGTCACGGACGGCGGTGAGGTCCTCGCGGACATCGCCGACATCCTGGAGAACGAGGCCATCGACCTCGAACTCGAGTTCCGCCACCGCCCGACCGTCGCGTTCGACCTGGTCACCGGCCAGGGCGACGGCCACGTCCAGTACACCTTCGCCGCGCACCGCGCGGTCGTCGAGGTGGACACCGAGCTCGGCCTGGTCAAGGTCGTCGAGCTGGCGACCGCCCAGGACGTCGGCAAGGCGCTCAACATGCTCTCCGTGGTGGGCCAGATCCAGGGTGGTACCACCCAGGGCCTCGGCGTGGCGGTCATGGAGGAGATCATCGTGGACCCGAAGACCGCGAAGGTGCGCAACCCCTCCTTCACGGACTACCTGATCCCGACCATCCTCGACACCCCGACCATCCCGGTCGACGTCCTGGAGCTCGCCGACCCGAACGCGCCGTACGGCCTCCGCGGTCTGGGCGAGGCCCCGACCCTGTCGTCCACCCCGGCCGTCCTCGCGGCGATCCGGGCGGCGACCGGTCTGGAGCTCAACAAGACGCCGATCCGTCCGGAAGCCCTCACCGGGACCCTCTAGGAACGGCACGGTCCGGGGGCCGCGAGGCCCCCGGACCCCCCGACTCTCCGGGCGGTGTGGCACGGGAACGTCACACTTGCCGCCCACACCGCCCGGAGCACCGAACCAACCGCACCGCTCGCGGTCGGCTCCACTCCGCAGTACCCCTGCAAGAACCCCCACGTAGTACCAGCGGTCACCCCCGCACTACCCGCAGTACACGCAGTGCACATTCCGCGTCGCCTCGGGCCGTCACCCCGGGTCGTGCAGCCAACGCAGTTTCCCAAATCCCGCGTCTCCAATCTTTTTGCGGGTGCCCCTTTGAACCTTGGGAGTTAGGCACCATGACCCAGTCGTCTGTGGAGCCCAAGACCACCGCGGAAGAGGCCGGCGACGGCTCTCTGAACCCCGCGGGGCGTTCTTGGCTCGACCGTTACTTTCACATCACCCATAGAGGGTCGAGCGTCGGTACTGAAATTCGTGGCGGCGTCACGACTTTCATGGCGATGGCGTACATCCTCCTGCTCAACCCGCTGATCCTCTCCGGCAAGGACGTCGCCGGAGACACGATGAGCCAGAAGGCCCTGATCACGGCCACCGCCTTCGCGGCGGCCGCGACCACCCTCCTGATGGGCTTCATCGGCAAGGTCCCGCTGGTCCTCGCCGCCGGCCTCTCCGTGTCCGGCGTCCTGTCCTCGCAGGTCGCCCCGCAGATGACCTGGCCGCAGGCCATGGGCATGTGCGTGATGTACGGCGTCGTGATCTGTCTCCTGGTCGTCACCGGCCTCCGCGAGATGATCATGAACGCGATCCCGCTCGCGCTCAAGCACGCGATCACCATGGGCATCGGCATGTTCGTCGCCCTGATCGGTCTCGTGAAGGCCGGCTTCGTCGGCAAGGGCCCCGAGTTCGGTCCCCCGGTCCAGCTCGGATCGGTCGGCGAGCTCGCCGGCTGGCCCGTCCTGATCTTCTGCATCACCCTGCTCGCGATCTTCATGCTCCAGGCCCGCAAGGTCCCGGGCGCGATCCTGATCGGCATCGTCGGCGGCACCGTCATCGCGGCCATCGTCAACGCCGTCGTCGACATCGACCCGAAGGCCTGGAAGAACGGCCCGCCGGTCCTCGACGGCTCCGCGATCTCCATGCCCGACTTCTCGCTCTTCGGCAAGGTCGAGTTCGGCGGCTGGGGCGACGTCGGCGTCATGACGGTCGGCATGATCGTCTTCACGCTCGTGCTCGCCGGCTTCTTCGACGCGATGGCCACCATCATCGGCGTCGGCACCGAGGCCAAGCTGGCCGACGACCAGGGCCGCATGCCGGGCCTGTCGAAGGCGCTGTTCATCGACGGCGCCGGTGGCGCCATCGGCGGCATCGCCGGCGGCTCCGGCCAGACGGTCTTCGTCGAGTCCGCCACCGGCGTCGGCGAGGGCGCCCGCACGGGTCTCGCCTCCGTCGTCAGCGGCCTGCTCTTCGCCGCCTGCCTCTTCTTCACCCCGATCACCCAGATCGTCCCGGGTGAGGTCGCCTCCGCGGCCCTGGTCGTCATCGGCGCGATGATGATGCAGAACGCCCGCCACGTGGACTGGGCCGACACCGCGACCGCGATCCCGGTCTTCCTGACCGTCGTGATCATGCCGTTCACGTACTCGATCACCCCCGGTGTCGCCGCCGGTGTGCTCTCCTACGTCGCCATCAAGGTCGCGCAGGGCAAGGCCCGCGAGATCGGTGGCTTCATGTGGGCGCTCACCGTCGTCTTCGTGGTCTTCTTCGCCCTCCACCCCATCGAGGCGTGGCTCGGCGTCAAGTAGTCCGGCGAAGATCGGTACGGACCCGACCGGCATCCGGCTCCCTAGGCCCGGTGCCGGTCGGGTCACCACCTTTCACGCAACCCATACTGGAAAACGAACCTCTCCGAGGAGGCCGCACATGCTGGACATCGCCGAAGAACTGAACCGGTGGGTCGAGCAGGGACGTGACTTCGCCGTCGCCACCGTGGTGGCGGTGGGCGGCAGCGCGCCCCGGCAGCCCGGAGCCGCCCTCGCCGTCGACGGCGAGGGCACGGCCATCGGCTCGGTTTCCGGCGGCTGCGTGGAGGGGGCGGTGTACGAGCTGTGCCGCCAGGCCCTCGAAGACGGCGAGACCGTCCAGGAGCGCTTCGGCTACAGCGACGACGACGCCTTCGCCGTGGGTCTGACCTGCGGCGGGATCATCGACATCCTGGTCACCCCGGTCCCGGTGGGCTCCCCGCAGCGCGAAGCCCTCGCGACCGCCCTGCGCGCCGCCTCCCGGGGCGAGGCGGCGGCCCTGGCCCGGATGGCCGAGGGCCCGGCCGAGCTCAAGGGCCGCGCCCTGGTCGTCCTCGGCGACGGCGCCTTCGAGGGCGGCTTCGGCGGCCACCCCGAGCTCGACCGCACGATCGCCGAGGAGGCCCGCGCCATGCTGGACGCCGGGAAGACCGGCGTGCTGGAGATCGGCGCCGACGGGCGGCTCTGCGGAGAGCCCCTCAAGGTCCTCGTCGAGTCCAGCGTCCCGCCCCCGCGGATGATCGTCTTCGGTGCCATCGACTTCGCCTCCGCCCTGGTGCGGATCGGCAAGTTCCTCGGCTACCACGTGACGCTGTGCGACGCCCGGCCCGTGTTCGCCACGGAGAAGCGCTTTCCCGAGGCCGACCGGATCGTGGTCGACTGGCCCCACCGCTACCTGGAGGCCGAGGCCGGCTCCGGCGGCGTCGACGCCCGCACCGTCCTGTGCGTGCTCACCCACGACGCCAAGTTCGACGTCCCGCTCCTCGAACTGGCCCTCAGGCTCCCCGTCGCCTACGTCGGCGCCATGGGCTCCCGCCGCACGCACGAGGACCGCAACGAGCGGCTGCGCGACGTCGGTGTGACCGAGCTCGAACTGGCCCGCCTGCGCTCCCCGATCGGCCTTGACCTGGGCGCCCGCTCCCCGGAGGAGACCGCGCTGTCCATCGCCGCCGAGATCGTGGCCAACCGCCGCGGCGGTACCGGAGCCGCCCTGACCGGCGCGCACCTCCCGATCCACCGGGACTCCTCGAACACCGTGATCGGCCGCATCGGCTCCGTCGCCTGAGCGGCGCCCCGCCCGCCCGATGACAGAAGGCGCAGCCCCGAGGGTTGCGCCTTCTCGCCGTCCCGCCTACTTTACCGCCCGGTAACGACGCCTTCCCACAACGGAGTTGAGCGGATGTCCCGGTACGGTCGCACCTCCTCGCGCATCCCCGCCCGCAGCCTCCGCCTGGCGTGCGCCCTGGCGCTGGCGGGTCTCGCGGCCGGCCTCGCCCCGGCCGCCGCCGCGCCCTCGCCGCAGACGCCGCCCACGGCCGCCGGGCTGCGGGAGGTGCTCTTCGTCGGCAACAACTGGGAAGGCACCGCCGACGTCCTCGCCTCCACCGGCGACCTCGCCCGCGTCGGCAGGATCGACGTGATCCCCGACAAGGAGGAGCGGCTGCGGGAGATCTACCTCGACCCCGTGAAGCTCGGCTTCTTCCTCGGCATCCGGGCCACGGCCGGCGAGGGCCACGACCAGTTCGTCGACGACATGTACACCACCCCGGACGGTACGGCGGTGGTCGTCTCCCGCCCCAGCTTCGCCGACGTCGTCTCCGTGGACCTGCGCTCCGGACGGATCAACTGGCGCTTCCCGGTGGCCGGTTACCGCTCCGACCACATGGCCGTCTCGCCCGACGGCACCCGGGTGGCCGTCTCCGCCTCCACCGCCAACACCGTCCACGTCCTCGACATCGCCACCGGCCGGCAGGTCGGCTCCTTCGCCACCGGCGACAAACCGCACGAGAACACCTTCACCCAGGGCGGCCGCCTCCTGTGGAACAGCTCCATCGGCGACGTCACCTCCTCCCTCGACGCGCCCTGGCTGGACTGGACGAAGGGCGACCGCAGGCTCACCGTCGTCGACGCGCAGACCTTCCGCCCGGTCCGCACCGTCGACATGCGCGAACGGCTCGACGCCTTCGGCCGCAAGGACCTCTCCGACGCCGTCCGCCCGATGGCCTTCACCCCGGACGGGTCCACGCTCTACTTCCAGGTCTCCTTCTTCAACGGCCTCGTGGAGTACGACGTCGCCGCCGACCGCATCACCCGGGTCAAGACCCTCCCGGCGAACCCCGCCACCAGCACCGACCGCACCACCTGGGTCAACGACTCCCGCCACCACGGGCTGTCCGTGAGCCCCGACGGGACCAGGCTCTGCGTCGCCGGCACGATGGACGACTACGCCACCGTCGTGGACCGCGCCACCCTCGCCGAGGGCCCCCTCGTCCCCGCCGACAAGCCCTACTGGGCCACCGTCGACGGCGACGGCAAGGGCTGCGTCATATCCGAGAGCGGCGCCGACCGGGTCACCGCCATCGACTTCGCCACCGGGGCCAAGCGGGTCTCCGTCCCCGTCGGCGACCACCCCCAGCGGGTCCGCCTCGGCCGCGTCCCGGCCGACTGGAGCGGGCCCGGCGCCCGGCAGGCCCCGGGGGCCGCCCGGGAGTAGCGTAGGAAGGGGGGAGCAACCGCCGCGTCTCGCGCCCACCCCGAGGAGAGCCGCGCGTATGTCCACACCGCATCGATCGCACCGCCGCGCCGCCCACGGCGCGGCCCTCGCCCTCGCCCTGCTCCTCGCGGCCCCCGCGACCGGCACGGCCCTCGCCGCCCCGGCCGCCGGCGACCCCGGCGACATCGCGGTGGGGGACTGCTTCAACACCACCGCCGACGTGAAGGACTACAAGACCGACGAGGTGGCCCGCGGGCCCTCGTCGGTGGACGTCGTGCCCTGCGGCGAACCGCACCAGTCGGAGGCGTTCGCCGTCGTCACCCTGCCCCAAGGGCCGTTCCCCGGCGACAAGAAGATCGTCTCGATCGCCAACGAGAAGTGCGGCGCCAAGGAGGTCGCCGCCTACGCGGGCGCCGGAGCGAAGATCCCGGACACGATGGCCGTGTACTTCTACCTCCCCACGTCCGCCACCTGGGACCAGGGGCAGCGGCGGATCACCTGCTTCCTCGCCGACTCCGCCCACCGGACCACCGGCTCGGTCCGCGCCGGCGCATCCTGAGTTCGCACAGATCAGGCCACTATGGTGCGAGCGGTCCCCGATGACCGATTAGTCTCCTGATCATGGTGGACATCCGCGAGGTACCCGAGGACGACATCGCCCGCGCCCAGGAGCACGCCTACCTGGCCTTCCACGACCGGCCCGAGCCGGAAGGGCGCGAACGCCACCACGCCCTGCTGAGCCGCTGCGACCGGCTCGGCGCCTACGACGGCGACACCCTCGTCGGCTTCATGGCCGCGCACCCCTTCCGGCTCTCCGTCCCCGGCTCCGAACTCGCCTGCCCCGGCCTCACCTTCGTCTCCGTCGCCCCCACCCACCGGCGGCGCGGCGTCCTCACCGCCCTCATGGACGAGCAGCTGCGCCGCGCCGCGGCCGCCGGCAGCCCGCTGGTGTGCCTGTGGGCCTCCGAGGCCGCCATCTACGGCCGCTTCGGATACGGCCCCGCCACCCAGGGCCTCACCGTCGAGATCGACTCCAGCCGCCCGCTCGCCCTGCGCATCGACCCCGACCCCCGCCCCCTGAGGCTGGTCGACCCGGCCGACGCCCTCGGCGTCATCGGCCCCTGCCACGAGGCCGCCCGCCGCGCCCGGGCCGGCCGGCCCAGCCGCAGCCCCGCGCGGTGGACCCAGGAGTGGCTCTGCGAACAGGACGAGGAGGACAAGGAGTTCGGCCCGCCCCGGATCGCCGCCCTCGGTACCCCCGGGGAGCCGGTCGCGGGCTACGTCCTCTACCGCACCAAGCAGGAGGACGACGCCGGGAACACCCGCGTCCCCGGCCTGGTCCGCGTCGACGAACTGGAGGCGGAGACCCCCGCCGTCGCCGCCGCCCTGTGGGACTACACGGCCTCCCTCGACCTGACCGGCACCGTCCGGGCCTGGGGCCGGCCGGCGGACGACCCCCTGCTCCACTTCGCCGCCGACCGCGACCAGGTCAGGGTCACCGCCCAGTTCCCGGCGCTCTGGCTGCGCCTGGTCGACGTGGCGCAGGCGCTGACCGCGCGGTCGTGGGCCGCGCCGGTGGAACTCGTCCTCGACGTGGCCGACGCGCGGCTGCCCGCGAACTCCGGGCGGTTCCGGCTCAAGGCGGGGCCGGGCGGGGCCGCGTACGAACCCGCCCGCGCGGACCCCGACCTGACCCTCGACGTACGGGAGCTGGCCGCCTGCTACCTCGGCGGGACCCGGGTCGCGGAGCTGGTGGCCGCCGGGCTGGTGGCCGAGCACACCCCCGGCGCGGCGGCGGCCCTGGACGCGGCCCTGCGCACACGGCTGCTGCCGCACACCGCCGACGAGTTCTGACCGGGACGGGGACGGGGCGGGGGCGGGGACGGGAGGGGATGGGGGACGGGGCGGGGGCGGGCGAGCGGACCGCCCCCGCCGCCGCCCGGCTCAGGCGGGCAGCCCGATCCGCGCCGCCGCCATGCCGAAGCCGCCGCTCAGGACGGCGGTCGACAGCCCGTCGCCCTGACGGCGCAGATCCTCCTCACGATAACGCTGCGCCTTCAGATGCCAGTTGAGGATCCCCGCCAGCCAGTCCCGCAGTTCACCCGCGTAGGCGTCGAGACCGGCCCGGGCGGCGGCGTCCAGCTTCCGGTCGTCGCACAGCCGCGGCAGCTGGGTCGCGACGATGTGCTGGAACTCCTCCACGCGCCGCTCCATGAGGGAGTGGCAGATGTGGAGGGCCTGCGGATAGCCGATGTCGAAGAAGTTCCGGGTGACCACCAGGTGGTTGTGCATGTCCCCGTCGATCTCGACGTCCTTCTGGTAGGAGAAGATGTCGTTCATCAGGCAGCCGATGTCGGCGGCCGCGTTCTCCAGGGACCGGATCGTCCCGGACCGGTAGATCTCGTCGGGGATGCCCCGGCCCTCGTGGCCGAGCCGGCACATGTACATGGTCAGCTGCGTGCCGAAGGTGCGGCGGCGCATCTCCGCGTAGTCCACCGGGTCCGGGACGCGGTGGTGGGCGCGGTTCTCCACCTCCCACACCCAGCTCTCCAGCACGTCCGCCACGGTGGCCCGGAACTCGGCGCGGACGTCCGGGGCCATGCCCGCGGCGGTGCGCCGCCACAGGTCGGCGAGGGCGCTCTCCATCGCGATGGCCGGCGCCACCGCCGGCTCTCCGCCGTCGAGCGGCATCATCGCGAGGAGGCGGGCGGTGGCCGCCTTGGCGGCGGCGATGTTCCCGGAGCGCCCGAACACCAGCGGGTAGTAGTCGTCCGCGTAGGTGCCCCAGGTCATCCAGAGCGCGGCCGCGAGCAGCGACTCGGCGGTGGCGTCCGGGTCCATGCCCGCGCAGCAGAGGGCGAAGTCGTAGCGCCGCAGCTCCTCTTCGCTCCAGATGCCCGAGCCGGGATCCCCGGGCCGCCGCTCCAGCAGGCCCGCCCGCCGGGCCCACTCCACCGAGCCCTCGCGCGCCGACACCAGGTGCGGGCTGAGGGACAGCTCGAACGGCAGGTGCAGGTCGGGCACCACCGACGGGCCCGTGCGCTCGAAGGGGGTGAAGGCGAAGGAGCGGCGGCGCATCTCCATCGAGCGCCGCGTGAAGACGGATCCCAGGTCGAAGGCGCTGGTCCCGAGACCGCTCGGCAGGAACGGCAGGGACAGCCGGGCGGTGGGCCTGGCCCCCTCGTTCATGTACCGGCCGGAGACCGTGTGCCACTCGTGGCCCCCGGACTGCCAGTCCTGGAGGCCCTTGACGTAGGCGAGGACGGCCGCGATCCCGGCGGGTTCGAGGGCCTGGTCGGCGAAGAGCCGGGGGAGTTCGGTGAGGGCCGTCTGCTCGAACTGCAGGAGGCGGGAGGTGAGCAGGTCGTTGGAGGCCTCGGCGGCCTCCTGGGTGGAGCAGCCGAGGAAGGTCTCCAGCACCAGTACGGCGTTGGAGAGTTCACCCTCGTCGGTGACCTCGCGCTGGTAGGAGAAGATGTCGTTCCTGATGTGCACGGCGTCGGAGAAGGAATCGCGCAGGACGGCCAGCGGGCGCGCGTGCGCCACGCGTGCCGGGACCTCCGCGGCCACGTACTCGACCAGCCCGGCCGACCAGGGGGCGCCGCCCACCTTGCGGCGCATCTCGATGTACTCGAGGGGGTTCGCCACCCGCCCGATGTCGATGTTGGCGAGCTCCCACATGGACTCGTCGAGCAGGTTCCTCGTGGACAGGGCGAACCGCTCGCGCCAGTCCGCCGTCATGGCCGGGACGGTGCGCGCCCACAGGTCCGCCAGCCCGGCCTCGACGGGATTGGTCGCCTCGGGGAAACCTTCCGCCAGGTCCATGGGCATGAAGGCGGCGAGCCGGTCGAGGTACGCCCTCGCGCCGTCGCGGTCCTGGGAGCGCTTGTACGTCTCCAGGAAGTGGTCGTCGAAGAAGAACACCCACACGTACCAGTCGGTGACCAGGGACAGCGCCGCGGCGTCGCAGTCGGGGTGCGTGTACGAGCAGAGCAGGGCGTAGTCGTGCGAGTCGAGGTCCCGCTCCTCCCACACCCCCGACCCCTCCAGCATCCCGAGCTCCCGCGCCCAGACCTTGGTGTGGGCCCTGGCCTCCTCCAGGTGGGGGTTCAGCCGCGCCGGATACGGCACGTAGAACTCCGGCAGTTGAAACGGCTGCTGCGTCACGACGGGGCGGGCCTTTCGTCCGGGGCGCGGGGGCCGACGGACCCGGCCCCCGCACGAGATCAGCAGTGCCCTACCCCCGACACCCGGCGGACACGTCCCCTTTCACCGCTTCAGGTGACACCCACCCCGTTCCCCGGCGCGGGGGGCCGCCGGGGGGTACCGGGGGCCGTGCTGGTGTCGGAGCTTCGGGTGGGTGTCTGGTTTGTGTAGGTTTTTTGGCGTCTGGAGTGTTCGGTTCTGGAGGGAACGCGTATGTCGTCGATCGATCTGAGCAAGGTGCTGGACAAGGCCTGGGAGGACAAGCCGCTCGCCGAGATCCTCTCCGCGCCCGTCGCCGCGCTGAAGGGCGTCACCGACAAGGACGGGGAACTGCTGCACGAGGCCTTCGGGGTGAAGACCGTCGCCGACTTCGGGACGCTGAAGTTCGCGCGGTGGGCGGCGGCGCTCGTCGCGCTGAACCAGACCGCCAAGGTGTAGCGGCCGAACGGGGTACGGGCCGGCCTCCCCACCCCCGCGGGGGTGGGGAGGCCGGCCCGTACCGTGCGGAACCGGGTGCCTACTCGGCCTCGCCCTCCAGGTTGCCCTCCGTGTCCAGGTAGACCTGGCGGAGGGATTCGAGGATCTGCGGGTCCGGCTTCTCCCACATGCCGCGGGACTCGGCCTCCAGGAGGCGCTCGGCGATGCCGTGGAGGGCCCAGGGGTTGGCCTCCTCCAGGAAGGCGCGGTTGGTGGGGTCGAGGACGTAGGTCTCCGTCAGCTTGTCGTACATCCAGTCCGCGACCACGCCCGTCGTGGCGTCGTAGCCGAAGAGGTAGTCGACCGTCGCCGCGAGTTCGAAGGCGCCCTTGTAGCCGTGGCGGCGCATCGCCTCGATCCACTTGGGGTTGACGACGCGGGCGCGGAAGACCCGGCTGGTTTCTTCCACCAGGGTGCGGGTCTTGACCGTCTCCGGGCGGGTGGAGTCGCCGATGTACGCCTCGGGGGCCGTGCCGCGCAGGGCGCGGACCGTGGCCACCATGCCGCCGTGGTACTGGAAGTAGTCGTCCGAGTCCGCGATGTCGTGCTCGCGGGTGTCCGTGTTCTTCGCGGCGACGGTGATGCGCTTGTAGGCCGTCTCCATTTCGGTGCGGGCCGGCCGGCCCTCCAGGCCGCGGCCGTACGCGTAGCCGCCCCAGACCGTGTAGACCTCCGCGAGGTCGGCGTCGGTGCGCCAGTCGCGGGAGTCGATCAGCTGGAGGATGCCCGCGCCGTACGTGCCCGGGCGGGAGCCGAAGATGCGGGTGGTGGCCTTGCGCTCGTCGCCGTGGGCGGCGAGGTCGGCCTGGGCGTGGGCCCGGATGAAGTTCGACTCCGCCGGCTCGTCCAGGGAGGCCGCCAGGCGGACCGCGTCATCGAGGAGGCCGATGACGTGCGGGAACGCGTCGCGGAAGAAGCCCGAGATGCGGAGGGTGACGTCGATGCGGGGGCGGCCGAGTTCGGAGAGGGGGATCGCCTCGATGCCCGTGACGCGGCGCGAGGCCTCGTCCCAGACCGGGCGGACACCGAGGAGGGCCAGGGCCTCGGCCACGTCGTCGCCGGCCGTGCGCATCGCGCTCGTGCCCCAGAGGGACAGGCCGACCGACGCCGGCCACTCGTCGTCGTGGTCCGCGCGGTAGCGGGTGAGGAGGGAGTCGGCCAGGGCCTGGCCCGTCTCCCACGCCAGGCGGGAGGGGACGGCCTTCGGGTCGACGGAGTAGAAGTTGCGGCCCGTCGGGAGGACGTTGACCAGGCCGCGCAGGGGGGAGCCGGACGGGCCGGCCGGGACGAAGCCGCCGTCCAGGGCGCGGACCACGTGCGCGATCTCGTCCGTGGTGCCGGCCAGGCGGGGGACCACCTCGTGCGCGGCGAAGGCGAGGATGTCGGAGACCGCCTGGGGGTGGCCCGCCGAGACGGTGGCGACCGCCGACGGGTCCCAGTGCGCGTCCTCCATCGCCTGCACCAGGGCGCGGGCCGTCTCCTCGACGGCGTCCGCCGAGGTGCGGGTGGCCGCCGACTCGTCGAGGCCGAGGGCTTCGCGCAGGCCGGGCAGGGCGGAGGTGCCGCCCCAGATCTGGCGGGCGCGCAGGATGGAGAGGACCAGGTTGACCCGGGCCTCGCCGGTCGGGGCGCCGCCCAGGACGTGCAGGCCGTCGCGGATCTGGGCGTCCTTGACCTCGCACAGCCAGCCGTCGACGTGGAGGAGGAAGTCGTCGAAGCCGTCGTCGTCGGGGCGTTCGTCCATTCCCAGGTCGTGGTCGAGCTTCGCCGCCTGGATCAGGGTCCAGATCTGGGCGCGGATCGCGGGGAGCTTGGAGGGGTCCATCGCGCTGATCTGGGCGTACTCGTCCAGGTGCTGTTCGAGGCGGGCGATGTCGCCGTACGACTCGGCGCGCGCCATCGGCGGGACCAGGTGGTCGACCAGGGTGGCGTGCACCCGGCGCTTGGCCTGGGTGCCCTCGCCCGGGTCGTTGACCAGGAAGGGGTAGACGAGGGGCAGGTCGCCGAGGGCGGCGTCCGGGGAGCAGGAGGCGGACAGGCCCGCGTTCTTGCCCGGCAGCCACTCCAGGTTGCCGTGCTTGCCCAGGTGGATCATCGCGTCGGCGCCGAAGCCGCCGTCCTGCGCGGCCGCCTGGATCCAGCGGTACGCGGCCAGGTAGTGGTGCGAGGGCGGCAGGTCCGGGTCGTGGTAGATCGCGATCGGGTTCTCGCCGAAGCCGCGCGGCGGCTGGATGAGGATGAGGAGGTTCCCGCGGCGCAGGGCCGCGAGGACGATGTCGCCCTCGGGGTTGGAGGAGCGGTCGACGAACATGTTGCCCGGGGCCTCGCCCCAGTGCTCCTCGACGCTCTCGCGCAGGTCGGCGGGGAGCTCGGCGAACCAGCGCTTGTAGTCGGCCGCCGGGATGCGGACCGGGTTGCGGGCCAGCTGCTCCTCGGTGAGCCAGTCCTGGTCGTGGCCGCCGGCCTCGATCAGGGCGCGGATCAGCTCGTCGCCGTCACCGGAGACCAGACCCGGGATCTCCTCCACGGGGCCGAAGTCGTAGCCCTCGGCGATCAGGCGGCGCAGCAGCTCCACGGCGCTGGCCGGGGTGTCGAGGCCGACCGCGTTGCCGATGCGGGAGTGCTTGGTGGGGTACGCGGAGAGGACCAGCGCGATCCGCTTCTCCGCGCGCTCGATGTGGCGCAGCCGGGCGTGGCGCACGGCGATGCCGGCGACCCGGGAGGCGCGCTCGGCGTCGGCCACGTAGGCGGGCAGGCCGTCCTCGTCGATCTCCTTGAAGGAGAACGGGACGGTGATCAGCCGACCGTCGAACTCGGGCACGGCGACCTGCGTGGCGGCGTCGAGGGGGGAGAGGCCCTCGTCGTTCTCCTCCCAGGTGCTGCGGGAGCCCGTCAGGCACAGGGCCTGGAGGATCGGCACGCCGAGCCCGGCCAGGGCGCCCGCGTCCCAGGACTCGTCGTCCCCGCCCGCCGAGGCCGTGGCGGGGCGGGTGCCGCCGGCCGCGAGGACGGTGGTGACGATGGCGTCGGCGGTGGCCAGGGCCTCCAGGAGCTCCGGCTCCGGGGTGCGCAGGGAGGAGACGTAGAGGGGGAGGGGGCGGCCGCCCTTGGCCTCGACGGCGTCGCAGAGGGCGTGCACGAAGGCGGTGTTGCCGCTCATCTGGTGGGCGCGGTAGTAGAGCACCGCGACCTGCGGGCCGGTGGCCTCCGTGGCGGGGCGCTCCAGGGGGCCCCAGGTGGGGGAGGCGGCCGGGGGCTCGAAGCCGTGGCCGGTGAGCAGGACCGTGTCGGAGAGGAAGCGGGCCAGCTGCTCCAGGTTGGCCGGGCCGCCGTGCGCGAGGTAGCGGTGGGCCTCCGCGGCGATGCCGATCGGGACCGTGGAGGCCTCCATCAGCTGCGCGTCCGGGGCCTGTTCGCCGGTCAGGACCACCACGGGGCGGGTCTGGCCGGGGGCGAGGAGCACGTCGAGGCCGTCCTGCCAGGCGCGCAGGCCGCCGAGGAGGCGCACGACGACCAGCCCGACGCCGTCGAGGAGGCCGTCGAGGTCGTCGAGGGGGAGGCGGGAGGGGTTCGCGAACCGGTACGGCACGGGGCCGTCGGCGGTGTTCGCGGCGCGGGCGCTGAGCAGATCGGTGTCGGACGTCGACAGCAGCAGGATCATGCGGCGGCAGGCCTTCCTCGGGGTTTCCGCGCCCCGGGCAGTGAGGACAGCGGGAGTTCCTGACTCACCCCGCGGATCGCTCCGCGGGGCTCACAGTGGCGGGACCGCGCCGGAATCGCACCGGGCTTCCTCCCATGTCGCCGTCCTCGGCGGTGACGGGCCGAGCGGCCCGCCGGAAGGTCATCTTAGGTGGCCATTTCCCTGGCCGGGAGGTGGGGTGGGGGGCTCGGGGGTGGTGCGGTGCGGTGGCGTGCGGTGCGCCGTGGGGGCTCTGCCCCGGACCCCGCGCCTCAAACGCCGGCGGGGCCGGTCGTCGCTGGTCGGGGTGGCGACGGACACAGGTCGGGGGCGGGCAATCGTGGGTATGCTCGCGGCCATGTCGCCCCAGCCACCCTCCGCCGCACCGCGGGACGAACCCGTCATACGCGACCGCGGTGACGCCTGCCCCGGCGCGCTGCGGCTGCACGCCGCCGACGACGGGTACCTCGCGCGCGTCCGGATCCCCGGCGGGCTGCTCACCACCCGGCAGGCCCTCGCGCTCGGGGACGCCGCCGACCGGTTCGGCGACGGGCACCTGGAACTGACCTCCCGCGGCAACGTCCAGCTGCGCGGCCTCGCCGACGGCTGTGGCGCCGGACTCGCGGAACTGCTGGACGGCGCCGGGCTGCTGCCGGCGCCGAGCCACGAGCGGGTGCGCAACATCGTGGCCACCCCGGTGGCCGGGCCCCACGTCGCGGACCGGGTCCGGGAACTCGACCGGCTGCTGTGCGCCAGTGCCCGGGCGGCCGACCTGTCCGGGCGGTTCCTGTTCGCCCTCGACGACGGGCGCGGGGACGTGGCCGCCCTCGACCCCGACGTGACCCTGCTCGGCGGCGCGGACGGACGGGTGCTCGTGCGCCTCGGGAGCGGCGGCGGCGCCGTCGGGGTCGGGGCCGTCGACGCCGCCCGGGCCGCGCTGTGCGCCGCCGAGTACTTCCTCGACGCGGCCCGGGCGGCCGGGACGCGGGCCTGGCGGGTTGCCGAGCTGCCCCCTGAACACGCCCTGGACGAGGGGGAGTTCGTACGGCGGCTGGCGGACGCGGGAGTCGTGGCCGGGTGCGTGCCCGAGGTGGAGTGGCCGTACGCCGAGCCGCCCCGGCCCGGGAGCGCGGGCGCGGCCGGACTGTGCGTACTGCCCCCGCTCGGCCGGCTGGACTCCGCGCAGTGGCGGGTCCTGGCCGGGGCCGCCGACGGCGGGGACGGGGAGCTGCGCGTCACCCCGTGGCGCAGCGTCGTCCTCCCGCGCGCGGTGGCCGACGGAGCCGCCCGCATCGAGGCGGCCGGCCTCGTCGTCCGGCCCGAAAGCCCCTGGCGGACCGTCACCGCCTGTACGGGCAGGCCCGGTTGCGCCAAGTCCCTCGCGGACGTGCGCGCCGACGCGCGGGCCGTCGTGCACGAGCGGACGGGCGCCGCCGAGCTGCCCGTGCACTGGTCGGGCTGTGCCCGCCGGTGCGGACATCCGCGCGGCACCGCCTGGGTGGACCTTCTCGCCACCCCCGACGGCTACGCACTCGACGGGCGGCCCGTCCCGCACGCAGACCTGGCGGCCGCCCTCACGGCCGCACGCACCACCCCCACCACCACCGAAGCCGCAGTGAAGAAATGAGCGAGTACACCGTGTTCGAGTACGAGAAGGACGGCGCCGCGATCTACCGCCAGTCCTTTGCCACGATCCGCGCCGAGGCGGACCTCTCCGGGCTGCCCGCCTCGGTCGCCCAGGTCGCGGTGCGCATGATTCACGCCTGTGGCATGACCGACCTCCCCCAGGACCTCGGCTACACCCCCGAGGTCGTCCTGCGGGCCCGCGCCGCGCTGCACGCCGGCGCGCCGATCCTGTGCGACGTCCAGATGGTCGCCAGCGGGGTCACCCGCAAGCGGCTGCCCGCCGACAACGAGGTGGTCTGCACCCTCTCCGACCCGGCCGTGCCCGCGCTCGCCGCGAAGATGGGCACCACCCGCAGCGCCGCCGCCCTCGAAGTCTGGCGCGACCGGGGCCTGTTGGAGAACTCAGTGATCGCCGTCGGCAACGCCCCGACCGCGCTGTTCCGGCTGCTGGAGATGATCGAGGAGGGCGCCCCGCGCCCCGCCGCCGTCATCGGCGTGCCCGTGGGCTTCATCGGCGCCGCCGAGTCCAAGGACGCCCTCGCCGCCCACGCCTCGGGCCTGGACCACCTCATCGTGCGCGGCCGGCGCGGCGGCAGCGCCATCGCCGCCGCCGCGATCAACGCGATCGCGAGCGAGGAAGAATGAGCGGGCAGGACCAGACCCGGGCCGAGGGGAAGCTGTACGGGGTCGGGCTCGGCCCCGGCGACCCGTCGCTGATGACCCTGCGGGCCGTCGAGGTGATCGCCGAGGCGGACGTGGTCGCGTACCACAGCGCCCGCCACGGCCGTTCCATCGCCCGCTCGATCGCCGCGAAGCACCTGCGCTCCGACCACGTCGAGGAGCCGCTGGTCTACCCGGTCACCACCGAGACCACCGACCACCCCGGCGGCTACCAGGGTGCGATGGAGGAGTTCTACGAGGCCTGCGCCGCACGCCTGGCCGCGCACCTGGACGCGGGCCGGACCGTCGCCGTGCTGGCGGAGGGCGACCCGCTCTTCTACGGCTCCTACATGCACATGCACAAGCGGCTCGCCGACCGCTACGAGGCCGAGGTCATCCCCGGCGTCACCTCGGTCAGCGCCGCCGCCGCCCGTCTCGGCACCCCGCTCGTGGAGGGCGAGGAGGTGCTGACGATCCTGCCCGGCACCCTGCCCGAGGAGGAGCTCACCGCCCGCCTCGCCGCCACCGACTCGGCGGTCGTCATGAAGCTCGGCCGCACCTTCCCCGCCGTCCGGCGGGCCATGGAGGGCAGCGGGCGGCTCGCGGAGGCCCGTTACGTCGAGCGCGCCACGATGGAGGGCGAGCGGACCGGGGTCCTCGCGGACATCGACCCCGACAGCGTCCCGTACTTCGCCGTCGCCGTCGTGCCCAGCCGGATCGGCAACCCGGGCAGCGTGCCGTCCGGGCCCGGCGAGGTCGCGGTCGTCGGCACCGGCCCGGCCGGGCCGCTGTGGCTGACCCCCGAGACCAAGCGGGCCCTGGCCGACGCCGAGGTGCTGGTCGGGTACACCACCTACCTGGACCGGGTGCCGGTCAGGCCCGGCCAGGTGCGGCACGGCTCCGACAACAAGGTGGAGTCCGAGCGCGCCGAGTTCGCCCTCGACCTCGCCCGGCGCGGCAAGCGGGTGGCCGTGGTCTCCGGCGGCGACCCCGGTGTCTTCGCCATGGCCACCGCGGTCCTGGAGGTGGCCGGGCAGGCCCCGTACGCGGACGTGCCCGTACGGGTGCTGCCCGGGGTGACGGCGGCCAACGCGGCGGCCGCCGCGGCCGGAGCCCCGCTGGGGCACGACTACGCCACCGTCTCGCTCTCCGACCGGCTCAAGCCGTGGGAGGTCATCGCGGAGCGGCTGCGCGCGGCGGCCGCCGCCGACCTGGTCCTCGCCCTGTACAACCCGGGCTCGCGCAGCCGGACCTGGCAGGTGGCCCGGGCGAAGGAGCTGCTGCTGGAGCTGCGCGCGCCGCAGACCCCGGTGGTCGTGGCCCGGGACGTGGGCGGGCCCGAGCAGTCGGTGCGCGTCGTCACGCTGGGCGAACTGGAGCCGTCCGAGGTGGACATGCGGACCATCCTGCTGGTCGGCTCCTCGCAGACGCAGGTGACCGAACGGGCCGACGGCTCGCGCGTGACGTGGACCCCGCGCCGGTACCCGTGACCCGGCCGACGGTACCCGTGACCCCGCGCCGGTACGCGTGACCCGGCCGACGGTACCCGTGACCCCGCGCCGGTACGCGTGACCCCGCCCACGGGGTGAGCGCGGACCGGCCGGGGGATCCCCCGGCCGGTCCGCCGCGGCTCAGCCCGGGCAGCCCGCCAGGGCGTCCGCGCAGCCCTGGACCGTCGACGGGTCGACGGCGACCAGCTGCCACGACACGACCCCGGCCGGGGGCGAGTCCTCCTGCGGGGCGGGGTCGATGTGCGCGTTCAGCGCCGAACCGGCCGGCAGGTTCAGCCGGGTGACCTCGCCGGCCGTGCACGACACGTCGAACGACCGGTCCCCGGAGCCGCCTTCGCGCGACAGCACCAGGGTGACCCGCGAACTCTCCTCGCTGTCACAGGCGATGTCGAAGCGGTACGGGCGCTCCCCGCCGGTCTCCAGGGTCTTCTCCATGCCGGCCTTGAGGAAACCCGTGCCCCGCATCGTCACGCGGGCCCCGTCCGAGACGCCCTTGCCCAGCAGTTCGTCGGCCCGCTGGAGCGCGTCGTCGGGCTCCCAGCCCTTGGGCTCGGGCGCCGCACTCCCGCCGCATCCGGTGACGAGCGCCGACGCGGCGGCGAGGGCCAGGACGAGGACGAGGGAGTGACGTATCCGCATTCCTTCAGCCTAGAGGGTGCGGCCCTTCGGCGCCGAGCCAGCGCAGCGCCTCCTCCACCGACTCCGCGCGGGCCACCCCCTCCGGGACCGGTGGGCGGCGCACCACCAGGACCGGGATCCCGGCCTCGCGCGCGGCGGTGAGCTTGGGGGCCGTCGCGCCGCCGCCGCTGTCCTTGGTGACCAGCACGTCGATGCGGTGGCGGGTCAGCAGCTCCCGCTCCTCCTCCAGGCCGAACGGCCCGCGCGCCAGCACCGTTTCCAGGCGCGGCGGCACCGGTCCCTGCGGCGGGTCCACCGAACGCACCAGGAACCAGGTGTCGGTGAGGTCCGCGAAGACGTGCAGGCCCGTGCGGCCGGTGGTCAGGAAGGCCCGCCCGCCCAGCGAGGGCAGTACGGCCGCCGCGCCGGCGAGGTCGTCCGCGAAGGTCCAGGCGTCGCCCGGGCCCGGACTCCAGCCGGGCCGGCGCAGCGCCAGCACGGGCACGCCCGTGAGCGCCTCCGCCTCGGCCGCGTGGAAGCTCATCCGCTCCGCGAAGGGGTGCGTGGCGTCGACGACGTGCGTGACGCCGTGGGCGGTGATCCAGCCGGCCAGCCCCGCGGCCCCGCCGAAGCCGCCGATCCGGGTCTCGCCCGGCGGCAGCACGGGCGCGGCGACCCGGCCGGCGAGGGAGTTCGTGACCCGGTACGCGCGGGCGTGCGCGGGGCCGCGGGCCAGTGCCTCCGCCAGCCGGCGGGCCTCGGTCGTGCCGCCCAGGATCAGGACGTGCCGCCCGGGCCCGCCCGCGGCGCCCGGTTCAGCAGACATGCCGGTCGCGCTCGGGGGAGTAGAGGTGGCTGTCGCGGAACTGCTCCGCGCCCAGCGTCCGGCCCACCACGATGACCGCGGTGCGCACCAGCCCCGCCCCCTTCACCTGGCCGGCGATGTCGGCGAGCGTCCCGCGCAGGATCAGCTCGTCGGGGCGGCTGGCCATCGCCACCACCGCCACCGGGCACTCGGCCCCGTAGTGCGGCAGGAGTTCGTCGACGACGCGGTCCACGTAACGGGTGGCCAGGTGCAGCACCAGCAGCGCGCCGCTGCGGCCGAGCGTGGCCAGGTCCTCGCCGGGCGGCATCGGGGTGGCCTGCTGGGCGATCCGGGTCAGGATCACGGTCTGGCCGACGGTCGGGACGGTCAGCTCCCGCTTGAGCGAGGCGGCCGCCGCCGCGAACGCGGGCACGCCGGGGACGACCTCGTAGGGGATGCCGGCCGCGTCCAGGCGCCGCATCTGCTCGGCGACCGCGCTGAAGATGGACGGGTCGCCGGAGTGCAGCCGCGCCACGTCCTGACCCGCCCCGTGGGCCCGTACGCACTCGGCGATGATCTCGTCGAGGTTCAGCTGCGAGGTGTCGACCAGCCGGGCCCCCTCGGGGCAGTCGTCGAGCAGCTCGCGCGGGACCAGGCTGCCCGCGTAGAGGCAGACGGGGGCGGCGGCGAGGGTGCGGGCGCCGCGCACGGTGATCAGGTCGGCGGCGCCGGGGCCCGCGCCGATGAAGTACACGGTCATCTCAGTCTCCTTGGGTCTTCGTCACGGACCACTGGGTGACGGGCATCGCCTGCCGCCACCCCGTGAACCCGCCGACCGCCACGGCGTGGGCGACGGCCAGCTTCACCAGTTCGCCGCCGTGGCGCCGGTAGTGCTCGGCGAGGACCGCCTCCGACTCCAGCGTCACGGTGTTGACGACCAGCCGGCCGCCGGGGGCCAGCGCCGCCCACGCGGCGTCGAGCAGACCCGGGGCGGTGAGGCCGCCGCCGATGAACACCGCGTCGGGGGCGGGCAGTCCGTCCAGCGCCGCCGGGGCCGCACCGACGACCACGCGCAGGCCCGGGACGCCGAGGGCGGCCGCGTTGCGGGTGATGCGGCCGGCCCGCTCGGGGACGCGCTCGACGGCCACGGCCCGGCAGGAGGGGTGCGTGCGCATCCACTCGATGCCGATCGAGCCGGAGCCGCCGCCGATGTCCCACAGCAGTTCGCCGGGGGCGGGGGCCAGGGCGCACAGGGTCGCGGCGCGGACGTGGCGCTTGGTGAGCTGGCCGTCGTGCTCGTACGCGGCGTCGGGCAGGCCGGGGGTGGCGCCGAGCCGGGGGACCGCAGAGCCGGGGTCCCGGCGGCATTCGACGGCGACGACGTTGAGGGCGTCGCCGGGCTCGTGCGCCCAGCCGTCCGCGGTGCCCCCGTACGCGTCCTCGCGCTCGGAGCCCAGCTGTTCGAGGACCCGCATCGGGCTCGGGCCGAAGCCCCGCTCCCGCAGCAGGGCGGCGATCTCGCGCGGGGTGGCCGCTCCGGCGCTCAGCACCAGCAGCCGCCGCCCCTCGTGCAGCGCGGCCGCCACCCGGGCCACCGGCCGCCCGACCACGGTCACCACCTCGGTGTCCTCCACCGGCCAGCCCAGGCGGGCGCAGGCGTAGGAGACGGAGGAGGGGTGAGGGTGGACGCGCAGCGCGTCGGGGCCCAGCTCCTCGCAGAGGGCGCGGCCGATCCCGTAGAACATCGGGTCCCCGCTGGCCAGTACGGCGATCCGGCGCCCGGCGTGCTCGGCCGCCAGCTTCGGCACGGCGGGGCGCAGCGGGCTCGGCCAGGCGACCCGCAGACCGGCGCACTCGCCGGCCGGGAGCAGGTCCAGCTGCCGGGGCCCGCCGATCAGCACCTCGGCGCCGGCCAGCGCCTCCCGGGCGGCTGCGGTGAGCCCGGCCCAGCCGTCGGCCCCGAGGCCGACGACCGCCACGGCTGTGGGGGGTGCTGCGGAGCTCACTGCGGTACCTCGGGAACGGGAGAGGGCGGACGCGCGGGACGGACCCGCAGCTTACTGGGGTGCGGACCGGGCTCCCGTGCCAGGGTGACCTGGAACGACACCACCGCCGGACGGTGATCGCGGCGGTCGCGCAGGCGTACCCGGGCGGCCGCGGAGGCGTACCCGGCCGCCCGGGAGGCGCACCCGCCGCCGTCCCGTCGTGCGCCGCGCACCGGCCGGACGACGTCCGCGCGACGGCGTGCCCCCGTCCGCCCCTGCCGTGCCCCCGTCCGCCCCGGACGGAACCTGCCCCCGCCGCCGCGGGTCCCCCCACACTCGGCGGATGGACGACACTCCGGACAACCACCCAGCCGGCTCGGACGACGCCCCCGCGCCCTCCCGCACGGGCCCCCGGCCCCGGCGGCGCCCCCTCGGGGCGGGCGGGGCCTATCCGCGTACGGCCCGCTCGTACAGCGCCCGTACGTCGTCGCCGAAGTAGCTGCTGTACGAGGTGGTCTCGTCCCCGCCGCCGTCCCGCCCGCCGATGACCCCGATCAGGCTGTTCCCGGCGCTGAGGACGGGGCCGCCGCTGGTCCCGTTGGGCACGTCCGCACAGTCGAACCGCAGCTGCGTCGGCCCGTCGGCCACGGCCGTGTTGGAACAGCCCAGCGGCCGCTCGGTGTCGTTGGGGTACCCCACCAGCCGGGCGGGGACGGGCAGCTGCTGGCCGAAGCGGACGGGGTGGGCCCCGGTGACGTCCTCCAGCCGCTGGCCGGGGTGTCCCGCCCGGCGCACCCGTACGAACGCCACGTCGACATCGGGGTCGGAGTCGCGCACCCACCGCGGGTCCACGTCGATCCGGGTGGGCACCCACACGCCGTAGGGCGCCTTCCCCTCCTCGTACCCGGGCACGAAGGCCAGGTTGTTGCGGAACCCGCCCGCGTACACGCAGTGGGCGGCGGTGACGACGAGGTCCCCGCCGGCGGAGTGCACCACGCTCCCCGAGCAGTGGTGGTCGTCGTCCCAGTCCAGGCCGGGGGAGAACAGCGCCCCGACGGCCGGCTCGGCGGGCACCTCCCGGGCCTCCAGCGGTTCGGACGCCTTCCAGGTGCCCTCCGCGAAGCCCTGCACCGGGGGAGCGGTCCGCGGATCCCCCTCGGCGAGCTTCTCCAGCGCCGCCGCGGCGGCCTGGTCGGCGAGCGAGGTGTCCTGCACGTACCGGCCCTGGTCGCCGTCGCCGCGGGCGACGGTCCCCATCCGCCCCATGCCGAAGGCCACCCCGGCGACCACCAGGGCGCAGCACACCCCGGCCAGCACGCAGACCCGCACGGCCCTGCCCGTCATCGCGCCACTCCCACCGCCGAGGATCACCCGTCAACCCCCCGGAACGGCCGGCCGTCCCCCGGGGTTCCCGGCCGGAATGTGCCCCTCCTCACACCCCGTCCCTGACCGGCCATCCCCAGTCCTTCCCCTCTTCATCCAACTCCCCTACGCTCCACCCGCCTTACCACTCGGTAACCAGGGGAGTCGCACACCCATGCCCATCCGCACCCGCCTCCGCACGGCAGCCGCCCTGCTGACCGCCGCCCTCGCCGCCCTCGCCGTGGCCACCGCCCCCGCCACGGCGGCGACCGGTGACCTCCCGTACGCCGCATCGACCGGCGTGGGCGTCCACAACGCCTACGAGAAGGCCAAGTACCCCTACCTCGCGGACGCGCTGGACTCCGGCGCGGCCATGCTGGAACTGGACGTCTGGACCAACTTCTTCGGCAGCTCGTGGCGCGTCTCCCACGACAACCCCTTCGGCAACGACAGCAACTGCGAGAACGCCACCACCCCCGCCCAGCTGCGCACCAAGTCCCGCAACCAGAACCTGGCGGGCTGCCTCTCCGACATCCGCAGCTGGCACGACGCCCACCCCGGCCACCGCCCGATCGTCCTCAAGCTGGAGCTGAAGGACGGCTTCGCCGCGAACCTGGGCCGGGGCCCGGCCGCCCTGGACAGCCTGCTCACCTCGAAGCTCGGCGACGCCCTCTACACCCCGGGCCGCCTCGCGGCCGGCCACCCGGACCTCGACTCGGCGGCCCGCGCCGGAGCCTGGCCGACCCGTGCGCAGATGGCCGGCACGTTCCTGGTGGAGCTGATCCCCGGCACGGTCGAGGAGGGCAACGGCGCGGACAAGCTCTGGACGGACCGCGAGTACGCCGAGCACCTGCGCGACCACCTCTCGACGGCCGCCGCCTTCCCGGCGGTCCACCGCGCCGAGGCGGGCGACCCCCGCACCCGCTACGCGGACCCGGCCCTGCGCCCCTGGTTCGTCGTCTTCGACGGTGACGCGGCCGCCTACGCCTCGGGCTCGATCGACACCTCCTGGTACGACCGCAACCACTACCTCCTGATCGCCACCGACGCCCAGAACGTCGCCCCGGCCATCGACGCGGTCCACCCCACGGAGGCCCAGGCGCGGGAGCGGGTGGCCCTGATGGCCGCCCGCCACGCCTCGATCGCCTCCGCGGACTGGTACCCCCTGCCCTCGGTCCTCGCCACGGTCCTGCCCCGCGGCTGATCCGGCCCGGACGGCCGCGAGCGCCCTGCCGGGCCGTCCCGGCAGGGCGCTCGCGCGTACGGGGAGGGTCAGGGGGCGGAGGGGCCCAGCTGGAGGGTGGCGGTCGTGGCGGATTCGCGCAGGACCTGGAGGCGGGTGCCCGTGTCCGGGACCTTGACGCCCACCTGGGGGAGGTCCGGGGTCCAGTAGCCGCCGCGGTGGTCGTCGAAGACCGGGACGCCCGGGCGGGAGGGGACCGTCAGGGTGCTTCCGGGCCGGTGCAGGGTGATCCGGTCCGTGGGGCGGGTGGAGAAGGTCGCGTCGAAGGTCTGGGCCCGCGCGTTGGCCGGGGTGCCGTCCGGGTAGCGGAGGGCTTCGGGACGGGCGTCGACCGGGAGGATCAGGCCCGAACCCGGGTGGGCCTTGGTGGTGTTGTCGCTGTAGGCGGTGTCCCAGAGCCAGAGCAGCACGCCCTGCTGGTAGGGGTAGAACTCGACCCGGTCGTTCGTGGAGGTGAAGTTGTACGGGCCCGTGCGGAGGTAGGAGCCGTAGCCCGTGTAGCGGCGGTTCTCCGCGAAGTAGGCGCGCGGGTGGGACTCCGTTCCCGTGCGGCCCTCGGTGCGGGACCACTTGCGGGCCGTCCAGTCGTTCGCGCCGGATTCCGCGCCGTCCGTGAAGAGGGTGCGGCCGTCGGCGTCCGAGGTGATCCGGAGCTCGTCGAGGGTGACGCCGCGGCCGTGGGTGTTGCCGTCGGAGGTGGCGTGGAAGCGGAGCCCGGTGGTGCCGGCGGGGAGGGGGACGGTGAGCTCGGTCCAGGCCCCGGAGCTGCCCGAGACGCCCTTCGCCGGGATCGGCGTCCCGTTCACGGTGCCGGGGAGCGGGGCCCAGGTGGCGCCGCCGTCGGACGAGGCCTCGACGGTGAGGAAGTCGAAGTCCTTCTCCGTGTCGTACCAGAGGCGGGCCCCGAGGGTCGCCGGCCGGCCGCCGAGGTCCACCGTGCGGGCGAGGGTGTTGTCCATGAAGTCGCCGGTGCCGCTCCACCACTGGCTCGCGCCCGCGTAGGGGTCGGTGAGGTCCGTACGGGTGGTGGACGGCGGGAGGTGGACCAGGAGGGCCTGGGGGTCCTGGGTGTGGTAGCCCGAGACGCCCAGGGTGGCGCGGGTCCTGCGGCCCGCGTCGGCCTCCGTGTAGTCCAGCCAGCCCAGCTGGAGCTTGCTCCACGGGTCCAGGTCGCCGGGGAACCGCCCCGTGGTGTTGGGGCCCTTGCCGAGGTAGGAGGCCGAGGACATCAGGGACCAGAAGTTGACGGAGTTGTCCCCGTCCGAGCTGTAGAGGTCGGGCAGGCCCAGGTCGTGGCCGAACTCGTGGGCGAAGAGGCCCGCTCCGCTGTTCTCGCCGCCGGTCAGGTAGTCGCCGGCCCAGACGCCGGTGTCGCCGACCGGGGTGCCGCCCGCCTTGTTGCCCTCGGGTCCGGCGGTGCCGGCCTGGTCCCAGTAGGCGAACCAGCGGTGCGCCCAGACGGCGTCCTTGCCCTGTTCCCCGCCGCCCCACGTCTGGTCCTTGCCCGCGTGGACGACGACCAGGTGGTCGAGGTAGCCGTCGGGCTCGTCGAAGTTCCCGTCGTGGTCGGCGTCGTAGCGGTCCCACACGTCGTACGGGGCGAGCTCGGCCTTGATGTCCTGCGGCGAACGGCCCTTCGCCCGCTCGGAGTCGTACCAGGCGGTCGTGGCGTCGCGGACCAGGTCCCAGTTGGTGCGGCACTGGCCGGCCTCGGTGCACTTGTCCGTGCCGTAACGGGCCTCGTTGTAGGGGAGCTTGACCCACGCGGTGACCGTGCCGTCGAGGTCGTAGCGGCCCGAGGACTGGAGGTCGTAGTAGGCCCGCATGGAGTCCGCGCCGGGTTCGGCGGAGAAGAACTGCCGCTGGTAGAAGTCCCGGTCGAAGTCCTTGCGCCACAGGGTGTGGTTGTCGTCCGCCGGCGGCTCGGCGATCGCGTTGTGCAGGGGGCCGGGGGCGCCGCCGAAGCGGGGGTCCGTCTCGTCGCCGAACTCGGCGAGGATGACGAAGACCTTGTCCTTGCGCTCCTGTGCGAGCTCGACGTACTGGTCGCCGATCCGGGCGGTGCGGGGGGCCGGCCCGGCCCGGCGCGATCCGGCGCCGCCCGCCGCGACGCCTTCCAGGGCCTGGCGGCGCAGGGCCTGGCGCCGGAGTTCGAGGGGCGCGGGCGGCGGGGAGGCCTCGTGCCCGGCCTGCGGGGCGGCGGATGCCGTGGGCGGCGGGGCGGCCGCCTGGGCGGGGGTGGCGAGGAAGGCGAGAGCGGCGAGCGATATCGCCGCTCCCGCCGCGGCAAGTCTGCGCAACGGGGGTGACCTTTCGGGGAGTTCGGGAAGCTCGGAGGGTCCGGCTTCCGGAGCGCAGGTAATATTTCACATGTCACAGGTTGCGGCTAGAGGTCCGGGGGCGGGGTCGGCCGGGCGGTGCGGGGCGGTCCCGACCGCCCCGGGTGCGGGGGGTGCGGCCCGCCCGGCGCCGGATCCACCGCATGCCGAGGGCGAGGAGCGCGAGGGCTGCCAGGGTGATGCCGGCCTTGGCGGCCAGGTCGACGAGGAGGTGGTGGAGCAGGTCGGAATGCTCCGCCGCGAGGAGGGCGGTCGGTGTCATCGCCGGCCGCCTTGCCGCCGGGCGTCGCCGGAGCCGCCCTCCAGGCGCCGGACCGCCGCGCGCAGGGCGGAGCGGGCCAGGGGGTCGAGACGGCGGCGGACCTGCTCCAGCCGGCCCCGCCGCTTGAGGGCCAGGGCGGCGGCGAAGGCCAGGAGCGCCAGCGCCACGGCGCCGGCCGCCAGCAGGGCGAACCTGATCAGCATGAGGTTGAGGTACGTCTCCACGGAGGCCTCCCGATTTTATTTATCACGAGTGTGATAGAACCCTTGGCTCTTTTATATCACGGGTGTGATAGAAACGTCCCGTGCCCAAGTACGTGGATCCCGAAGCCCGCCGCCGGGACGTGGTGGACGCCCTGTTCCGGGTCGTCGTCCGCGATGGCCTCCAGCGCGCCTCCCTGCGCGCCGTGGCCGACGAGGCGGGCCTCAACATCGGCTCCCTGCGGCACTACTTCGCCGGCCAGCAGGAGCTGATGGACTTCGCGATGCAGTCGATGCTGGACCGGCTGGGGGCCCGGCTCCTGCGGCGCGTCGAGGAGATCGGGGAGCTGGGCGGCCACCCCCGGCCCGAGCAGCTCCGGCTCGCGGTCGAACTGCTGGCCGAGCTGCTCCCGCTGGACGAGGTCCGGCGGGCCGAGGTCGCCGTGTTCCTCGACTTCAGCACCGCCGCGCGGACCAGCCCGGAGTTCGCGGGGCTCGCGCGGCGGACGGCGGTGGGCGCGCGGGAGCTCGTACGCCGTGTCCTCGGCCGGCTCGACGCGTGCGGAGCCCTGCGGGCGGGGCTGGACCTCGGAGCGGAGACGGAGCGGCTGACCGCCCTGCTGGACGGGCTGGGGATGACCGCCGTGCTCCACCCGGACCTCCTGGGCGCGCAGGCCTGCCTGTCCGTCCTGCGGGGGCACGTGGGGGAGTTGGCCGCGGCGGCGTAGGACCTGCCCGGCGGATCGGGCCCGGACGGGCCGTGGTGTCCGGTGCGGTGCACCGCGGGGCGCGGGAGCGGCCGGGCGGCGGAGCCGGTGGGGCGTTCGCGTTTCGGCAACGCGGCGCGGTGCCGTGCCCGGGAACACCTCCCGGCGGTGGCCGGGGGAGCCCCGCGGCCACGGCCGCGGTCCGCCGGACGGCTCCCGGGCGCAGCGCCGACGCTGTGCGCGCGCCGGTGCGCGAGACGGCGGAGGAGCCGTATCCGGCGGGGCGCGGCGTCGTTGAGCCGACCGGGGGCCGCCGGGTGGTAGCCGTCGCGGCCCGACGCACCCGAACGCACAGGCCCGACGCACCCGAACGCACTGGGGGAACCCGCGCATGCTCCTCGACCCCACCGGCCACCGGCCGGCGCCCCCGGCCCAGGCGCCCGCCGCCGGCCCGTCCGCCGGCCTCCCGCGGGAGGCGTCGTGAGCGGCCGGGAGGGCCCGCAGGGCCGGGGCGGCGCGGCGGCCGCTGCGGCGATCCCCGCGCAGGGGTACCCGGCCCTGCCCCTGGACGCGCTCCGGGAGCGCCCCGGCATCGGTGCCGCCGCGCCCGGGCACCCGCCCGTCGGCGGCTGGCACCTGCCCTGGGACCGGCTCACCACGGCCGAGGCCGCCCGGATCCGCGCACGACTGTGCTCCGGGGAGTACGTGTTCGAGACGTCCGGTGTCACCGGCGAGCCCGTCCGGTGCGTCCTGTCCGGCGAACTCCTCCGGGCCGACGCCGCGCACAGCGCCCGCCTGCTGGCCCCCTACGGGCCCGAGGCCCTCGTCAGCTTCGTCCCGCCCCGGCACGCCTACGGCGCGTCGGCCACGGTGATGCTGCCCGCGCTGACCGGGCTGCCGGTGTGGTTCTGGCCCGGCTCCGACTGCCCGCCGCCTCCCGTCGCGGCCCGGCGGATCGCCGTCGCGGCCATCCCCCGCACCTTCCGGATCCTGGCCCGCCACCCCCGCTGGACCGCCTCCTTCGAGCACATCGTCTTCCTGCACGGCTCCGCCGAACTCCCGCCCGAGGCGCGGAGGTTCCAGGACGCGTCGCGCACGGCCCTGATCGAGCTGCTGGGCTCCACCGAGACCGGGGCCGTCGCGCACCGCGGCGGCTGGGACCCGCACGGGGCGTGGACCCTCCTCGACGACGTCGCGTTCGCCGCGCCGGGCGTCGGCGCGGAGGGCCCGCTCACCGTCGCCGGGCCCCGCCTCGCGCCCCTCCCCGACGGACGCCGCCCCGAGCACCACGAGATGGACGACCTGGTCCGCCGCCTCGGCGACCGGCTCTTCCTGCGCCTCGGCCGCCGCGCCCACCTGGTCAAGGTCAACGGCGCCCGGCGCGACCTGGGCGCCATCGCCGCCCGGCTGCGCGCCGCGCTCCCCGGGGCCGACGTCGCCTGCGTGCGCGTCCCCGACCCGCAGCGGGGAGAGGCGTACGACGTCCTCGTGGCCGGCGGAGGCCCCCTGACGGCCGAGGGCGTACGGGCCGCCGCACGCGGGCTCGGCGCCGAACCGCGGCGGGTGCGGCTGGTCGACCGGATCCCGCGCGGCCCGCTCGGCAAGCCGCTGGCCGTCCCCCCGGAACCGCCCGGCTGACCGGCCCCGGACCGCCGGCGGCGGCGCTCCACCCCGTCCCGGAACCGGCGGCGTTCCACCCCGCCCCGGACCGGCGGCGCCCCGCCCCGTCCGGCCCCCGGACCGGCGGCGCTCCACTCCGCCCCCGTGCCGGCGGCGCCCCGCTCCGTCCGGCCCCCGGACCGGCGGTGCTCCACTCCGCCCCCGTGCCGGCGGCGCCCCGCCCTGTCCGGCCCCCGGACCGGCGGTGCTCCACTCCGCCCCGTGCCGGCGGCGCCCCGCCCTGTCCGGCCCCCGGACCGGCGGTGCTCCACTCCGCCCCGTGCCGGCGGCGCCCCACCCCCGGACCGCCGGCGTCCCCGCCCGGCCCCGGTATCCGGTGCGGGACGCACGCGTCGACGCGGGGCGGGGTCCGTACCGACGCCGGCCGGCGGCGGCCCGGCCCCCTCCCGTGCGCGCCGACCCGGCCCCGGACCGGCCGAACTCCGCGTTCCCCGCACCCCGTTCCCCGTGCACGGCTATCGTGCCGGGCGGGGCAGGCAGGGAGACGAGGGGGCGGTACGGCCATGCGGTTTCTGTTCGTTCACGGCACGGGAGTACGGCGCGACCGGCACGACACCCTGTTCGCCCTGGTGCGCGAGCGGCTCGCGGCCCGCTTCCCCGGCGCGGCCGTCGACTCCTGCTTCTGGGGCGACCGGTTCGGGGCCGGCCTGGGCTCGGGCGGCCGCTCCGTCCCGGGACTGCGCCCCGGGACCGCGGACCCGGCGGATGCCGAGACCGCCGAGTGGGGGCTGCTGCTCGCCGACCCGCTGTGCGAGCTGCGGGTGCTGGCGGAGGCCGGCTGGGACGCGGACGGCCCCGGGCCCGACGACGACCCCTTCGCGCCGCCCGGCGTACGGTCCGCCGGCGCGGGCGTCCTGGACCTGCTGCACCGCCTCGCCGAAGCCCCCGGCGACCCCCGCGGCGAGTCCGGCGAACTCCGCGCCCTGCTGGACGGCACCGGCCTCGCCCCCGGCTTCCGCCCGGCGCTGGAGGCCGCCGCCGGATCCGCCGAGGCCGCCCGCGCCGCCGCCCGCGTCCCCGCCGAACCGCAGGCCCGCGAACTGGCCACCGCCCTCGCCCGGGCCGTCACCGCCGGCGCCCTCGCCACCGCCGGGGCCGACGCCGACTGCACCGCCGCCGAACGCGACCGGCTCGTCGAACTGCTCACCACCCGCCTGGGCGGCGGCGCCCGGGTCCCCGGCGCCCGCGCCGCCGCCCTCCTCGGCCGGCTCGCACTGCGGGTCTCCACGCAGCCGCTGCTCAACGCCTGGCGGGGCTCCCTCACCGTCGGCGCCACCCCCGCCCTCGGCGACATCCTGCGCTACCAGGCCCGCGGCACCGAACTGCGCGCGTTCCTGCACGGGCGGATCACCGCCGAGCCGGGCCCGACCGTACTGATCGGCCACAGCCTCGGCGGGATCGCCCTCGTGGACCTGCTCGCCCTGGAGGCCGCCTCCGGCGGACCGGTGCCCGGCGCCGAACTCCTGGTCACCGTCGGCTCGCAGGCCCCCTACCTGTACGAACTCGGCGCGCTCACCGCCCTCCCGCCCGGCAGCGCCCTCCCGTACGGCTTCCCCCGCTGGCTCAACGTGTACGACCGCCAGGACGTGCTCTCCTACCTTGCCGGACCCGTCTTCCCCGGCGACCCGCGCGTCACCGACCACGAGGTCCGCAGCCGCCAGCCCTTCCCGGCCTCCCACAGCGCCTACTGGAAACAGCCGTCCCTCTACGAGCACATCGGACGGGCGGTGGCCGAAGCGGGCCTCGGGTGACCCACCCCGGCACCCGGCCCGCCCCCGGACCCGCGCCCCTGCCCGGCGCGCTGCCGGCCTCCCTGACGCCCCGGCGCACCTTCGCCCTCGTCGCCGGGGTCGAGCGGTACGGGATCAGCCACCACTGGAACCTGCGCGGCCCCGCCCGCGACGCCCTTCGCTTCGCCCGCTGGCTGACCGGCCCCGGCGAGGTCCCCGCGGCGAACGTACGGCTGCTGCTCTCCCCGCTCGACGACCCCGGCCGGCTCGACTGGACGGCCACCCCGGGCCTGGCCGAGCTGCGATCGGCGTACCGGCCCGCCACCGAGGCGAACGCCAAGTCGGCCCTCCTCGAAGAACTCCCGCAGTGCGACGGCGACCTGCTGTGGATCTTCTGGGCCGGGCACGGCTACCTCGGGCGCGGCGGCGAGCTGATGCTGCCCTGCGCCGACGCCGGACCCGGCCAGATCCGCCACCTCAACCTCGACTCCGCACTGCGCTGGTGGAAGACGGACCTGGTCAAGCACCGCCGGTTCCCGCTCCAGGCCGCGCTGGTGGACGCCTGCCGGGTCGACGCGCCCCGCGACAGCCGGTGGAACTTCGGCAGCGCCGACTACGGCGGCGGCGCCACCGTCCCCGGCCGGCGGCAGTTCCGGCTCTACGCCTCCCGCGAGGGCGAGGCCGCGCAGAACGACGCCGAGCGCGGCGCCGGCCGCTTCACCGAGGCCCTCCTCGCCGAACTCGGCGACCGGTCCGTGCGCGAGGGCGTCACCGGCCTGCCGCAGGCCGCCCGCCGGATCCACCGGGTCTTCCGGGAACTGCGCGAACGCGGCGAGGGCTGGCAGCTGCCCCAGTTCCTCGTCGACCGCGACTGGGACGCCGGCTCCTTCCTCGACGACGGCCCGTACGGGCCGCCCGAACCCCGCGCCGCCCGCCTCGACCAGACCGGCTGGGACGGCCTCGGCGAGCTGTTCGAGGGCCGCGGGCTGCCGCACTGCGCCTACGAGGCCTACACCTGGGCGTTCAAGGAGGCCGGCTGTGCCACGCCCGTCCACCACGGACTGCCCGCCGACAGCCTCCTCGACGTCGTCGGGGACCTGGACGAACGGCAGGGCGGCCGGGGCGGCATGCCCCTCGCCGTGCCCTTCGTCCACTACCTCGCCGACCGGGCCGCCCGCCCCCGCGGCCCCGCCGGCGGCCTCGGCGACCCGGCCTGGGCCGCCCGGCTCGCACAGTGGGTCCGCGCCACCCGCGAACGCCTCGCCCTGCCCGTGCTGCGCCCGCCGCCCGGCCCCGCCCGGCAGGCGGCGCTGCACGTCCGGCTGGAGTCCCCGCCCGGCGGCGAGGACGGCCTGCTGGCCCGCATGTGGCTCCGCGGCGAACGCACCCGCCACATCTGGGAGTCGGAGGGCAGCCCCGTCACCGAGGCCGCCGTGCGCGCCGAACTCGTGGGCCGGCTCGCCCGGCTCGCCGCCGCTGCGGGAGCGGACGGGGACGACGCCGCACAGCCCTACGAGACCATCGGACGGATCGAGTTCCACGTGCCGTACGAGATGCTGGAGACGGACTTCGACCAGTGGCCCGTCCCGCGCGGCCCCGCCGGCCGGACCCGTCCCCTCGGCATGCTCTACGAGGTGGTGGTGCGCTGCCCGCAGGAGCGCGAGGACACGCGCACCGCCTGGCGTGCCAAGTGGCGCTGGATGCACGGCCAGGGCGGCCGGCACCCGGACACCGTGCGCGTCGTCGAGGACGCGGAGGTCACCGACGCCCTCGGGGTGCAGCTGGGCGCCCGCACCGCGCCCGCCTGCGTCCTCGGGCACGCCTCCGCCGCCCGGACGGACGCCCTGCTGGAGGCGCTCCTCGAAGGCGGGGTGCCCGCCGCCGTCTGGCAGCGCGGCGGCGGCACCCCCGCCGGGGGCCTGCCCGCGCGGCTCTCCCCGGAGGCCCTCCCCGGCGCACCGGCCGTGCTCGGACTGCCCGCCCGAGTGACCGAAGTGCGCCGGGCGGCCGCGGGGGGCGCGGCCGAAGGGGCAGACCGGCTGGTGCTGTTGTGGGACGATCCCGACGACACCATCGACCTCCGCTCCCTGGCCTGACCCCGTGCCGCCGCCCCCGGCCCGTCCGCCCGGGCCCTCCCGGACGACCGGGACCACCCCGCGAACCGAACGGCCCCGACGAACCGAACGGCCCCGACGGCCCCGACGAACCGAAGGGACCGGACGGACCCGACGCACCGAACGGACCGGACGGACCGGACCGTCCGGACGCGACGGACCGTCCGACCGACCGCAGGACCCGAGACCGACCGCACGACTTCACGTTCACGCGACGACGGAGGCAGAGGCAGTGGCGAAGGACTGGTGGCTGTACCAGGGCGCGGGCCGGGGCGAGGACCGCCGCGCCCGCCTGGAAGCCGGATCCCCGCCGCCCTGGCGGGACTTCACCGGCGTCCCCGACCCGGCCTACCGGCCGCCCGGCTGCGCGGGGGAGGCCTGGGAGCGCACCCGGCGCCGCGGTGCGGACTACGTTCCCGACGAAGCCGAGAAGGACGTCGTCAACACCGCCCTCCACCTGCGCCGCCCGCTGCTCGTCACCGGCAGGCCCGGCGTCGGCAAGTCCACCCTCGCCCACAGCATCGCCGCCGACCTCGCCCTGGGCCCCGTACTGCACTGGCCGATCACCAGCCGCACCGTCCTGCGCGACGGCCTCTACCTCTACGACGCCATCGGCCGGCTCCAGGAGGCCGGACTGGAGCAGGCCCGCCGCCCCGCCGCCCCGGCCGCCTCCGCCCCCTCCATCGCCCGCTACCTGCGCCTCGGCCCGCTCGGCACCGCCCTGCTGCCCCAGCCGAGGCCCCGCGTCCTGCTCGTCGACGAGATCGACAAGAGCGACATCGACCTGCCCGGCGACCTCCTCACCGTCTTCGAGGACGGCGGCTTCGTCATCCCCGAACTGGCCCGCCTGGCCAAGGAGGAGCCGACCGTCGCCATCGGCACCGACGACGACCCCGACGCGGGCGTCGCCGTCACCCAGGGCCGCGTCCAGTGCAGCCACTTCCCCGTGGTCGTCCTCACCAGCAACGGCGAACGCGACTTCCCGCCCGCCTTCCTGCGCCGCTGCGTCCGCCTCCACCTCGACGCCCCCGGCCCCGAGAAACTCGCCCGCATCGTGCGCGGACGGCTCGGCGTCGACATCACCGGAGCCGACGGCGCCGAGTACCGGGATCTCGTCCGGAGCTTCCTCGAACGCGCCGAGGACGGCGACCTGGCCACCGACCAGCTCCTCAACGCCATCCAGCTGCGCCTGGCCGGCGCCTGGTCCGCGCCCGGCGACCGCGACCGCTTCCTCGCCACCGTCATGCAGCACCTGACCGGGCCCACCGCGTGATCGAGAAGCTCCTCGCCGCCCTGGCCGAGGGCGCCGAGGACGGCGCCGCCCCGCGCACCGCCGTCGGGGCGGAGGAGATCGCCGACATCCTGTGGCTGGCCGCACGCGTCGACCCCGCCGCCGCGCACACCGGCCCGCCCGCCCCGGGCGCCGCCGACACCGCACCGGAAGCCGCCCCGCCGCCCGCCCCGCCCGCACCCGCACCCGGGGCGGCCCCCGCTCCGGGCCCCGGCGCCGCCCAGCTCTTCCCCGCCGCCCCCGGCCGCCAGCCGTCGGACGGCCGCGCCGACGGCCGGGGCGGACGGCGCGGCACACCCCTGCGCCTGCCGCGCACCGCCTCCCTCGACGACCCGCTCGGCCTGATGCGCTCCCTGCGGCCCGTCGGACGCCGCTCCATCGGCGGCCCGGGAGAGGAACTCGACGAGCAGCTCACCGTGGAGCGCAGCATCGAGGCCATGGTCCCCACCCCGGTCCTGCGCCCCGCCGAGAGCCGCTGGCTGGACCTGGCCCTGGTGGTCGACGCCCACCCCTCGATGCTGCTGTGGGCCGACCTGGTCGCCGAACTGCGCGGCGTCCTCACCCGCAGCGGGGTCTTCCGCGACGTGCGCACCTGGCAGCTCGCCGGAACCGGCCGCGGTGCCACCCCGCAGCTCGTGCGGGGCCCCGGCGAACCGCCCCGCAACCCCCAGGAACTCGCCGACCCCGCCGGGCGGCGGCTGATCCTCGTCGTCTCCGACACCGTCGCGGCCGGCTGGCAGGAGGGCCCGCTGCGGGCGGTCCTGCGCCACTGGAGCGGCCACAACGCCGTCGCCGTGCTGAACGTCCTGCCCGAACGGCTCTGGACCCGCGGCGCGGTACGGCCCGTGCCCTTCGCCGTCCGCTGCGAGCGGCCCGCCGCCGCCACCCGTTCCTGGCAGCGGGTCCCGGCCGCCCGGCGGGCGCGCGGCGGCGGGCCGGTCGTCCCGGTCGTCGGCCTGGCCCCCGGGAGCCTGGCCCGCCTGGTCCGGGTGGTGTCCGGCGACGGGCGCTGGCGCCGCCTCGCCTGCCTGCGCCTGGACGCGGCCGCCGCACCGCCCGCCGCCGCGCCCCCGCGGCCCGCCGACCCGCTGGAGCTCGTGGAACGCTTCCGGGCCGGCGCCTCCCCGACCGCCCAGCAGCTCGCCGCGCACCTGGCCGCCGTACCGCTGACCCTGCCCGTGATGACCCTCGTACGCCGCTCCCTGCTGCGGGGCTCCGAACACGGGCACCTCGCGGAGGTGGCCCTGGGCGGGCTCTTCGCCCCCTGGGAGGGGCGGCAGCACCCGGACGAGGCCGCGTTCGAGTTCCTCCCGGGGGTACGGGAGGCGCTGCTCGGTTCCCAGCTGCGCGGGGACGTGGCGGCGGTGCGCGAACTGGTGCGCCGCCGGGTGTGGGAGTTCATGTCCCGCAACCGGGGCACGGGCCCCGACTTCTCCGCGACCCGGGTCACTACGGGGGAGGAGGGCCGCAGGCGGGTACCGGAGGGGGCACTGCCGTTCGCGGAGCGCGGGCCGGCGGGGGCTGCGGCCGCCGCGGAGCAGGAGCGGGGCCCGGCGGGCCCGGCCGCGGCCCCCGGCGGGGGGCTCGGCGGCCGGGTGGTCCGGGTACGGTTCGAGCCGCTGGCCGAGCCCGCGGGGGTGGGGACCCTGCTGGCCCCGCGGCTGGTGCTCACCGTGGGGGACGTCCGCAGGCCGGGGGAGGCCGTCGCCTGGGTGCGGTCGGGAGACAGGGAGGTCGTCTGCCGGCCGGTGTGGTGGGACGAGGCGCCCCCGCCCGTGATGCTGCTGGAGAGCGAGGAGGACCTGGCCGACCCCGCCGACTTCCTCCCGCAGCCCTGGGGGACGCGCCCGGACGGCGCCGAGGCGCGCATCCGCGTCGACGGGGTCACGGACGAGGGGCGGCCGGCCGCGCTGACCGGGGCCCTGGTCCGGGACGGCGGCGCGGCCAACGGGGAACTCGTCCGGCTCTCGGCGGAGCCGGAAGCCTGGACCCATTTCGTCGGCGGCCCGGTGTCCTACGGGGGTCTCCTGCTCGGAGTGGTGCACACGGTGGGGCCCGAACGCCTCGTGTTCCTGTCCGGCGCAGCCCTGCTGGACCAGCCCGCTTTCCGCTCGGCGCTGGACGCCCATCCGCCGGCGGCCTCGTACGGGCCGAGGGCGCACGGCGGCCCGCAGGTGACCGTGGACGTACGCGTGGGCAGGGGAGCCATGCCGCGCGGCAGCTCGGTGGTGACGGAGCTGCGCGACCTCCTGGCCCGGCTGATGACCGACCCCCCGGTCGGCGGGACGCTGCTCCGCGGGGAGGACCCGAGGACACTGCACCTCCTGTTCGACGCGCCCGGCGCCCTCGGCCGCACGGGGCGGCTGCTGGCTGCACTTCCGGCGACGCTGGCCCGCCACCGGGGCGTACTGGGGGAGGGTGCCCCGCCGCTCGCCGTGGTACTGGGGACCGTGGAGCCAGGGCGTCCGCCGGAGGAACCGGGACCGCTGGTCGGGCACGACCTGATCACGGAGCGGCTGCGCGACGCCAGGCGGTCACGGGCCGGACGCCTCCTCCTCACCCTGTCGCAGCGGCTGTACGAGGAACTCGGTGAACTGCTCGGCCCGACCGTGCTGAGCGCCTTCACCCCGCTGGCGGACGGTGCCGGCGCATGGGTGTACGAGGGCGACCCCCGGCAGCTGGGGGAGCTGCTGGCGCAGGCCGAGGAATCCGTGCGCGATGCGGGGGCCTCCTGGCCCCGGTGCCGGGCCGGCTCTTCGGCGGCGGAGCCCCTGGGATGTCCGGGCATCCGGCCGCCGGGCGGCCACGCCTGTCTGGCCCACCTGCCGGAGGAGGAGCGGGAGGCGGTCCTGAGCGGTCTGGAGCCCGGCGCGCCCCTCGACTTCCGGGGGGTCCCGTTCGGGCGGGCCCTGTTGCGGCGGGTCCTGGATGCGGTACGGGACCCGGGGACGGGGCGGCTCGCGCTGGGGCCGGTGACCTTCGAGGACGCGCGCTTCGCAGCGGGCTGGGACGAGACGGGGGTGGTGTTCACGGGAGAAGCCGACTTCTCGCGGGCCGTGTTCGAGGGCCCGGCGGATTTCTCCGGAGCCGCCTTCCGGGGGAGGGCCTCGTTCGATCGCACCTCCTTCCGGGAAGGGGCGAGGTTCCCGACCGCCGGGTTCGAGGAGGCGGCCGACTTCCGGCGCGCGCGGTTCGCCCGGGCGGCGGACTTCACCGGTGCGACCTGGACGGCCCGCGTCTCCTTCCAGTACGCGCTCTTCGAGGGCGCCGCCACCCTCGGCGGCATGTCGGTGGAGGGGCCGTTCGACTTCCGCGATGCCGCCTGCGAGGGCCGTACGGTGTTCGACGATTGCGTCTTCGTCGACCGGTCGTCCTTCGAACGGGCCGTATGGGAAGGCGCGTTGTCGGTCGTCCGCACTCGATTCCTGGCCCCCGCGGCCCTCGACCTCGCCGTGTTCCGGGGGGAGGCGGTCTTCCGGGAGACCGCGTTCGAGGCCCCTGCCTCCTTCGCCTCTGCCGTGTTCGACGCCGAAGCGGAGTTCCGCACAGCCGACTTCCAGTCACGGGCGGACTTCGCCCGGACCGTCTTCAACGGTGCGACCGTTTTCGTGGACACCGCATGCCAACGCGGGGTGTCCTTCGACCGCGCCGTGTTCGCAGGCTCGCTCCACTGCGCCGGGTTCAGGGTCGACCATGCGCGAAGCGGCTTCAGGAACACCTGGTTCCGGGGGCCGGTGCGCTTCCTGCGCGCCCAGTTCGCGACCGACACCGATTTCGACGGCGCGACGTTCGACGGCACCGTCACCATCGAAGGCTCCGAATTCCGCTCCGCCCTCACCTTCGAAGGCGCAACCTTCAACGCAGGAGCCGAGTTCAGCGGCGTCAGGCTCCCCGGACCCCTCTTCCTGCCGGGCGACTGGTCGGCGACCCGGTCGGACACGGGCCTGTGGGACATCGCCGCCCCGCACCCCGCCGCCCCCCCGCACCCCGACGACCCCCCGCATCCCGCCGACCCCCCGGAAGGCTCCGCCCCCGGCGAAGGCTGAGGCCCGCCCCGCCGCCGCCCGGCCGCGGGAGCGCCTCCTCGTCCGAGGCGGCGGGGGCCGCCGGAAAATACGGTGCCCCGCCCGGCGCGCGCTGCCTACACTCGCCGTGCGCGCCGCCGAAACGGCCCGCGCGCCATGCCGTCGGACGAAGAGAAGGGGAACAGGGTCATGCGCACGCACACCGCCGCCGCCCTCGTTCCCCAGACCCGGTACGACGTGATCCCGGTGTCCCGGACCGCGCGGTAGCAGCTGCGCGGCTGTCACCGTCCACCCGTGTCCAGGTACGTGCGCCGGCCGTGAAACAGGCTTCGTACGACGCCCCATGACCGTGCGTCACCGCCGGTCGAGCCCGCACGGGAATCGCGCCGCCCCCTCCACCAGCTCCACGGCATCCGAAAGGCCCCGGGCCATGCGCACCCGTACCCACCCCCACCCCGGCACCAACCCGCTCACCGCCGTCCGCAACCTCGGCATCCTCGCCCACGTCGACGCCGGCAAGACCACCGTCACCGAGCGGATCCTGTTCGCCACCGGCGCCATCCACAAGCGCGGCGAGGTCCACGACGGGACGACCGTCACCGACTTCGACGCCCAGGAACGGGCCCGCGGCATCACCATCTTCGCCGCGGCCGTCAGCTGCGCCTGGGACGGGCACCGGGTCAACCTGATCGACACCCCCGGACACGTCGACTTCGCCGACGAGGTCGAGCGCTCCCTGCGGGTGCTCGACGGGGCCGTCGCGGTGTTCGACGCCGTCGCCGGGGTCGAGCCGCAGAGCGAGTCGGTGTGGCGGCAGGCGGACCGGCACGGCGTCCCGAGGATCGCGTTCGTCAACAAGCTGGACCGCGCGGGTGCCGACCTCGACACCGCGGTGGCCTCGATCCGGCACCGGCTCGGTACCGTCCCGCTGGTCGTCCAGCTGCCCGTCGGCCGCGAGGACGCCTTCACCGGCGTCGTCGACCTCCTGCGGATGCGCGCCCTGCTGTGGGGCGCGGGCGCCGGCGCGTACGCGACCGCGCCCGTCCCCGAAGAGCTGCGGGAGGAGGCCCTGCGGCGGCGCCGGCTGCTGGAGGAGACGGTGGCCGAGCTCCACGCGGACGCCCTGGAGGAGTTCTGCACGGCGGGCTCCCTCACCGAGGCCACGCTGGTCCGCGCCCTGCGCGAGCTGACGCTCGCCGGGGACGGCGTGGTGGTCCTGTGCGGCTCGGCGTACCGCAACCGCGGGATCGAGCCGCTGCTGGACGCCGTCGTGGCGTACCTGCCGTCCCCGGCCGACATGCCGGCGGTGCAGGGCCGCCCGGCGGACCCGGCGCAGCCGCTCGCGGCCCTCGCCTTCAAGGTGACGGCGACGGCGACCGGACGGCTGACGTACGTACGCCTGTACGCGGGCACCCTGCGCAAGGGCGACACCGTACTGGACCCCGGTACGGGCAGGACGGAGCGGATCGGGCGGATCTTGCGGGTGCAGGCCGACCGGCACGAGGAGCGGGAGGAGGCGGTGGCCGGTGACATCGTCGCCGTGGTCGGGCCCAAGGCGGCCCGGGCCGGCACCACCCTGTGCGCGCCGGGGGCCCCGCTGCTCCTCGAACCGCCCACGGTGGCCGACCCGGTGGTGTCGGTGGCCGTCGAGGCCGGCCGCAGCACCGACACCGGCCGGCTCGCGGCCGCGCTGGCGCGGATCGCCGAGGAGGACCCCTCGCTGGTGGTCCGGACCGACGCGGAGACCGGGCAGACCGTGCTGTCGGGGCTGGGCGAGCTCCATCTGGAGGTCGCGGTGGAGAAGATCCGCCGGGACCAGGGCGTGGAGGTCGTCGTGGGCCGTCCCCGGGTCTCCTACCGGGAGACCGTGGTGGACGGGGTCGCCGGGCTCGTCCACCGGCACGTCAAACAGGACGGCGGGGCGGGGCAGTTCGCCCATGTGGTGATCGACGTCGAACCGCTGGGGGAGCCGGGCTTCGCGTTCCGTTCGACGGTCGTCGGGGGCCGGGTCCCGCAGGAGTACGTGCGGGCCGTGGAGGCCGGCTGCCGGGACGCCCTCGCGGAGGGCCCCCTCGGCGGGCACCCGGTGACCGGGCTGCGGGTGGTCCTGACCGACGGGGCGACCCACTCCAAGGACTCCTCGGAGCTCGCCTTCCGTGCGGCCGGCCGGTTCGCGCTGCGCGAGGCCCTGCGCGCCAGTGCGCTGGAGCTGCTGGAGCCGGTCGCGGAGGTCACGGTGACCGTGCCGGACGAGTCCGTCGGCGCGGTCCTCGGCGACCTCGCCGCCCGGCGCGGCCGGGTCACGGGCTCGGCCACCCGGGCCGGGACCGCGGTGGTCACGGCGACGGTGCCGCTGGCCGAACTCTTCGGCTACGCGTCCCGCCTGCGCGGCCGCACCCAGGGCCGGGGCACCTTCACCACCCGCCCGGCGGGCCTGGCCCCGGTCCCGGCGGGGGTGGCCACGACGCTCCTGGCGCGCTAGACGGAGCCCCCCGTCCCGCTCCGCCTTCCGGGCCGGGCGGGACGGGGGCCTTCACGGGTTCCACACGCGCTCGAAATATCTTGACGTCGAGATAGTGGGGAGGGCAGGCTACCGCCTGGTATCTCGACATCGAGATACTTTCGGACGGGGGAAGACGGAGGCCCGGCATGGGGCGGCGCGGTACGGCAGGGCAGGAGAAGGACACCGGCGGCAGCGGGGACGCCGGAACGGGCGGGGCCGGGGGCCCGCGCCCGGACGCGGGCCCGGCGGGCGACGCGGCCCCGGGCGGTCCGGGCGCTCGCACGGGCGCCGATCCGGCCCTGAAGCCGGACGCGACCCCGGCCCCGGCTGCGGTCGCGGCTGCGGGGTCGGGCATGCGCCGGGCCGACGTGGGCGCGGGTGCGGGGGCGGGGGCGGATCCGGGCCCCGAGCCGGGGGCGGAACCGGACGCGGACAGGGTCGTCGCGACCCCGACCCCGGCCCCGGCCCCGGCCCCGGCTTCGGTCGCGGCGGGCGGTGGTGGGTCGGGTGGTCTGGTCGCGCAGCTGCGGCGGCCGCCCGGTGGCCGCGACGCGCGGATCATGCTGCTCGCCCAGCTCCTCGACCGCACCGGAACGGGCGTCTGGGCCGCCTCCTCCGTCCTCTTCTTCACGTTCGTCGTCGGCCTCGACGCCGGACGCCTCGGCCTCATGCTCGGCGTCGGCGCGATCGCGGGCATCGCGGGCTCCCCGGTCGCCGGCCACCTGGCCGACCGGTTCCCCGTCCGCCCCCTCCTGATCGCCTGTCACCTGCTGCGGCTGGCCGCCCTCTGCGCGATGCTCGCCGTCACCCGCTTCGAGCTGCTCCTGCCGATCGTCGCCCTCACCCACCTCGGCGACCGCGCGGCCAAGACCCTCGAAATGCTCTTCGCCACCCGGGTGGCGGGCGAGCGCCGCGCCACCTACCAGGCCCTGTCGCGCAGCGCCGCCAACGCGGGTTACGCCGTGGGCGCGGGCATCGCCGCCATCGGCCTCGCCGTGGGGACCCGGGGCGCCTACGAGGTCCTCATCCTCGGCAACGCGCTCTCCTTCCTGGCGGCCTCCGCGCTGGTGTGGCGCACACGGGAACCGCACGGCCACGGACGCCTCGTCACCCCCGCGCGACCGGCGCAGGGCGCCACCCCGCACGGGGAGACCGCCCCCGGCGGGGAGGCCCGGTCCCGCCGCAGGAGCCCGTGGCGGGACCGGGCCTACCTCCGCTTCGTCCTGCTGGACATGCCGCTCAACCTGGACGACTCCCTCCTCAACGTCGGCCTGCCCCTGTGGCTCGTCCACCACACCGACGCGCCGCACGCCGTCGTCCCGGCCTTCCTCGCCGTCAACACCGTCCTCGTCGTCGTCCTCCAGCTCACCGTGTCCGCGAAGGTGGGCACCCCGCGCCAGGCGGCCGGCGCCGTCGCCTGGTACGGGCTCTTCCTGCTCGCCGCCTGCGCGCTCCTCGCGCTCACCCCCGCCCACGGCCCCTGGGCCGCCTCCGCCATCCTGCTCGGCGCGGCGGTCCTGGTCACCGCCGCCGAGCTGGTGCGCTCGGTCTGCTCCTGGGAGCTGGCCGTCTCCCTCGCGCCGCAGCAGGCCAGGGCCTCGTACCTGGGGGTGGCCGGCATCTCCCCGTCCGCCCAGAAGGCCGTCGGGCCACTGCTGCTGACCGGCGCCGTGATGGCCGCGGGTCCGGCCGGCTGGCTGGCGCTCGGCGCGGGCGTGGCGGGTCTGGCCCTGGTCCAGCGCCGGGCCGCGCTGCGCCGCCTCGACGCCGTCCTGCCCGCCGCCTGAGGCGCCTGAGCCGCCTGAGGCCCCCGAGGCGCCGGCGCGCCGCCCGCCCGTCGGCCACCGGCTCCGGGGCGGCGGCGATTGGCCCGGCCCGGGGCGGGTAACTGCCAGGTGGGACCGTGTCCGGCACTGGGAGGAACCATGGCCCGTCGTGTGCGTGAGGTGATGACCGGGAATCCGGTGACCGTCGAGAAGACGACCTCGCTGGCGGAGGCGGCCCGGGTGATGCGGGACGCCGACATCGGCGACGTCCTCGTCGTCGACGAGGGCCGGCTCCGGGGCATCCTGACCGACCGGGACCTCGTCGTCCGCGCCATGGCCGACAACCGGGACCCCGGTGAGACGACCGTGCAGGCCGTCTGCAGCACCGACCCCGTCACGGTCCGTCCCGACGACGGGGTCGACCAGGCCATCGCCCTCATGCGGCGCAAGGCGCTGCGCCGCCTGCCCGTGGTGACCGACGAAGGAGAGCTCGTCGGCGTCCTCAGCCTGGGCGACCTCGTGGTGGAGCAGGACCCCGGTTCGGCGCTCGCGGCCATCGCTGCGGCCGGGCCCGACAGCTGACGTGCGCCGTCCGGCGCAGCGCGGAGCGGAGGAGGTGGCGCCATGAACGCGTACGTACCCCTGGTCTCGGTGGCGGGCGGAGGTCTGCTGATCCCCGCCGACGAGGTCACCGCCCTGCTGCGGCGCCTCGCCGGCGGCTGGCTGGAGTCGGTGTACGACGGCGGGACGGACCTCGACCCGGGCACGACCCTCGGCCTGGCCGACGCACTGGTGGAACTCGCCGACCAGATCGACGTGGAGTGCATCGGCTTCATGCCCCTCGCGGACGGCCCCAACGGCGGGGACGCCCCCACGCGCTGAGCGGCAACGGCGTTACCCCTTACGGGTGTCGGGTTGCTCGTCGGTGAGGGAGGGCAGCAGACGCGGGACGGAGTCGTGACCGTCTGGCGCCGTTTCCGCCCGCAGGCCGTCGAGGAGGTCGAGCGGGAACTGGACGCGTCACGGACCAGCGTGCTCGACGCCGGCGGCGGACCCGACCCCGCCGGACGGCTGGAGGGGCAGTGGGTCGGCCGGTTCGCGGTGCTGCTGGGTGAGCACCCGGAAGCCGCCGACGAGCTCCAGGGCCTGGTCGAAGGCTGGCAGCGGCGGATGTCCGAAGGACAGCTGATCAACGGAGGGGCGCGCCTGGAGGCGCGGGCGAAGGACAACGCCCGGATCTATCAGGCGGCCAGGGACCAGCACACCAGCGAACGATGAGCGGCCGGGACGACCGGGGGGACCGCCCGCTGCGCGGAGTTGGAGGCGCAGGCCCGCCGGGCCAAGGCCGAGGCGCGTGCCGAGGCCCACGCCGAGTTCGCGGACCGGCTGCGCGGTGCCGAGCTGCTCGTCATGCAGGCCCAACGGACCGTGCGGAAGGCCGAGGAGGAGCGCGCCAAGGCCGAAGCGCTGCTCGCCCAGGCGCAGCAGGAGCTGGCGCGTCGTCGGCGGGACGTCGAACGCGACGGGCGGGGAACTCCTCGGACCGGTCCCGCCGACTCGCAGCGGGACAGGCAGGAGGCGGACGAGTTCTCCGACGTCCTGGCGAGAGCAGAGGCGCAACTCGGTGCCGTCCGCGAGGAACTGCGCCAGCTCGTCGTCACGACCAACCGCGTCGCCTTCAGATCCGACGCCGGTCTCTGGGGGGTGCTGCTGTTCACGTCGGGCACGGCCCTCGCCGGCGCGGTGGTGGTCATCTTCGGCACGCCCCTCGCGAGGAAGGCGGCCACGGTGATGCTGGACCGGGACTCGGAGGCCGGCGCCGGTGTCCCCGCGTTCCTGCTCAGCATCGCGGCATCCGCAGTCTTCCTGGTGGCGGCGTTCTTCACGCCCCTCAGCTGGCCAGGGCCGGCCGGGGCCTGGGGCAGGGGCCTCGCGACCGCCGTGGGGCTGGGCTAGGACGGTTCGGAGCGGCGGCGGGACGGGTCGGGGGCGGGGCTCGGACAGCGCGGTTCAGCCGGTGGTTGCGGACAGAAGGTGTCCGCAACGGGGGCTAGGTTGCGGGTATGGCCTCTTCTCCGCGTTCCGTTCTCGGTGTCCGTGCGCTCAACCGTGCCACGCTCGACCGGCAGTTGCTGCTGAGCCGCTCCGCGATGTCGGCGTACGACGCCGTCGCGCACCTGCTCGGGCTGCAGGCGCAGAACGTCAAGCCGCCCTACTACCAGCTGTACGCGCGGCTCGCCGGGTTCCGGCCCGGGGAGCTCGGGCGGCTGATGGAGGAGCGGGACGTCGTGCGGATGGTGACCATGCGGTCGACGATCCACACCCACACGGCGTCGGACGCCCTGATGGTGAGGCCCCTGGTGCAGGCGGCGCGGGACCGGGAGGTGGGGTACTTCCGGAAGGGGCTGGCCGGGGTCGACCTCGGGGTGCTGGCCGAGCGGGCCCGGAGGTTCGTCGAGGAGGAGCCCCGGACCATGGGGGAGATCCGCGAGGAACTGCTGCGGCAGTGGCCCGGGGCCGATCCGCAGTCGCTGTCCGTGGCCGCGCGCTGCCTGCTGCCGCTCGTGCAGGTGACCCCGCGCGGGGTGTGGGGGCGCAGCGGGCAGGTGCGGCTGACCACCCTGGAGACGTGGGTGGGGCAGTCCCCGAGGGAGGAGCCGGAGGGGATCGACGCGGTGGTGCTGCGCTACCTCGGCGCCTTCGGGCCCGCCTCCGTCAAGGACATGCAGACCTGGGCCGGGATCACCCGGCTCCGCGAGGCCTTCGAGCGGCTGCGCCCGCGCCTGGTGACCTTCCGCGACGAGAACGGGGTCGAGCTGTTCGACCTGCCCGACGCGCCCCGCCCCGACCCCGACACCCCGGCGCCGCCCCGCTTCCTCCCCGAGTTCGACAACCTGCTCCTCTCGCACGCCGACCGGACGCGCGTCGTCCCGCCCGAGTTCAAGGGGCTGAACGCGCACGGGAACCAGAGCCGGTGCGTGCTGATGGTCGACGGGTTCCTGGGCGGGGTGTGGGCCGGTGGGGCGGGAGGGGTCACCGTGGAGCTGTTCCGCGAGGTGACGGGCGCGGTCGAGGAGGAGATCGCCGCCGAGGGCGAGGCGATGCTCGCCGCGATGGGCGAGGGCCCCGGGAAGGTGCGCTTCGGGTCAATCCGAGGCTGACGCCGCCCTGGTGGAGGGCCCGTCCGGCGCGGCACGATGCCTCCCATGACGGAGAACAGCGCCACCGAAGGCTTCCTGGCCGCACGGGACTTCCTGCTCGCCCACCGAGGGCGGTACGAGGCCGCCCGGGACGGATTCACCTGGCCCCGCCCAGAGCGCTTCAACTGGGCGTTCGACTGGTTCGACCGCATCGCGGAGGGCAACGGCGCCGACGCGCTGCGGATCGTCGAGGAGGACGGGACCACCGAAGCCGTCACCTTCGACGAGATGCGGCTGCGGTCCGGGTCCGCCGCCACCTGGCTGCGCGAGCGGGGCGTCGCCGCCGGCGACCGGATCCTGGTCATGCTCGGCAACCAGCGCGAACTGTGGGAGGTGATGCTCGGCGCCATGAAGCTGCGCGCCGTCGTCATCCCCGCCACCCCGCTGCTCGGCCCCGCCGACCTGCGCGACCGGATCGAGCGCGGCAACGTCCGCCACGTGATCGCGCGCGTCGAGGACACCCCCAAGTTCGACGAGGTGGCGGGCGACTACACGCGGATCGCCGCCGGGGACGAGGTCCCGGCCGGCTGGCTGCGGCTCGCGGACATGGCCGGGGCCGACAGCGGGTTCCGCCCCGACGGGGCCACCCTCGCCTCCGACCCGCTGATGCTCTACTTCACCTCGGGCACCACCGCCCGCCCCAAGCTCGTCGAGCACACCCACGCCTCGTACCCCATCGGCCACCTCTCCACCATGTACTGGCTCGGTCTGCGCCCCGGCGACGTGCACCTCAACATCGCCTCGCCCGGCTGGGCCAAGCACGCCTGGTCCAACCTCTTCGCCCCCTGGAACGCCGGCGCGACCGTCTTCGTCCACAACTACACCCGCTTCGACGCCCAGCGGCTCATGGCCGAGATGGACCGCGGCGGGGTCACCACCTTCTGCGCCCCGCCCACCGTCTGGCGGATGCTGATCCAGTCGGACCTGACCGCGCTCCGCCGGCCCCCGCGCGAGGCCGTGGCGGCCGGCGAGCCCCTGAACCCCGAGGTCATCGAACGGGTCAAGGAGGCCTGGGGCATCACCATCCGCGACGGGTTCGGGCAGACCGAGACCACCCTCCAGGTCGGCAACTTCCCCGGCGCCGAAGTCAAGCCTGGATCCATGGGCCGCCCCGCGCCCGGGTACGGGATCGTGCTGCTGGACCCCGTCACCGGCAAGGAGTCCCCCGACGAGGGGGAGCTGTGCGTGGACCTGCGCCGCGCCCCCGCCGGGGTGATGACCGGCTACCGCGACGACCCCGAGCGCACCGCCGAGGCCATGGCGGACGGGCTCTACCGCACCGGGGACATCGCCTCGCGCGACGCCGACGGCTACCTCACCTACGTCGGCCGGGCCGACGACGTCTTCAAGGCCTCCGACTACAAGATCAGCCCGTTCGAGCTGGAGAGCGCCCTGCTGGAGCACGAGGCCGTCGCCGAGGCGGCCGTGGTACCGGCCCCGGACGCGCTGCGGCTGGCCGTGCCGAAGGCCTACATCACCCTCGCCGCCGGCTGGGAGCCCGGGAAGGAGACCGCGCGGCTGCTGTTCGAGCACTCCCGGGCGGTCCTGTCCCCGTACAAGCGGATCCGGCGCATCGAGTTCGCCGAGCTCCCCAAGACCGTGTCCGGGAAGATCCGCCGCGTGGAGCTGCGGGACCTGACGGCCGCCGGCTCCACCCAGGAGTACGACGAGGCCGATCTGGCGGGATGAGGCCCGCCCCGGCCCTGACGGCCCGGCCCCCTGACGGCGCGGCCCCGTGACGGCCGGGCGCCCGGTCCGCCGGGCGCCCGTACGGCCGCGGGTCAGGCCGGCAGCTGCGCCTCGATGGCGGCGATGACCTCGGGAGCCTCCGGCTCGGTGCGCGGGCGGAAGCGCGCCACGACCTCGCCGGCGGGGGAGATCAGGAACTTCTCGAAGTTCCACTGGATGTCCCCCGCCTCACCGTCGGCGTCCGGGGTCTTCACCAGCTCCCGGTACAGCGGGTGCCGGTTCTCGCCGTTCACCTCGGTCTTCTCCAGCATCGGGAAGGTCACGCCGAAACCGGCCGCGCAGAAGGTCTGGATGTCCTCCGCGGTGCCCGGCTCCTGGCCGCCGAACTGGTTGCAGGGCACGCCGACCACGGTGAAGCCCTTCGCCTCGTACGCGAACTGGAGCCGGGCCAGGCCCGAGTACTGCGGGGTGAGCCCGCACTGCGAGGCGGTGTTCACCAGCAGGATGGCCTTGCCCCGGTGGGCCGCCAGGCTGGTGGGCTCGTCGTCCAGGGTGGTCAGCGGGATGTCGTACAGGCTCATCGGGCTCTCCTCGGCAGGCAGGGGCGAAACGATCGGACAACACGTGCGAACAGCCCCCGAGCCTAGGCCCCCCGTCCGACCAGTGCGTCCGCCGGGTCGTTGACCGGCTGCGGCATGCCCGTGAGGTCCATGACGAACAGCGGTATCCCCAGGTCGTCGGCGCGCCCCCGGGCCTCTTCCGTGTACCCCGCCAGGGCGAAGTAGACGGCGGTCGCCGAGGCCGTCAGACCGTTCAGCCACACGCACTCCACCGCCCGCAGCCCGGCCGGCGCCGTGGTCGGATCCACCTGCGCCACCACTCCGGGGGCCCGCAGGTCCACCGCCGCCGAGGGGATCGGCACCCCGTCGGGCTGGCGGACGTCCCGGAAGCCGAGCCAGCGCAGGTACAGGGCGGCCGCCGCCACCGCGTCCCGGGCGGTACGGATGGTCACCGGCCGGAACGGCGCCCGGGAGGCGGGACCCCGCACCGGGGTGCCGCCGGCCGCGGCGGATCCGCCGCCCGGGGCGGCCGGGGTTCGGTTCGCCGGGGGCCCGTCGCGGCGTACGCCGTCCCCCGCGCCCGCCCCGTCCGGTACACCGGATACACCGGACCCCGTCCCCGGCTCCGCCCCGGCGTCCGGCCCGGTCCCGGGATCCGCCCCCGGCCGTCCCGGCCGCCGTACGGGTACCAGCACCACCGTCCCGCACGAGCCGCACCCGACCTCCGGGTGCGGCCACTCGCTCTCCTGCCCGCAGGACCCGCACCGCACCGTCACCCAGCTGTCCTGCCAGGTCCGGTGGGTCAGCGGCAGGGGCGCCGCCGTCAGGTCCAGCGGCGGGGTGACCGGGCTCCCGCAGGCACACGGGAAGACCGGGGAGACGTAGCCGTTCTCGCGCTGGCACGCCGGGCAGCGCACCGGTACCGCTTCCGCCATGAGCCCTGGACCCCCTCCGTAGCTGTGCGTGGGTCCATGCTCCACCACCGGCGACCGCCGCGGCGGTCGAGCCGGCCGATTCCCGCGGATTCACCCTCCGGGCCCGGTCATTTGTGCAACTCACCGAAAGAGATGCGGCTTTTGGTGGGTTCCGAGGTACCCCACCGCCTTGACGTGCGGGAAGTCGACACTTAGCTTGTTTCGTATAGCAGAACAAAAATTCCGGATGCCGGAAAAAGTCTGACCGCCAGACCCGCAGGAGAACCTGATGCCTCGTATGACAGCCGCCGCTGCCGCCGTTGAGATCCTCAAGCTCGAGGGTGTCGAACAGGCGTTCGGCGTGCCCGGTGCCGCGATCAACCCGTTCTACCGCGAGCTCAAGAACGTGGGCGGAATCGCGCACACGCTGGCCCGTCACGTCGAGGGCGCCTCGCACATGGCCGAGGGCTACACCCGCGCCAAGGCGGGCAACATCGGCGTCTGCATCGGCACCTCGGGCCCGGCCGGCACGGACATGATCACCGGCCTGTACTCCGCCATCGCGGACTCCATCCCGATCCTCTGCATCACCGGTCAGGCGCCGGTCTCGAAGCTCCACAAGGAGGACTTCCAGGCCGTCGACATCGCCACGATCGCCAAGCCCGTCACCAAGGCCGCCACCACGGTCCTGGAGGCCGCGCAGGTCCCCGGCGTCTTCCAGCAGGCCTTCCACCTGATGCGCTCCGGCCGTCCGGGCCCGGTCCTGATCGACCTGCCGATCGACGTCCAGCTGACCGAGATCGAGTTCGACCCCGAGACCTACACCCCGCTGCCGGTCTACAAGCCGCAGGCCAGCCGCGCCCAGGCCGAGAAGGCCCTGGGCTTCCTGCTGGAGGCCGAGCGCCCGCTGATCGTCGCCGGCGGCGGCATCATCAACGCCGACGCCTCCGACCTGCTGGTCGAGTTCGCCGAGCTGACGAACATCCCGGTCATCTCCACCCTGATGGGCTGGGGCACCATCCCGGACGACCACGAGCTGGCCGCCGGCATGGTCGGCGTCCAGACCGCCCACCGCTACGGCAACGCGACGTTCCTCGAGTCGGACACCGTCATCGGCATCGGCAACCGCTGGGCCAACCGCCACACCGGCTACAACCTCGACGCCTACACCAAGGGCCGCAAGTTCGTCCACGTCGACATCGAGCCCACCCAGCTGGGCAAGATCTTCGCCCCCGACTTCGGCATCGCCTCCGACGCCAAGGTCGCCCTGGAGCTCTTCATCGAGGTCGCCAAGGAGCTCAAGGCCGAGGGCAAGCTCCCCGACTTCTCCGCCTGGGCCGCCTCCGCGCAGGAGCGCAAGGCCACCTTGCAGCGCCGTACGCACTTCGAGAACATCCCCATGAAGCCGCAGCGCGTCTACGAGGAGATGAACAAGGCGTTCGGACCGGAGACCCGCTACGTCACCACCATCGGCCTCTCCCAGATCGCGGCCGCGCAGTTCCTGCACGTCTACAAGCCGCGCCACTGGGTCAACTGCGGCCAGGCCGGCCCGCTCGGCTGGACCATCCCGGCCGCCATCGGCGCCGCCACGGCGCAGCCCGAGACCCCCGTCGTCGCCCTCTCCGGCGACTACGACTTCCAGTTCATGATCGAGGAGCTGGCGGTCGCCGCCCAGCACAAGGTCCCCTACGTCCACGTCCTCGTGAACAACGCCTACCTGGGCCTCATCCGCCAGGCGCAGGGCGGCCTCGGCATCAACTTCGAGGTCAACCTCGAGTTCGAGAACATCAACACCCCGGAGATCGGCGTCTACGGCGTCGACCACGTCAAGGTCGCCGAGGGCCTGGGCGTCAAGGCCATCCGCGTCACCGACCCGGACAAGCTGGGCGAGGCCTTCGAGGAGGCCAAGAAGCTCGCGCAGGAGTTCCAGGTCCCGGTCGTCGTCGAGGCCATCCTGGAGCGCGTCACCAACATCGCGATGAGCAAGACGGTCGACATGAGCGACGTCACCGAGTTCGAGGAGCTCGCGACCGAGCCGGGCCACGCCCCGACCGCGATCAAGGCCCTCCAGGTCTGATCACCCGCAGCGGCCGACCGGCCCCCGCCCCTCCGTCAGGAGGGGCGGGGGCCGGTCCGCGTTTCAGGCCGGTCCGCCGGCCAGTCCGCCGATCAGTACGTCGATGCCGAGCGCGAGCCGCGCCGACGCCGGTCCGGCGGCCAGTTCGGCCGCGCCGGCGGCCAGGTGCGGGTACCGGGCGGGGTCGAGGCCGGCCAGGCGCTCCTCGATCCCGACCCGGGCGTGGCGGGCGTCGAGGGCGCCCTGGAGGGCCTCCTCGCCGTCGCCGGCGGCCGGGCCGGCGGAGTCCACCTCGTAGGTGACCGCCCCGATGTGCAGGGCGATGAGGTCGCAGCCCCAGGCCGCGCGCTGCCGTTCGATCCCGCCCGCCAGGAGCAGCCCGAGGACGCGGTCGAAGAGGCCGAGCCAGGCCGGGGTGGTGGGGATGTCGCCCAGGGAGACCCGGCCGATGCCGGGGTGGGCGCCCAGCGCGCGCACCACGTCCGTGATCAGGGCGGTGAGCTGTGCGCGCCAGCGTCCCGGATCGATCGCCGGGAGCGGCACGGTCGCGATGACGGCGTCGTGCATCAGGCGCAGCAGTTCACCGCGCTGGGAGACGTACACGTAGAGGGACGCGGGGCCGGTGTCGAGCTCGGCCGCGACCTTGCGCATCGTGACGGCGTCCACCCCCTCGCGCCGCAGGACCCGCAGGCCCGCTTCGACGACGGCGGCCTCGCTGAGCGGGGACTTGGCGGGGCGGGAGCGGGTGCTCCGGCGGGGCGGGGGCGTCTGCATGGGAACAGGCTAGCACTTGACAACGAACGGTGTTCGTAGCGAACGTTGTTCGTGACGAACGCTGTTCGTGACGTTTCCGGTGTTCGTGATGTCCGTGCTGCCGCAACGACGCTTCTGGGGGACCCCTGTCGTGAACCACCCGTATCCCTACCGCCGGCGCGCCCTGGCGGTGGTCCTGGCCGCCGAGGTCATGGACCTGCTCGACGCGACGGTCACCGGGGTGGCCGCCCCGGCGATCGCCGCCGATCTGGGCGGCGGCCCGTCGACCACCCAGTGGCTCCAGGCCGCCTACACCCTGCCCTTCGCCGTCCTGCTGATCACCGCCGGACGGCTCGGGGACCGCTTCGGCCGGCGCCGGCTCTTCCTGCTGGGCGCCGCCGGATTCACCCTCGCCTCCGCCCTGTGCGCCGCCGCCCCGGGACCCGCCTGGCTGATCGCCGCCCGCGCCGCCCAGGGGGCCTTCGGCGCGCTGCTGCTGCCGCAGGGCTTCGGCATCGTCAAGGAGGTCTTCGAGGGCCCCGAACAGGCCAGGGCCTTCGGCCTGTTCGGGCCCGTTATGGGGGTCTGCGCCGTCGGCGGCCCCGTCCTGGGCGGCCTGCTCACCGGGGCCGACCTCTTCGGCAGCGGCTGGCGGCTGGTCTTCCTGGTGAACGTCCCGCTGGGCCTGGCGGCCCTGGCCGGCGCGGTCCGCTGGATCCCGCGCACGGTCCCCGACGGGGGCGCGCGGCTCGACGTGCCGGGCATGCTGCTGGCGGGCGCCGCCTCGGGGGCCCTGGTCTACCCCCTCGTGCAGGGGCGGGAGCTGGGCTGGCCCGCCTGGAGCTTCGCTCTGATGGCCGCCGGGCCGCTGGGCTTCTGGCTGTTCGCCCGGCTCCAGCGGCGGCGCCCCTCGCCCCTGGTGGCCCCGGCCCTGCTGGCCGACCGCGGCTACACGGGCGGGATCGCGGTCGCCGTCGCCTTCTTCGCCGCCTTCACGGGCCTGATGCTGGTCCTGTCCCTGTTCTTCCAGGGGCCGCTGGGGCTCTCGCCGGCCGGGGCCGGGTACTCCGTGGCCCCGCTGGCCCTGGGGATCGCGGTCGCCGCGGGCCCGGCGGGAGGGCTCGCGCAGAAGCACGGCCGGGTGGTGATCCAGGCGGGCATCGTCCTCACCGCCCTCGGGCTGGTCCTGCTGGCCGCCACCGCCGACGGGGCGGTGGACGGCTGGCGGCTGCTGCCGGGCACCTTCGTCACGGGGCTCGGGATGGGCCTGGTGATCCCGCCGCTGTTCGACGTGATCCTCGCGGGGGTGGCCGAGCCCGAGGTGGGTTCCGCCTCCGGCGTGCTCAACGCCGTGCAGCAGCTGGCCAACGCCGTGGGCGTGGCCCTGCTCGTCACCGTCTGGTCCGCCTTCGCCGACCACGGCAGCAGCCCGGGCGCCGCGCTCGGCGGCACGGTCCTGGCGACGGCCGGGCTGCTGGCCGTCGCCCTGCTGCTCTCCGTACGCCTGCCGCGCACCGCGCGCGCCCAGTAAGGGGAGACGACGGCAAAGCGCCGAGTCACGGGACCGTCCGTGACTCGGCGCTCTGGTGGTTACCGCCCGACGGAGCGAGGCTGGCGCGACAGGACGTTCGCACCGCCGGGCGGAGACATGGGGGAGGTGTCGGTTCTTCTCCTCTGTATAAGGGGACTCTGTGCGCGGCCCCGTATACAGAGGAGTGGCTGGGACCGTGGCGGGCGGGCGACGAGAACTCCGGCACCGTCTCCCTCAGGTCAAGAGACGGGCCTCGGAACCCATTACCACCGCACTGGCTCGCTCGCCCGCCACGGTCCTCGTCCGGCCCCCACCGCGTACCACCCCTCATCCGGGTCCGCGGTGCGGGCTCAGCACCCGGGGCCTGACCTCCCGTCAGACCCCCGGTACATCTGTGGGGCTCAGGCGTCGCGCAGGGCGCGCACGGCCTCCTCGACGCGCTTGCCGTAGTCGGCGTCCGCGGCGTGGAAGTGAGCCAGGTTCTTCTCGATGACGTCCTCGAGGGTGACCTGGGACAGGCCGCCCGCGATGTTCGCCACCAGACGCTGCTTCTCGGCCTCCGACATCAGGCGGTAGAGCTCGCCGGCCTGGAAGAAGTCGTCGTCCTTGGTGTGGGCCGGGGCCTCGTGGGTGCCCGTGTAGCCGGAGACGGCCTTCGGGGCGCCCAGGGCTATGCCGGTCTCGGCCGGACCCTGGTACGAGTTGGGCTCGTAGTTCTTGTCGTGGCGCGAGCCGTTGCGCAGCGCCATGACGCCGTCGCGGCCGTAGTTGTCGGCCTTCGTCGCCTTGGGGGCGTTGACCGGCAGCTGGGTGTGGTTCACACCGAGGCGGTAGCGCTGGGCGTCGGCGTAGGCGAAGAGGCGGCCCTGGAGCATCTTGTCCGGCGAGGCGGTGATGCCCGGGACGAAGTTGTTCGGGGAGAACGCGGACTGCTCGACCTCGGCGAAGACGTTGTCCGGGTTGCGGTCGAGGACCAGGCGGCCCACGCGCTGCAGCGGGTAGTCGGCGTGCGGCCACACCTTGGTGAGGTCGAACGGGTTGAAGCGGTAGTCCGCGGCCTCGGCGGCCGGCATGACCTGGACGTAGAGGGTCCAGCTCGGGTTCACACCGCGCTCGATGGCCTGGAGCAGGTCGGTCTGGTGCGAGTTCGCGTCCTTGCCGACGAGCTCGGCGGCCTGCTCGCCCGACAGGCAGCGGATGCCCTGGTTCGTCTTGAAGTGGTACTTGACGAAGAAGGCCTCGCCCTGGGCGTTGGTCCACTGGTAGGTGTGGGAGCCGTAGCCGTTCATGTGGCGGTAGGACGCCGGGATGCCGCGGTCACCCATCAGCCAGGTGATCTGGTGCGTCGCCTCGGGGGCGTGCGCCCAGAAGTCCCAGACGTTGTCAGGCTCCTGCTTGCCCGTGAACGGGTCGCGCTTCTGGGAGTGGATGAAGTCGGGGAACTTGATCGGGTCCTTGATGAAGAACACCGGGGTGTTGTTGCCGACGAGGTCGTAGTTGCCGTCCTCGGTGTAGAACTTCAGCGCGAAGCCGCGCGGGTCGCGGACGGCGTCCGCGCCACCGAGGGAGTCGGCCACGGTGGAGAACCGCAGGAAGGTCTCGGTCTTCTTGCCGACCTCGGAGAGGAACGCGGCCGAGGTGTAGGCGGTGACGTCGTCGGTCACCTCGAAGTAGCCGTACGCGGCCGAGCCGCGGGCGTGCACCACACGCTCCGGGATGCGCTCACGGTTGAACCGGGCGAGCTTCTCGAGGAGCTGCTGGTCCTGGATCAGGAGCGGGCCACCGACGCCGGCGGTGGCGGAGTTCTGATTGTCGGCGACCGGGGCGCCGGACTCGGTCGTCAGCGTGCGCTTCGACATGGTGACCTTCCGTACGGGTGACTGCTGACGGAAAGCGTCTTCCGTCATGCGGAACAGCCTAATTTCGGCGTGAACTCGACGTCAACAGTTTGTTGAAAGAAAGAAAGGGGGAGGTGATCCGGACGGTGCCGGCGCTTGGGCGCGACAGGACAGGTGTCAGCACCGGCACCATCCGGAAACTCGGGCCCCCGTGAGGGGGGAGGCGGCCCGGGCGAGCGGGCCGCGGCGGGATCAGACCTGGGCGCCGGAGAGGCGCTCGACCGCGCGGAGCAGGGCGGAGTGGTCCAGGCCGCCGTCACCCTGGGCGCGCAGGGAGGCGACCAGCTGGGCGACGACCGCGCCGACGGGCAGGGCGGCGCCGACGTTGCGGGCGGCGTCGGTGACGATGCCCATGTCCTTGTGGTGCAGGTCGATCCGGAAGCCGGGCTTGAAGTCGCGGTTCAGGAAGTTGTCCTTCTTGCGGGTCAGGACCGTGGAGCCGGCCAGACCGCCGTTGAGGACGTCGAGGGCGGCCTCGAGGTTCACGCCGGACTTCTCCAGGAAGACGACGGCCTCGGCGCACGCCTGGATGTTCACCGCGACGATGAGCTGGTTGGCGGCCTTCACCGTCTGGCCGGAGCCGTGCGGACCGCACAGGACGATGACCTTGCCGAGGGTTTCGAGGATCGGCAGCGCCGCGTCGAAGTCGGCCTGCTCGCCACCCACCATGATCGACAGGACGGCCTCGATGGCGCCGGCCTCGCCGCCGGACACCGGGGCGTCGATGACGCGGATGCCCTTCTCGGCGGCGTTCTTCGCCAGGTCGACGGAGGTCTGCGGGGTGATCGAGGACATGTCGACGATCAGCGCGCCGGACTTGGCGTTCTCGAGGATGCCGTTCGGGCCGTAGTTGATGGCCTCGACCTGCGGGGAGGCGGGCACCATCGTGATGATGACGTCGGCGTCCGCGACGGCCTCGGCGATCGAGCCGGCGGCGGTGCCGCCGGCGGCGGCCAGGCGGTCCAGCTTGTCCTGCTCCAGCGTGAAGCCGGTGACCGAGTAGCCGGCCTTCAGCAGGTTCTCGGACATGGGGGAGCCCATGATGCCGAGGCCGATCCAGGCGATCTTCGGGAGGTTGCTCATGATGAGGGTCCTTCTCTTAATGCTTCGTACGAAAAGTGCGTGGGGTGCCTGGCCGATCGCCCGGACTTTGTCCTCTTACCCGGCGGCGCGGGCCTCGGCCGGCAGCCACTCGAAGGACGCGGCGGCGTCGGCCGCCTTGTACTCCAGGCCGACGAAGCCCTGGTAGCCGGCCTTCCTGAGCTGGTCGAGGAGGTCCTCGAGGGGCAGCTCTCCGGTGCCGGGGGCACCGCGTCCGGGCTTGTCCGCGATCTGGACGTGCCCGGTCTTGGCGGCGTACTTTTCGATGACCTCGGAGAGGTCCTCATCGTTCATCGCCAGGTGGTACAGGTCGAGGAGGAACTTGGCGTTGCCGAGGCCGGTGGCCTCGTTCACCTTGTCCACCACCTCGATGCCGGCCGGGGCGCTCACCAGCGGGTAGAGCGGCGACTCGGGCTTGTTGAGGGTCTCGATCAGGAGGACCGCACCCACGCGGTCGGCGGCCCGGGCCGCGACGACCAGGTTCTTCAGGGCCAGCTCGTCCTGGACGGCCGGGTCCACGCCCTCGACGCGGTTGCCGTAGAGGGCGTTGAGCGCCTTGCAGCCGACCGAGGCGGCGAAGTCCGCCGCGACGTTGATGTTGGCGTTGAAGCGGTCCGACTCCTCGCCGGGCACCGAGACCGCGCCGCGGTCCGGGCCCGGGAGCCGGCCGGCGTAGAAGTTCAGGCCCACCAGCTGGGTGCCGGCGTCCTCAAGAGCCTTCTTGAGGGCGTCCAGCTCCTCCTGAGCGGGGGTGGGGGTCTCGATCCAGGGCCACCACAGCTCGACCGCGGTGAAGCCCGCCGCGGCGGCGGCCGCGGGGCGCTCCAGGAGCGGGAGTTCCGTGAAGAGGATCGAAAGGTTCACATCGAAGCGCTGGTCCGTGTATCCCATGAGGGGTGTGCGCTCCTTCCGTATTGCGGAAGTTACTTTCTGCTTGATGGAAGACTGCAAGCAGAGCGCCGGACTTGTCAAGTGCCGACTCCCGGAATCTCAGGACTGCCCGGTAGCTTGGCGGTGTGCGATTGAGAGTGGAGTTCACGACCGAGCCCTTCGACCTGGAAGAGGCCCCCGCCCACGCCGTGGCCGCGCGCGAGGTCATCCAGAAGGCCCAGCTGGACGCGGTCGACGTGGGTCCCTTCGGCAATACCGCCGAGGGCGATTCCGACCGGGTGCTGGGCGCGGTGGCCGCGCTGCTGCGCGACGCGCTGGACGCCGGCGCCACGCGCGTCTCGCTCCAGGTCAACGTGATCGGGGAGGGCGGAGCATGACCGAGCCCCGCGACCACCCGTTCGTCGCCGCGGTCAAGCCGCTGGTGGACGCGATGGGCGGCGAGCTGATGGACCCCGCCCGGGCCGAGCCCGACGACGTCGTACTGGCGTGGGAGGGTGAGCAGGTGGTGGCCGTGCGGCTCCCCCAGCTGTCCGACTCGCTCGACCACATCCTCGCGGCGCTGGAGCGACGGCACGGCATGCCGCTGGCGCAGCTCGACCGGAAGTCCAAGCAGGACGTGGTGCGCATACTGGAGGCGCGGGGCGCCTTCTCCGTGCGCCACGGCGTGGAAACGGTCGCGGGAGCCCTGGGCGTCAGCCGTTTCACGGTCTACAACTATTTGAACCGGGAAAACCCCGGCAAGGCGGGGAAGCAGAACAGCCAGGAGTGAGGGACGCTCCACCGGCGGTCACGAGCCGCCGCCCAATTCACCCGGGCGGCGGCTTTTGTGTACGGGAAATTTCAACAAAGTGTTGACGCCGTGTTGCCGAGGGCGTTAGCTATGCGCAGCCCGTCAAAGCAACAACAGGCCACGGAGGCCTACCGTGACTTCGAGCCCGACCCCGGGTCTGACCCGGTTCAACGCCTTGGACGACAGCGAGGCCACGGCCGAGCTGCACGAGGTGTGCGCCAGTGCGGCGTGGGGGAGCAAGATGCTCGCCCAGCGCCCCTTCGCCACCGCCGACTCCCTGTACGCCGCGAACGAGGCCGCCATGGCGGAACTCACCGCGGACGACCTGGGCGAGGCGATGGGAGGCCACGCGCCGATCGGCCGGCCGAAGCCGGGAGACCCGACCTCCGCCCGCGAGCAGCGTGGCATGGCCGGTGCCTCGGAGGAGCTCAGGAACGAGCTCCTCGAACTCAACCTGGCCTACCAGGAGAAGTTCGGCCACGTGTTCCTCATCTGCGCCACCGGTGCCACCGGTGAGTTCATGCGGGACGCGGTCAAGGTCCGGATCGACCACTCCGCCGAGCAGGAGCGAGAGATCGCGCGCGGCGAGCTGGTGAAGATCAACCGGATCCGTCTGACCCGACTCGTCGAGCTCGCAGGAGGAGAGTGAACATGAGCACCGAGACCACCGCGTCGGTGTCCACGCACATTCTGGACACCAGCATCGGCCGCCCCGCCGAGGGCGTCGCCATCTCCCTGTCGGCCCGCGCGGGCCTCGACGGCGAGTGGGCGGCCCTGGGTGGCAGCGCCACCGACGCCGACGGGCGCTGCAAGGACCTGCCGGCCCTGCCGGAGGGCACCACACACGTGCGTCTCGACTTCGAGACCGAGACGTACTTCTCAAAGAAGCAAGCCGAGGCGCAGCAGGACGCCCCCCGCGTAAGGGACAGCGGTGCGTTCTTCCCCGAGGTAACCATCACCTTCGCGGTGAACCCGGGCGAGCACTACCACGTACCGCTGCTGCTCAACCCGTTCGGCTACTCCGTTTACCGAGGGAGCTAGCATGGCCACGATTCTGGGCCAGAACCAGTACGGCAAAGCAGAGAACCGCGTCGTCAAGATCACGCGGGACGGCGACACGCACCACATCAAGGACCTGAACGTCTCGGTCGCCCTCTCCGGCGACATGGACGACGTCCACTACTCCGGCTCGAACGCCAACGTGCTCCCCACGGACACCACCAAGAACACGGTGTACGCGTTCGCCAAGGAGTACGGCATCGAGTCCGCCGAGCAGTTCGGCATCCACCTGGCCCGCTGGTTCGTGAACAGCCAGGAGCCGATCCAGCGCGCGCGCATCCGGATCGAGGAGTACGCCTGGGACCGGATCGCCACCTCGGACGCCAACTCCAAGTTCATCGGCTCCGACGAGGTCAACCACTCCTTCGTCCGCAAGGGCATGGAGACCCGCGTCACCCAGATCACGTACGACGGGCAGAACTGGGAGGTCATCTCCGGCCTCAAGGACCTGATCGTCATGAACTCCACGAACTCCGAGTTCTGGGGTTACGTGAAGGACAAGTACACGACCCTGCAGGAGGCGTACGACCGCATCCTGGCCACCCAGGTGTCGGGCCGCTGGCGCTTCAACTGGTCGGACGACGAGCAGCGGATGCCCAACTGGGAGAAGTCCTACGCCGAGACCAGGAAGCACATGCTCCAGGCCTTCGCGGAGACCTACTCCCTGTCGCTGCAGCAGACCCTGTACCAGATGGGTTCGCGCATCATCAACCACCGTTCGGAGATCGACGAGGTCCGCTTCTCGCTCCCGAACAAGCACCACTTCCTGGTCGACCTGGAGCCCTTCGGCCTCAAGAACGACAACGAGGTCTACTTCGCCGCGGACCGCCCCTACGGTCTGATCGAGGCGACGGTCCTCCGCGACGGCGCTGACGCCCGTATCCCCGTGGACATGACCAACCTCTGAGCAGTGCACGCGCGTCCCGGGGCTCCGCAGTGGCCCCGGGGCGACACACCCACAGCTTCCTGAATCGGCACCCGGACGCATCACACGGGGCGGCAGTACTGTCAGCTGTCAGGCCCCCGGCTCCGGCACTCAAATCCCCAGGGTTTTGCCGCGCCCGCACCGCCACTGAAAGCACGAGGAAGTCCCATGACAGCATCGGCAGCCCATGACGGCGCCGTAGAGCGCATCGTCATCGAGAACTGTGCGATCGCGACCGTCGACGCAAACGACACCGAGTACGCCTCGGGTCACGTCGTCATCGCAGGCAACCGGATCGAGTTCGTCGGCGCGGGCAGGGCCCCCGAGAACCTCGACAACGTCGTCCGCCGCATCGACGGCACCGGGCACCTCGTGACCCCCGGTCTGGTCAACACGCACCACCACTTCTACCAGTGGATCACCCGTGGCCTGGCCACCGACCACAACCTCTTCAACTGGCTCGTCGCGCTGTACCCGACCTGGGCGCGCATCGACGAGCAGATGGCGTACACGGCCGCCCAGGGCTCCCTGGCCGCGATGGCCCGCGGCGGTGTCACCACCGCGATGGACCACCACTACGTCTACCCCAAGAACTCCGGCGACCTCTCCGGCGCGATCATCCGCGCCGCCTCCGAGATGGGCGTCCGCTTCACCCTCGCCCGCGGCTCCATGGACCGCAGCGAGAAGGACGGCGGCCTGCCGCCGGACCACGCGGTCGAGACCCTCGAAGGTGCCCTCGCGGACACCGAGGCGACCATCAAGAAGTTCCACGACGCCTCCTTCGACGCCATGACCCAGGTCGCCGTCGCCCCGTGCTCCCCCTTCTCGGTCTCCACCGAGCTGCTGAAGCAGGGCGCCGAGCTGGCCCGCCGCCTCGGTGTGCGGATGCACACGCACGGCTCGGAGACCGTCGAGGAGGAGAAGTTCTGCCACGAGCTCTTCGGCATGGGCCCGACCGACTACTTCGAGTCGACCGGCTGGCTCGGCGAGGACGTGTGGATGGCGCACAGCGTCCACATGAACGACTCCGACATCGCCGCGTTCGCCCGCACCAAGACCGGTGTCGCGCACTGCCCGTCCTCCAACGCCCGTCTGGCCGCCGGCATCGCCCGCGTCCCGGACATGCTGGCCGCCGGCGTCCCGGTCGGCCTCGGCGTGGACGGCACCGCCTCCAACGAGTCCGGCGAGCTGCACACCGAGCTGCGCAACGCGCTGCTGATCAACCGTCTGAACCCGGTGCACCGCGAGGCCGCGCTGAACGCCCGCCAGTCGCTGCGCCTGGGCACCTACGGCGGCGCCCAGGTCCTCGGCCGCGCCGACAACATCGGTTCGCTCGAGGTCGGCAAGTGCGCCGACCTGGTCCTGTGGAACCTGAACACCTTCCTGCACTCCTCGATCGCCGACCCGGTCACCGCGCTCGTCTTCGGCGCGGCCGCCCCGGTCACCGCCTCGTTCGTCAACGGCAAGCAGATCGTCGAGAACAACCGGCTGCTCTTCGCGGACGAGGACGCCATCGCGGTGTCCACCCGCGAGGAGGCCCAGCGCCTGGCGCGGATCTCCGCGCAGGGCTGATCCCCACGGAGTCCGGCCGGGGGGGACGGCCCCCGGCCGGCCGCCGCGGACCCGAGCGGGGTCCGCGGCAGCCGTTCCCGGGAAGCGCCCGAGGAGAGATCCGACGGCGCCCCCGGGGGCGGTGACGCGTGACACCCCTTTCCAGCACGGCGCGCCATCCGCGCCACCGCCACGGCACCCCCAGCCCTGACCGGGCTGGATCCACCGCGCGGGAACGGTTTTTGGGCGAATCGATTCCGCACCCCTTGGGACGAGAAGTAGCTCCACCCACAACTGCACACAGGCTCGAACAGCACCGCTTTCGCACCACCTCCCTGACACCCACGTCCCTGCCGACGTGTTTAACCGACCGGAGGAAGCCGTGGCCGATGCGCCCAGGTTCCGCAAAGACGCAGTCGCAGTACCGGAGGAGAAGCACCCGGTCGACGAGACCCTGCCTCCGCTCAGAATGTTCACCAGCGGCCTCCAGCACGTGGCCGCCATGTACGCGGGTGTCGTGGCCCCGCCCATGATCGTCGGCCCCGCCGTGGGGCTCTCGGCGACCGAGACCGCCTTCCTGATGGGCGCGTCCCTCTTCACCGCAGGGCTCGCCACCCTCCTCCAGACCCTCGGGTTCTGGAAGATCGGCGCCAAACTCCCCTTCGTCAACGGCGTCTCCTTCGCCGGAGTCACCCCGATGATCGCCATCGGCAAGGGCCAGGGGCACGACGCCATCCCCGTCATCTTCGGCGCGATCATCGTCGCCGGACTGGTCGGCTTCCTCGCCGCCCCCTACTTCGGCCGGCTCGTCCGGTTCTTCCCGCCCGTGGTCACCGGCACCGTCATCACCCTGATCGGCGTCTCGCTGCTCCCCGTGGCCTTCAACTGGTCCCAGGGCGGCAACCGCACCGCAGCCGACTACGGCTCCATGAAGAACATCGGCATGGCGGCCCTCACCCTGGCGATCGTCCTGGTGATGCGCAAGTTCCTGCGCGGGTTCCTCCAGCAGATCTCCATCCTCCTCGGCCTGGTCGCGGGCACCCTCGTGGCGATACCCCTGGGCATGGCGAACTTCGACGCCGTCCGCGACGCGGACCTCGTCGGCTTCCCGACGCCCTTCCACTTCGGCGCCCCCCAGTTCCACGTCGCGGCGATCGTCTCGATGTGCATCGTGATGCTCGTCTGCATGACCGAGTCCACCGCCGACATCCTGGCCCTCGGCCGGATCGTGGGCCGGCCGGCGGACGCGAGGACCATCGAGGGCGGCCTGCGCGCCGACACCCTCGGCAGCGCGCTCAGCCCCCTGTTCAACGGGTTCATGTGCAGCGCCTTCGCGCAGAACATCGGGCTCGTCGCGATGACCAAGGTCCGCAGCCGCTTCGTCGTCGCCGCGGGCGGCGGCATCCTGATCCTGCTCGGCCTGTGTCCGGTGGCCGCCTCCGTCATCGGGGTCGTCCCGCTGCCCGTCCTCGGCGGCGCCGGCGTCGTGCTCTTCGGCTCCGTGGCGGCCAGCGGCATCCAGACCCTGGCGGGTGCGGCCATGGAGAAGGGCGAGAACGCCCTCATCGTCGCCACCTCGGTCGGCATCGGCCTGATCCCGATCGCCGCGCCGAACTTCTACCACGCCTTCCCGAAGGACCTCCTCGTCGTCCTCGACTCCGGCATCAGCACCGGCTGCGTGGTCGCGATCCTGCTCAACCTGGCCTTCAACCACCTCGGGGCGAGGAAGACCGCGGCCGATCCCGCCCCCGAACCGGCCTTCGCGCACTGAAGGGGCCAGCGGACCCCTGGGCCCGCGCGCACCCGCCCCCGGCGGGCGTGCGGCGGCGGGTACGCCACCCACTGCGGGTGTGGCGTACCCGCCGCCGCAGGCCCGTCCGGGGGCGCCGTCGCGGGCTCCCGCCGCGCTCCGGGCCGGTACCCCTCCCGCGCCGGGGGCCCGGTCCGCGCCCCCGCCGCCGGTTCAGGTCCGGTCCGCCACCCCCGGCGCCGGGTCCGTCCAGATGTCCGGCCGGACGGTCCGCACCCGGCGCCCCGTCTGGTCCAGTTCCTGCGCCTCCGACTTGCGCACGTGCAGCGCCACCGCCGTGTCGGTGATGCGCAGCCCCGGCAGCCGGCGGGACAGGTCGGCGGTGTAGCGGGCCAGCCCCTCCACGGTGCGCAGCCTGGCGCTGATCATGAAGTTCCAGGTGCCGCTCACCGACATGCAGGTCCGCGTCTCGCGCAGCCCCGCGGCCACCGCCGCGCAGTCGGCGACCTCGTGCTCGCGCACCTCCGCCCACAGGGTCGCCGACACCGGCCAGCCGGACAGCCCCGACGCCATCGCACAGCTGTAGCGCAGGCTCTGCCCCGCCTCCAGCCGGCTCAGCCGGCGCCGTACGGTCGACTCGCTCATCCCCGACTCCCGGGCCAGCGAGGCCACGCTGCGCCGCCCGTCCGCGGCCAGCGCCATCATCAGCGGCCGGTCCTCCCCGGACACCGGGGCCACCGGCGGCGCCGCCGCTCCCGGCGTACCGGGGGCGCGCCGCGTACGCCCCGTCAGCAGGGCCGCCTGGGCCGGGGACAGATGGTCCATGCGCCAGCGGTCGGGGGCCGAGTGCACCACCGTGACCATCGAGGAGCGGGTGCCGGTCACTCCCGGGATCCGCTGCACCCGGAAGGACAGGTAGCGGAACAGCAGGTGCAGGTCCGGCAGGGCCACGAAGGCCAGCAGGTCGCGGCCGCCGGTGGTGTGCTCCACGCCCATCGTGTGCGCGTCGCCCGCCAGGGCCGCGCCCACCGCGGGGGAGGTCCCCGCCGCGCACATCACCTCCACCCACGCCATGCAGGGCGCCTGGCTCCCCGTGCGCAGCCCCAGCCCCGAGACCCAGGCCTCCCCGGCGGACGTCATCCGCTCCCAGCGGCGCGCCAGGGTCTCCGGGCGGGCCCCGAGCACCGGGCCCAGCCGCTCCCAGCTGGCGCGGGGCGCGAGCTGGAGGGCGTGAACGAGTGCCCGGTCGGTGTCGTCAATGGAGGAAATGGCCGAGTTCATACTTACCCCTGGCGGTTTTCCCGGCACCGGACCGGTTGACCAGACTTTCGACTGATCATCTCTCTTCGTGCGCCGAACCGCCGCATCGGAACGGTGCTGGACGGCACGGATGTGCGCAGCCCCAGGACAGCAGCGGGAGGACGTATGGGGGAGTCCGGCTCGAGCGTGCGTCAAGCGGTGCCCGTCGAGCTCTCCAGCCTCGTCGGGCGGGCCGCCGAAGTGGCGCGGACCCGGGCCCTGCTGGCCGCGGAACGCCTGGTCACGCTGACTGGCCCGGCCGGGGTGGGCAAGACCCGGATCGCCGTGCGCGCCGTCCGCGAGCTCTGCGGCGGCCGCGGCGCCGACGTCGTGTGGGCCGACCTGTCCCGGGTGCCGTCCGAACCGGGGGGAGGGGCGGCCGGGGAGCTGGGCGCGGTCCTGGCCGGGCGCGAGGCGCTGCTGGTCCTGGACGGCTGCGAGCACCTCGGCGGACGGGCCGGGGAGCTCGCGGGGGAACTGCTCGCGCGCTGGCCGGGGGTACGGATTCTGGCCACGTCGCGGCAGGTCCTCGGGGTGGCGGGGGAAGCCCTGCTCGCCGTCGGCCCGCTGGCGCTCCCCGCCGAACCGGAGGACCCCGCGGCACCCTGCGCGGTGGCCGGGGTCGCCCTCTCCACCGCCGTACGGCTCTACGTGGAGCGGGCGCGCGGCGCCGACCCCCGCTTCGAGCTCACCGAGCACAACGCCGGGGCCGTGGCCGCCCTGTGCAGGGCACTGGACGGGATCCCGGGGGCGCTGGAGCTCGCGGCCGCCCGGGCTCGCCGCCACGAGCCCGCCGAGGCGCTGCGCCGGCTGACGGCCGACCCGCTGGAGTTCCTCGCCGGCGGTGCGGGCCGGGCGGGCGGTGCCGATGCGCTGAGCCTGTGCCGTCTGGCCCCGCCCGGGGAGCGGCTGTTGTGGGAGCGGCTGTCGGTCTTCGCGGGCTCCTTCGACGAGGCCGCCGTCACCGAGGTGTGCGGGTTCGGCGCGCTCGGGCCGGGGGACGCCGCCCGGACCCTGCGGCGGCTGGCCCCCGCGCTGCTGGCGGAGCCCGGGCACGCCGGCCGCTACCGGCTGCCGCTGACCGTACGGGCCTACGCGGCCCGGAGGCTGGCCCGCGATCCGCACGGCGACGGGGCCACCGCGGTCCGCCGCCACCACGAGCGCTGCCGGATCACCGCCGAACGCGCCGCGCAGCTGTGGCGGTCGGGGGCGCAGCTGGAGGCCCGCGCCCTGGCCCTGCGGGAGCTGCCCGAGCTGCGGCTGGCGATGGACCCGCACGCGCCGGCCGGCCCGGCCGCCGCGCTGGAGGTCGCCGTCTCGCTGTGGTTCCTCTGGTCGGCCTGCGGGCTGGTGGAGGAGGGGCGCGGGCACCTGGAGCGGGCTCTGGCCCTCCACCCGGCGCCCCGCCCGGCCCGGGCGCTGTGGCTGGCGGCCTGGCTGGTGGCGAGCTTCGGCCAGGCGGATGCCGCCGATCCGCTGCTGGTGGAGGCCTGGACCGCGGCCGTGCAGGAGGGCGAGGACGCCGTCCTGGCCTACCTCGCGCACGTCCGGGGCACCGTCGCCCTGTGGCGGGACCGGCCGGCCGAGGCCGCGTGCGAGTACCGCGACGCCCTCGAACTGCTCCCCGAGGCGCCCGAGTTCGGGCCCGGGCGGCAGGCGCTGGAGGCCGCGCTGGAGATGGCCCTCGCGCGCACCGACCCGGCCGCGCACCCCTTCGCCGCCGGCGCGCCCGACGGCCCCGACCTGTGGGCCCGCTCCTGGACCGGCTACGCGCAGGCCCTCCTCCAGCGCCGCGACGGCCGCCCCGCGCTGGCCCGTACCTGGCTGCTGCGCTCGCTGAAGACCCAGTTCGCCCTGGGCGACCGGCTCGGCCAGGCCCTCTCGGTGGAGCTGCTCGCCCAGCTGGAGGCGGACCTGGGCCGCTACGAGCTGTCCGCCCGGCTGCTCGGCGCGGTCTCCGGGTACCGCCCGGCGTCCGCGTGCGCCCCGCGCGCGGAACGGGTCCTGCGGCTGAAGCTGACCCCCGAGGCCCTGCGGACGGCCTACGCGGAGGGCACCCGGACCCCGCTGCGGGAACTCCTGCCGGAGCTGTGAGCCCCGGCCCGCGCCGCCGGGCCGAACCGGGCGCGCCGGGCCGGGGGACCCCCGCGCGGAGCCGGACGGGACCTGCCGCGCCGCCCGGGGAGGTCCCGCCGGGAGGCCGCGCCGGACCCGCCCGGGGGCCGGGGCCGGCCGGGCCTGGGGCCGGGGAGGGCCCGCGGGGCACGGGGTGCCAGGGTGCCCGGAGTTGCCGCCCCGATCCGGCGTACGGCGTAAAGGACGCGGAAAGACATCGCTTGAGCGCTGGCTCGCCCCCACCCCTCTGACCGGACAGGTGGTACAGCGATGGCCGAAACCCCGCAGCTGTGGATGCGCAGCGAGACCCGACCCACCGAACGGCGCGCGCCGCTGACACCCGACGACGCCGGGCTCCTCGTCCGCCGGGGCGTACGGATCACCGTGGAGGACTCCGGCCACCGCGTCTTCCCGCTCGACGCCTACGCCGCCGCCGGCTGCCGCACCGCGCCCGCCGGATCCTGGGTCCGGGCCGCGCCCGGGTCGGCGTACGTCCTCGGCCTCAAGGAGCTCCCGCAGTCGCCCGAGGCCCTGCACCACCGGCACGTCTACTTCGGGCACGCCTACAAGGGCCAGCCCCAGGCCCCCGGGCTGCTGCGGCGGTTCGCCGCGGGCGGCGGGACCCTGCTCGACCTGGAGTACCTGGCCGACGCGCAGGGCCGCCGGCTGGCCGCCTTCGGCTACTGGGCCGGGTACGCGGGCGCCGCCCTGGCCGCCCTGCACGCACGGGGACGGCTGGCCGCCCCCCTGGTCCCGACGCCCCGCCCCGAGTTGGACGCCCGCCTGCGGGACGCTCCGGCCGACGGGTTACGGGCCCTGGTGATCGGCGCGGGAGGCCGCAGCGGGCGCGGCGCCTGCGACGCCCTCGCCACCGCCGGGATCGCGGTCACGCGCTGGGGACGGGAGGCGACCCGCCGACTGGACCGGGCCGCACTGCTGGACCACGACATCCTGGTCAACGCGGTGCTCACCACCCGGCCGGTGCCGCCCTTCCTGACCCCGGCGGATCTGGAGGGCGGGGCCGGCCGGCTGTCGGTGATCGCCGACATCACCTGCGACACCGGATCGGACCTGCACCTGCTGCCGGTCTACGACCGCCTCACCGACTGGACGGTCCCGGCCCGCCGGCTGCGCGGCGGCGCCCGGCCGGTCGACGTGATCGCCATCGACAACCTGCCCTCGCTGCTCCCGGCGGAGGCGGCCCGCGCCTTCTCCGCGGACCTGCTGCCCAAGCTCGTCGACCTGCACTCCCCGGCCCCCGACCCGGACTGGCTGCGCTGCCGGGCGGCCTTCACCTCGGCGATGGAGGCGCTCACCGGCCCGGACCGGGCGGCGTAGGGCCCGGGCCCGGAGCGGTGCCCGCCGGTCCGGGTCAGCCCTCGCGCAGGACGGCGAGGGGCCCGCGCGGCCGCGTGCCGTCCGGCAGCTCCCAGCCCGCGGTGACGCGGCCGAGCGCGCCGGGGTCGGTCCGGCCGGCCTCCAGGACGCGGACCAGCTCCACGGCGAGGCGGCGCCCGCCGGCCTCCACCGCGAGGCGGGTGCCCTCCGGCCCGTCCTCGACGGCCACCACGGCCGCCCCGGCCGGGAGGGCGTCCTCGGCGGCCTCGGGGACGACGGTCGGGTCGGGGGCGCCGGTGACGCTCTGCTGCTGCGGCTCGGCGGCGCCCCGCAGCAGGGCGAGCAGCCGCTCGGTGAGCACCGGGTCGTGGGCGCCGTCGTAGATCCAGCGGGTGCCCAGCACCCCGTGCTCGGAGGTGCCGACGAGCCCCTCCTCGGCGCCTTCGAGCGGTGCCCCGCGGTAGGTCAGGGGGACGAGGTAGGTGACGGGCTCGGCGTCCGAGACGTCGGTGACCGCCATGAACTCGATGCCGACCTCGCCCTCGGGGTCGTCGAGGCGGAACCCGCCGGCGGCCGCCAGCTCCGGCGCCGCGGACGCGCCGGCGTACCAGGGCCTGGTGGGGAGCCAGCCGGTGAGCAGCTCGCGCTTGCCGGGTTTCATGGTGGTGCGGTGGATGACGGCCATGTCCGGTCAACTTCCTTCGGCGGTGCGGGGTTTCCCCAGGGGGCGGGCGGTCGGTCCTGGCTTGATCATGACAGCCCGTCCCCCCGGGTCCTCACCGTTTTACGGAGCGGACGTCAGGTACATCCCGCTCTGGTCGCCCCCGGCGGTGTTCTTGCAGCTGGAGGCCGAGTCCGCGGGCTGGGCCACGGCCAGGGCCAGGCAGCGCCCGACGGCCAGCTGGCCGAAGTAGTTCGGGTGCATGGACTCCTGGATGATGCCCTGGGTCTCGTTGTTGTCGATCCAGCGGGCCCACTCGCTGGTCTTCGCCGACGCGGGGACCGTCGAGGTGACCTGCTTGCTGGCCTTGGCGCAGACCTCGCGCCCCTGCATCATGTCGCGCAGGTCCAGGAACTGGGTGCCCTTGGCCGCCGCGACCTGCTTGAGGCGGTTCGCCAGCTGCGGCACCAGGGAGTCCCGGGCCCAGTCCGAGTCGCGGTTCCAGAAGGGGCAGCCGCCGCTGTTGAGCCGGCTCCAGTCGCTCTGGGTGTACCGGTTCTCGGCGCCCCGGGGGATCGGCGAGGGGTAGGACTGGAGCACGATGCGGTACGAGGAGTCCGTGTACCCGGCCTGGCGCATCACGGCCCGGATCTCGTCGACGGACTTGCCGACGTTCGCCATCACCCCGTCGATCTTCGCGTCGACGCCCGCCTGCTGGTCGTCGTAGCAGTACGAGTTCCAGAGCACGAAGTCGAGCGCGCACTCCTTGATGATGTCGGCGAAGCCCAGGTCGTTGCCGCCGACGGACAGCGCGATGACCTTCACGTTGCGGCTCGCGGCCACGGCCGCCAGCTGGTCGGCCTGCGGGGCCTCGCCCTTGTAGGACACGCCCCCGTTGGAGGCGCGGAAGACGTTCTCCGACGTCGCCCCGGAGCAGGCCAGGTTCACGGCCGTCTCGGCGACCGCGCCGGCGCTCAGCACCTCGGCCGAGTCCGAGCGGTCGCAGCCGCCCGCCGTGGTGCCGTAGACCTTCGCGGGGTCGTAGGTGCCGCCGCTGACCCACGCCCGGTCAGTGCCGTTCCTGCTCCCGCTGTTGGTCAGGCTGTTGCCCTTCCAGCGTCCGGCCTCGCCGGAGATGTAGCTGTCGCCCATCGAGACGACGGCGGTGGGGCCCGTCCCGGGCCCGGCCGCCGCCGGCCCGGCCCCGCCGACGAGCAGCGCGCCGGCGGCGAGCGGCACGGCCATCCCGGCGCCGGCCAGTCGTCGCACACGGCCTCGGGCGGCCCGGTCCTTGCCGGCCTTGCGGAATCCGATCACTGCGGAACTCCTGCGGTCGGCCACGCCGAAGTTGCCGACAACTTCGGTGCGTGGCTTGGAAAGTGGGGGTACCGCCGGCGCCGGTGGCATCGGAAAGGTGGCACGGGCCCACTTGTTACCGCTAGGTACAGTCGGATTACGATGACGTAACGCCCGACCGGTCGGTCGGGCGCGAGGAAGGTTCTCGGGGCCGCTCCGGGCCCGGCTCCGCCGGCCGGCGGAGCCGGCGGGGCTTCGCAGGCGCGTATGCGGATCGGGCCCCGGCGGACGGCCGCGCGTGCGGCAAAGCCCCGGCCCCCGCCGCCCGGAGGGGGCGGCGGGGGCCGGGGTGGGTTTCGACTGCTGTGCGATTCAGCCGAAGAAGGGGTGTCAGCCGACGAGCTGGTCGTACGCGGGGAGGGTCAGGAAGTCCGCGTAGTCGGCGTCCAGGGAGACCTTGAGGAAGAGGTCGTGCGCCTGCTGCCACTTCCCGGCCGCGAAGGCCTCCTCGCCGGCCTCGGCGCGGATCGCGGCGAGTTCCTCGGCGGCGAAGGTCCGCGTCAGTTCGGCGGTGGCGCGCTCGCCGTTCTCGAAGACGACTCCGGCGTTGATCCACTGCCAGATCTGGGAGCGCGAGATCTCGGCGGTGGCGGCGTCCTCCATGAGGCCGAAGATGCCGACGGCGCCCAGGCCGCGCAGCCAGGCCTCGATGTAGCGGATGCCCACCTGGACGGCGTTGCGCAGGCCCTCGTAGGTGGGCCGGGCGTCCAGGGAGTCGATCGCGATCAGGTCGCCGGGGGCGACGGCGACGTCCTCGCGCAGGCGGTCCTTCTGGTTGGGCTTCTCGCCCAGGACGGCGTCGAAGGAGGCCATCGCGATCGGGACCAGGTCGGGGTGGGCGACCCAGGAGCCGTCGAAGCCGTCGCCCGCCTCGCGGTCCTTGTCGGCCCGGACCTTCTCGAACGCGATCCGGTTGGCCTCGGCGTCCTTGCGGGACGGGATGAAGGCCGCCATGCCGCCGATGGCGTGCGCGCCGCGCTTGTGGCAGGTGCGGACGAGCAGTTCGGTGTAGGCGCGCATGAAGGGCGCCGTCATGGTCACCGCGTTGCGGTCCGGCAGGACGAACTTCTCGCCGCCGTCGCGGAAGTTCTTGACGATGGAGAACAGGTAGTCCCAGCGGCCCGCGTTGAGGCCCGCCGCGTGGTCCTTGAGCTCGAAGAGGATCTCCTCCATCTCGTAGGCCGCGGTGATGGTCTCGATCAGGACGGTCGCGCGGACGGTGCCCTGCGGGATGCCGACGTAGTCCTGGGCGAAGACGAAGATGTCGTTCCAGAGGCGGGCCTCCAGGTGCGACTCCGTCTTCGGGAGGTAGAAGTAGGGGCCCTTGCCGAGGTCGATCAGGCGCTGGGCGTTGTGGAAGAAGTAGAGGCCGAAGTCCACGAGGGAGCCGGAGGCGGGGCCGCCCTCGAAGCGGAGGTGGCGCTCCTCCAGGTGCCAGCCGCGCGGGCGCATGACCACGGTGGCGAGCTGCTCGGCGGGCTTGAGGGCGTAGGCCTTGCCGGTGCGCGCGTCCGTGAAGTCGATGCGGCGCTCGTAGGCGTCGATGAGGTTGAGCTGGCCGAGGACCACGTTCTCCCAGGTGGGAGCCGAGGCGTCCTCGAAGTCGGCGAGCCAGACCTTGGCGCCCGAGTTGAGGGCGTTGATGGTCATCTTGCGGTCCGTCGGACCGGTGATCTCCACGCGGCGGTCGTTCAGGGCGGCCGGGGCCGGCGCGACCTTCCAGTCGCCCTCGCGGACCTGTGCGGTGTCCGGGAGGAAGTCGAGCGTGGAGGTGCGGGCGATCTCGGCGCGCCGCTCGCCGCGTCGGGCGAGGAGCTCGGCGCGGCGGGGGGCGAACCGCCGGTGGAGCTCGGCCACGAAGGCGAGGGCCGCATCGGTGAGGACTTCGTCCTGCCGGGGCAGGGGCTCGGCGTCGACGATGGCCAGCGGGGACGGCGCTGGTGCGGACATATCTGTCACTCCTTCAGCGGCGGTGCCTGGCGGCCGCGGGGAATGCTCGCGCGAGACGGCACGCAGTGCCGTCGGGTGTGGAGAGTTCCGGACAACGGTCGCGGGCGCCGTCTGGGGGTTCGGGCGCTTCTGACCAGTGGATAGTAATTTCCTCATGGTGGAAGTTCAATGGTTTGTTGATGTCGAGATTCTCTGAGTCGACACATTCCGATCGCCCGTGGCCCTCAGTGCCATCGCGGTCACAGGCCGCTCAGGCCGCGCTCCGGCCCGGCTCAGGCGAGACGTGCCAGGTCGGGCGGGGTGTCGATGTCGAAGGCGGCCGCGACGTCCCCGCACTCCACCAGCATGACCTCGGCGGCGTGGTTCCTCAGGTGGACCCGCGCGCCCTGGTCCCCGGTCGCCGTCGCCGCGATGTCCGCCCAGCGGTCCGCCCCGAACAGCACCGGGTGCCCGCGCTCGCCGTCGTAGGCGGCCGCCGCCAGGCTGGCCGGGGAGCGGTACGCCGCACGCACCCGGGCCACGGCCTCGGGCCCGATCCCCGGCTGGTCCACCAGGGAGACCAGGGCCGCCCGGGCCCCCGTGCCGGCCAGCGAGGCCAGGCCCACCCGCAGGGAGGAGCCCATGCCCTCGGCCCAGTCAGGGTTGTCGACGACCACGCACCCCGCCAGGTCGGCGCGCTCGCGGACCTCCGCCGCCGAGGCGCCCAGCACCACGTGCACCGGACCGCAGCCGGCCTCGCGCAGCACGCGGACGGCGTTCTCCACGAGCGGGCGGCCGCGGTAGGGGAGCAGGGCCTTGGGGCGCCCGCCGAGCCGGCGGCCGCCGCCGGCGGCCAGGAGCAGGCCCGCGATCACCGGCGGCCCTTCGGCGGTCACCGGGCGAGCGGACGGGGTGCGGGAGTGTTCGGCTGCTGACATGCGGGCGATTCTCGCGCCTTGCGCCGAACGGGTGGCCGCCGCGCGAGCAGGAGCCGTACGGAGGCCAGCGCGGCACCGATCCGCAGGGGCGCGGAGATCCGGTGCTCGGCGGCGGCCAGCAGGGCCCGTTCGTCACGGTCGGTGAGGACGTCGTACGGCATTGCGGATTCTCCTTGCCAAGGGCGGGCCAATACCGCGAGTCTGGACCCCGATTGGCCTGGACGTCAGAGCCAATCAGGGGAGGTTGGCATGGCGAACGGGCGAGTGGTCCATACGGCGGACAGGACGGTCGGCAGCCGGCAGCTCGCCGCGATGCTCCCGGCGGAGGTACTGGCCCGCCCCGGCTACCGCTCCCTCGCCGACGCCCTGCGCACCCTGATCCTCGACGGCCGGATCGCCCTGCACGTGCGCCTGCCCGCCGAACGCGAGCTCGCCGAGGCCGTCGGAGCCAGCCGCGCCACCGTCACCGCCGCCTACGACCTGCTCCGCGAGAGCGGCTACGTCCGCAGCCGCCGCGGCTCCGGCACCTGGACCGAGCTCCCCGAGGGGCACGGGCCGGTCGGCGCCCACCTCCTGGTCGGCGGCGCCGGCGGCCGGGCCGACGGGGAACCCGGCATCGACCTCGCCATCGCCGCCATGGGCGCCCCCGCCGACAGCCTCACGGAAGCCCTCGCCTGGGCGGCGCCGCGCCTGCCCGCACTCGCCCGCAGCCCCGGCTACCACCCCTTCGGCCTGCCCGACCTGCGCGCGGCCGTCGCGGACCGCTTCACCCGGCGCGGGCTGCCCACCCGCCCCGAGCAGATCCTGGTCACGGCCGGCGCCCAGCAGGCCTTCGCCCTGGTCGTCAGCCTCCTGTGCCGGCCCGGCGACCGGGTCGTCACCGAGAGCCCCACCTACGCCAACGCCCTCGACGCCCTGCGCCACGCCCGGCTGCGCACCGGCTCCATCCCCGTCTCCGACACGGGCTGGGACATGGAGACCGCCGAGGCCGTGCTCCACCAGACCGTCCCCCGGCTGGCGTACACCATCCCCGACTTCCACAACCCGACCGGCGCCCTGATGCCCGAGGAGCACCGGCTGCGGCTGCTGGCGGCGACCCGGGCCACCGGGACCTGGCTGGTGGTCGACGAGACCATCGCCGACATCGCCCTGGACGTCCCCGCCCCCGCGCCGCTGGCCTCGCTCGCCCCGCGCTCCGCGGCCGACCACGTGATCACCATCGGCTCGCTCAGCAAGACCCACTGGGGCGGCCTGCGGGTGGGCTGGGTCCGGGCCACCGCGAAGCTGGTCAACGAGCTGACGGCGGTACGGGTGTCCGCCGACATGACCGGCTCCGTCCTCGACCAGGTGGTGGCCATGCCGCTGCTGGAGGGACTGGAGCGGTCCCTGCCCCGGCGCCTGGCCGAGCTGCGGATCCAGCGCGCGGCCCTGGTGGGCTCCCTGGAGCGGCACACCCCGGAATGGTCCTGGCGGCTGCCCCCCGGCGGCCTCTCGCTCTGGGTGGACCTCGGCGAGCCGGTCAGCTCCGCCCTGGCCGAGCGGGCGGCCGCCGCCGGGGTGCACATCGGCCGCGGCGCCCGCTTCGGCGTCGACCCGGGGACCTTCGAGCACCGCCTGCGCATCCCGTACACCCTGCCCCCCGACCGCCTCGACGAGGGCGTGCGCCTCCTCGCGGCCGCCTTCCACGACGGCGTGCCGCTCGCCCCGGGAGTGGACCGGCCCTACTGGGTCGCCTGAGCCGCGGCCGGACCCGGACTACGGCGTGCGGATCAGCCGGCGGGTGGCGGCCGCCGCCACCGCCGCCGTACGGGAGTCCACGCCGAGCTTGGCGTACACGTGCACCAGGTGGGACTTGACCGTGGCCTGGCTGAGGAAGAGCCGCTTGGAGATCTGCTGGTTCGACAGCCCGTCCGCGACCAGCTGGAGCACCTCCAGCTCCCGCTTCGTCAGCGCCTCCGCGGGGGTCCGCATCCGGTCCATCAGCCGCAGCGCCACCGCCGGGGCCAGCGCCGACTGCCCGGCCGCGGCCGTGCGCACCGCCGCCGCCAGCTCCTCCGGCGGGGCGTCCTTGAGCAGGTACCCCGAGGCCCCGGCCTCCACCGCCGCGAGGATGTCGGCGTCCGTGTCGTAGGTGGTCAGGACGAGCACCCGGGGCCCGCCCGGCCGTGCGGTGATCGCCGCCGTGGCCGCGGAGCCGTGCATCCCGGCCCCGAACTGGAGGTCCATCAGCACCACGTCCACCGGCTCGGACGCCGCCAGCTCCACGGCCCGCTCCGCCGTCGCCGCCTCCGCGACCACCGCGAAGTCCGGTTCGGTGTCCAGCACCGCGCGCAGCCCCGCGCGGACCACCGGATGGTCGTCGGCGAGCAGCAGCCGGATGGTCATCGTCAGGCCTCCAGGGGCAGCGGCAGGGTGACGGCCACGGCGGTGCCCTGGCCCGGATCGGACTCCACGGTGAACAGGCCGCCCAGCGACTCGGCCCGCGCCCGCATCGCGGGCAGGCCGAAGCCGCCCTCGCCGGTCGGGGCCGAGGCGGGGTCGAAGCCCCGCCCGTCGTCGACGACGTCCAGCGTCACCGAGGAGTCCATGAAGGTCAGGGTGATCTCCGCCCGGTCCGCCCGGGCGTGCCGCACCACGTTGGCCAGCGCCGACTGCGCGATCCGCAGCAGGGCCACCTCGTACGGGGTGGGCAGCTCGCGCGGCGGGCCGCTCACCGAGAAGCGCACCCGCGGGCCCGGCGCCCCCGAGCACAGCCGCTCCAGCGCCCCCGCCAGCGACCCGTGCTCCAGGTCCGGGGGCGTGAGGGCGCGGACGAACCGGCGCGCCTCGGCGAGGTTCTCCTGCGCGGCCTCCCGGGCCCGGGCGATGTGCCCGAGGGCTGCCGCCGCGGGGGACGGGGATACGGCCGCGGGGGTCGCCGGGTCCTCCGAGAGGGCCCGTTCGGCGGCCCTCAGCAGCAGCTGGATCGAGGACAGGCCCTGGGCCAGGGTGTCGTGGATCTCCCGGGCCAGCCGCTCGCGCTCGGCGAGGATGCCCGCGCCCCGCTCGGCCGCCGCCAGCTCGGCCCGGGTGGCGATCAGCTCCTCGATCAGCTCGCGGCGCCGCTCGCTCTCCCGGTACAGCGCCTGGTAGCCCAGGACGGTGGCCACGGCGACCGCCCCGCCCAGCAGCGGCCCGAGGAAGGCCCCCGGGGTGATGGCGCCGCTGTGTCCCAGGAACCCGCCGATCGCCGCACAGGCCGTGACGGCGACCGCCGCCAGCCCCCAGCGCAGCCGCAGCAGGTGCAGCTCCAGGAAGTAGAGCGGGAAGGCCAGCCACAGCCCGTCGGGGGAGAGGACCAGCAGGGCGGCCCACACCGCGCCCATCGCGGCCAGCCACAGTCCGGCCGCGCGCGGCGACCGGCCGACCGCCGGGGCGCGCACGCCCGCCGCGTACACGGCGGCCAGCAGGGCGCAGACGGCGACGGCCCACCCGGCGCGGGGCGCGGAGTCGGCGACGGCCCGGCCGGCCGCCAGCGCGAGCAGCCCGGCGAACAGGGCGTGCAGGCACAGGCGCAGGACGCGGGTGACGGGGGTCGGGGGGCGGGAGGGCGCGGCGGAAGTCATCGTCCGACCAGCGTAAGCGGGCCGCCGAGGGGCCCGGTCAACCGAAAGTTCGATATCGGAATGCCTCCTTCGATACCAGGATCGCTCCCGTGGCGCGATGCCCGGGACCCCCGCGGAAGACCAAGGTGGGGGACATGTTCGTCGCATGGAGAGATCTACGGTTCGCCAAGGGCCGCTTCGCCCTCATGGGCTCGGTCGTTCTGCTGATCACGTTGTTGGTCGGCCTGTTGTCGGGGCTCACGTCCGGTCTGGCCCGGGAGAACATCTCGGCCGTCACCGGGCTGCCCGCCTCGCGGCTGGCCTTCGCCGTCCCACCGGGGGACCAGAAGGTCTCCTTCACCAACTCCCAGCTGCCCGAGAGCGCCTGGCGGACCTGGCGCGGGCGCCCCGGCGTCACGGTCGCGGAGCCGCTCGGCATCCGCACCACCAACGCCCTCGCCGGGGAGCGCACCGCCGCCGTCTCCGTCTTCGGCGTCGAGCCGGCCGGCCGGCTCGCCCCCAAGGGGGCGAGCCTGGGCCAGGGCAGGGTGGTCCTCGCGCAGAAGGCGGCCGAGGAGCTCGGCGGGGTCACCGCCGGGGACCGGATCAGGGTCGGTCCGCTGGAGCTGACGGTCGCCGCCGTCTCGGGCACCGCCGCCTACAGCCACACCCCCGTCGTCTGGATGGACCTGCACGACTGGCAGCGCATCGGCAACCCCGGCGCCTCCGCGGAGACCTCCGCCACCGTCCTCGCCCTCGACGGCTCCGGGGACGTGGACTGGGCCGCCGGCGACAAGGCGGCCGGGACGCTTGCCCAGACCGTCGACGAGGCACTGGGCGCCATAGGGTCCTACCAGGCCGAGAACGGCTCGCTCCAGCTGATGCGCGGCTTCCTCTTCGCCATCTCCGCGCTGGTCATAGGGGCCTTCTTCACGGTGTGGACGATCCAGCGCAGCGCCGACATCGCCGTGCTGAAGGCGCTGGGCGCCTCCACCCCGTACCTCCTCAAGGACGCCCTCGGCCAGGCCGTCGTGATGCTGGCCGTCGGCACCGGGGCCGGCACCGCGCTGGCGTCCGGCATCGGGGCCCTGATCAGCGGCGGCGACGTGCCCTTCGTCCTCGACGCCGCCACCGTGCTGGCCCCCGCCGCGATCATGATCGTGCTCGGTGCGCTGGGCGCGGCCCTGTCCATCCGGCGGATCACCGCCGTCGACCCGCTGACCGCCCTCGGGAGCGCACGATGACCCTCCTCCTGCACGACGTCACGCTCACCTACCCGGACGGGGACGGCCGCCTGACCGCCCTCGACGCGGTCGAGCTGGAGGTGCCGGCCGGCACCCTGACCGCCATCGTCGGGCCCTCGGGCTCCGGGAAGTCCAGCCTGCTGGCCGTCGCGGCCACCCTGGTCACCCCGGACTCCGGCCGGGTCCTCGTCGCGGACCGGGACACCGCCCGGCTCGGCGCCGCCGAGAAGGCGGCCCTGCGCCGCGAGGAGATCGGCATCGTCTTCCAGCAGCCGAACCTGCTGGCCTCGCTGACCGCGGCCGAGCAGCTCCAGGTGATGGCCCACCTCTCCGGCCGCCCGGCCCGGCAGCTGCGCCGCCGGGCCCTGGAGCTGCTGGACGCGGTGGGCCTGGCCGACAAGGCCGACAAGCGCCCCCACCAGCTCTCCGGCGGGCAGCGCCAGCGGGTGAACATCGCCCGCGCCCTGATGAACGAGCCCTCCGTGCTGCTGGTCGACGAACCCACCAGCGCCCTGGACCACGAGCGCGGCGCCGCCGTCCTGGACCTGCTGGTCACCCTCACCCGCGAGCGGTCCACCGCCACCGTCCTGGTCACGCACGACCGCACCCACCTGGACCGGATGGACCGCACGGCGACCATGACCGACGGCCGGCTCACCCACGGCGCGCGCCCCGCCGAGCCCTCCGAGGCCGCCGCGGCGGCCTGAGCCCGGCCGCACCCGGGCCCGCACGCGCGAGAGCCCCGGCGCCCCCCGCAGGGGGAGGGGCGCCGGGGCTCTCGTCCTGCGGACGCGGCCGTACGGCCCTACGCGGGGGTCTGGCTCTGCAGGGCCACCGACAGCTCGGCGGCCACCCCCTGGAGGATCGGCACGAAGGACTCGGCCACCTCCTGCGTCACCCGGCCGGCCGGACCCGAGATGGAGATCGCGGCGGCGGTCGGCGAGTTCGGCACCGACACGGCCAGGCAGCGGACCCCTATTTCCTGCTCGTTGTCGTCGACGGCGTAGCCGACCTTGCGGACCTGCTCCAGCGCCTCCAGGAAGCCCTCGGGCGTGGTGATGGTCTTCTCGGTCGCGGCCGGCATCCCGGTGCGCGCCAGCAGGGCGCGCACGTCCTCGGCCGGGGTGTGGGCGAGCAGCGCCTTGCCCACACCCGTGGAGTGGGGCAGCACCCGCCGGCCCACCTCGGTGAACATGCGCATGGAGTGCTTGGACGGGACCTGGGCGACGTAGACGATCTCGTCCCCGTCGAGCAGGGCCATGTTGGCGGTCTCGCCGGTCTCCTCGACCAGACGGGCCAGGTAGGGGCGCGCCCAGGTGCCCAGCAGCCGCGACGCGGACTCGCCGAGGCGGATGAGGCGGGGCCCGAGGGAGTACCGTCGGTTGGGCTGCTGCCGGACGTAGCCGCAGGCGACGAGGGTGCGCATCAGGCGGTGGATGGTCGGCAGCGGCAGGCCGCTCGCGGCGGAGAGCTCGCTGAGGCCGACCTCGCCCCCGGCGTCGGCCATCCGTTCGAGCAGATCGAAGGCGCGCTCGAGGGACTGGACGCCACCGCTGGCGGCGGTGGGCTTGGCGGAAGCGTCGGTGGTGCTGGCGCTGGACGTCGGCACGGCGCGGTCCTTTCGGTGCTGGCAGGCAAGGAAGCAGCCTACCGGTCGGTCGACGTCGGCCCTAGAGCCGGGCCTCGGCCGTCCCCGCCGGTCAGAGGCGGTTTGTCCTGGTGGCGGACGTCCTCGGGAAGTTACCTGCCCGGGTGCCGGTGGTGGTAGCTACATTCTGGATAGTGAAATCTTAATTCCATCTCGTGGAAACATCCAATTGCGGCGCGCACGCGTCAGTGGTCCGTCCGGGCGCTCTTGACGGGCCCCGGATCGGGGTGAAGACTCCGTCAACAGAACGTTGAATTTCGCTCTGTGGAAGTAGATGGGGAGGTTCCGGTGGCCGACGTGGCGGTGGAACTGGTACTGCGCTCGACACGCGTCATCACCCCCGAAGGGACGCGCGCCGCCTCGGTGGCCGTGGCCGGCGGGAAGATCGCGGCCGTGCTGGCGTACGGGGCCGAGGTACCGGCCGGAGCCCGGCTGGAGGACTTCGGCGACGACGCCCTGCTCCCCGGCCTGGTGGACACCCACGTCCACGTCAACGACCCGGGCCGCACCGAGTGGGAGGGCTTCTGGACGGCGACCCGCGCGGCCGCCGCCGGAGGCATCACGACCCTGCTCGACATGCCCCTCAACTCCCTGCCGCCCACCACCACGGTCGACAACCTCCGCGTCAAGCAGGAGGTCGCCCGGACCAAGGCGCACGTGGACGTGGGCTTCTGGGGCGGCGCCCTGCCCGACAACGTGAAGGACCTGCGCCCGCTGCACGACGCCGGCGTCTACGGCTTCAAGTGCTTCCTGTCGCCCTCCGGCGTCGACGAGTTCCCCCTGCTGGACCAGGAGCAGCTGGCCACCTCCCTCGCGGAGATCACCGGCTTCGGCGGCCTGCTGATCGTGCACGCCGAGGACCCGCACCACCTGGAGTCCGCCCCGCAGAACCCGGGCCCCAAGTACGCCGACTTCCTCGCCTCCCGTCCCCAGGACGCCGAGAACACCGCGATCGAGAACCTGATCGCCCAGGCGAAGCGGCTGAACGCCCGCGTGCACGTCCTGCACCTGTCCTCCGCCTCCGCGCTGCCGCTGATCGCCGCCGCCAAGGCCGAGGGCGTGCAGATCACGGTCGAGTCCTGCCCGCACTTCCTCACCCTCACCGCCGAGGAAGTCCCGGACGGCGCCACCGAGTTCAAGTGCTGCCCGCCCATCCGCGAGGCCGCGAACCAGGACGTCCTGTGGGACGCGCTCGCCGACGGCACCATCGACTGCATCGTCTCCGACCACTCGCCGTCCACCGCGGACCTGAAGACCGGCGACTTCGCCACCGCCTGGGGCGGCATCTCCTCCCTCCAGCTGGGCCTGCCGGCCATCTGGACCGAGGCCCGCAGGCGCGGCCGCACCCTGGAGGACGTCGCGCGCTGGATGTCCACCGCCCCGGCCGCGCTGGCCGGACTCGCCGCCAAGGGCGCGATCGAGGCCGGCCGTGACGCCGACTTCGCCGTCCTGGCCCCCGAAGAGACCTTCACCGTGGACCCGGCCGAACTCCACCACCGCAACCAGGTCACGGCGTACGCGGGCAAGACCCTGCACGGCGTCGTGAAGTCCACCTGGCTGCGCGGCAGGCGGATCGCCGACCACGGCACCCCGACCGAGCCCACGGGCCTCCTCCTTGAAAGGCAGAACTGACAGTGGCACAGCGTTCGACTGGACTGGCTTCCTTCACCGGTAACGCGAACCCGTACGGGGGCGGCGACCCGTACGCGGACTACCGCACCGCGGAGTTCGAGTTCACCCAGTACGCCAACCTCGCCGCGCGCGAGCTGGGCGCCGGTGTGATCGCCGCCAACGACGAGTTCTTCGCCCAGCGCGAGAACCTGCTGATCGCCGAGGCCGCGCACTTCGACCCCGAGCACTTCGGCCACAAGGGCAAGATCATGGACGGCTGGGAGACCCGCCGCCGCCGCGGCGTCTCCGCCGAGCAGCCCTGGCCGACCGCCGAGGACCACGACTTCGCCCTGATCCGCCTCGGCGCCCCCGGCGTCATCCGCGGCATCGTCGTCGACACCGCCCACTTCCGCGGCAACATGCCGCAGGCCGTGTCCATCCAGGGCGCCTCGGTCGAGGGCTCCCCGACCGAGGAGGAGCTGCTCTCCGACGACGTCAAGTGGACGACCCTCGTCGAGCGCACCCCGGTCGGCGGCCACGCGGCCAACGGCTTCGAGGTGAACGTCGAGCAGCGCTTCACGCACCTGCGCCTCAACCAGCACCCCGACGGCGGCATCGCCCGCCTGCGCGTCTACGGCGAGGTCCGCCCCGACCCGAAGTGGCTGGCCGTGCTGGGCACCTTCGACGTCGTCGCCCTGGAGAACGGCGGATCCGTCCAGGACGCCTCCAACCGCTTCTACTCCCCGCCGACCAACACCATCAACCCGGGCCGCTCCCGCAAGATGGACGACGGCTGGGAGACCGCCCGCCGCCGTGACAACGGCAACGACTGGATCCGCTACCAGCTCGTGGCGGAGTCCGAGATCCGCGCCGTCGAGATCGACACCGCCTACCTCAAGGGCAACTCGGCCGGCTGGGCCTCGCTGTCGGTCAAGACGGGCGAGGAGGGCGAGTGGACGGAGTTCCTGCCGCGCACCCGCCTGCAGCCCGACACCAACCACCGCTTCGTGCTGGACGCCCCGGCGGTCGGCACCCACGTACGGATCGACATCTTCCCGGACGGCGGCTTCTCCCGCCTGCGCCTGTTCGGTTCGCTGACGGAGGCGGGCGCGGCCGCGCACGCCGCCCGTCACCAGGAGCTGGGCGGCTGAGTCCGCTCCGCCCGCCGGCCGCCCCGGGGGCCGACACCCCCGGGGCCCGGTGACGGCCCTGCCCGACGGGCGCACCGCCGCGGCGGTGCGCCCGTCGGCGTGCGCGCCCTACGCGGCGTGCCCGCCGTCCACGGAGAACTCCGCGCCCGTGACGTACCGGGAGTCCGGACCGGCGAGGAAGGAGACCATCGCGGCCACCTCGTCCGAGGTGCCGAAACGGCCCAGCGCGGTCAGCGCGCGCTGCCCGTCCGCGTACGGGCCGTCGGCCGGGTTCATGTCGGTGTCCGTCGGGCCGGGGTGGACCAGGTTGGCGGTGATCCCGCGCCCGCCGAGCTCCCGTGCGAGGGCCTTCGTCAGCCCGGTCAGGGCCGCCTTGCTCGTCGCGTACAGGGTCCCGCCGGGGCCCGGCACCCGCTGGGTCATGCAGCTGCCGACGCTGATGATCCGCCCGCCGGGGCCCAGGTGCGCGCTCGCGGCCCGGGCCGCGAGGAAGGCGCCCCGGACGTTGACCGCGAGGACCCGGTCCACGTCCGCGAGGGTGAGCGCGTCCACCGGGCCCAGCACCCCGACGCCGGCGCTGTTGACCAGCACATCGAGCCGGCCGAAGGCGCGCACGACCTCCTCCACCGCCTGCCGTGGGCCCTCGGCGGAACCCGCGTCGGCCCGTACCGCCAGGCCCCGGCGCCCGAGCGCCTCGATCCCGCACACGACCCCGGCCGCCGCCGCGGCCCCGTCGACGTAGGTCACCGCGACGTCGAAGCCGTCCTCGGCCAGCCGCAGCGCGGTGGCGGCCCCGATCCCCCGGCTGCCGCCCGTCACCAGGGCCACCGTGTTGCCGTTCATGTCCGTTCCCTCCCGGAGCTGTTTGGTTGCGAGTTCAATCAAATCGGGAGGGGGGCGGAGGCGCTGGCGGGAATCCGACCTCGCGTTCACGCGCGCCGCACCGACGGGCTCCGCGGCGGGCGCGAGTCTGAGCGGTGCGGGGAACCGGACGCACATCGCACGGCAAGGAGCGCGGAGCCATGGGAAAGCTGACCCTCACCACCTTCCTGACCCTCGACGGGGTGATGCAGGCCCCCGGCGGGCCCGAGGAGGACACCAGCGGCGGGTTCGCCTACGGCGGCTGGCTCGTCCCCTTCGCCGACCAGGGCATGGGGGAGTTCGTGACCGGGCTCTTCGGCCGGGCCGGGGCCTTCCTGCTCGGCCGGCGGACGTACGAGATCTTCGCCTCCTACTGGCCGCACCACGACGACCCCGCCGACCCGGTCGCGGGCGGGCTCAACCGGCTGCCCAAGTACGTCGCCTCCACCACCCTGAAGGAGCCCGCCTGGGGTCCGGCCGCGGTCCTGGACGGCGAACAGCTCCAGGCGGAGGTCGTCCGGGCCAAGGACGCGACCGAGGGGGAGCTCCAGGTGCACGGCAGCGGGCAGCTGGCGCAGTGGCTGCTCGCCCGGGACCTCGTCGAAGAGCTGAACCTGCTGGTCTTCCCGGTCTTCCTGGGCGCGGGCCGCCGCCTGTTCCCCGTCGGGGGCCTGCCCACGGCCTTCGAGCTGCTCTCCTCGCGCACCACCGAGCGGGGCACGGCCATCCAGAGCTACCGCCCGACGGGGCGCGCCGCCTTCGGCTCCTTCGCCGACTGAGCGGCCGCGGGGACGGGGCCCGCCCCGGCGTGGCGGGCTCGGCGGGAGGGCGGGCGGCGCACGCTCGACCGGCAAGATCGACTCCGTTACCGTGGGCCCGTACCCGTGCGAGCCGCCGACGTCTCCACCCCCTGCCCGCCGTCGGAGCCGCCCCGGTGTCCAGCCTCGCCGCCCCCGCCCCCGCCCTCGCCCCCCGCCGGGCCCGGCTCGCGGACCTGCCCGTCCTCCTCGTCGCCGTCGTCTGGGGCGGCAGCTACCTCGCGGCCAAGGGCATCACCGCCGCCGACACCGTCGTCGCGGTCCTCGTCCTGCGGTTCGCCCTCGTCCTGCCCGTCCTGGTCCTCGCCGGACGGCGGCGGCTGCGGGCGCTGAGCGCCGCCCAGCTGCGCGGCGCCGGGCTGCTGGGCCTGGTCCTCGGGGGGATCTTCCTGCTGGAGACCTACGGCGTGGTGCACACCTCGGCCACCAACGCCGGGCTGATCATCAGCCTGACCATGATCTTCACCCCGCTCGCCGAGTCCGCCGTACGCCGTACGGCCCCCTCGGGCCCCTTCCTCGCGGCCGCCGCGGTCTCCGTCGCCGGGGTCGTCCTGCTCACCCAGGGCGCCGGCTTCACCGCCCCGGGCGCCGGCGACCTGCTCATCCTCGGCGCGGCCCTCGCCCGTACCCTGCACGTCCTGCTGATGGCGCGGACCGAGGCCGTCCGGGGCGCCGACTCCCTCTCGCTCACCACCGTCCAACTCGGCGGCGCGGTCCTGGTCTTCGCCCTGCTGGCCGCCCTGCCCGGCACCGGCGACGGCCCGTGGGCCACCGCCCTCGCGTTCGGCCCCGCGCAGTGGGCGGGCCTCGCCTTCCTCTCCGTGTTCTGCACGCTCTTCGCCTTCTTCGTGCAGATGTGGGCCGTACGCCGCTCCTCACCCTCCCGCGTCAGCCTGCTCCTCAGCACCGAACCGCTCTGGGCGGCGGCCGCCGGCACCGCCCTCGGCGGCGAACACCTCGGCCCGGCCGGCCTCGCGGGCGCGGCGCTCGTCCTCGTCGGCACCGCCTGGGGCCGCCGCGCCATGGCCGGATGACACCCCGGCCGAGCGGCCGGAATCAGCCGGGTCCGGCGCCCGGCCCCGCATTAACCTGACTGCATGCCCCGACCGGACGCCAGCGCGCACGACACGGACCCCGCGGCGGACCCCCGCCGGGCCCGGCCGCCGGCGCGCCGGTAGCCGCCGCCCGTGCGCCTTACGCCGTGCGCCGCGCCGCGCGGGCCCCGCCCGGCCTCACAGGTCCGCGAGCTCCTCCAGCCGCACCGGGCGCCGCTCCCGGCGCGAGAGCTCGCACGCCTCCGCGACCCGGAACGCCGCCAGGGCCTCCCGGCCGTCGCAGGGGTTGGCCCCCTCGCCGCGCACCAGCCGGACGAAGGCCGCCAGCTCTGCCTCGTAGGCGGGGGCGAACCGCTCCAGGAAGCCGGTCCACGGCTTGCTCGCGGGGGGCGGCCCGTGCGGCTCCGTCGAGGCGATCGGGGTCCGGTCGTCCAGCCCGCAGGAGACCTGGTCCAGCTCTCCGGCGAGCTCCATCCGCACGTCGTACCCGGCGCCGTTGCAGCGCGTGCCGGTGCTGGTGACCAGGGTGCCGTCGTCCAGGGTGAGGACGGCCGCCGCCGTGTCGACGTCGCCGGCCTCGCGGAACAGGGCCGGCCCCGCGTCCGAACCGGTCGCGTAGACCTCGGCGACCTCCCGCCCGGTCACCCAGCGCGCCATGTCGAAGTCGTGCACCAGGCAGTCCCGGTACAGGCCCCCGGAGGCGGCGAGGTAGGCCGCGGGCGGCGGGGCCGGGTCGGCCGTCATCGTGCGGACGGTGTGCAGCCGCCCCAGGGCGCCCGAACGGACCAGCTCCCGCGCGGTCCGGTAGCCGGCGTCGAAGCGGCGCATGAAGCCCACCTGGAGCAGCCCCCCGACGGCGCCCACCTCGCGCAGCACCGCCAGGGTCCGGGCCAGGTCCGGGGCCAGCGGCTTCTCGCAGAACACCGGCAGCCCGCCGCGCGCGGCCCGGACCACGAGCTCGGCGTGCCCCTCGGTGGCGCAGGCCACGACCAGCGCGTCCACGCCCCAGGTGAAGACCTGGTCGACGGAGGGGGCGGCGGTGGCGCCCAGCCGGTCCGCGAGCCGCGCGGCCCGCTCCGGCTCGGCGTCGGCCAGCAGCAGCGAGCCGGCGTCCCGGTGGCGCGCCAGTGCGGCCGCGTGGAAGGACCCGATCCGGCCCGTTCCGATGAGCCCGATGCGCATGCACTCAACCTGACCCCGTACGGGGGACCTGTCAATCCGCCGGCGCCCGCCCCGATGACCCCCCGGGGTCCGCTGTGGCGGATACTGGGCGGCTGACACCGGAAATGACCGATTCATGACGGACGAGGGAAGGGCACGGGGACGTGGCTAGGGTTCGGACAGGGGTACGCGTCGTCGGCGCCGTGCTCGCGGCGGTACTGGGGGCCTCCCTCGCGGGCTGCAGCAGCACGGGCGGCAAGCGTGCCGAGGAACGGGCGAAGGCCGCGGAGGCGGGCCGCCCCGCCGTGTCCACACCGCGCTGGACCTTCGCGATGGTCACGCACGCGGGCGACGGGGACACCTTCTGGGACATCGTGCAGAAGGGCGCCAAGGAGGCGGCCGCGAAGGACAACATCAACTTCGTCTACTCGCACGACGACCAGGCGCAGCAGCAGGCCCAGTTCGTCCAGAACGCCATCGACCAGAAGGTCGACGGGATCATCGTCAGCCTGGCCAAGCCCGAGGCCCTCAAGGACGTCGTCGGCAAGGCCGTGAAGGCGGGCATCCCCGTGATCACGGTCAACTCCGGCTCCGCCCAGTCGGCCGAGTACGGGGCCCTGACCCACATCGGCCAGGACGAGGAGATCGCCGGCGAGGCCGTCGGCACCGAGATGACCCGGCGGGGCCTGAAGAAGGCCGTCTGCGTCCTGCACGAACAGGGCAACGTCGGCCACGAGCAGCGGTGCGCGGGGGCGAAGAAGACCTTCGGCGGCAGCATGGAGAACCTCTACGTCGAGGGCACCAACATGCCCTCCGTCCAGGCCGCCATCCAGGCCAAGCTCCAGGCGGACCCCACCGTCGACGGCATCCTCACCCTGGGCGCCCCCTTCGCCCCCACCGCCGTCAAGGCCAAGGAGGCCGCGGGCAGCAAGGCCGAGGTGGACACCTTCGACCTCAACGAGTCCGTCGCCCGCGACCTGAAGTCCGGCGCCCTGGGCTTCGCCGTGGACCAGCAGCCCTACCTCCAGGGGTACGAGGCCGTGGACCTGCTGTGGCTCCACCGCTACAACGCGGACGTGCTCGGCGGCGGCCGCCCGGTGCTGACCGGGCCGCAGATCGTCACCGCCGCCGAGGCCGCGAAACTGGAGTCGTACATCAAGCGGGGCACCCGATGAGCGCCGCCGCCCCGCCCGCCGACGAGCGGCTCGCGCCCGTCTCGCACCTGCGCAGGCTGCTGGCCCGCCCCGAACTGGGCGCGGTCGTCGGCGCCGCCGCCGTCTTCGTCTTCTTCTCCTTCGCCGCGGACAGCTTCCTGAAGGCCTCCAGCCTCAGCACGGTCCTCTACTCGGCCTCCACCATCGGGATCATGGCCGTCCCGGTCGCCCTGCTGATGATCGGCGGCGAGTTCGACCTCTCCGCCGGCGTCATGGTGACCACCTCGGCGCTGGTCGCCTCGATGTTCAGCTACCAGATGACCGCCAACGTCTGGGTCGGCGTCGGCGTGTCCCTGCTGGTCACCCTCGGCATCGGTTTCTTCAACGGGTTCATGCTGACCCGCACCGGGCTGCCCAGCTTCATCATCACGCTCGGCACCTTCCTCATGCTGACCGGCCTGAACCTCGGCTTCACCAAGCTGATCAGCGGAACCGTCTCCACCAAGTCCATCGCCGACATGGAGGGCTTCCCCTCGGCCCGGGCGCTCTTCGCCTCCCAGTGGAACGTCGGCTCGGTCACCCTCAAGGTCACCATCCTGTGGTGGCTGGCCCTGGTCGCCGTCGCCACCTGGATCCTGCTGCGCACCCGCGCCGGCAACTGGATCTTCGCCGTGGGCGGCGGCGCCGACGCGGCCCGCGCCACCGGCGTCCCGGTCGTCAAGACCCGCATCGGCCTCTACATGGGCGTCGCGCTGTGCGCCTGGATCTCCGGGCAGCACATCCTCTTCTCCTTCGACGTCGTCCAGTCCGGGGAGGGCGTCGGCAACGAGTTCCTCTACATCATCGCGGCCGTCATCGGCGGCTGCCTGATGACCGGCGGCTACGGCTCGGCGATCGGCGCGGCCGTCGGCGCGTTCATCTTCGGCATGGCCAGCAACGGCATCGTCTACGCCCAGTGGAACCCGGACTGGTTCAAGTTCTTCCTCGGGGCCATGCTGCTGCTCGCCACGCTGCTCAACGCATGGGTCCGCAAGCGGGCGGAGGCACGGGCATGAGCACGCCCCTGGTGAAGCTGACCGGAGTCAGCAAGTACTACGGCAACATCCGCGCCCTCCAGGACGTCTCCCTGGAGGTCTCGGCCGGCGAGATCACCTGCGTCCTGGGCGACAACGGCGCCGGCAAGTCCACCCTCATCAAGATCATCGCCGGGCTGCACCGGCACGACGCCGGCACCTTCGAGATCGAGGGCGTCCCGACCGGGCTGGCCAACCCGCGCGCGGCCCTCGACCGCGGCATCGCCACCGTCTACCAGGACCTCGCCGTCGTCCCCCTGATGCCGGTCTGGCGGAACTTCTTCCTGGGCTCCGAGCCGACCCGCGGGCGCGGCCCGCTGCGCCGCCTCGACGTGGCCTTCATGCGCGAGACCACCCGCACCGAGCTGCTGCGCATGGGCATCGACCTGCGCGACGTCGACCAGCCGATCGGCACCCTGTCCGGCGGCGAGCGCCAGTGCGTGGCCATCGCCCGCGCCGTCTACTTCGGCGCCAAGGTCCTCGTCCTGGACGAGCCCACCGCCGCCCTCGGCGTCAAGCAGTCCGGCGTGGTCCTCAAGTACGTCGCCGCCGCCCGCGACGCCGGACTCGGCGTGGTCCTCATCACCCACAACCCGCACCACGCCCACCTGGTCGGCGACCGTTTCGTCCTCCTCAAGCGCGGCACCATGGCGGGCAGCCACACCCGCGACTCGATCACCCTCGACGAGCTCACCCGGCAGATGGCCGGGGGCTCCGAGCTGGAGGAGCTGAGCCACGAACTGCAGCGGGTGGCAGAATCAGGACGGGACACCCCCTCCGGGACCGCCCCCGCCACCGCCTCCGACAGGGACGACACGACTCGATGAGCACCTACCGGGACTTCTCGCTCGCCCACCGCGGGTCGGCGCGAGGCACCGTCCTGCGGACCATCGGGACCCGTGAGCGCCGGTCGCACCTGACCGCCCCCCGCGTCCCGACCGTCGGCATCGACATCGGCGGCACCAAGGTGATGGCCGGCGTGGTCGACGCCGACGGGGCCATCCTGGAGAAGATCCGCGCGGAGACCCCGGACAAGTCCAAGAGCCCCAAGGTCGTCGAGGACACCATCGTCGAGCTGGTCCTCGACCTCTCCGACCGGCACGACGTGCACGCGGTGGGCATCGGCGCGGCCGGCTGGGTCGACGCCGACCGCTCCCGCGTGCTGTTCGCCCCCCACCTCGCCTGGCGGGACGAGCCGCTGCGCGACGCCCTCCAGGCGCGCCTCGCGGTCCCCGTCATGGTGGACAACGACGCCAACACGGCCGCCTGGGCCGAGTGGCGCTTCGGCGCCGGCCGCGGCGAGGACCACCTCGTCATGATCACGCTCGGCACCGGCATCGGCGGGGCCATCCTGGAGGGCGGCCAGGTCAAGCGCGGCCGCTACGGGGTGGCCGGCGAGTTCGGCCACATGCAGGTCGTCCCCGGCGGACACCGCTGCCCCTGCGGCAACCGCGGCTGCTGGGAGCAGTACAGCTCCGGCAACGCCCTGGTCCGCGAGGCCCGCGAGCTGGCGGCCGCCGACTCCCCGGTCGCCCACGACATCATCGCCAGGGTCGGCGGCAACGTCCACGAGATCACCGGGCCCCTCATCACCGAGCTGGCCCGCGAGGGCGACGCCATGTGCGTCGAGCTCCTCCAGGACATCGGCCAGTGGCTCGGCGTCGGCATCGCCAACCTCGCCGCCGCCCTCGACCCCTCGTGCTTCGTCATCGGCGGCGGCGTCAGCGCCGCCGACGACCTGCTCATCGGCCCCGCCCGGGACGCCTTCCGGCGCCACCTCACCGGCCGCGGCTACCGCCCCGAGGCCCGCATCGCCAAGGCCCAGCTGGGACCCGAGGCGGGCATGGTCGGAGCCGCCGACCTCGCCCGGCTCGTCGCCCGCCGCTTCCGGCGCGCCACGCGCAGGCGCGTCGAGCGGTACGAGCGCTACGCGCAGTCCGGGCGCCGCGCCGGCGCCGCCCCCGAGGAGCAGGAACAGCAGTGACACCGCCCACCTTGCCCCGCCAGGCCTCCTCCCCCGAGGCGGGCGGCGGCCGGCCCCCCACCGCCGAGGAGCGGCGCAGCACCGTGCGCCGCCGCTGGGTCACGGCGCTCATCATCCTGCTGCTCGTCGGCGTCCCGGCCGGCTACCTGTTCATCTCGGCCCAGCAGAGCCGGGAGAGCGGCAGGGACAAGGCCGCCCGGGTCGGCGCCGTCAAGGTGCGCCCCGACTGGCCCTCCAAGGTGCAGCGCAGCATCTACGAGGTGCCGATCCCGCTGATGGCCTCCTCCGTGGGCTACCTGGAGACCAACAACTGGCACACCAGCCGGCTGTACGTCCAGTTCCAGGTCACCCCGCAGCAGCTGGACACCTTCCTCGCCGACGTCGGCACCAGCCGCGGGGCGCTGACCCCCGGGGTCTCGATCTCCGAGCGCGACGCCCACGTCGCGGGCTGGAGCTGGAGCCCCCGGCACCAGTGGTCCGGCATCACCCTGGAGGCCCAGGACCCGCGCCCCACCCGCGACGTCACCGTCGACTTCGCCAATCCCCGGGCCCCCCGCGTCTACGTGGTCTCCACCACCGTTCCCTAGGCCGCCCGGCATAGGGTGGGGATCATGAAGCTCACCAAACGGCTGCACTCCTGCGTCCAGTTGGAGAAGGACGGGCACACGCTCGTCATCGACCCGGGCGTCTTCAGCGAACCGGACGCGGGCCTCGGGGCGGACGCCCTGCTGGTCACCCACGAGCACCCCGACCACTTCGACGAGGGCCGGCTGCGTGCCGCCCTGGACGCCAACCCGGCGGCGGCCCTGTGGACCCTGCGCAGCGTCGCCGAGCGGATGGCCGCCGCCTACCCGGGCCGGGTGCACGCCGTCGGCCACGGCGACACCTTCACCGCCGCCGGGTTCGAGGTCCAGGTCCACGGCGAGCTGCACGCCGTGATCCACCCGGACCTCCCCCGCGTCACCAACGTGGGCTACCTCGTCGACGGCTCCCTCTTCCACCCCGGGGACGCGCTCACCGTGCCGGACGCCCCCGTCGAGACCCTGATGCTCCCGGTGCACGCCCCCTGGAACAAGATCTCCGAAGTGGTCGACTACGTCCGCGAGGTCAAGCCGCGCCGGGCGATCGACATCCACGACGCCTACCTCGCCGACCTCGCCCGGCCGATCTACGACGGCGCCCTGGACAACCTCGGCGGAGCCCCCCACAGCCGGCTCGGGGCGGGCGAGAGCGCCACCCTCTGACTGTCGGTGCCGGGCGGTAGGTTGGTGGACATGCGTATCGCCACGTTCAACGTCAACTCGATCACCGCCCGGCTGCCCCGCCTGCTGGCCTGGCTGGAGGCCTCCGGCACCGACGTGCTCTGCGTCCAGGAGACCAAGTGCTCGGCCGAGCAGTTCCCCGCCGACGCGCTGCGCGAGCTGGGCTACGAGTCGGCCGTCAACGCCACCGGCCGGTGGAACGGCGTGGCCCTGCTCTCCCGGGTGGGGCTGGAGGACGTCGTCGTCGGGCTCCCCGGCGGCCCCGACTACGAGGGCGTCCAGGAGCCCCGCGCCGTCTCCGCCACCTGCGGCGGCGTGCGCCTCTGGTCGGTGTACGTGCCCAACGGCCGCGAGGTCGAGCACGACCACTACGGCTACAAGCTGGACTGGTTCCGCGCCCTGACCGCGGCGGTCGCCGAGGACGCGGCCGGCCCGCGCCCCTTCGCGGTCCTCGGCGACTACAACGTGGCCCCCACCGACGAGGACGTCTACGACCCGGCGGTCTTCGAGGGGCTCACCCACGTCACCCCCGCCGAGCGGGCCGCCCTGGAGGCGCTGCGCGGCGCCGGCCTCTCCGACGTGGTGCCGCGCCCCCTGAAGTACGACCGCCCGTACACGTACTGGGACTACCGCCAGCTCTGCTTCCCCAAGAACAAGGGCATGCGCATCGACCTGGTCTACGGCAACGAGCCCTTCGCGAAGGCGGTCAAGGACGCCTACGTCGACCGCGAGGAGCGCAAGGGCAAGGGCGCCTCCGACCACGCGCCGGTCGTGGTCGACCTCGATCTGTAGAAGGCCGCGGGATCGGGGCGCGCCCTGTGGCCAGCCGGGGATCCTGGTGCCAGGCTGGGCGGTATGCGCATCCCCTTCCTGGCCAACTGGCTGCACCGGGACGAGACGGAACGGGGGCCCGCGACAGTTGCCGTCGCCCTCGCGGACGATCCCGAGGGCATCGCCGAGCTGTTCTCGGAGTGCGAGCTGCTGCGCGACCACGCGAGGGCGGCGGGTCTGGAACTCGACCGGACCCCGGCCTCGTTGGAGGCGCTCGACCAGCTGATGCCCCGCTGGCGGCGCGACCCCGAGGCGGTGCCCTGGCTGGGCAGCGACGCGGGCTTCTACCTGGGGACCGTGATCGTGCGGACCGTCCCGGGGACCGGCTGGCAGGTGTGGCCCAACGGCCGGCCCGTGCTCCGGCTGGCCTCGGGGCGGGAGCTCGACGTGGTCGAGTCGGGGGTGTCCTGGGCGATGACCGGTTCCCCCGAGCTCAGCCAGGTCTACGCGGAGGCCTCCGAGGGCTGACCGGGCGGGTCCGCCGACAGCCTCATGTGCTTTATGTACCTTTCGGGCGTGTCGAGGTGAAGTGCCCTTCGGCGGCTGGATAGTTTGCGCTGACCTCGACACACCCACAAAGGGGCAGGGCAGCGTATGGCCGTCGAACCGTTGATCGAGCTGCGGGGCGTCAACAAGCACTACGGGAATCTGCACGTCCTCCAGGACATCGACCTCACCGTCGGCCGCGGAGAGGTCGTGGTGGTCATCGGCCCCTCCGGCTCCGGCAAGTCCACCCTCTGCCGGACCATCAACCGCCTGGAGACGATCGGCTCCGGCGAGATCCTCCTGGACGGCCGCCCGCTGCCCGCCGAGGGCAAGGAGCTGGCGCGGCTGCGCGCCGAGGTCGGCATGGTCTTCCAGTCCTTCAACCTCTTCGCGCACAAGACCGTCCTCGCCAACGTCTCCCTCGCCCAGATCAAGGTCAGGAAGCGGGGCAAGGAGGAGGCCGACAAGCGCTCCCGGGAACTCCTCGACCGGGTCGGCCTGGCGAGCCAGGCCGACAAGCTCCCCGCCCAGCTCTCCGGCGGACAGCAGCAGCGCGTGGCCATCGCCCGCGCCCTGGCCATGAACCCCAAGGCCCTGCTCTTCGACGAACCCACCTCCGCCCTCGACCCCGAGATGATCAACGAGGTCCTGGAGGTCATGCAGCAGCTCGCCGCCGAGGGCATGACCATGGTCGTGGTCACCCACGAGATGGGCTTCGCCCGTTCCGCCGCGAACCGCGTCGTCTTCATGGCCGACGGCAGGATCGTCGAGGACCGGACCCCGGAGGAGTTCTTCTCCGCCCCCGAGAGCGAGCGGGCCCGGGACTTCCTCTCCAAGATCCTCAAGCACTGAGGGGCGGCCCCGATGAAGCACGTCCTGCGCACGCTCGCCCTGGTCCTCGCCCTGCTCGCGGCCGTCTGCGGCTGCGGCAGGAGCGGCAGCCCCCCGGTCAAGGGGCCGCAGCCCGAGGACCTGCCCGTCTACCGCGTCGACACCGGATTCCAGCTGCCCGCGTCGCCCACCTGGGAGAGGGCGAGGAAGCGCGGCCACCTGGTGGTCGGGGCCAAGGAGGACCAGCCGTACATGGGGTCCAAGGACCCCGCCACCGGCGCCTACTCCGGCTTCGACATCGAGATCGCCAGGATGATCTCCGCCTCGCTCGGCTTCGACCCCAAGACGATCGAGTTCAAGACGATCTCCTCCGCCAACCGCGAGACCGCCCTCCAGAACGGACAGATCGACTACTACGTGGGCACCTACACCATCAACGACAAGCGCAAGAAGCAGGTCGGATTCGCCGGGCCCTACTTCATGGCCGGACAGTCCCTGCTGGTCCGCCGGGGCGAGAAGGACATCAAGGGTCCCGAGGACCTCGCCGGCAAGCGGGTCTGCTCCGCGGCCGGCTCCACCCCGTACCAGCGCCTGCAGAGCGAGCACCCCGAGGCGGTGCTCGTCGCCTACGACACCTACGCGGTCTGCGTGGACAACCTGCTGACCTACCAGGTGGACGCGGTCTCCACCGACGACTCGATCCTCCTCGGCTACGCCGCCAAGGCCCCCGAGGAGCTCAAGGTCGTCGGCAGTCCCTTCTCCAAGGAGCCGTACGGCGTCGGCGTCCCGCGCTCCGACACCGCCCTGCGCCTCGCCATCGACGACGCCCTGGCCGCGCACGAGGCCAACGGCGACTGGAGCAAGGCCTACGGGGCCACGCTCGGCCTCTCCGGCCGGCCGGCCCCCCGACCGCCCGCCATCGACCGCTATCCCGCGGGCTGAGGGGAGGGCACACCACCATGGACGTACTCACCGAGAACTTCGCGCTCTACGGCAAGGGCTTCCTCGGCACCGTCGAGCTCACCGTCTACTCCTCGCTCCTCGCCCTGGTCCTGGGCTTCCTGATGGCCGCCTTCCGCGTCGCGCCGGTCGGCTCCTTCCGGGTCTTCGGCACGGTCTGGGTGAACGTGCTGCGCAACACCCCGCTCACCCTGCTCTTCTTCGCCGTGCTGCTGGGCCTGCCGCGCTTCGGGCTGGTCCTGCCCTTCCAGGTCTTCGCCGTCCTCACCCTCGGCTGCTACACCTCGGCCTTCATCTGCGAGGTGCTGCGCTCGGGCATCAACACCGTGCCCAAGGGGCAGGGGGAGGCCGCCCGCAGCCTGGGGATGGACTTCCGGCAGACCCTGGGCACGGTCGTGCTGCCGCAGGCCTTCCGTTCCGTCATCCCGCCCATCGGCTCGACGCTGATCGCCCTCGCCAAGAACTCGGCCATCGCCGGGGCCTTCAGCGTCACCGAGCTGCTGGGCACCTACAAGCCGCTCAACGAGATGGGCTACAACATCGTCTGGACCTTCGTCTGGATCGCCGTGGGCTACCTGATCATCACCCTGTCCATCAGCGCGCTCTTCCACGTGCTGGAGAAGCGCTACGGAGTCGTCCGATGACCGCGCACGCGCTGCACGGGGACCAGGAGTCCACCGCCCTCTACGACCTGCCCGGCCCGAAGACCCTGCACCGCCACTTCGTCTACGGGATCGTCTCGACGGCGGTGATCCTCGGCCTGCTCGCCTGGGTCCTCTACCTGCTCTTCGACACCCACCAGTTCACCGCGGCCAAGTGGAGCCCCTTCACCTACAAGGGCATCCAGGAACTGCTGCTCCGGGGCCTGGGCAACACCCTCAAGGCCTTCCTGTACGCCTCGGTGCTCTCGCTGGCGCTCGGCGCGGTGCTGGCCGCCGGCCGGCTCTCGGTGCACCGGGCCGCGCGCTGGCCGGCGACGCTGTGCGTGGAGTTCTTCCGGGCCATGCCGGTGCTGGTGATGATCTTCTTCATCTTCGTCGCGCTGAAGGTGCAGCCGCTGCCCGCCCTGGTGGCGGGGCTCACCCTGTACAACGGCTCGGTGCTCGCGGAGGTCTTCCGCACCGGGATCGACTCGGTGGAGCGGGGGCAGCGCGAGGCGGCGTACGCGCTCGGCATGCGCAAGACGCAGGTGATGACCTCCGTCCTGGCCCCGCAGGCGGTCCGGGCGATGCTGCCCACGATCATCAGCCAGCTGGTCGTGGCCCTGAAGGACACCTCGCTCGGCTACCTGATCACCTACGAGGAGTTCCTGCACGCGGGCAAGCTGATCGCCTCGAACCTCGACTACGACCTGCCGTTCATCCCCGTGGTGATGATCATCTCGCCGATCTACATCGGGATGTGCATGCTGCTGTCCTGGTTCGCCACCTGGGTGGCCCGGCGGGAGCGGCGCAGCCTCAAGACCAGGGCCGTCGTGGTCGCCCCCGCCGAACCGGGCACGGTGCTGCCGGGAAGGTAGCCGCCGGGCCCGCCGCTCACTGCTCGCGCAGCGGCACCGAGACGTACGAGGGGTCGGTGCGCGGCGAGGAGAAGGCCAGCTGCGCGCCGGCCGGGTTGTGCTCGGCGTAGAGCGGGTCGACCGTGTCGATGACGAGGGCCAGCCGGTGGCCCGCGGGCACGTCGTAGGCGGTGGAGAAGAGGTCCAGGTCCACCCCGAACGGCTGCCCGGGGGCCTTCCCGTGGAAGGTGTACGGGGCGTTGCTGACCAGCTTGCCGAGGCCGAGCGGGCCGACGTCGTACAGGTAGGCGACGAAGGTCCCGTCCCCCTTGGTGGGCGTGACGGTGGTGTGCAGGCGCACGGTGCCGCGCACGCGGCGCTCGCGGTCGTGGCGCGGGGACTGCCAGACGGCGGCGAAGGCGCGGGGCAGGAGCGGGACGGAGGCGACCGGGGGCGCCTTGGCGAACTGGTCGAGGATGCTGGAGAGGAGGACGGTCCCGCCGTCGGCGCCGGAGTCGACGTTGGCCCACACGTGCTCGCTCTCGGCGAGGGGGAGCACCTCGCGGCCGCCGGAGCCGACCGACTTCCAGTCGGCGTAGCCCTCGTAGCCCCCGGTGCTGCGGGACTTGATCTGGACGGGGGCCTCGGCGTCCACCCCGTTGCGCTCGCCCTTGAGGTAGCGGTCGAACCAGCGGTGGGCGTTGGTCCAGGTGTCGTTGGGCAGGCCGAACAGACCGGTGGCCTCGGCGGTGGCGTGGTCCCCGGGGCGGAACTCCAGGCGCTTGGGGCCGGTGAGCTTCTCGAAGAAGTCCGCGTACTGGTTGGGCGGGAAGACGGTGTCGCCCCAGGCGTTGCCCAGCATGACGGCGGCGCCGTTGGCGTTGATCCGGTCCACCTGTTCGGAGGCGGAGCGCTTCTTCCCCCACGCGATCATCGCCTGCTCGTTCTCCAGCCGGGAGCCGAGGAAGTCGCCGAGGACCTGCCGGAGTTCGGGCCCGGGGCGGCCGGTGAGGTAGCCGGTCGCACCGAGCAGCCCGGCCGCCTGGAGGTGCTGGGTGCGCCCGGAGTAGATGGACTCGATGAGGTCGGCCCAGCCGCTGAGCGCGACCACGGCCTTGATCCGGGGGTCGTGCGCGGAGGCCAGCAGGCTGATGCCCGCGCCGTAGGAGACCCCGCCCAGTCCCACGCGGGCGGGGTCGGCGGGGGTGTGGGCCAGGGCCCAGTCGACGACGGCCGAGACGTCGGCGATGTCGGCGGGTCCGGCCGTCTCGATCTGCCCGCCGGAGAGCCAGAACCCGCGGGAGGTGTAACTGACCACGGTGTAGCCGGAGTCGGCGAGCTGCCTGGCCTGGGCGAGGTACTCGACCTGCGGCAGGCCCCAGCTGGTGGGGAGCACGATCAGCGGGTACGTCCGGCCGGGCTCGGCGCCGGCCGGGGTGAAGACGTTGCCCTTGAGGGTGATCCCGCCGGAGCCGGGGATGTCGTGGAAGCGTACGTCGGAGGACTGCCGCCCGGACGTCTGCGGGGCGGCGGCGGGTGCCGCCTGGGCCGGGTGGGGGGCCAGGCCCAGGGCGGTCGCCGCGATCAGGGCGGCCGCGGCCGCTGCGGTGTGGGGGCGGGCTTGCATCGAACGCTCCTCGCGTGCGCCGGTGTCCGAAAGTGAACCGACGGTAACGGGAGGGACTTACTCAAGGTAACCCACGAGTAAGTTACGTAGCGGTAACAATTGGTGGAACGTCAGGATCCGAGGCGCCTGCCCCGGTCCGCCCGGCTCGCCCCGGTCCGCCCGGGCCCGGGGGTCAGCCCGCCTGGGTGCCGCCGCCAGCCAGGGCGCTCTTGGTCTTCCACTGGTCCCAGGACAGGTTCCACTCGCCGTAGCCGTTGCCGATGTCGGCCTTGCCCTTGGAGCCGCTGCCGACCACCTCGAGGGGGTCGCCGGCCTGTACCTGCTCGTAGACGGCCTTCGCGTTGGCGTCGCTCATGCCCACGCAGCCGGAACTGGTGTTGGCGTTGCCGAAGTGGGCCGAGTTCCAGGGGGCGGCGTGCACGTACATGCCCGACCAGGTCAGGCGCATCGAGTAGTCGACCATCTTGTCGTAGGCGTCGCCCAGGCCCACCGTCTGGGAGTCCATCCGGATGGTGCCCTCCTTGGCCATCAGCACCATCTTCCCGGACCAGGAGGCCTTCTGGCCGCCCGGAGTGCCCGCCGACACCGGGACCGTCCTCACGACCTGGCTGTCCTCGGTGATCGACATCTTCTTGGTGTCGAGGCTCACTTCGATCCGGCGGTCCTTGCCTATCTTGAACTCCGTGCTGTAGTCGCGGGCGAAGAGGCCGCCGCCCGTGCCGGAGTCCACGCCGTTCAGGTTCATCTCCACCTTCACGTCGGTGCCGGACTTCCAGTAGTCCTTCGGCCGCCAGTCCACCCGGTCGTTGCCGGAATAGTCCTTGAACCAGCCCCAGGAGCCTTCGGTGTTGTTCGAGGTGGTCACCTTCAGCTGCTTCTCGACCTCGGCCTTGTTCTTCACCGGATTGTCGAAGACGAGGGAGACGGGCATCGCGACCCCGACCGTGCTGCCCTTCGGGATGTTGATGGAGACCTTGTTCACCTTGTCGGCGGCCGAGGTCTTGAACTGCGTGCCCGCGTTCTGGCTGTCGGTGTTCTGCGCCTCGACCTTGTACTCGGTGTTGGGCGCCGCGCCCCGGCCCGAGGTCCAGGTCCTGCCGTCGGAGGCGATCTGCCCGGCGAGCTCGCCGCCCTTGCCGTCCGTCACCTTCACCTGCGCCAGCTTGCCGTCGGCGATGGTCACCTTGACCGGCTCGCCCGCCTTGACCTGGTCGCCCGTCAGGTTCACCGAGACGGCCATGGCCGGCTTGTTCTTCGCGTCCGCCTTGCCGCCGCCGGCCGCACCGTCGCCCGAGCCGCCCGAACAGGCGGTCAGCGCGGCGGTCAGCAGCGCGGTGCCGGCGAGCGCCACGTGGCGGACCCGGCGGCGCGGAAGTGCGGTACGGCGTGTGCGGCTCAAGGAAAACCCCTCCGAAGCATTGATCGTCCACAAGGAAGGAGTGAACGGGACGACTTTAGGTTGCGCTTTCCTCGGAAAAGCCCGTCCAAGCCCTTGTGACATGGGCCGCAGCGAAACGGTTGCCATACGGTCACATTCGCCGCCGTCGGGGGCCGGTGACCGGTTCTCACGGGCCTGGCCGATAGCCGTCTTGGACCCGGATAAAGGACCTCCGGCTCTACGGAAAGGGGCGAATGACATCTTCCGCTACTGAATTCCGGAGGAGGGGCTTCCGTCCCGCCAGGTACCCTCCACCCTCGACCCCGCACACCCGAACCCCCAGGGAGACCGCCCGTGACAGCCACCGACACCAGGCCCGCCGCAGCGGAGCCCGCGGCTCCGGCGACGACCTCGGTGCTGCGCAGCGGCGCCCTCATGGCGGCCGGCTCCGTCGTCTCCCGCGCCACCGGCTTCCTCCGCTCCGCCGTGGTCCTCGCCGCGCTGGGCACCGCGTTCCTCGGGGACGGCTTCGCCGTCGCCAACACCGTCCCGAACATCCTCTACATGCTGCTCATAGGCGGCGCGCTCAACGCCGTCTTCGTCCCCGAGCTCGTCCGCGCCGCCAAGGACCACCGCGACGGCGGGGCCGCGTACACCGACCGGCTGCTGACCGCCTGCACCGTGGCGCTCCTCGCGCTGACCGCCGTCGCCGTCCTCGCCGCACCGGTGGTCGTGGACGCCTACACCCCCTCCTCGTACACGGACGCGCAGCGTGCCACGGTCGTCGCCCTGGCGCGCCTGTGCCTGCCCCAGATCCTCTTCTACGGGCTGTTCACCCTCCTCGGCCAAGTGCTGAACGCCCGCGGCCGGTTCGGCGCGATGATGTGGACCCCGGTCCTCAACAACCTCGTGATCATCGCCGTCTTCGGCTACTTCCTCCACGCCTCCGGCGGCGGCCGGGACGGCCTCACCGCCGCCGAGACCCGGCTGCTGGGCCTCGGCACCACCGCCGGCATCGTCGTCCAGGCACTCGCCCTGGTCCCCGCGCTGCGCGCCGCCCGCTTCCGCTGGCGCCCCCGCTTCGACTGGCGCGGCAGCGGCCTCACCCGCCCCCTGCGCAACGCCGGCTGGCTGGTCATGCTCGTGCTCACCAACCAGTTCGCCTACTGGGTGGTGACCAAGCTCTCCACCACCGTCCAGGACTCGCCGGGCGGCTCCGGTTTCGGCTACGCCGCCTACACCAGCGCCTACCAGCTGTGGGTCGTCCCGCAGGGCATCGTCACCGTCTCCCTGGTCACCGCCCTCATGCCCCGGATGAGCTCGGCCGCGGCCGGGGGAGACCTCGGCGCCGTCCGCGAGGACGTCTCGTACGCCCTGCGCTCCAGCGCCGCCCTCGTCCTGCCCGCGGCGGCGCTCTTCGCCGCGCTGGCCCCCTGGGTGATGGACTGCGTCTCCGGATACGGACAGGTCACCGCCGAGGGGGTCGCCGCCATGGCCGGCATGCTCGTCGCCTTCGCCCCCGGCCTGGTCGCCTACTCCGCCCAGTACGTGCTCGCCCGCGGCTTCTACGCCCTCTCCGACACCCGCACCCCCTTCCTCCTCAACCTGGTCGTCGTCGCCCTCAACGCCGGCCTCTCCTACGCCGCCTACCTGCTGCTGCCCGCCCGCTGGGCCGTCACCGGCATGGCCGCCGCCACCTCCCTCGCCTTCACGGGCGGCGCCGCCGTCACCGCCTACGCCCTCTCCCGCCGGCTCGGCCCGCGCACCGGCCCCCGTACCGCCACCGCCCTGCGCACCCACCTGCGGCTCCTCGCCGCCTGCCTGCCCGCGGCCGCCGCCGGGTACGGGGCCGCCCGCGCCGCCGACGGACTCGGCGCGTTCGCCGCGGCCGGGGCGGGAACCGCCGCGCTCGCCCTGGTCGTCGTACTCCTCGCCGGGCCCCTGCGCCTGGCCGAGATCACCGACCTGCTGGACTCCCTGCGCCGCAAGACCGGCCGGTAGGGGGAGGAAAAGCGGCAGAACACCTTGGGATACTGGACCGGATGCCACGCGTACTGCTGATCGAGGACGACCCTTCCATCCGGGAAGGAGTCGCCCTCGGCCTGCGCCGCCGGGGCCACGAGGTCGAAGCCGCCGGCACCGGGGAGGAGGGGCTCGCCCTGACGGGCTCCTTCCACCCCGAGCTCGTCCTGCTCGACCTGATGCTGCCCGGGATCAACGGCGTCCAGGTCTGCCGCCGGATCCGCGAGACCAGCCTGGTCCCGATCATCATGCTCACCGCGCGCGGCGACGACTTCGACATCGTCGTCGGCCTGGAGGCCGGGGCCGACGACTACATCGTCAAACCCGCCCGCACCGAGATCATCGAGGCCCGCGTCCGCGCCGTCCTGCGCCGCCGCCCGGACCCGCTCGGCCGCCTCGGGACCGAACACCACGGCGAACTCGCCGTCGACCGCGCCGGACTGACCGTCGCCAAGAACGGCGAACGGCTGCCCCTCGCCCCCAGCGAGCTCAAGCTCCTGCTCCACCTGTCGGCCGCCCCGGAACAGGTCTTCTCCCGCCAGCAGCTGCTGGAGAGCGTGTGGGAGCACAGCTACCATGCCGACGCCCGGCTCGTGGACGCCTGCGTCCGGCGGCTGCGCCACAAGGTCGAGGACCCCGCCCGCGGCCCCCGCTACATACAGACGGTGCGGGGCTTCGGCTACCGCTTCGGGCCGCTCTAGGAGACCGTTGTGCCCAGCCGCGCGCCGTTCGGCCTGCGCACCCGCCTGATCGCCGCGTTCCTCCTGGTCGCCGCCGTCTCCGCGGTCAGCACCGCCGCCCTCACCTACCGGCAGGCGCGCAGCGCCGTCCTCACCCAGAGCCAGGACACCGCCGTCAGCACCCTGCGCGACCAGCTGGAGGCCGCGGCCCTGACCCTGCCGATGGACCAGCGCCAGCTCCAGCGGCTCGTCGACGACCTCGGCAGACGCGGCAAACCGCACCCCTGGGTGGTCTTCGGCGAGTACGGCACCCTGCGCGCCTCCTCCGCCGACCTCGGCGCGCCCGTCTCCGACGTCCTCACCGACACGCTCCGCGCCCAGGTCGTCGCCCACCCCCACGGGGCCTTCCAGCGGGTCACGGGCGACCGGGGCGAGCCGTACCTGACCATCGGCATGCCCGCCGTCTTCCTGCACAACGGGGCCCGCGAGGCCACCGGAGCCGTCCTCTACGCCGTCATGCCGCTCTCCACCGAACAGCAGACCGTCGACGCCATGGTCCAGGCGGCCAAGCAGGGCGCGGTCCCGGGCCTCGCCATCGCCGTCGTCCCCGCCCTGCTCGCCGCGCGCAGCGTGCTGCGCCCCGTCCGCGACATGCGGCGCGCCGCCCAGCACCTGGGGCGCGGCCGCCTCGACACCCGGATCGAGGTCCGGGGCGCCGACGAACTGGCCGGCCTCGCCCGCACCTTCAACGAGACCGCCGGAGCCCTGGAGGAGTCCGTGGCCGAGCTGCGGGAGGCGGAGGCCCGGGCCCGCCGGTTCGCCGCCGACGTCTCCCACGAACTGCGCACCCCGCTCGCCGGGATGCTCGCCGTCACCGAGGTCCTCGACGAGGACGCCGAGCAGCTCGACGCCGACACGGCCAAGGCCCTGCGGCTGATCAGCGCCGAGACCGGCAAGCTCGCCGTGCTCGTCGAGGACCTGATGGAGATCTCCCGCTTCGACGCCCGCGCCGCCGGCCTCAACCTCGACGACGTGGACGTCGCCGAGGCCGTGGGCAAGACCCTCCAGCGCCGCCACTGGGACGACGGCCGGGTCACCACCTACCTGCCCGAGGGGATCCGCGCCCGCCTCGACCCCCGCCGCTTCGACGTGGTCCTCGCCAACCTGGTCGGCAACGCGCTGCGGCACGGAGCCGCTCCCGTGCGGGTCGCCGTGCGCACCGCCGCCGCCCCCGAGGGGGAGCGACTCGTGGTGGAGGTCGCCGACAGCGGCCCCGGGATCGCCGCCGAGGTGCTGCCGCACATCTTCGACCGGTTCTTCAAGGCCGACGCGGCCCGCACCCGCTCCGCCGGGAGCGGCCTCGGCCTCGCGATCAGCCTGGAGAACGTCCGGCTGCACGGGGGCACCCTGATCGCCGCCAACGCCGAGCCCGATGCGGACGCGTTCGGGGGAGCGGTGTTCACGCTCGACATGCCCCTGGAGGCCGCCCCGTGAGCCGGCCGCTGCGCGGACCCGCCGTGGCCGCCGCCCTGCTGGCCCCGCTGTGGACGGCCACCGCCTGCGGGATCAAGCCGACGGGGGTCGTGGAGAGCGGGGCCGCCGCCCGGGTCGCCGTCGCGCGGGCCGGGGGCTCCATGGCCTACTTCGTCACCCCCGACGGGCACCTGGCCCCCGCGCCGCAGCCCGAGTACACCCAGGGCGGCCCCCGGGGGAGCGTGATCGGGCTGCTGCGCGGCCCCGGCGAGGCGGAGCGCGACGCGGGGCTCGCCACCCGGGTTCCGGTCGTCGGGGAGGAGGCCGCCGAGGGCGGGGTGGCCGTGGCCGTGAGCGACCGGCTGGAGGTGCGCCTGCCCTTCCCCGTCGCCGGCCTCGACCCGGTCGGCCGCCGCCAGCTGGTGTGCAGCGCCCTGTCCACCATGGACCCGCTGTACGAGGTGGTCCTGCGCGGCACCGACACCGCCCTGCCGGCGGCCGGCTGCGACGCGGGCCGCTGACGGCGGCCGGCGTCTTGTGGCCGGGCGGTGCGTGCCGTCACGGTGTGGGCCATGGAACGTGCCGCACATGATCCCGCAGCCCCCGCAGCCCCCGCAGCCCCCGCAGCCCCCGCAGCCCCCGCAGCCCCGGTCGCTCCGGCAGCTCCGGCAGCTCCCGCAGCTCCCGCAGCTCCCGCAGCCCCGGTCGCTCCGGCAGTTCCCGCAGCTCCGGCAGCTCCGGCAGGCCCGGTCGCTCCGGTAGCTCCGGCAGCGCCCGCAGCCCCGGCAGCCCCGGTCGCTCCGGTAGCTCCGGCAGCTCCGGCAGCTCCCGCAGCCCCCGCAGCCCCGGTCGCTCCGGTAGCTCCGGCAGCTCCGGCAGCTCCCGCAGCTCCGGCAGCTCCGGCAGGCCCGGTCGCTCCGGTAGCTCCGGCAGCTCCCGCAGCCCCGGCAGGCCCCGGGACCCCGGCAGCGCCCGCAGCCCCCGCAGCGTCCGGCACCCCGGGCGGTGCCGGCTTTCCGGAGGGGCCCGGTGCCCCGGACGGTGCCGCGGTGCCCGACGTGTTCGATCCGCGCCTCTACGCCGCAGGCGTCCCGCACGAGCGCTACCGGCTCCTGCGCGACCGGGCCCCGGTGGCCTGGCAGGAGGAGCCGGAGGTACTGGGCTGGCCCGCCGGGCCCGGGTTCTGGGCCGTCACCCGGCACGCCGACGTGGTCCGGGTCCTGCGCGACCACAGGGCGTACTCCTCCTGGCTCGGCGCCACCCAGATCCGCGACCCCGACCCCGCCGACCTGCCCTTCCTGCGGCGCACCATGCTCAACCAGGACCCGCCCGACCACGGCCGGCTGCGCCGCCTGGTCTCCCGCGCCTTCACCCCCGCCCGGGTCGACGCCTTCGCGGGCCGGGTCCGCGAGCGCGCCCGCACCCTCCTGGCCGCCGCCCGGGACGGCGCCGAGGACGGGACCGCCGACGTGGTGCGGGCCGTCACCGACGAGTACGCCCTGCTCAACCTCACCGACCTGCTCGGCGTCCCCGCCGCCGACCGGGGCCTGCTGCTGGAGTGGACCGTACGCGTCATCGGCTACCAGGACCCCGAGGACGCCCCGGCCCCCCTCCTCGGCCCCGACGGGAAGCCGCTGAACCCGCGCTCACCGGCCCTGCTCGGCGAGATGTTCGGCTACGCCCGCGAGCTCGCCGCGCACAAGCGCGCACACCCCGGCGACGACGTGATGACCGCCCTCGCCCACGGCGGGCTGGACCCCGCCGAACTGGAGATGTTCTTCTTCCTGCTGACCGTCGCCGGCAACGACACCGTCCGCAGCGCCGCCCCCGGCGGCCTCCTCGCCCTGGCCCGCGACCCCGGCGCCTACCGCACGCTCGCCGACGGCGGCGCCCCGGCCGGCCGGGCCGTCGAGGAACTCCTGCGCGTCCACCCGCCGGTGCTCAGCTTCCGCCGCACCGCCGCCCGCGACACCGAGCTCGCCGGGACCCGGATCCGCGCCGGCGACAAGGTGGTGGTCTTCCACGCCTCCGCCAACCACGACGCACGCGTCTTCCCCGACCCGCACCGCCTCGACCTCGGCCGCTCCCCGAACCCGCACGTCTCCTTCGGCGACGGCCCGCACGTCTGCCTCGGCGCCCACTTCGCCCGGCTCCAGCTGCGCACCCTCTACGAGGAGTGGCGCACGTCGATGCCCGCGCCCGAACTCACCGGCGAGCCGCGCCGGCTGGTCTCCAACTTCATCAACGGGATCACGCGGCTGCCGCTGCGGGTGTCCGGGACGCGGCGGTGACGTCCGCCACCAGCTCCGTCACATCGGGGCCGTAGGCACCGGAGTTGACCACCTTCAGCAGGAGGCAGAAGCCGGACCCGCGGTAGGAGCGGGCCAGCCTCTCGTGGTGGCGGGCCAGGTAGCGGGCCGCGGCCTGGTTGCTGTTGGCGGTCTGCCCCGACAGCAGGAACACCGGCCGCGCCCCCTGATCGGTCGTCAGCCGCGCCAGCAGCACGTACTCGACCAGGCCCGGCTCCATGCGGTACGTCTCCCCGCCGACGCCGATCGACCCCCGGTCCGGGCCGGCCTCCGCGGAGACGTCGACCCGGACGCCGGGCAGCATCGAGTGCAGGTGGGCCACCGTACGGGAGTTGGAGGCGGGTCCGCCGACGCAGAACTCGGCGCGCTCGCCGAAGCCCTGGCGGGCCTCGTGGGTGACGATCTGCACCGTCGCCCCGCAGTCCTTGATGAGGGCCGATATCTCCAGCAGCGCGAAGGCGTCGTTGCGGTGCAGCGAGGTCTCCGTCCCGCCCATCTGCCGGTTGACCACGAACAGGCAGTCCGAGCCGGTCGGCAGCCCGAAGAAGGCCTGCTTGCGGCGGAGCGCTCGGCGCCACAGGTACGTCCGGGTGAACCAGCCGAAGCCGCCGCTGACGGCGGTGGCCACCACTCCGAGCACGATGTTGCGCACGTCGTCGTCCATGCGGCGGATGGTAGCCGCCGCACCGCCTCCATGACGCGGGGGGTGCGCCGAAGCTAGGCTGCCGGTCCATGGTCTGACAGGCAGTCGACTGGAGGAACCGGATGCGCGCTCGCGCAGCACGTCAGTTAGCGTTCGCAGCCCTCGCCGGGGCGCTCGTCTCCACCGGAGCCGCCGCTCCGCCCCCGCCGGAGGCCGCCCCGGCCAAGGTGCCGGTGGCCGTGGGCTACGGAGGGGCCGTCGCCAGTGTCGACGCCGACGCCTCGGCGGCCGGGATCGCCGTCCTGCGGGCCGGGGGCAACGCCGTGGACGCGGCGATCGCCACCGCCGCCGCCCTCGGGGTCACCGAACCCTACTCGGCCGGTGTCGGCGGAGGCGGCTACCTCGTCCATTACGACGCCGCCTCCCACCGGGTGCAGACCATCGACGGCCGCGAGACCGCCCCCGCCACGGCCACCGAGACCCTGTTCCAGGAGAACGGCGTCCCCATCCCCTTCGCCGAGGGCCAGACCAGCGGCCGCAGCGTCGGCGTCCCCGGCACCCCCGCCACCTGGAAGACCGCCCTCGACGCCTGGGGTACCCGGCCGCTGTCCCAACTGCTGCGCCCCGCCGAGAAGCTGGCCCGCGACGGGTTCACCGTCGACGCCACCTTCCGCGCCCAGACCGAGGCCAACCAGGACCGCTTCAAGGACTTCCCCGACACCCGCAGGCTGTTCCTGCCCGGCGGACAGCTCCCCGTCGTCGGCTCCACCTTCAAGAACCCCGACCTCGCGGACACCTACGCCGAACTCGCCCGCAAGGGCACCGGAGCGCTCTACCGCGGCCCGATCGCCGACGACATCGTCAAGGCCGTGCGCAAGCCCCCGGTCGACCCCGCCGCCACCCGGACCGTCCGCTCCGGCGACCTCACCGCCGCCGACCTGCGCGCGTACGCCACCAAGCGGCAGGCCCCGACCCAGGTGGGCTACCGGGGCCTGGACGTCTACGGCATGGCCCCCTCCTCCTCCGGGGGCACCACCGTCGGCGAGGCGCTGAACATCCTGGAGCGCACCGACCTGTCGAAGCTGTCCGAGGCGCAGTACCTGCACCGGTTCATCGAGGCCTCCCGGATCTCCTTCGCCGACCGGGGGCGCTGGGTCGGCGACCCTGCCGCCCAGCCCGTACCGACCCGCGAGCTGCTCTCACAGCGGTTCGCCGACTCGCGCGCCTGCCTGATCAGGCCGGACCGGACCCTGACCAGCCCGCTGGCCCCCGGGGACCCGCGCGACCCGGCGCCCTGCGCCACCACCGGGCAGGCGGCGCCCACCACCTACGAGGGGGAGAACACCACGCACCTGACGGTCGCCGACCGCTGGGGCAACGTGGTCTCGTACACCCTGACCATCGAGTCCACGGGCGGCAGCGCCATCACCGTCCCGGGCCGCGGCTTCCTGCTCAACAACGAGCTGACGGACTTCTCCTTCGCCCCGGCGGCCCCCGGCGTCCCGGACCCGAACCTGCCCGGCCCGGGCAAGCGGCCGCGCTCGTCCATGTCCCCGACCATCGTCCTCGACCACGGCCGCCCGGTCCTGGCCGTCGGCTCCCCGGGCGGCGCGACCATCATCACCACCGTCCTGCAGACCTTGATCGGCCGGCTGGACCGGGGCCTGCCGCTGGTCGACGCGATCAGGGCGCCGCGCGCCAGCCAGCGCAACCAGACGACGACGGAACTCGAACCGGAGCTGTGGAACAGCCCGCTGCGCGCCGAACTGGAGGGGCTGGGGCAGGCGTTCCGGCAGAACCCGGAGATCGGCGCCGCGACGGGCGTCCAGCGGCTCCCGGACGGCCGCTGGCTGGCGGCCGCCGAGACCACCCGGCGGGGCGGGGGCTCGGCGATGGTCGTGCACCCGCACGGACAGCCGTAGCCGCGACCGGCCCGCGGGGTGGGCGGCCCACCGGACGGCCGGCGGTGCGTCGGGCTACGGCGCCGTCAGGATCCTGGGGCCGCCGGCGGTGATGGCGACCGTGTGCTCCACGTGCGCGGCGCGGGAGCCGTCGGTGGTGCGCAGGGTCCAGCCGTCGGGGTCGCAGGCGTAGTCGTCCGTACCGCCCGCGATCAGCATCGGCTCGATCGCCAGGACCATGCCGGGGCGCAGCTTCATGCCGCGTCCCGGCGGGCCCTCGTTGGGGACGCCCGGGTCCTCGTGCATGCTGCGGCCCACGCCGTGCCCGCCGAAGCCCTCCGGGATGCCGTAGCCCGCCGCGCGGCAGACGCGGCCCACGGCGTGCGCGATGTCGCCGATCCGGTTGCCGGGGACGGCGGCGGCGATGCCGGCGGCGAGGGCCGCCTCGGCGGTCCCGATCAGCCGCAGGTCGGCGGGGCGGGCCCGGCCGACGGTGAAGCTGACGGCCGCGTCGCCGACCCAGCCGCGCAGCCTGGCCCCGCAGTCGATGCTGACCAGGTCGCCGTCGCGCAGCCGGTAGCCGTCGGGGACGCCGTGCACGATCGCGTCGTTCACCGAGGCGCACACCACGCCGGGGAAGGGCACCGGCGCGAAGTGCGGGCGGTAGCCGAGGAAGGGGGAGGTGGCCCGCTCCCCGCGCAGGACCGCGCGGGCCACCGCGTCCAGTTCCAGGAGGGACACGCCCACCCGGGCGGCCTCCCGTACGGCTGCCAGGGCGTGCGCGACCACCCGGCCGGCGGCACGCATCTCGTCGATCGCTTCGTCCGTTTTCAAGTGCACCATGCCGATAACTATACCGGTATAAGTTTAACGGGATAGTTATGGGCGCGCGGGGTAGGATGGGGTCATGGTGCGAACCCCCCTGACCCCCGAAGAGCGCGAGCGCGGCGAGCGGCTGGGCGCGCTGCTGCGCGAGGCGCGCGGCGGCCGCAGCATGGTCGAGGTCGCCGCCGGCGCCGGGCTCTCGCCCGAGACCCTCCGCAAGATCGAGACGGGCCGGGCGCCGACCCCGGCCTTCTTCACCGTGGCAGCCCTCGCCGGGACGCTCGGCCTCTCCCTCGACGACGTCATGCGCCGCTGCGCGCTGGTCCCCGCCTGACGCGGCGCTCCGCCGCCCGCCCCCTCCGGCGGACGCGGGTTCGCCGTCAAGGTTTGAGGCTCCCGTAGTGCGCCCGTAACACGGGTGGTATGCAATGCGGGGATGGAGACGCCGACTGCGCTGGTGATCGGGCAACTCACGGACTACCTGCGGGGGTTGACGCAGAGACTGGATCCCGGGACCGGCTGGTACGGGGAGTTCCTGCGGCGCGACCCGGAGGGGATGCGGGCCTGCCTCGACGGGATCGCCCTACCGCCGTGGGACGTACTGGAATCCCTCCTGCTGGACCTCCCGGGAACCCCCGGGGAGGCCGCGCGGGAGGCGGCGCACGCGGCGGGCCTGCGGGCCGCGGCCGTCGCCGCGTGGGACGCGCGGCCGGGCGGGGCGCGGGAGCTGGGGATCCTGCTCGCCGCGGCGACGGAGCAGCGGGTCGCCATGGAGGAGGCCCTGCGGTACCTGAGCGGCCGGCTGGGCGGCGCGAGCGACCCGGCGGAGGCGGAGGCCCTCTCCCGTGAACTGGCCTGGACCCGCGACGACGCGACCCGCGCGGCGGCCCGCCAGAGCGACCTCGAAACCCGCCTGTCGTCCTTCTCCCTGGCCGCCGTCCCCCGCCAGCGCGACCCCGCCGGCCCCTTACCCCCGGCCGACCCGGTCGGGCCACCGGCCGGTCGGCCCCATCCGCGGTCGGGCCGGCCGGAGCCGCCGGTCGGTCGGGCCGAGGGCCGGTGGCTGCGCGGCGCCCGCCGGGCCGGCGGGGCCCGCTACGCCGGTCCCGCCCCGGCACCGGCCCCCACTCCCGCCGACGCCACACCCGCGACCCCCCTCCGCACCCCCCGCGGCGCCCGCTACGCCCCGCCCCCGCCACCCCCGGCCCAGGCACCCCCGCCCCCCGGGCCCCCGGCCTCCTACGCCGCACAGCCGCCGACCACCCCGGCCCCGGCCCCTCCGACCACCCCGGCCCCGGCACCCCCGGCCGCCCTGTCCCCGGCACCCCCGCCCCCCGGGCCGCCGGCCGTCGCCGGACGGCCGTCGGCCGCCCCCGCGCGGTGGTCGCCGGATCCGGTGGCCGGGGACGGGGCGGACCGTGCGTCCGCGGACTTCGGGGAGGCACCCGGCGGCGCCGTCCCCGCGGCGGGGGCCGGGAGCGTGCCCCGGGGCGTCGCGCGCGGGGCCTTCGTCGCCGAGCTGCTCACCCTGCGGGCCCGGGGCCACAGCGGCGAGGCGCACGCACTTCTCTGCGAGGCGGCCCTGTGGCCCGCCGGGGAACTGCCGGGCCTCGCCGAGGAACTCGGGCACGCCGGGCTGGCCGCCGACTGGGCCACCCTGCTGTGGGAGACGGCCTCCCTCCCGCCCGACCGCCTCGCCGCGGCCGCCGGGGCCCTCGGGGAGGCCGGCCGCGAGGCCGACGCCGACCGGCTGCTGCGCCAGGGCGTGGCCCGCCCGGCCGCCGAGGTCGCCGAGACCGCCCTCGCCCTCGGCGCGGCAGGCCGGGACCGCGAAACCGGGTCCCTCCTGGAGGCCTTCGTCCGGCTGCGCACCGCCGACGAGACGGCCGCCCTGGCCCGCCACGACCCCCACTGGTTCACCCCGCGCCTCCTGCGCGCCGCCCGCGCCCTCTCCGCCGCCCGCCACCGCGACCTCTCCCACGCCCTGCGCGTGGCCGGCCTCCCGTCGGCTTGAGACGTGTCGTCCGGGAGGCCGATCCCCGGACCCCCGCCACCGGATCACTGGGGGCAGGGGTGCGTTTTGCCGGGGAGGCCCCAGGTGGCCGGGTTGTTCAGGCCCGGCGGCTGGTCGGGCAGCAGGCCGCACGCCATCCATGTCGTCACGCTCTTGTCCAGGTGCGACTCCATGACGTAGACCGCCTTGTTCGGCGGGTACTTGTGCCGGCTGTCCAGTGACAGCAGGCCCGAGGCGCCCGCGAAGTTCTGCACACCCGGGTTCGAGAGCCGTGCGTACACGTCGGTCGGCTGGAACGCCGCACTGCTGTTCTCCGCGGTCTTGTACTGTGCGTAGACCGAGTTGATCACCTCGGATGCCACCCGCAGCGCATCGTAGGCCCCTGCCGCGTTCCCCTCCGGCACCGAGCCGTTCCCGAAGACCTCCCGGAAGCGGGAGGTGAACTCGGAGTACGGGGTGTTCGGGCTCGCGTTGCCGTTGGAGTCGTTCAGCATCACGTAGTAAGGCTTGAACACGGAGTGCTTCCTGAGCAGCTCCTGGGGGTCCTGGAGGTAGGTCGCCGCCAGGCTCTCGGCGAAGATCGCGACCTGCTTCCCGTCCGCCTTGCGGCAGTCGGCGGTCCCCTGGAGTGCGTCGAGGAGTTCCGGCATCTTGCCCGAGCGGCCCGCGTACACGATGTAACCGCCGGAGGCCTGCACCTTGTCGCAGATGTCCCGAGCCACGTCCGGGACGATCTGTCCGTTGCGGTTCTCGTAGTAGGGGACGGTGACCACCTTGCCGCCCTTGTAGTGCGCGGAGAACTTGCCCTGGAGGTCGGAGCTGAAGAATTCGTCGTCGGGGTCGTAGACCACGACGGCCGTCCTGCCGTCGCCCTTGTCCGTGGTCAGCTCGCCGATCTGCTCGGAGTGCGCGGCGAACTCGGCCATCACCTCGGCGATGCGGTCGTTCGAGGGGGACACCTGGAAGTAGTAGGAGGAGGACCGCTCGTCCACCATCCTGCTGCCCGTGACGGAGTTGCCGATCACGGGGATGCTCGCGGCGGAGATCTCCCCCACCGCGGAGTACGAGGACTGGCGGCTCTGCGTGATGCCGACCACGGCGGCGATCCTGTCCCGGTCCTTCCGCGCGATGATCTCCTTGGCGACGTCGGGGCCTTGGGCGTTCTGCGATCCGTAGGCGAAGTACTTTCCCGGGTTGGCGATCAGCAGGCGTATCTGGACGATGTCGCCCGTGCGGCTGTTGATCTGGTTCTGGGCCGTGAGAGCGCCGCGCAGGTTCTGCATGCTCACCGGGGTGGAGTCGCCGGGCTCGCCGGTGAGGGGAGCGAAGAACACGACCGTCCGGTACGGGCGCCCGCTCGTGATGGCGCTCTCGTTCTGCTTGGCCGCGACCGCTTCCAGTTCGAGCAGCTCCTTGTCCCGGCCGGCCACGCCCAGGTGGCATTCCCGCCCGTCGGTGACACCGACGGTCTCTCCTGTGGCCACCTTGTGGCACGACGGCGAGGGGCCGCTCTCGGGCCCGAAGAGGTACAGACCCGTGGCGACGAGGCCGAGCGCCAGGACGGGGGCCGCCACGACCCGCGCGTAGTCCCCCCGGCCGTTCGGCCGGACGGGGACCTTCGGATTGGTCTCCAGCCAGCGTTCGGCCGGCCCGTCGTCGTCGTTCGCGGACAGCGGGACGACGTACACGGCCGACGGGGAGCTGCGGGTGTACAGGCTGTGCACGCGGTCGGCGAGACCGGTCACGCTGAGGGGATCGGCGGCCAGGGTCTGCGCGTACGAGGGCGGCTCACCCGTCAGGGCCCCGAGCACCATCAGCGGCGCCGGCGGCTCGGTGCGGATGACGTCCGCGTAGGTGTCGAGCAGCTGCCGCACCGGTGTGCCCTCCTCGCCGACCTTCGGCAGGAGCAGGACGAAGGGCCAGCGCCGACGGGCCCGGTAGACCCAGAGCCGGGACGGCGCGGCCGCCCTGGACAGGTCGTTGAGCAGGGCCATGAGCAGCATGCGCTGGATCAGGGCCAGGTTGTGCCGCGAGGTCCCGGACGGGGTGATGGCGAGTGCCATCCGCAGGAAGTTCGCGCCCTTGGGGCGCCGCGAGCCGACCCAGCGCAGGCTGCGGGGCTGGCTGAGCCACAGGCCGTAGACGCGGCGCGGCAGCCCGACGACCACGAGCTGGAAGAGGGTGAGCCAGACACTGGCGAGGAAGTTGTCCCCGGTGGCACCCGCCACCCGGGCCAGAGTTCCCAGCAAAGGGCGTCGGAGGAGGAGGCGCAGGTAGAGCTCATCGCGCAGCCGTCGTCGTTTGCTCGCGGCGGACCCGGCGCCGACGGTCGTCTTCAAGGCATCGCGGCAGGTGTGGAAGCGCGGGAGGCGAAGTTCGCCGGCGTCGGGGGGCATCGAGTTCTCGAGCTGATCGACGATGGCGTCCAGCAGGGCGAGGTGGCGCTCGACCGTGTCCTCGGCCGGCGCGCCGGGCGTGGTGTCCTGCGGGCCGAGGTCGCCGTCCTCGACCACGGCGTGCGGGAGGAGGTCGACCGTCCGGTCGAGGTCCGTGTCGCAGAGGCGGTCCGCGTAGCCCAGGATGACCGTCTCCGCCGTGGACGCGTGGACGGACCCGGGCGGCGCGGAGTCCCGTTTGAGCAGCATCACGGGTAACCGGCGGCCGGCGCGCCGGTTGGCCGCGAACGTGTCGAACTGCTCGATGAGGTACTCGATCCCCTGCGGAAGCGGCCGGTGCACGCTACTCCTCTGCGCGTCGGGACGACGGGCGGCGACGCCCGCCGTCCTCCGGAAACACTGCCGCACGGCAGGTTTCGGCCAGGTGGCATCGCATACTGGCGCTCGCGATCGACCGCCTGCCCCCCAACGGCAGTGAGGTGCGCCACGTTAGCGGGGTGCGCCGTCTTCCCGCCGGGAAACGCACGGGTTGCCCCGGGGGCCGGTCGGGGGCCGGATTTCCGGCACGGCCGCGCCGGCCGCGGCGGCGGGCGCACCTGCCGATCGGGCGGCCCGGGTGCCGGTTCTCCGACATGGCCTGTAGGCGTATTGCCCAGGGGTGTGGTTCCGGTGCCCCATCGGATCGGCCGGGCGGGCCCGGCTCGCGTGAAGCGTCCCTCCGGTGACCGCAATCGACCGTGTGGCGACGTAACTTGATCGACTACTCCAACCGCGCAAGGTGGTCTTGCCCCACGCTGTGACGGGGCCTACCTTCGACTCCCTACGCACACCGTCTACGTGCGTAGAAGTCGGCGTTCCCGTCGCGAGGAGCAGCTCATGGCCCAAGTCGTCCGCGCCGCACTCGTCCAGGCCACCTGGACCGGAGACACCGAGTCGATGATCGCCAAGCACGAGGCGCACGCCCGCAGGGCGGCCGCGCAGGGGGCGAAGGTCATCGGCTTCCAGGAGGTGTTCAACGCCCCCTACTTCTGCCAGGTCCAGGAGCCCGAGCACTACCGCTGGGCCGAGCCCGTCCCCGACGGCCCCACCGTCCGCCGGATGCAGGAACTGGCCCGCGAGACCGGGATGGTCATCGTCGTCCCCGTCTTCGAGAAGGAGAGCGAGGGCTTCTACTACAACACCGCCGCCGTCATCGACGCGGACGGCAGCTACCTCGGCAAGTACCGCAAGCACCACATCCCGCAGGTCAAGGGCTTCTGGGAGAAGTACTACTTCCGCCCCGGCAACCTCGGCTGGCCCGTCTTCGACACCGCCGTCGGCCGCGTCGGCGTCTACATCTGCTACGACCGCCACTTCCCCGAGGGATGGCGCCAACTCGGCCTGGCCGGGGCCCAGCTGGTCTACAACCCGTCCGCCACCTCCCGGGGCCTGTCCGCGTACCTGTGGCAGCTGGAGCAGCCGGCCTCCGCCGTCGCCAACGAGTACTTCGTCGCCGCCATCAACCGCGTCGGCCAGGAGGAGTACGGCGACAACGACTTCTACGGGACCAGCTACTTCGTCGACCCCCGCGGCCAGTTCGTCGGCGAGGTCGCCAGCGACAAGGAGGAGGAACTCCTCGTCCGGGACCTCGACTTCGACCTGATCAGGGAGGTCCGCGAGCAGTGGGCCTTCTACCGCGACCGCCGCCCCGACGCCTACGGAGGACTGGTTCAGCCGTGACCAACCCGACCCCCCTGCACAGCCGCCACCGCACCGTCCTGCCCGACTGGCTCGCGCTCTACTACGACCGCCCCATCGAGCTCACCCACGGCGAGGGACGCCACGTCTGGGACGCGGACGGGAACCGCTACCTCGACTTCTTCGGCGGCATCCTCACCACCATGACCGCCCACGCCCTGCCCGAGGTCACCAAGGCCGTCTCCGAGCAGGCCGGGCGGATCATCCACTCCTCCACCCTCTACCTCAACCGGCCCATGGTCGAGCTGGCCGAACGGATCGCCGCCCTGTCCGGCATCCCGGACGCCCGGGTCTTCTTCACCACCTCCGGCACCGAGGCCAACGACGCCGCCCTGCTGCTCGCGACCACGTACCGCCGCTCCAACCAGATCCTGGCGATGCGCAACAGCTACCACGGCCGGTCCTTCTCCACCGTCGGCATCACCGGCAACCGGGGCTGGTCCCCGACCAGCCTGTCACCGCTCCAGACGTACTACGTCCACGGCGCGGTCCGCACCCGCGGCCCCTTCGCCGCCCTCGACGACGCCGCCTTCACCGCCGCGGCCGTCGCCGACCTGGAGGACGTGCTCGGCCAGGCGCGCGGGGGAGTGGCCGCCCTCATCGCGGAGCCCATCCAGGGCGTCGGCGGGTTCACCTCGCCCCCCGACGGGCTGTACGCGGCCTTCCGCGAGGTCCTCAACCGGCACGGCATCCTCTGGATCAGCGACGAGGTGCAGACCGGCTGGGGCCGCACCGGCGACAACTTCTGGGGCTGGCAGGCCCACGCGCGCAGCGGCGCGCCGGACATGCTCACCTTCGCCAAGGGCATCGGCAACGGCATGTCCATCGGCGGCGTCGTGGCCCGGGCCGAGGTGATGAACTGCCTCGACTCCAACTCCATCTCCACCTTCGGCGGTTCCCCCGTCACCATGGCGGCCGGCCTCGCCAACCTCTCGTACGTCCTGGAACACGACCTCCAGGGCAACGCCCGCCGCGTCGGCGGCCTGCTCCTGGAGCGGCTGCGCGCCCTCGCCGCCGCCTCGCCCGCCGTCCGCGAGGTCCGCGGCCGGGGCCTGATGGCCGGTCTGGAGATCACCGAGCCCGGCACCGACCGCGCCGACCCGCAGGCGGCCGCCGCCGTCCTGGAGGCGGCCCGGGCGGGCGGCCTGCTGATCGGCAAGGGCGGCGGGCACGACACCAGCGTGCTGCGCATCGCGCCGCCGCTCTCCCTCACCGTCGCCGAGGCGGAAGAGGGGGCCGAGATCCTCGGACAGGCGCTCCGCAGCATCGAGTAGGGGACCGACATGAGCATCCGCACCCTGATCAGAGGCGGCCTGGTCGTCACCGCCGCCGACGAGCTCCACGCGGCCGTCCTCGTCGAGGACGGCCGCGTGGCGGCCCTCGCCGCCACCGGCTCGGCCGCCGCCGCGGCCTGGACCGCCGACCGCACGATCGACGCGAGCGGGAAGTACGTCATCCCGGGCGGCGTCGACGCCCACACCCACATGGAGCTGCCGTTCGGCGGCACCTCCGCCTCCGACACCTTCGAGACCGGCACCCGGGCCGCGGCGTGGGGCGGCACCACCACCATCGTCGACTTCGCCGTCCAGAGCGTCGGCCGCTCCCTGCGGGAGGGGCTCGACACCTGGTACGCCAAGGCCGACGGCAACTGCGCCGTCGACTACGCCTTCCACATGATCCTCTCGGACGTCAACGAGCACACCCTGAAGGAGATGGACCTCCTCGTCAGCGAGGGCGTCACCTCCTTCAAGCTGTTCATGGCCTACCCGGGCGTCTTCTACAGCGACGACGGGCAGATCCTGCGGGCCATGCAGCGGGCCTCCGGCAACGGCGGACTGATCATGATGCACGCCGAGAACGGCATCGCGATCGACGTCCTCGTCGAACAGGCCCTCGCCCGCGGGGAGACCGACCCCCGCCACCACGGCGAGGTCCGCAAGGTGCTCCTCGAAGCCGAGGCCACGCACCGGGCGATCCAGCTCGCCAGGGTCGCCGGCTCCCCGCTGTACGTCGTGCACGTCTCGGCGCAGGAGGCGGTGGCCGAGCTGGCGGCGGCCCGGGACAAGGGGCTGCCGGTCTTCGGGGAGACCTGCCCGCAGTACCTGTTCCTGTCCACCGACAACCTGGCCGAGCCGGACTTCCAGGGCGCCAAGTACGTCTGCTCCACCCCGCTGAGGCCGAAAGAGCACCAGGCGGCCCTCTGGCGGGGCCTGCGCACGAACGACCTCCAGGTCGTCTCCACCGACCACTGCCCGTTCTGCTTCCGGGGGCAGAAGGAACTCGGCCGCGGGGACTTCTCCAAGATCCCTAACGGCCTGCCGGGGGTGGAGAACCGCATGGACCTCCTCCACCAGGCCGTCCTGGACGGGCACATCAGCCGGCGCCGCTGGATCGAGATCGCCTGCGCGACCCCGGCGCGGATGTTCGGCCTCTACCCGCAGAAGGGCACCATCGCCCCCGGCTCCGACGCCGACATCGTCCTCTACGACCCGCACGCCGAGCAGGTCCTCTCCGCCGAGACCCACCACATGAACGTGGACTACTCCGCGTACGAGGGCAAGCGGATCACCGGCCGCGTCGACACGGTCCTCTCGCGCGGCGAACCCGTCATCGACCGGCGGGAGTTCACCGGCCGGGCCGGCCACGGGGCCTTCGTCCACCGTTCCACCTGCCAGTACCTCTAGGGGGCGCCCGGGGCCCGCACGCCCCGGCGCCCGCACTCCCCAGCAAGGAGCGACGCATGGACTTCGGTCTCGTCCTGCAGACCGACCCGCCCGCCTCCCAGGTGATCAGCCTGATGAAGCGCGCCGAACGCAACGGCTTCCGCTACGGATGGACCTTCGACTCCGCCGTGCTGTGGCAGGAGCCGTTCGTCATCTACAGCCAGATCCTCGCCAACACGCAGAAGCTGCACATCGGCCCGATGGTCACCAACCCGGGCACCCGCACCTGGGAGGTCACCGCCTCCACCTTCGCCACCCTCAACGACATGTACGGCAACCGCACCGTCTGCGGCATCGGCCGCGGCGACTCGGCGATGCGCGTCGCCGGCCGCGCCCCCAACACCCTGGCCCGACTCGGCGAGGCCATCGAGGTGATCCGCGACCTCGCCGAGGGCCGCGAGGCCGAGGTCGACGGCAAGCCGCTCCGCATCCCGTGGGTCAAGGACGGCAGGCTCCCCGTCTGGATGGCCGCGTACGGGCCGAAGGCCCTCGCCCTGACGGGCCGGAAGGCCGACGGCTTCATCCTCCAGCTCGCCGACCCCTTCCTCACGGAATGGATGGTCAAGGCCGTGCGCCGCGCCGCCACCGAGGCGGGCCGCGACCCGGCGTCGGTCACCATCTGCGTCGCGGCCCCCGCGTACGTCACGGCCGACGACTCACCGGCCGCCCTGGCCCACGCCCGCGACCAGTGCCGCTGGTTCGGCGGCATGGTCGGCAACCACGTCGCCGACCTCGTCTCCCGCTACGGCGAGCACTCGGGCATGGTCCCGGACGAACTCACCGAGTACGTCAAGGCCCGCCAGGGCTACGACTACAGCCACCACGGCCGTGCCGGGAACCCCTCCACCGACTTCGTCCCGGACGAGATCGTCGACCGCTTCTGCCTCCTGGGCCCGGCCGAGGCCCACGTCGAGAAGCTGCGCACCCTGCGCGACCTGGGCGTCGACCAGTTCGCCGTCTACGACATGCACGACGCGCGCGAGGCGACCATCGACGCGTACGGCTCCGACGTCATCCCCCTGTTCACCTGACGCCCGGCGGAGACCGGTGCCGCCCGTACCGTGCCCGCCCGTGTCAGGGGCGCGACGCGGCCCGCAGGGGCGGGACGGTCTCGGCGGGGGAGGGCGGCTCCGGCGCGGTGCCGTCCCCGAACGGGCGCCCGCCCAGCGCCTCCCGGCCGTGGGGTTCGAGCCAGCCCGACGGGTCGGGGCCCGCGGGAACGATCCCGGACGGGTTGATGTGGGCGTGGACGACGTAGAAGTGACGCTTGACGTGGTCGAAGTCGACGGTGTCCCCGAAGCCCGGCGTCTGGAACAGGTCCCGGGCGTACGCCCACAGCACCGGCATCTCGGTCAGCTTCTGCCGGTTGCACTTGAAGTGGCCGTGGTAGACGGCGTCGAAGCGCACCAGCGAGGTGAACAGCCGGATGTCCGCCTCGGTGATGGTGTCGCCGACGAGGTAGCGGGAGCTCTCCAGCCGCTCCGAGAGCCGGTCGAGGCGGGCGAACAGCCGGCCGTACGCCTCCTCGTACGCCTCCTGCGACTTGGCGAACCCGGTGCGGTAGACCCCGTCGTTCACGTCCCGGTAGATCTCCTCGCCGACCGCGTCGATCTCCGGCCGCAGCGCCGCCGGGTACAGGTCCGGCGCCCCGTCGCGGTGGTACGCCCCCCACTCCAGCGACAGGTCGAGGGTCAGCTGCGCGTAGTCGTTCGTGACCACCGCGCCGCTCGGCACGTCCACGATCGCGGGCACGGTGATGCCCCGGTCGTAGTCGGGGAAGCGGGCGAAATACGCCTCCTGGAGCCGTTCCATCCCGAGCACCGGGTCACGGCCCTCCGGGTCGAGGTCGAAGGTCCAGCTGCGCTTGTCGTGCGTCGGCCCGGCGATGGCCATGGGCAGGGCCTTCTCCAGCCCGAGCAGTCGCCGGGTGATCACCGTGCGGTGCGCCCAGGGGCAGGCCCGGCTCACCACGAGGCGGTAGCGGCCGGGCTCCACCGGGAAGCCGTCGCGTCCGTCGGCGGTGATCCGGGTGGTGATGTAGCGGCTGTCGCGGGTGTACCCCTTGGCGGGGCCTACAGAACTCATGCGGGGGCCATACCCAGGAACCGCGGCCGCGAGCGCCCGCTCCACCGGGACTCCGCCGTCCCTCGTCCCGGCGGCCGGACCGCGCCCCGCGGCCGGCCGGGTTCACTTCGGCGTCACCCGGTGTCCGGCCGGACGCCCCGGACCGTCGGTGGGGATCGACGGCCCCCCGTGATGTGATGGGGGCATGATCGATGAGTTCCTGGCCCAGGGCCTGCCCGATGTGGAAGAGGCCGTCCGCAAGGCGGCGGCGGTCGAGATCATGCCGCGGTTCCGGCAGCTCGCCCAGCACGAGGTCGACCAGAAGAGCGGCCCGCACGATCTGGTGACCGTCGCCGACCGCAAGGCCGAAGAGCACCTCACGGCCTCCCTGACCCGGCTGCTGCCCGGCTCCGCCGTCGTCGGGGAGGAAGCCGTGCACGCCGACCCCGAGGTCTACGGGGCACTGCGCGGCGACGCACCCGTGTGGATCGTCGACCCGGTCGACGGCACGCGGCAGTTCGTCGAGGGCGACCCCCACTTCTGCACGCTCGTCGCCCTCGCGCGGCACGGCGAGATCCTCGCCTCCTGGACCTACGCCCCGGCCCTGGAGGTCCTGGCCACCGCCGTGCGCGGACAGGGCGCGTACGTCAACGGCGAGCGGATCCACAGCGGTTCGCCGGAGCCGGGCGCCGACCTGCGCGTCGCGACGGCCCACCCGCTGTACACCTCCGAGGCGGACCGGCGCTTCCTGTCCCGGCTCGACGTCCCCGGCGTCGCCCCCCGGCCCTGCGGCTCGGCGGGCCTGGAGTACCTGAGGGTCGCGCGCGGAGAGATGGACGCCCTGGCCTTCACCTGGCCCTCTGCCTGGGACCACGCGGCCGGGCTGCTGCTGGTCGCCGAGGCGGGCGGCGCGCAGAGCACGGTGGACCGGGTGCCCTTCCGCATCGACCGGGACAACGCGCTGCCCTTCGCGGTGGGCCGCGACGAGGCCACCGCCGTCCGCGTCCGCGAGCTGCTGCGCGGCGGGGCCTGAGCGGGCGGGGGCGGGCGCAATAAGCTGGGGGCAGTGGCCGTCGTCGGACGAAGGAGCTGTCAAGTGCCGTCGATTCTCGACGCAGTCGTGGTGGGGGCGGGGCCGAACGGCCTGACGGCCGCGGTCGAACTGGCCCGCCGGGGTCACTCGGTGGCCGTCTTCGAGGCCGCCGGATCGGTCGGCGGCGGGGCCCGCACCGAGGAGCTCACCCTCCCCGGCTTCCGCCACGACCCCTGCTCGGCCGTGCACCCGCTGGGCATCGGCTCCCCGGTGTTCAAGACCATGCCGCTCGACCGGTACGGCCTGCGGTGGCTGCACGCCCCGCTGCCCATGGCCCACCCCTTCGACGACGGCACGGCCGCCGTGCTCTCCCGCTCCGTCGCGGAGACGGCGGCCTCCCTCGGGCCCCGGGACGCGGGCGCGTACCGGCGCCTGGTGGCGCCCTACCTCGGGCGGTGGGACACCCTCGCCCGCGACTTCATGTCCCTGCCGAACACCGCCCTGCCCCGCGACCCGCTCCTCCTCGCCCGCTTCGGCCTCACCGGCCTGCCGCCCGCCACCTGGCTGCTGAGCCGCTTCCGCGACGACCGCGCACGGGCCCTGTTCGCCGGGCTCGCCGCGCACGTCATGGCCCCGCTCAGCGGGATCGGCACCGGCGCCGTCGCCCTGGTCTTCGCGCTGGCCGCGCACGCGGGCGGCTGGCCGATGGCGCGCGGCGGCTCCCAGTCCGTGTCCGACGCGCTCGCCGGCTACCTCGCCGACCTCGGCGGAGCCGTCCACACCGGCTTCGAGGTCAAGCGGCTCGACGACCTCCCGCCGGCCCGCGCGTACGTCTTCGACACCTCGCCGACCGCGCTGGCCCGGATCGCCCGCCTGGGCCGGGCCTACGACGGCTACCGGTACGGGACGGCCGCCTTCAAGCTCGACTACGCCCTCGACGGCCCCGTCCCGTGGACCGCCGAGGCCCCCCGCCGCGCCGGCACCGTCCAGATCGGACCCGGCAGCCGCGACATCGACGCCGCCCTCCAGCTGGCCTCGGGCGGCCGCGCCCCCCGCAACCCCTTCCTCATCACCGCCCAGCCCAGCCTGGCCGACCCCGGCCGGGCACCCGAGGGCAAGCACGTCTTCTGGGCGTACGGGCACGTCCCAGCGGGCTGGGACGGCGACCTCACCGAGGCCGTCGAACGGCAGCTGGAGCGCTTCGCCCCCGGCTTCCGCGACCTCGTGCTCGCCCGCGCCACCGCCGGCCCGCCGCAGCTCGCCGCCCGCAACCCCAACTACGTCGGCGGGGACATCGCCTGCGGCTCCGCCGCCGGCCTGCGGCTGCTGCTCCGGCCCCGGCTCACCCTCTCCCCGTACACCACCGCCCACCCGGCGGTCTTCCTCTGCTCCTCGGCCACCCCGCCCGGCCCCGGCGTCCACGGCATGTCCGGCCACAACGCCGCCAAGGCCGTCTGGCGCCACCTGCGAAAGGAACGCTGATGGTCCGGATCACCCTCGTCCAGGGCGACATCACCGCCGAGGAGGCGGACGCGGTGGTCAACGCCGCCAACTCCTCGCTCCTCGGCGGCGGGGGAGTGGACGGCGCCATCCACCGGCGGGGCGGCCCGGAGATCCTCGCCGCCTGCGAGGACCTGCGCCGCTCCCACTACGGCAAGGGCCTGCCGACCGGCCGGGCGGTCGCCACGACGGCCGGCCGCCTCCCGGCGGACCACGTGATCCACACCGTGGGACCCGTCTGGTCCCGCGAGGAGGACCGCTCGGAGCTCCTGGCCTCCTGCTACCGGGAATCCCTGCGCGTCGCCGACGAGCTCGGCGCCCGCACCGTCGCCTTCCCCGCCATCTCCACCGGGATCTACGGCTGGCCGATGGACGACGGCGCCCGCATCGCGATCGAGACCGTCCGCACCGCCGCCACCCGGGTGGAGGAGGTCCGCTTCGTCCTCTTCGACGCCTCCGCCCACGCGGCCTTCGCCGCGGCTCTGGCCTAGGCCCTCACGCGCCCTCCGCCTCCCCGACCCGGGCCCGCCGCAGCAGTCGCGACCAGCTCGCGTGCGCCTGCGCCGGGCAGTCGGGCCAGGTGCCGTCGGCGCGGGCCAGGCGGTCTCCCACCGCGGCCGCCGCCCCCGCGACCGCCGCGGCCAGCGGGGCCTGCGGCTGGTCCGCCGGGGTCAGCGCGGCCAGCGCGGCCACCACCCGCCCGTCCCGGCCCCGCACCGGCAGCGCCGCACAGCACAGCCCCGGCACCACGCCTTCCCGGTCCACGAACGGACCCCGCTCCCGGCTGGTCAGCGCCAGGCCGGCGGCCGTGGTGAGCGGGAAGCCCATCCCGTCGCGCACCGGCACCAGCGGTTCGGCGCGCCCCGGCACCGAGGCCACCGTCAGCGCCAGACCGTCCCGCAGCACCACCAGGACGGCGCTGGCCCCCGTCGTCATCCGCACCCGCAGCAGCGGCGTCCGCGCGGCCGTCCGCAGCCCCGGATACGGCTGCCAGGACTGCCCCAGCCGGAACAGTTGCGGCCCCAGCACGTACCGCCGCCCGCGCCGCTCGACCGCCCCCAGCGCGGCCAGCTGCTCCAGCAGCCGGTGCGCCGTCCCCTTCGGCACCCCGCACGCCTCGGCGATCTCCGTCAGCCCCGCCTCCCCGCCCGCCCGACGCAACGCGTCGAGCAGCGCGAACGCCCCGTCGAGCACGCCCCTGCCCGCTGATTTCCCCGTCATGAGTCCCCCCGACGCATCGCCCCCGGACCCGGAGGTCCTCCGCAGTGTGCGGGCGGCGCGCCCGTGGCGCCATCCCAGCAATCTGGGGGTGCGGCCGCCGCCGGAGCCGTTTAGCGAACGTTCAGCGCCCTGGCCGATTCTGGACCCGTGGCCGCCCCGCCGGGCGGGCGATCGGGAGGACCCATGACCGGCCCCACGCTCGGGCAGCACGCGTACCGGCGTACGGTCCGGGCCGCGCAGGACGCGACCGGACCCGTACCCGTGCTGGAGGCGGCCGCCGCCGAACTGGCGCGAACCGTCCCCTTCGAGCTGTGGGCCGGGGTGCTGCTGGACCCGGACACCCTCCTCAACGTCGGCGGCGTCTACCGGCACGGCGTGGGCGCGCAGTGGATGCCCCGGATGCTCGACATCGAGTACCGCGAGGGCGACGCCCTCCAGATGCCCGCCCTCGCCCGGTCGGGCACCGCGCCCGTGGGGACCCTGCACACCGGACTCGACGGCCGGCTCGAACGGAGCACCCGCTACCGCGACATCTACCGACCGCAGGGGCTCGGCGACGAGATGCGGGTGCTGCTGCGCGACGCCGGGCGGGTGTGGGGCGCGCTGGTCATGGTCCGCGACGCCGGCCGGCCGCCGTTCTCCGCCGCCGAGACGGACCTCGCCGCCCGGCTCTCGGCCCCCCTGGGCCGGGTCCTGCGCGATGCGCTGACGGCCGCGCGGGGCAGCCGCGATCCGCAGGCCCGGGCGATGGTCCTGCTCAGCGCCGAGTACGAGGTGCTCACCACCTCGGCCACGGCCCGGGCCTGGTTCGCCGAGCTGGCCGAGGTGCCCGCGTCCGGCGCCGCCGGGCTGCCGGCCGCCGCGTACGGGGTGGCGGCGGCCGCCCTGCGCAGTACGAGCGGCGGCAGCCGGGTGTGCGCGCCCACCCGCTCGGGCGGCTGGGCGGGCATCGAGGGCTGGCGCCTGGAAGGGGGCCCCGCGCCGCAGATCGCCCTGTCCGTCGGCCCGGCCGCGCCGCCCGACCGGATCGCCGCACTGCTGCGGGCGTACGCGCTGACCCCGCGGGAGTGCCAGGTGCTGCGGCAGGTGCTGCGCGGCGCGTCGACGGCGCAGATCGCCACGGGCCTGGCCCTGTCCCGGCTGACGGTGCAGGACCACCTCAAGTCGGTGTTCGCCAAGACCGGGGTGCGCTCCCGCCGCGAGCTGGTCGGGCAGGTCTTCTTCGAGCAGTACCTGCCCGAGCCGCCGCTCGGTCCGTCCGGGTAGTGCGGCCTCAGGTCCGCTCGAAACCGTGGCACCGGCCGATGACCGAGAAGCCCCGGCGCTCGTACCAGTGGCGCGGCCAGTCCGCCGCGTCGGCGGTCAGGAAGCGGGTGGCGCAGTGCGAGTCGGCGGCCCGGCGCAGGGCGGCGGCCAGGACCGCGTCGGCGTAGCCGCGTCCGAGGTGGAGTTCGGAGGTGACGAGGTCCTCGATCTGGGCCGTGCCCGTGGCGGGGTCCAGGTAGAGGTCGGCCCACGAGGCGACCTCGCCGTCCGGTGTGCGGGCGCCGATGAACCGCACGGTGTCGGCCCCGCGGCGACAGGTCTCGCGGCGGTCGACGAGCTGGCGGATCACCTCCTCGCCGGCATCGGGCAGGAAATCGCGCCAGCGCCGGGCGAGCGGCACGCGGAGCGCGTCGAGGTCCACCTCCTGCGCCCCGCCGCCGGCCGGCACCGGACCCCCGTGCAGCATCACGAGGTAGACGCGGTGCGCGTAGCCGGCCCGCAGCAGCGGCCCGGCGCAGGCCTTCCCGGCCCCGTCGTCGAGGACCGTGAGCAGCCGGTACGGCAGGTGCCCCAGCACCTCGTCCGCCAGGGCGGGCAGCGCCTCCGGGTCGACCGCTGCGTCGACGACGGCGTAGTTGTTCCCGTACGAGAGCGGGAACGCGTCGTCGAGCGCGGCGAACCCGCCGGGGAAATCGACGGTCCGGGCGGCCTTGCGGCGTGCGAAGGCCGCGAGGAAGGTCGTGATCTGCTGTATCTCCGAGCCGGGCATGGGAGGAGCCTAGGCGGCCGGGCGCGGTGACCGCTCCGGTTTTCCCCCGGTCCGTGCGGTGTGCAACTAGGCTGCGGCCATGGTGATGCGCGCGGAGACGGAGCAGGACTGGGCGGCGACCCGCTCGTGGGTGGAGGGGACGCTGCCCGACGGGGAGCGCATCGAGGGCGCCGCGCCGCTCCAGGGCGGCTGGACCTCGCGGATGCGCCGTCTGGAGCTGTCCGGCGGGGAGGCGGGCCCCCGGTCGCTGGTGCTGCGCTCCTTCGTCCGGCCCTTCTACCTGCGCCACGCCGAGGGCCTGCTGACGCGCGAGGCGGCGATCCTGCGGCTGCTCGCCGGCACGGACGTCCCCGCCGCCTCGCTCGTGGCCGTGGACCCGACGGCGGAGCACTGCGACCACCCCTCCCTGCTGATGTCCCTGCTGCCCGGGACCGTGCGCGTCGACGACGGGGAACTGGGGCCGCGCTCCGCGCTGATGGCCCGCCAACTGCTGGGCATCCACCGGCTGCGGGTGCCCGCGGCGGACCGGCCCCGCGCCTACCAGGCGTGGACCTCCGCCGAGCGGGTCGCCGCGCCGGAGCGCACGGGGCGGCCCGAGCTGTGGCGGCGGGCCGCGGACGCCATCCGCCGCGAGCCCCCGGAGCACCGGGCCTGCTTCCTGCACCGCGACTTCCACCCCGGCAACGTCCTCTTCGAGGGGGCCGGCGAGGGCCTGCGCGTCAGCGGGGTCGTCGACTGGGTGGAGACCTCCTGGGGGCCGGCCGACCTGGACGTCGCCCACTGCTCGACCTCCCTGGCCCTGCTGCACGGGGTGCCCGCGGGCATGGGCTTCGCCGACCGCTACACGGCGGCCGGGGGAACCCTGGCCGAGGACCCGGCCGACCACCTCTACTGGCGCCTGCTGGACGCCCTGGCCTTCGCCCCGGACGCGGAGAAGGTCGCCGTGCCCTGGCGCGCGCTGGGACGGACCGACCTCACCCCGCGGCTGATGGCGGACCGGCTGGAGGGCTACCTCGACGCCCTCTTCGAGCGCTACGCCTGAGCCGCGGGCCGTCCCCCCGGACCGCCCAGGGTCCGGGCCAGCAGCCGCTTGTCGGGCTTGCCGACCCCGGTGAGCGGGATGCGGTCCACGGTGTGCACGGCGCGGGGCGCGTACATGGCCCCCTTGTGCCGGGTGACGTACTCCCGGACCACCTCCCGCCCCGCGTCCCGCCCCGGCACCGGGACGACCGCGGCGTGCACCTCCTCGGTCCCGTCCGCGCGGCGCACCCCGAACACCGCGCACCGGGCGACGGCGGGATGGGCGAGGAGCAGCTCCTCCAGCTCCGCCGGGTGGACGTGCCCGCCGACCACCACGATCTGCTCCCCGAGCCGGTCCAGGACGAACAGGCGGCCCTCGGCGTCGAGGCAGCCGACGTCCCCGGTACGGATCCACCCGTCGCGCAGCACCCCGGCGGTCGCTCCGGGCCGCCGCCAGTACCCGCTCATCGCCATCGGCGTGCGGACGACGATCTCCCCGGCCTCCCCGGCGGGCAGCGGCCCTCCGTCGGCGCCGCGGATCTCGATGTCGACGCCGGGCGCCGCCCGCCCCGCCGTCGGTACGCCGCCGGGGCCCGTCACCCCGTGCTCGTGCGGCAGCACCTCGGCGATGTTGCCCGCCTCCGTCTGCCCGTACCAGCCGTGCAGCACCGGCCCGAACGCCCGGGCCGCCTCCCGCAGCCGCCCCGCCGACGCACCGGTCCCGCCGTAGAAGACGCGGCGCAGGGCGGACAGGTCGGCCGCCGGCCGGTCCGGGTGGTCCAGCAGCTCGTAGAGCAGGGGAGGCAGCAGCCAGACGTCGGTGACGCGCTCGCGGGCGAGGGCGGCGAGCACCTCGCCCGCGTCGAACGCGGGTTGCAGCACGACCGTGCCGCCGGCGAGGAGGGTGATGTCCGCGAGGACGCCCGCCATGTGCGCGAGCGGGGTGCAGGCGAGGGCGCGGGGCCGGCTCCCGGCCGGGATCCGGCCCGCGTGGAGGGCGAGCACCCGGGCGTACGGGCCGTGCGCCATCCGGACGCCCTTGGGGTTGCCGGTGGTGCCGCCGGTGAAGCGCACGCACCAGTCGTCCTCCGGACGCGCCCCGCCCCGTACGGGGCGGGGCGGCCGCAGCGCTGCGGCCGCCGTCAGGTCCTCGCCGGGGGGCTCCTCGCCGGCCGGGGCCGGCCCCAGCGACAGGACGGCGGGCACGCGCGCCCGCGCGAGCAGCGCCCGGGCGGCGGCCTCCGCCCCCGGCGCCACCAGCAGCACGGCGGTGTCGACGCCCTCCACGATCCCGGCCTGCGCCTGCGGGGCCGTGCCCTCCCCGAGGAACACCACGCGGGCGCCGAGCAGGTTCACCGCGTACCGGGCGATCAGCGCCTCGGGCTGGTTGCCCGTCAGGAAGGTGACGGTGGAGCCCCGCCCGACGCCCCGCTCCGCCAGCTCCGCCGCCGTCCGCAGGACCCCGTCCCGGAACTCCCCGGCGAGGAGGGCGGGTCCCCGCGCCGGGACCAGGGCCGGGCGGCCGGGGGAGCGTGCGAGCACCTCCAGCACGGCTTCCACGTAACTCCCGTGCGCAGGAACCGGGTTGTGACTGTTCTCGGTGTTCTCGGTCATGCTCCGCAGGCTAGGGGCGCGCCCTTCGCGCGGTCCAAGACCGGTTCGGCCATGAAAAGATGCCTCGACGGTGATGAGGGGGGCGGGGAATGGATCTGCTCGCGCTGCGCTGCTTCCAGGTCGTCGCGCGCCACGAGCACATCAGCCGGGCGGCCGCCGAACTGCGCGTGGCACAGCCCTCGGTGAGCCGCACCATCGCCCGCCTGGAGGCCGAGCTCGGCGTGGAGCTCTTCGAGCGCCGGGGCCGCCGCATCCGCCTCGGCCGGCACGGCGCCGCCTTCCTGCGCCGCGTCGACCGGGCCCTGGGCGAACTGGAGGACGGCCGCCGCGAACTGGCGGAGGCGGCGGGCACCGGAAGCGGCGCCGTGACGGTGGCCACCGAGACCCTGATGACCCTGGCCGCCCTGCTCCGGCGCCACCGCGCCGCCCGTCCGGGCGTCGACTTCCGGCTGCGCCAGTGCCCCGCCGACGCGATGGCCCACCTGCTGCGCACCCGGGAGGCGGACCTCTGCCTCGCCTCCGAGCCGCTCGCCGGCCCGGGACTGGAGTCGGTCGAGCTGCTCCGGGAGGAGGTGCTGCTGGCCGTGCCCGCCGGGCACCCGCTGGCCGGGCGCGAGGACGTGGCCGTGGCCGAGCTGGAGGGGGAGCCGTTCCTCACCCCCGGGCCCGGGCACTGGCAGCGGGAGCTCGCCGACCGGCTGTTCGCCCGGGCCGGGCTGCGGCCCGCGGTGGTGTGCGAGGGGAACGAGCCGGGCGCCCTCCTGGACCTGGCCGGTGCGGGCCTGGGGGTCGCCCTGCTCCCGGCGATGGCGCGGGAGGCCGGACCGCGCGCGACGGTGGCCTGGGCCCGGCTGGCGACCCCCGACAGCCGGCGGGTGCTGTGGCTCGTGCGCGACCGGGACGCCTTCGCACCCGCCGCCGTCCGGGACTTCGCCGACTTCGCCGTCGCGCACTTCCGCGGCGACGGCTGAGGCCGCGGGCCCGAGGTCTCAGAGGGTCCGGGCCGCCGTCCCCGGGGTGGGCCGGGGGTAGGTGCGGGACTGCTTGACGCTGCCGAAGGCGAAGCTCGACTCGATCGAGGCGATCCCGGGGATGGCGTGGATCCGGTGGCGGACCAGGGCCTCGTACGCCTCCAGGTCCTCGATGACCACCCGCAGCAGGTAGTCGCTGCTGCCCGCCATCAGATAGCAGTCCTGGATGTGCTCGATCACCGCCACGTGCTGCTCGAACTGGGCGACCGCCTCCTTCGTGTGCCGCTCCAGGCGGATCCGGACGAAGACGGTGATCGGCAGCCCGAAGGCGACCTGGTCCACCACCGCCGTGTAGCCCCGGATCAGGCCCGCCTCCTCCAGCCGGCGGACCCGGCGCAGACAGGGCGAGGGGGACAGCCGGACGCGGTCGGCGAGGTCCTGGTTGGAGAGCCGCCCGTCGGCCTGCAGCTCCCGGATGATCTGGAGGTCGACGGCGTCCATGGCCATTCCCGGGGTCCCTCGGCGCTTTCTCGGCGATTGTTGGCAGATCCTGCCCCAAACGTATGTCCGAACGGCAGAACTGGCAATCGGCTGCCCCGGCCCAGGACCTAACGTTGCCGGTGAACGGGCCGGACCGGCCCGCTCTCACAGGCTGGAGTGCATCCCTTGGTCGCGACCCACACCACCGGCGCGTCCGCGCCTGTCGACACGGCGGGCCCGCCGGCCGGAAACACCGGCCGGTTCGGGCTCTCCCCGCACGCCGAGGGCATGCTGGCCCTCGCGGTGACCGTGGCGATCTGGGCCGCCTTCGCGCTCAGCGCCCGCGCCCTCGGCGCCTCCACCCTGCGGCCCGCCGACGCCGCGCTGCTGCGCTTCGGCGTCCCCGTCCTCGTCCTGGCCCCCGCCCTGTGGCGGCGCAGGCGCCGCATCGCCGCGGTCCGCCCCGGCGCCGCGCTCAAGATCGTCTGCGGGGCCGGGGTGCCCTTCTTCCTCGCCGCGATGCACGGCGGGGCCCTGACCTCGGCGGCCTTCGTCGGCTCGATCGTCCCCGGCATGGTCCCGCTCTTCGTCGCCGCCCTGATGGCGGCCCGCGGCCGCGGCCTGCCCCGCGGCGCCCAGGTGGCCGGGCTCGCGCTGATCGCGGCCGGCGTGGCCGCCCTGGTGTGGCGCTACGTGGTCCCCGTCGACGCCGACGTGCTGGAGGGGGCCGGCACCCTGCTGGTGGCCAGCGGCCTGTGGGCCCTGTACACCGTGGGGCTGCGCGACGTGGACCTCGACCCCGTCGGGTCGATCGGGCTGCTGTGCCTGCCCTCCTTCGCCGTGATCGCGCTGCTGGTCCTCACCGGGGTCCTCCCGACCGGCCTGGCACACGCCGCCGGCGGCGACATCGCCCTGTTCCTCGTGGTGCAGGGACTCGGCGTCGGACTCTGCGCGGGCCTGCTGTACGCCTTCGCCATCCGCCGGCTCGGCGCCGAGCGCAGCTCCGTCGTCGGCAGCCTCAGCCCCGTCGCCGTCGTCCTGCTCGCCATCCCCGTGCTGGGCGAGTCCCCGACCGCCGCCGTGCTCGTCGGCGTCCCCCTCATCACCGTCGGCGTCGTCCTCGCCAACCGCCGCCCCGGATCCCGTACCCGTCCGTCCGCCCACCCCCGTCCCGAGGTCCCCGCAGATGCTTGAGCTCCTCCCCCCGCCGCCCACCGACCCGCTGTGGGACCTGACGTACGAGTTCGGCTCCGACGAGCGGGCCGAGCGGCTGAACCTGGTGCTCGGCGTCTACCGCGACCACACCGGCCGCACGCCCGTCATGGCCGCCGTCCGCGAGGCCGAGATCCGGCTGGCGGAGCGCTCCGAGTCCAAGGAGTACCGGGGCCTCTCCGGGAACACCGCCTTCAACCGCGCCCTGCTCACCCTGATCCTCGGCGACGGCGGCCCGCAGGGCCCGGCCGGCCGGGCCGCGGCCGTCCAGACCGTCGCGGGCTCCGGCGCGCTGCGGCTGCTGGCCGACCTGATCTGCCGCACCCGCCCCGGGGCCACGGTGTGGATCAGCGACCCCGCGTACGTCAACCACCGCCCCATCCTGGAGGCGGCCGGGCTCAGGGTCCGCACCTACGGCTGGCGCGACGCCGAGGGAGGCTTCGACGCCGAGGGCGTGCTCCGCGACCTCGCGGCGGCGGCCCGCGACGACGTCGTCCTGCTCCAGGGCTGCTGCCACAACCCCACCGGGGTCGACCCCGACCCCGAGGACTGGGCGGCGCTGGCCGAACGGGCCGCCCGCGACGGCTGGGTGCCGTTCGTCGACCTCGCGTACCACGGCCTCGGCGACGGACTGGAGGCCGACCTGCGGGCCACCCGCCTGCTCGCCGAACGGGTGCCGGAGATGCTGGTCGCCGTGAGCTGCTCGAAGAATTTCGGCCTGTACAGCGACCGCACCGGCTGCGCCATCGTCCTGGGCGCCTCGGAGCGGGCCGTACGGCACGCCGAGACCGCCCTGCAGAACGCCGCCCGGACCCTGTACTCGATGCCGCCGGAGCACGGGGCCGCAGTCGTCACGGCCATCCTGGAGGACGAGGGCCTGCGGGCCGCCTGGCGGTCCGAGCTCGACGTCATGCGCGGCCGCATCGAGGCCAACCGCACGAGCCTGGCCGCCCACCTCGGCGAGCTGGGCTGGGAGGCACAGGCGGCCTCGCTCGCCCGGCAGCGGGGGATGTTCTCGATGCTGCCCCTCACCCCGGAGGAGATGCTCCGGCTGCGCCGCCAGTACGCGATCTACGGGACCACCGCGGGGCGGATCAACATCGCCGGCATCGAGGCCGGGCGGATCCCCTGTCTCGCCCGCGGGGTGGCGGGCGTGCTCGCGGGCCGCTGAACCGGTGCGCCGGACGACCGAATTCCGGCGCACAGCGGATTTCCCCGCGCGTTTCCCCGCGTTCGAAGAGCGGGCGGCGGACTAACCCCGGTCGAAGGCACCTGGAGAATGGCCGGATAGAACTCACCGCGCGCGGTGGGGAGTTGGCCGTATGGCATCATGGCCGCGTTGTCGACCGCTGGGTTCGCCGGAGGAGTGAGGGATGAAGTTACCTGGCTCCGCGTTACCGGCGTCGGAGGACCGGACGCTCAGGCGTCGCCTGAAGAAGGTGCGCCGGACCTGCGAGGGGCTGCTCGCGGAATGGGGCATGGAGCACGGCTGCGGCATCGACGAACTCCACGCATATCTCAGCGAGCAGCGCGGGCGCCCGATCCATTTGATTCCGACGGCCTTCCCCGAACGCCACCTGTTCGGGATATGGCTGAAAACGGATGACTTCGACATCATCGCCTTCGAGAAGGCGGCCTCGGCGTCGCACAAGGAACACATCATCGCCCACGAACTCGCCCATATCGCCTTCGACCACAAAGGGTCCCTGCAACTGGACCAGGCCGACCCCGGTGCACAAGAGCCGGACGGTGCGGGAGAGGTGCGAGAGGCGGGAGAGGTGCGAGAGGCGGGGGAGGCGGGCCTGCTGTTCTCCGACGTCGACCCCGAGGCCGTCCGCAGCGTGCTGATGCGCTCGCGGTACAGCGACGACGAGGAGCAGGAGGCCGAGACCATGGCCTCCCTGATCCTGGCCCGGGCCAACAAGCGCTGGACCGAGCCCGCCTGGGGAGTGCCGGACGAGGCCGCCGAGATCGTGGCCCGGATCGAGAGCGGCCTGGGCCGGCCCGAGCAGGGGCCGGCGTGATCTACGCGATCCTCGCCTGGGTCTGCGCCTTCGTCGGCCTGGCGGCCTTCGCGTACCGGCTCCCGGACCTGCTGCGGCGCCGGCACGACGTGGCCCTGTGGGCGCTGTGCACCTACTTCCTCTGCTCGGGCATCAGCTTCCTGGTCGACCTGGACCTGCTGCGGCTGCACATCTCCGCCTTCTTCGGGCTGCCCAACATCACCTCGCTGATCACCCAGGCGGCGGTCGTGGTGCTCACCGCCGCCCAGCAGGTCGTCCTCGTCTACTGGTCCTCGCCGCCCGCCGAGGCCCGGCGCATGGCGCGCAACCGCGTCCTGGTCTTCGGCGGCGCGCTCGCCGTGCTCGTCGTCTCCTCCTTCGCGGTCGGGCCGGTGGCGCACTCCGAGACGGCGACCTCGACGATCCTGCTCAGCATCCAGCACGGCGGATACGCCCTCTACATGTCCTTCTACCTGCTGATCTGCGCCGTCGGGCAGTTCGAGACCGTACGCCTGTCGCTGCGCTTCACGACCATGGCGAACCGCCAGTGGCTCAAGGTCGGCATGCGCACCGTCACCGTCGGCGCCAGCATGATCCTGGTGTACTGCGTCACCCGCGGCGTCCAGATCGCCGGGACCCGCCTGGACTTCGACGGCAGCGCCCTCGACCCCATCCAGTGGACGGCCGGCAGCGTCGGCGCCCTCCTCCAGATCGCCGGCTGGACCATCCCCTCCTGGGGCATCCGCATCACCCGCGCCCGGGGCTGGGCCCGCTCCTACCGCTCCTACCGGCGGCTGCGGCCCCTGTGGTGGGCCCTCTACCAGGCCTCGCCCGACATCGCCCTGGACCCGCCCCGGTCCTGGCTGCGCGACCTGGTCCCGCCCCGGGACCCGCACTACAGCCTCTACCGCCGCGTCATCGAGATCCGCGACGGCCAGCTGATCCTGCGCACCTCGCTCTCCCTGGAGGACTTCGCGCGCGTGGCCCGCTCCCTGGACCTCCCCGAGGACCCCACCTCGCCGCTGGGCGAGGCCCTCCAGGTGCGCGCCGTCCTGAGCCGGCCGGCCGAGGAGCGGGCCGAGCGCGCCGACGCCTCCGAGATCCCGGCGCGGCCCCCGTACGAGGACTTCCGCGACGAGGTGGAGTGGCTGAGCCAGGTGGCCTCGTCGTTCAACCGGCTCGGCCAGGACCGCCCCGGGCCGGTCGACGCCGGCCTGCTGTCATGACGGCGCCGGAGCGGGAGCCCGAGGGCCCCGAAGGCCTGGTCCCGCTGGCGCTGCGCACCGTCGCACGCCTGGTGGCCCTCGACGCCGGACGGGGCGCGGCCGCCGCCGTGCCCGCCGTACGGGAGGCCGTGCGCACGGTCCCGCAGCTGTCGGCGGACCCGGCCGCCCTGGGCGGCCTCGGCGCCGACCGGCTCGCCGCCCTCGCCGAGCTGGCCGAGGTCATCGGCTGGATCCTCTTCGACGCGGGCCACTACGGGCCCGCCCACCGGATGAACGCCCGCTCCCTGGCCCTGGCCGCCCTGTGCGGGGACCGCTGGACGGCCCGGCTGACCCTGCTCAACCACAGCATGCTCGCCACCCACACCGGCCGGCCGCGCGCCGCCCTCGCCGCCGCCGCCCGGGTGGCCGGGCCCCGCCCGCTGCCCGCCCGGGTCGCCAGCCTCGTCCTGGTCCGCCGGGCGCACGCGATCGCCGTGCTCGGCGGCGGCCGGGAGCCCCTGGAGCTGATCGCCCGCGCCCAGAGCCGCTTCCTGGACGGGATCTCCCGCCGGGACCCGCACTGGGCCTGGTGGATCGACCAGACCGAGCTCCTCGGCCACCAGGGCTGGGTCCAGGCCCGGCTCCGCCGCTGGGACCGGGCCATCCCCCTGCTGTACGAGGCGGCCGGCGCCCCCGGGCCCTCCTACCGGCACCTGTTCACCGCGGAGCTCCTCGCGGCCCTCGCCGGGGCCGGGGCCTGGCGGGAGGCGGAGGAGCTCATCGGACGGGTCGCCCCCCGCGCCGCGGGCATCGGCTCGGCCCGCACCACCGAGACGCTCGCCGCCACCGCGGCCGCCCTGCGCCGCAGCTGCGGCGCCCCGGCCTCACTGCGGGACGCGGCCGCCTTCCTCCGGGAGTCCCTGCCGGCCTGACCGGCCCCGGCCGCCCCCCGGACGGATCCCGCCCGGCGGCCCCCCGACGCGACACGGACACGCACCCTTCCACAGACAGGACGACGACATGCGCTCCCCAAGGATCTCCACGCCCGCGGCCGGCCTGCTGGCCGCGGCGGCCCTCCTCTTCGCCTTCGGCGGCCCGGTGTCGCAGGCCGCATTCGGCACGCCCGCCGCCTCCGCCGCCCCGACCCCGCAGCCCGCCGTCGAGCAGGGCAGCCCGTACATCTCCACGCACCTCTACTTCGGCACGGGCCGGCACAACGGGAACCCGCCGATCACCGAGGAGGAGTTCAACAAGTTCGTCGCCGACGTCGTCACCCCGCGGTTCCCGTCCGGGCTGACCCTCCAGGACGGGCGCGGCCAGTGGCGTGACAAGGAGGGCGACATCAACCGCGAGAGATCGTTCGAGCTCACCGTGATGTACCCGGTGCGCGAGGCCGCCGCCCGCAACGCCGACATCGAGTACATCCGGCGCCTGTACTGCAAGACCTGGGAGCTGGAGTCCGTGGGCCGGGCCGACGTCCGCGCCCAGGTGGACTTCTGACGGGGCCGGCGCGCCCGGCGCCGGGGGAGCGGATCAGCCCCCCGGCGCCGCCCCGACCCCGCCGCAGCGCCCCGCGCCGGGCCCTCGGATAGGGTGAATCGGTACGAAGGGGACCCCTCGGGGTGAGGTCGGTGCATTGGACACGTACCAGTCGGCGAGCAGGGTGCCCGATCCGCCGGACGCGGCCGTCGGGTACGCGGGCGTGCTCCGCGAGCTGCTGCCGATCGCCCTGTGGCGGGAGGACGCGGACGGACGGGTCGTGGAGTGGTCCCTGGCCGCCCAGGAGCTGCTGGGCCACCGCCCCGAGGACGTCCTCGGCCGCCCCGGCGCCGCCGTCCTCGTCCCCGAGGCCAACCGCGCCCTCGCCGACGACCTGACCCGCCGCGTCCAGGCCGGCGAGACCGTCGTCGGTACCCTGCCCGTCCGCCACCGCGACGGCCACCGCGTCGCCATGGAGATGTGGATCGTGCCCGCCGCCGACCCGCGGGGCCGCCGGGGCGCCATGCTCATCGCCGTCGAGACCTCCCAGGTCCTGCACATGCGGGACTCCCTCGCCGCCCTCCAGAGCCTCTTCACCCAGTCCCCGATCGGCCTCGCCACCCTCGGCCCCGACCTGCGCTTCCTGCGCGTCAACGACGCCCTCGCCCGGATGAACGGCGTCTCCGCCGCCGAGCACCTCGGCAGGCGCCTCACCGAAGTGGTCCCCGGGGTCAACGCCACCGCCCTGGAGGCCACCATGCGGCAGGTGCTCGAACGGGGCACCGCCGTCCTCGACGTCCGCCGCACCGGCCGCACCCCCGCCGACCCCGAGCACGACCACACCTGGTCCTGCTCCTACGCCCCGCTGCTCGACGGCTCCGGCCGCACCCTCGGCCTGATCGCCTCCCTCATCGACATCACCGAGGGGCAGCGCGCCCAGCTGGAGGCCGAACGGGCCCGGACCCGCTTCGCCCTCCTCGCCGAGGCCGGCACCCGCATCGGCACCACCCTCGACCTGGGCCGCACCGCCCAGGAGATCGTGGACCTGCTGGTGCCGCAGCTCGCGGACTCGGCCGACGTACAGCTCCTCGAATCCGCCCTCGACCCCGACGAGACCGCCGCGGCCGCCGCCGCCACCCAGGGGCTCATGCGCCGCCTCGCGGCCTCCTTCCCCGACCCCGACGCCCCCACCGCCCGCCTGGCCGCCGGCCAGACCTTCCAGATCCCGGTCGGGACGGTCTACGAACGGGTCGTCGCCGACGGCGTGCCCATGAACCTCTACGCCTCCGACGTCCCCGCCCTGATCACCGACCCCCGCGCCGACGCCCTGCGCGCCTACCTCGCCACCCTCGGCTCCGCCCGCATGGTGCCGCTCGTCGCCCGCGGCAAGGTGCTCGGCGCCGTGGCCGTCACCCGGCTGCGCAGCCGCGAGCCCTTCGACGCGCAGGACTGCGTCCTCATCGACGAACTCGTCGCCCGGGCCGCCCTCAACATCGACAACGCCCGCATGTACACCGCCCAGCGCCACGCCGCCCTCACCCTCCAGCGCAGCCTCACCAACCACGCCCTCCCGTGCGTCCCCGGCCTCGAACTCACCGGCCGCTACCTGCCGGCCAGCGACCACGACGTCGGCGGCGACTGGTACGACGTCATCCGGCTGCCCCGCGGCCGCACCGGCCTGGTCATCGGCGACGTCATGGGCCACGGCATCCACGCCGCCGCCGTCATGGGCCAGCTGCGCACCGCCGTGCGCACCCTCGCCCGGCACGACGTGGCGCCGGCGCGGATGCTCCGCTCGCTGGACGCCGTCGTCTCCGACCTCGGCGAGGACGAGATGGCCACCTGCGTCTACGCCGTCCACGACGCGGCCACCGGCGGCTGCGTCATCGCCCGCGCCGGCCACCCGCCGCCCGCCGTGGTCGCCGCCGACGGCACGGTCACCTTCCTGCGGGGCCCCTCCGGCACCCCCCTGGGCACCGGAGGCCGCTCCTTCCGCACCGAAACGGTCCCGCTGCCCCCCGGCAGCCTCCTCGCGCTCTACACCGACGGGCTGATCGAGGCCCGCGACCGGGACCTCGACGAGGGGATGGAGCGGCTCGCCCGGGCCCTGGGCCGGCCCGCCCGGCCGCTGGAGGAACTCTGCGACGGCATCCTGACCCGGCTGCTGCCCACCGCCCCCCAGGACGACGTCGCGGTCCTGCTGGCCCGCACCACCGACCGGCCGGTCAGGCCCTGACCCCGCCAGAACCGGTGGAACGCGCGGGACCGCCGGCCCGGCGGGTCACCAGGCCAGGTCGCCCAGGGCGTCCAGGTCCAGGTCGAGCGGCAGCGGCGGCTCCGCGCCCGCCGAGCGCGACAGCTCCGCCCAGATGACCTTGCCCCGCTGCGTGTAGCGGGTGCCCCAGCGCTCCGCGTACTGCGCGACGAGGAACAGCCCCCGGCCGCCCTCGTCGGTGGTGGCCGCGTACCGCAGGTGCGGGGAGGTGCTGCTGCCGTCGGAGATCTCGCAGATCAGGTTCCGGTCGTCCAGCAGGCGGACCCGGATCGGCTCGTTCCCGTACCGGATGGCATTGGTGATCAGCTCGCTGAGGACCAGCTCGGCGGTGAACGAGAGCTCCTCCAGCCCCCACGCCTCCAGCTGTCCGGCCGCCGCGCGGCGCACCCGGGAGACGGCCGCCGGGTCGTCGGGCACCTCCCACTCCGCGATCCGCCGCGGGTCCAGCCGCCGGGCCTCGGCGATCAGCAGCGCGATGTCGTCGCTCGGGGCGGGGAAGAGCATCGCCGCGAGGACGTCCGCGCAGGCCTGGTCGGGGCTGCGGCCCGGCTGGGCCAGGGTCCGGCCGAGCAGCTCCAGCCCGGCGTCGAAGTCCCGGTCGCGGTCCTCCAGCAGCCCGTCCGTGAACAGCACCAGCCGGCTGCCCTCGGGCAGGATCAGCCCCGCCGCCTCGAAGGGCATCCCGCCCACGCCCAGCGGCAGCCCCGTGGGCAGCTCGGGGAACTCCACCCGCCCGTCCGGGTGGACCAGGGCGGGCCCCGGATGGCCGGCGCTGGCCATGACGCAGTGCCCCGACACCGGGTCGTAGACGGCGTACAGGCAGGTGGCGCCCGTGATGCCGGCCGGCTCCTCGGCCCCGTCGCCGAGCCCGGCGCCGGGCTCCGCGCCCCCGGCCTCCCCGCCGCTCTCCAGCTGGTCGATCCGGTCGATGAGCTCGTCCAGGTGACTCAGCAGCTCGTCGGGCGGCATGTCCAGCGTCGAGAAGTTGTGCACGGCCGTGCGCAGTCGGCCCATCGTGGCCGCCGCGTGCACCCCGTGCCCGACCACGTCGCCCACCACCAGCGCCACCCGCGCCCCCGGCAGCGGGATCACGTCGAACCAGTCCCCGCCCACCCCCGCCTTCGCCGGCAGGTACCGGAAGGCGGTCTCCACCGCGCTCAGGTCGGGCAGCACCCGCGGCAGCAGGCTGCGCTGGAGGGTCACGGCGGTGGCGTGCTCGCGGGTGAAGCGGCGGGCGTTGTCGATGGAGACGGCCGCGCGCGCCCCCAGTTCCTCCGCGAAGGAGAGGTCCTCCTCGTCGAAGGACTCCGGGGTGTCCGCCGCCCGCCAGAAGTTCGCCATGCCCAGCACCACGCCCCGCGCCTGGAGAGGTACGGAGATCAGCGAGTGGAACCCGTACTCCAGGGCCACCCGGGTCCCGGGCGCGTCGGCCGCCCGCCAGCCCATCGCGGCGTGCAGATCGGCGGCCAGCACGGCGTGCCCGGCGTCCAGGGCCGCCGCCATCGGAGCCGTCGGCACCGCGAAGAAGATCGTGTCCCCGACCGGCTGGAGCGGCTGGTCGGTGCGCACCCCGCTCATCGCCGCCCGCCGCATCCGGGTGTGCATGCCCTCCACCGGCGAGGGCTCGTCCCCGCGCAGCACCGGTTCCAGCAGCTCGACGGTGACGAAGTCCGCGAAGCGCGGCACGGCCACCTCGGACAGCTCCTCCGCCGTGCGCACCACGTCCAGGGTGGTGCCGATGCGCACCCCCGCGTCGTAGAGCATCTGGAGCCGTTCGCGGGCCACCTCGGCGCGGCCGGAGAGCGAGGCGAGCTCGGTGGTGTCGCGCAGGGTCATGACGCTGCCCTCCAGCCGCCCGCCGAAGGGCGCGGTGGGCCGCACGTTGAGGGCCAGGAGCCGGTCGCCCGCCAGGTGGACCTCGTCGGTCGCCACCCGCCCGGACAGCAGCAGCTCGGCGATGCCCGGATCGAGGCCGAGCTCGCCGACGTGCCGCTGCTCTGCGTCGGCCGGCAGGTCGAGCAGCCGGCGCGCCTCGTCGTTGGCGAGCAGCAGCCGGTGGTCGGCGTCCACGATGAGCACGCCCTCGCGCACGGCGTGCAGCACCGCCTCGTGGTGCTCGTTCATCCGCGCCAGCTCGGCGGCGCCCAGGCCCCGTGTCTGGCGCCGCAGCCGCCCGCTGACCAGCGCGGCGCCGGCGGTGCCCAGCAGCAGGGCGCCCAGGGCGGCGCCGATCAGCAGGGGGATCTGGCCCTCGACGGTATGGCCGACGTTCTCGATCTCTATGCCGGTGGAGACCAGCCCGACCACCTTGCCCCGGGCGTCCCGTACGGGGACCACGGCGCGGACCGCGTCACTGGGGGCGCCCCGGAACACCTCCGTGAAGGACTGCCCGGCGGCGGCCCGGGCGAAGTCGCCGGTGGCGCGCTTGCCGATCAGCTCGGGGCGGGAGTCGGTGTAGCGGATCCCGTCCGGGGTCATGACGGCGATGAAGTCGAGCCCGGAGGCCTTGCGGGCGCCGTCGGCCAGGGGCTCCAGCTCGGCGGTGGGGTTCGCCGACTCCAGGGCGGCGGGCAGTCCCGGCGCGCGGGCGAAGGCCTCGGCGGCGGCGAGCGAGCGGTTGCGGGCGTCCTTCTCGCTGTCGTAGCGGGCCTGGAACACCAGGGCGAGGGCGGCGGCCGTGATCAGCAGCAGCACGATCAGGGCCTGGAGCGAGAACACCTGACCGGCGAGACTGTCCCGGGCCAGGGAGAGGCGCGCGAGCAGGCTCGCCGGCCGCGCCTCCCTGTTCCGACCCGAACGTCCGGTCATGAGCCCTTTCTAACACTGTCACCGGTCAGGGGAGCGTTGGCGGCCGCCGTGCGGTACGCGCGGGGCCCGCGCCCGAAGGCCGCCCGGAAGTGCTGGCGGAAGGTGACCTCGCTGGCGAACCCCGCCCGGCGGGCCACCTCGGGCACCGGATGGTCGGTGCGCTCCAGGAGCTTGCGGGCCTCGTCCAGTCTGCGGCTCAGCAGCCATTTGTGGGGCGTGGTCCCGGTCGAGGCGGCGAAGTGCCGGGCGAAGGAGCGCGGGGACATCCCCGCCCAGCGGGCCAGCGTGGCCACGTCCAGCGGCTCGTGCAGCCGGCGCAGGGCCTGCTGGCGCACGGCGGCCAGCGCCTCGGCGGTCCGGTCGGCGGCCGGGGTGGGCCGGTCCAGGTACTGGGCGTGGTCCCCGGTGCGGAAGGGGCCGGTCACCATCGAACGGGCGATGGCGGCGGCGGCCTCCGCGCCGTGGGCCTCGCGCACCAGGTGCAGGCACAGGTCGATGCCCGAGGCCACTCCGGCGGAGGTCCACAGCCCGTCGTCCTCCACGAAGAGCGGGGCCTCCTCCACCAGCACCGCCGGGTGGCGGGCGGCCAGCTGCGGGGCCAGCCACCAGTGCGTCACCGCCCGCCGCCCGTCGAGCAGCCCCGCCTCGGCCAGGACGAACGCGCCCGCGCACAGCGCGGCCACCGGCACCCCCCGGGCGTGGGCCCGGCGCAGGGCGGCCAGCACCGGCCCGGGCGTCGGGTCCGAGGGCTCCGCCAGAGCCGGCACGACGACCAGGTCGGCCTCGTCGAGCCAGTCCAGGCCCCGGTCGGGGGCGAGGGTGAGCCCGCCGGGCAGCGTGATCGGCCCGGGCTCCAGCGCGCAGCGGCGCAGTTCGAACGGGGGCACGCCCGAGCGGCTGCGGTCGGGCCCCCAGACCTCGGTGATGACGGCGAGGTCGAAGGCGCGGATCCCGGGCTGGGCGACGATCGCGACGCGGTGCATGCGGCCACTCTGCCAGAGACCGCCCGGGTGATCCTGCCAGCCTGGCAGGATCCCATCGTTCGCCGTCCCCGCAGCCCCTGGGGCGCCGGGACCCCGGCGGACATGATCGATCCATGACCGAGAACGCGATCGAGATCGCCCCCGACAGTGCCCTGATCGTCATCGACGTGCAGAAGGGCTTCGACGAGGCCTCCTTCTGGGGGCCGCGCAACAACCCGGAGGCCGAGGACAACATCGCCGCCCTGATGGACGCCTGGCAGGAGTCCGGCCGCCCGGTGGTGCTGGTCCGGCACGCCTCGCTGCGGCCCGGCTCCGTCCTGGCCGCCGACCATCCTGGATACGCCTTCAAGGACTTCGTCGCCGAGCGGACCGGGCAGGAGTCCCTCCTGATCACCAAGACCGTCAACTCGGCCTTCTACGGCACCCCCGACCTCGCGGACTGGCTGGAGGACCGGGGGATCCGCCAGCTGGTGGTCGTCGGCATCCAGACCAACATGTGCGTCGAGACCACGGCGCGGATGGGCGGGAACCTCGGCTACGAGGTGCTCGTCCCGCTGGACGCCACCCACACCTTCGACCTCGCCGGCCCGGAGGGCCGGGCCCTCACCGCCGACCAGCTGGCCGCCGCCACCGCCGTCAACCTCCACGGCGGCGGCTTCGCCCGGGTGACCACCACCGCCGGCCTGCTGGCCGCGGCCGGGCCCGCGTAGCGGATGCGCCGCCCGCGGGCCGCCCCCGGACACGGCCGTGGCCCGGCACCCCCGCGGGGGCGCCGGGCCACGGAGCCGGGGACCTACAGGACGTCGGCGGCGATGTTCTGCGCGACGCGCTCCAGCAGCGGGCCGGCGTTCGGGATGGACTTGGCCGGGTCGGGCTCCAGGTCCGTCAGCGGGTACGCCTTGCGGATGCCGGCGGCCTCCAGGGCCTCCTGGCCCAGCAGCAGCCGGCCGCACACCGCCACCACCGGCTTGCCGGCGGCCCGCGCCGCGGCCGCGACACCGGCCGGGGCCTTGCCGTGCAGGGTCTGCTCGTCCAGGGAGCCCTCACCGGTGATCACCAGCGTGGCCCGCTCCAGCGCCGGGGCGAAGCCCAGCACCTCCAGCATCAGCTCGATGCCCGGGCGGAAGCTCGCGCCCAGCAGCAGCGCGCCGTAGCCGATGCCGCCCGCGCCGCCCGCACCGGGGGAGGCGGCGAGCTCGGCGGCCTTGGGGCCGATCGCCTTCTCCAGCACCTGCGCGTAGTGGCCCAGTGCCGCGTCCAGCGTCGCCACGTCCTGCGGCGAGGCGCCCTTCTGCGGGCCGTACACCGCGGCGCAGCCCTTGGGGCCGGTCAGCGGGTTGTCCACGTCGCTCGCCAGGACGAAGTCCGCGTCCGCGAAGCGCGGGTCGATCCCGGTGAGGTCCGCCGACGCCAGCGACGCCAGCGCGCCGCCGCCCGGGCCCACCGGTTCGCCGTTCGCGTCCAGGAACACCGCGCCCAGCGCGGCGAGCATGCCCGCGCCGCCGTCGGTGGTGGCGCTGCCGCCCACGCCGAAGACGATCGAGCGCGCGCCCGCGTCCAGCGCGGCCTTCAGCAGCTCGCCGGAGCCGTACGTGGTCGCCGTCAGCGCGGCGAAGGTGCCCGCGGGGAGCAGCTGGAGCCCGGAGGCCTCGGCCATCTCGACCACGGCGGTGCCGTCCCGGAACGCGAACGCGGCCGTGACCTGCTCGCCGACGGGACCGGTGACCCGGACCTCCCGGCGTTCGAACCCGGCCGCCACGGCGGCCGCGACCGTGCCGTCGCCGCCGTCCGCGACGGGGAGGGTCTCGACCTCCACGCCGGGTACGGCCCTGCGAAGGCCGGCCGTCACCCGCTCCGCGACCTGAACGGCCGTGAGCGAGCCCTTGAATTTGTCCGCGGCGATGAGCACGCGCGCGGCCTCAGTTACTGCTCCGTCCGTCACCTTGCTAATCCCTTGCTATCGAACAGTGCAGTCGCGCCACCATGAGCTTATCCGGAGGATCCTCCTATGCCCATGAGTGGCCTGGGCCACATGCGGCGTGCCATGTGTCTAAATAGGGATATATCGCTGCATAGTGTGGCCGCATGAGCGCGGAATCACTGGAACAGGCACCTCCGGACGCCTCCGGCGCGGGGTCCGGCGGCGCGCCGGACGGCAGCCCCGACCGGACGGTCGTCACCGCAGGAGTGGCCGCCGTGCTGGCCGTCGTCGCCTGGGCGGCCCTCGGCAAGGAGTCCTTCGACTCCGCCTCCGGCTCCGCGCTCGCCTGGGTGCTGGACAACTTCGCCTGGCTCTTCGTGACCGCCGCCGACGTCTTCCTCGTCCTGTGCGTGGTCCTCGCCGTCAGCCGCTTCGGCCGGATCCGGCTCGGCGCCGACGACTCCGAGCCCGAGTTCGGCAACCTCGCGTGGATCGCGATGATGTTCAGCGCCGGCATGGGCATCGGCCTGATGTTCTACGGCGTCGGCGAGCCCCTCACCCACTACCTCGCCCCACCCCCCGCCAGCGGAGCCGCGCCCCGCACCGGCGACGCGGCCCGCGCCTCCCTCGACTACTCCTTCTTCCACTGGACGCTCACCCCCTGGGCGATCTACGGCATCGCCGGCCTCGCCCTCGCCTACGCCACGTTCCGCAAGGGCCGCGGCAACCGGCTCAGCTCCGCCTTCGTCCCCCTCATGGGCGCCCGCCGGGCCGCCGGCTGGCCCGGCCGGGCCGTCGACCTGCTCGCCGTGTTCGCCACCGTCTTCGGCACCGCCACCAGCCTCGGACTCGGCGCCCTCCAGGTCTCCCAGGGCCTCGGCATCACCACCGGCATCGAGGACTCCACCGGCGTCCAGCTGACCATCATCGGCTCGCTCTCCGCCGCCTTCGTCCTGTCGGCCTTCTCCGGCCTGCACAAGGGCGTCAAATGGCTCAGCACCCTCAACGTCGTCCTCGCCGCCGCCCTGATGGCCTTCGTCTTCCTCCTCGGCCCGACCGTCTACGTGCTCGACGTGATCCCCGCCAGCGTCGGCAGCTACCTGCACGAACTGCTGCCCATGGCCAGCCGCACCGGTGCCTTCACCGACCGGACCTGGCTCGGCGCCTGGACGATCTTCTACTGGGCGTGGTGGCTCTCCTGGGCCCCCTTCGTCGGCACCTTCATCGCCCGGATCTCCCACGGCCGCACCATCCGCGAGTTCCTCATCGGGGTGCTGCTCATCCCCTCCGGCGCCACCGTCGTCTGGTTCTGCGTCATGGGCGGCACCGCCATCCGCCTGGACTCCACCGGGGCCGCCGACCTCGCCTCCAAGGCCAAGGAGGGCGCCGAGGCCTCGCTCTTCGCGATGCTCGACGCCCTCCCGCTCGGCACCCTCACCTCATGGGTGGCCATGGTGCTGGTCATGACCTACTTCGTCACCAGCGCCGACTCCGCCTCCCTGGTCATGGGCTCCCTCACCAGCCGCGGCTCCCTGCACCCGCCCACCTGGCTGGTCGTCACCTGGGGCGTCCTGATGGCCGCCGTCGCCGCCGTCCTGCTCGTGGCGGGCGGCCTGAAGTCCCTCCAGACCGCGACCATCCTCGTCGCCCTGCCCTTCGTCGTCGTCATGCTCCTGCTGTGCTGGGCGCTGCTGCGCGAACTGCGCGAGGACCCCGGCGCCGGACCGGCCCGCCACCCCGCCCTGCACGGGCTGCGCGACGCCGTACGGGCCATGGTGGGCGAGGCCGTCGAGGAGGCCGGCCACGACCGCCACCACCGGCCGCGCCGCGCCGCCGCGGAGCGCGGACGCGACCGCGAGGACCGACCGGACCCGCAGGGGTGAGCCGCAGGGCCGCCCCGACCGGGGTCCCGGACCGCCCGTTAGGGTGGCGGCGTGACCACCACGGATGACTACGCCACCTACATCGCGAGCCTGCCCCGGGTGCTGGCCGGCGCGGCCGCCCTCTACCGCGACGAGCAGGGCCGGGTCCTGCTCGTCGAGCCCAACTACCGTGAGGGCTGGGCCCTGCCGGGCGGCACCGTCGAATCCGACCTCAACGAGTCCCCGCGCACCGCCGCCCGCCGCGAGAGCGCCGAGGAGATCGGCCTCGACCTCCCCCTCGGCCGGCTCCTCGCCGTCGACTGGAGCGTGGGCGAGGGCCGCCCGCCGCTCGTCGCCTACCTCTACGACGGCGGCGTGCTCGACGCCGGACAGCTGGCCTCCCTCACCCTCCAGGAGGAGGAGCTGCTCTCCTGGAAGCTCGTCGAGCCCGCCGAACTCCCCGCGTACCTCCTCGGATCGCTCGGCCGGCGCACCCAAGAGGCCTGCCGCGTCCTGGAGTCGGGCGAGGGGACCGTCGAACTCGAGAACGGCCGGCGCCCCGCGAACACCTGACGCCACCCGAGACCAGGCCTGTCCCGAACCCCTCCACCCAGGGCAGAATCTACAGATGATCACGATGTACGCCTGGCCCAGCACGGCCGACGGCCCCGACGCCCTCCCCATGGTCCACTTCACCACCGAAGAGCAGTCGGGCGGTGAGCTCTCCCCGGAGGGGATGCCGGTCTGGCTGTTCGACACGGCGATACGCGAGGGCGGCTGGGCCTCCTTCGAGGACTTCGAGGCCTGGGCCGCGCCCGCGGAGGGCTGGCAGGCCTTCTACCGCCGGGAGGACGACGTCCTCGCCGTCACCGGTCCCGGCCCGTGCGAGGGCTGGTACCAGGGCCGGCTCGGCGCCGACGACGACTGGGTGAAGGCCGCCGCGACCCAGCAGAGCGTGGTCCTGCTCGCCGCGCCGGTCCAGCACCCCTCGCTGTACGCCTACGCCGTCGAGGCGGGCGCGGGCTTCGCGCTCCTGGTCCCGCTGGCCGTGGTCTGACCCCTACCGGACGCCGCCCTCGAACTCCAGCAGCCGCACCTTGCGCTCGATCCCGCCGCCGTAGCCCGTCATCGAGCCCGAGGCGCCGATCACGCGGTGGCAGGGCACGATGATCCCGACCGGGTTCTTCCCGTTGGCCAGACCGACCGCACGGGAGGCGCCCGGCTTGCCCAGCTCCGCCGCGAGCCGCCCGTACGACCAGGTCTGCCCGTACGGGATCCGGACGAGCTGCTCCCAGACGCTGCGCTGGAAGGCGGTGCCCTCCAGCCGGACCGGGACGGTGAACTCGGTCAGCTCCCCGGCGAAGTACGCGGCGAGCTGCCGCACCACCTCCGGGAACGGCTCCTCCTCCTGCGCGACGCGCTCGCCGAAGGACTCCTCGGCCGGGCGGTGGCGCTGGCCGGTCATGTACAGCCCGCTGAGGACGCCGTCCGTGGCGACGAGGGTGAGCGCCCCGTAGGGGCTGTCGACGACGGTGTGGTGCTTGCTGCTGGCGCTGCTCACGACGGTGCTCCTTCGAAGGGTGCTACGGGTGCCACGGGTGCCACGGGTGCTGCGGAGGGTACGGGTGCCGCGGGGGGTGCGGGATCGACGGGCATGCGGTTGATCGGGTGGTCGTCCGTCGCCCACAGGTACTGGACGGCGTACGCGCGCCAGGGCCGCCAGCCGGCCGCGCGGGCGGTCAGCGCCGCGGGCGTGGACGGCAGCCCCAGCCCCCGGGCGGCCTTGCGGACCCCGAGGTCCGACGGGAGGAACGCGTCCGGGTCGCCCAGCGCGCGCATCGCGATGATCCCGGTGGTCCACGGCCCGAACCCGGGCAGGGCGCCGAGCCGGGCGCGGGCCGCCTCCCAGTCGCTGTCGATGCCCAGCGGGAGGGAGCCGTCGGCCAGGGCCGCGACGAGGGTGGTGAGCGTGGCGCGGCGGCTGCGCGGCATGGACAGCGCCTCGGGGTCCAGGCCCGCGAGCGCCCCGGGGGAGGGGAACAGGTGGGTCAGCCCGCCCCCCGGGTCCTCGACGGGCTCCCCGTACGCGGTCACCAGGCGGGCCGCGTGGGTCCGCGCGGCGGCCGTGGACACCTGCTGGCCGAGGACCGCCCGTACGGCGAACTCCGCCGCGTCGACGGTACGGGGCACCCGGCGCCCGGGCGCCTTGTCCACGAGCGGCGCCAGCAGCGGGTCGGTGCGCAGCTGGTCGTCCACGGCCTCCGGGTCGGCGTCCAGGTCGAGCATCCAGCGGCAGCGGCTGATGGCGATGGTCAGGTCCCGCAGGTCCGTCAGCGCGAGCCGGCAGCCGATGTGGTCGGGACCGGGGGTCAGGGCGACGATCCCGGAGCCGTGGGGGAGCCGGAGCGTCCGCCGGTAGGCGCCGTCGCGCCACTCCTCGACGCCGGGGACGGCGGTGGCGACGAGGTGTCCGAAGAGGTTGTCGGGGTTCAGCGGGGCCCGGTAGGGCAGCCGCAGGCTGATGGTCCCGGGGATCCGCGGCTCGTCCCGCCCCGTGCTCCGCCGGCCCGCCCGCGTGCGCAGCTCGCCGGGGGTGAGGGCGAAGACCTCGCGCACCGTCTCGTTGAAGTTCCGGATGGAGGAGAACCCGGCGGCGAAGGCCACGTCGCCCATCGGGAGCTCGGAGGTCTCGATGAGCAGCCGGGCGGTCTGGGCGCGCTGGGCGCGGGCCAGGGCGAGCGGGCCGGCGCCGAGCTCGGCGTTCAGCTGCCGCTCGACCTGCCGGGCGGAGTACCCGAGCCGGGCGGCGAGCCCGGGGACCCCCTCGCGGTCCACGACCCCGTCCTGGATGAGCCGCATGGCGCGGGCGACGGCGTCGGCGCGGGCGTTCCACTCGGGCGACCCGGGGCTGGTGTCGGGGCGGCACCGCTTGCAGGCCCGGTACCCGGCCTGCTGGCAGGCGGCGGCGCTGGGCAGGAAGGTCATGTTCTCGACCTTGGGCGGCACGGCCGGGCAGCTGGGCCGGCAGTAGATGCCGGTCGTCCGGACCGCGGTGAAGAACCACCCGTCGAAACGGGCGTCCTTCGACTGCACGGCCCTGAAGCAGCGGTCGGTGTCGGTGTACATGGCTCCAGCATCTCGGCCCGTGGGGGTGCGGGGCTGGCGGTTTTCCGACATCAAGGCTAACCGTCCCGGGGGCGGGGGCGGGCCCCGTGCAGCGGTCGCCCCCTCCCGGCGACGCCCGGGAACGGCGAAGGCCCCGGGGGGCCAGTGGCACCCCGGGGCCTTCGAGACCGATGCGCGGCCGCGCTACGGCAGCTGCGCCGCCCGCGCCTCGCGCCGGTTGTGGCGGAACGTGTTCGCCCGCCGCGTCGTCGCGAACAGCGGGATCGTCGCCGCGAGGGCGATCTGCAGCGCGCAGCCCGTCTGGAGCAGCAGCTGCCCGCCCGGCGCGTCGAACGCCCAGGCGGCGAGGAGGCCCATTGCCCCGACGATCCAGCTCAGCATCGCCGCCGCGAGGGCACCTCGCGGCTTCGGGTACTCGACCCGGCTCACCATCAGCCAGGCCACGCCCACGATCGCCAGCAGGGTCGGCACGAACGGCAGCTCCAGCAGCACGATCGAGACGACCGTCAGCGCGCCGAAGGGGCTCGGCATGCCCTGGAACATGCCGTCCTTCATCGTCACGCAGCTGAATCTCGCCAGGCGCAGCACGACCGCCAGCAGGACCACGATCGCCGCCAGCGCCGACACCTTCTGGTGCGCGTCGTCGGCGACCATGCCGTAGACCAGCACGAAGTACGCCGGCGCGAGGCCGAAGCTGATCAGGTCGGACAGGTTGTCCAGCTCGGCGCCCATCGGGGAGCTGCGCAGCTTGCGGGCCACGATGCCGTCGAAGAGGTCGAAGACCGCCGCGAGCAGCATCAGTATCACCGCGGTCGCCGCGCTGTGCCGGGCCATGCCGGACTCGCCGCTGCCGGTGAGGTGCGGGATGAGGATCCCGGTGGTGGTGAAGTACACCGCCATGAATCCGCAGGTCGCGTTGCCCAGGGTGAGGGTGTCCGCTATCGACAGCCGCAGCGAGAGCGGCATGTCGTCCTCGGCGGACTCCTCCGGGGCGGACTCGGGCACCCAGCCGGTGGCAGGAGTCTCGGGGTCAGTCACGGTCAATTCGGGTCACCCCCGCGGTGGTGGCCTGACCGACCTCGACCGCGACCTCGACGCCCTCCGGGAGGTAGATGTCGACGCGGGAGCCGAAGCGGATCAGACCGATGCGTTCGCCCTGCTCCACCTTGGTGCCGGCCGGCAGGTACGGGACGATGCGACGGGCGACGGCGCCGGCGATCTGCACCATCTCGATGTCGCCGAGCTCGGTGTCGAAGTGCCAGACGACGCGCTCGTTGTTCTCGCTCTCCTTGTTGAACGCCGGGACGAACCCGCCGGGAATGTGCTCCACGGACGTCACCGTGCCGGCCAGCGGCGCGCGGTTGACGTGGACGTTCAGCGGGCTCATGAAGATCGCGACGCGGGTGCGCCCGTCCTTCCACGGCATGATGCTCTGCACCACACCGTCGGCGGGCGAGATGACGCGGCCCTGGGCGATCTCGCGCTCGGGGTCGCGGAAGAACCACAGCATGCCCGCCGCGAGCGCGGTGGTGGGCACGGCCACCGCGGCCCAGCGCCCGGACTTGCGGGCCCGGGAGAGGCTGAGGGCCGCGGTGGCAACGGTCGGCAGAAGCCACGGCGATGCTCCGCGCGCGAGGCGTACGCCGAGTCGGCTGTCGCGAGGTGCAGAGGTTTGGCTGTGGGGCATGGATGACCTTCGTAGCGGGTGATTGCCGCGCCGCAAACGGGGGGACGGGACGGCGGCTTTACTGGAATGCTATCGGTTGCGCGCAACAACTGGGCAAGCCAGAAGCCGAGTCGATGGCCCCCAGCCAGTGACTGGCGGTGACCCTCCCACGGAAAACCGTGGGATGAATCACCGCAAAAGGGACTTTCAGCCCTGGACCCGGTACTCCTCGAGCAGGCGGCGCCCGATGATCATTTTCTGGATCTCGGCGGTACCTTCACCGATCAGAAGCATCGGGGCCTCCCGGTAGAGGCGCTCGATCTCGTACTCCTTCGAGAATCCGTAGCCGCCGTGGATGCGGAAGGCATCTTCGACGACCTCCTTGCAGTATTCGGACGCGAGGTACTTCGCCATCCCGGCTTCGAGGTCGTTTCGTTCCCCGGAGTCCTTTTTGCGTGCTGCGTTCACCATCATGGCATGGGCGGCTTCGACCTTGGTAGCCATCTCGGCCAGCTTGAACTGAATGGCCTGGTGCTGGGCGATCGCCTTGCCGAAAGTGTGACGTTGCTGGGCATAGGAGACACCCAGCTCGAACGCACGCTGAGCGACGCCGCAGCCACGGGCCGCCACGTTGACCCGGCCGACCTCGACGCCGTCCATCATTTGGTAAAACCCTCGGCCCGTCTGCCCGCCGAGGACCCGATTGGCCGGAATGCGCAGTCCGTCCATGATCAGCTCGGTGGTGTCGACGCCCTTGTAGCCCATCTTGTCGATCTTGCCCGGGATGGTCAGGCCCGGACGGACCTCCCCGAAGCCCGGCTCCTTCTCGACGAGGAAGGTGGTCATCGACTTGTGCGGGGCCGTGCCCTCGGGGTGTCCTTCGTCACTCCGGCACAGGACGGCGACCAGCGTCGAGGTGCCGCCGTTCGTCAGCCACATCTTCTGGCCGTTCAGGACGTACTCGTCGCCGTCCTTGACCGCCTTGGACGTGATGGCCGACACATCGGAGCCCAGCCCCGGCTCGGACATCGAGAACGCGCCGCGCACCTCGCCCAGCGCCATGCGCGGGAGGAAGTACTCCTTCTGCTCCTGCGTGCCGTGCTGCTTGAGCATGTACGCCACGATGAAGTGGGTGTTGATGATGCCCGAGACGGACATCCAGCCGCGTGCTATCTCCTCCACGCACAGCGCGTAGGTGAGGAGCGACTCACCCAGGCCGCCGTACTCCTCGGGGATCATCAGGCCGAAGAGGCCGAGCTCCTTGAGCCCGTCGACGATCGCTTGCGGGTACTCGTCGCGGTGCTCCAGCTCGGTCGCGACCGGGATGATCTCCTTGTCGACGAACTCGCGGACGGTCTTCAGGATCTCCTGCTGGACGTCCGTGAGCCCGGCGGTCTGGGCGAGTCGGGCCATGGCTACTTCCCCTGTTCCTTCAGCTCGGGCCGGCCGGGCTGTTCGCCGCCGCGCGCCTTGATGTACGTCTCGGTCGGGACCATCACCTTGCGCCGGAAGACGCAGACGAGGGTGCCGTCCTGCTTGTAGCCCTTGGTCTCCACGTAGACGATCCCGCGGTCGTCCTTGGACTTCGACGGGGTCTTGTCGAGGACCGTGGTCTCGCCGTAGATCGTGTCGCCGTGGAAGGTCGGCGCCACGTGCCGCAGGGACTCGATCTCCAGGTTGGCGATGGCCTTCCCGGAGACGTCCGGCACGGACATGCCCAGCAGCAGGGAGTAGATGTAGTTGCCCACGACGACGTTCTTGCCGAAGTCGGTCGTGTTCTCGGCGTAATTGCTGTCCATGTGCAGCGGGTGGTGGTTCATGGTCAGCAGGCAGAAGAGGTGGTCGTCGTACTCCGTGACCGTCTTCCCGGGCCAGTGCTTGTAGACCGCGCCGACCTCGAACTCTTCGTAGGTGCGTCCGAACTGCATGGGGCTCAGGCCTCCGGGATCTCGAACTTGGTGGTGCGCTCCATGCCGGCGGCCCGGCCCTTGCCCGCGATGACCAGGGCCATCTTGCGGCTGGCCTCGTCGATCATCTCGTCGCCGAGCATCGCGGAGCCCTTCTTGCCGCCCGCCTCGGAGGTGCACCAGTCGTACGCGTCGAGGATCATCTCGGCGTGGTCGTAGTCCTCCTGCGAGGGGGAGAAGACCTCGTTGGCCGCGTCGACCTGGCCCGGGTGCAGCACCCACTTGCCGTCGAAGCCCAGGGCGGCGGCGCGCCCGGCGACCTCGCGGTAGGCGTCCACGTCGCGGATCTGGAGGAAGGGGCCGTCGATCGCCTGGAGGTTGTGCGTACGGGCCGCCATCAGGATCCGCATCAGGATGTAGTGGTAGGCGTCCGCCGGGTAGCCGGGCGGCTGCATGCCCACGACCAGGGACTTCATGTTGATCGAGGCCATGAAGTCGGCCGGGCCGAAGATGATGGTCTCCAGGCGCGGCGAGGCGGCGGCGATCTCGTCGACGTTCACCAGGCCCTTGGCGTTCTCGATCTGCGCCTCGATGCCGATCTTGCCGACCTCGAAGCCCATCGTCTTCTCGATCTGGGTCAGCAGGAGGTCGAGCGCCACGACCTGCTGGGCGTCCTGGACCTTCGGCAGCATGATGCAGTCGAGGTTCTGGCCGGCGCCCTCGACGACCGTGATGACGTCGCGGTACGTCCAGTGGGTGGTCCAGTCGTTGACGCGCACCACGCGGGTCTTGCCGGTCCAGTCGCCGTTGTTCAGCGCGTCCACGATCGTGTGGCGGGCGCCTTCCTTGGCGAGCGGCGCGCAGGCGTCCTCGAGGTCCAGGAAGACCTGGTCGGCCGGCAGGCCCTGGGCCTTCTCCAGGAACCGGGGGTTGGAACCCGGCACCGCGAGGCAGGAACGGCGCGGGCGCAGCCGGTTGACCGGGGAAGAGGGCGTGGTCATGCGGGGACCTCCGTGCTTTCTGCGATGGTGAGGGGGTGGAGCTTGTTGGCCGTGCGGATCTCGTCGACGATACGTCCGATGATCTCCGTGATGCCGAAGTCCTTGGGGGTGAACACGGCGGCCACCCCCGCCTCCTTCAGGGTCACGGCGTCGGCGTTCGGAATGATGCCCCCGACGATGACGGGGATGTCGCCCGCCCCCGCCGTGCGCAGGCGTTCCAGGACGTCCGGGACGAGCGCGCTGTGCGAACCGGACAGGATGGACAGTCCCACGCAGTGCACGTCCTCGGCCAGCGCCGCCGTCGAGATCTCCTCCGGCGTCAGCCGGATGCCCTGGTAGACCACCTCGAAGCCGGCGTCGCGGGCCCGGACGGCGATCTGCTCGGCGCCGTTGGAGTGCCCGTCGAGACCGGGCTTGCCGACCAGCAGGCGCAGCCGGCCCGCGCCCAGCTCGTCCGCCGTCCGGGCGACCTTCTCGCGGACCGCGGCCAGCGGCGTGCCCTCCTCGGCGGCGACGGCCACCGGGGCCGAGGAGACCCCGGTCGGAGCGCGGAACTCGCCGAAGACCTCGCGCAGGGCGTTCGCCCACTCGCCGGTGGTGACCCCGGCGCGGGCGCACTCGAGGGTGGCCTCCATGAGGTTGTCGGTGCCGGCGGCGGCCTCCTTGAGCCGCTCCAGGGTCTGGTCGACGGTCGGGAAGACGAACGGGTCGCCACCGCCCTGGCGGTCCGAGCCCTCCTGGCGCTCGGAGCGCCAGCGCCGGATCCGCTCGACGGTCAGCTCCTCGACCGCCGGGTCCACCGTCATGATGGCGCCGTCGAGGTCGGCGGTGAGCGGGTTCTCCTCGGTCTGCTGGAAGCAGTTCACCCCGACGATCCGGTCCTCGCCGGACTCGATCCGGGCGCGCCGCTCGGCGTGCGAGGAGACCAGCTGGGACTTCAGGTACCCGGACTCGACGGCGGCCATCGCGCCGCCCATCTCCTGGATCCGGTCGATCTCGGCCAGGCAGTCGGCGACCAGGGAGTCGACCTTGGCCTCGATGACGTGGGAGCCGGCGAAGATGTCCTCGTACTCCAGCAGGTCGCTCTCGTGGGCGAGGACCTGCTGGATGCGCAGCGACCACTGCTGGTCCCAGGGGCGGGGCAGGCCCAGCGCCTCGTTCCAGGCGGGCAGCTGCACGGCGCGGGCGCGGGCGTCCTTGGAGAGGGTGACGGCCAGCATCTCCAGGACGATGCGCTGGACGTTGTTCTCCGGCTGCGCCTCGGTCAGGCCGAGGGAGTTGACCTGGACGCCGTAGCGGAAGCGGCGCTGCTTGGCGTCCTCGATGCCGTAGCGCTCGCGGGTGACCTGGTCCCAGATGCGGCCGAAGGCGCGCATCTTGCACATCTCCTCGATGAAGCGGACGCCCGCGTTCACGAAGAACGAGATACGGGCGACGACCTCGCCGAAACGATCCTCCGGGACCTGGCCCGAGTCGCGCACGGAGTCCAGGACGGCGATCGCGGTCGACATCGCGTACGAGATCTCCTGGACCGGGGTGGCCCCGGCCTCCTGGAGGTGGTACGAGCAGATGTTGATCGGGTTCCACTTCGGGATGTGGTTGACCGTGTACGCGATCATGTCCGTCGTCAGGCGGAGGGACGGTCCCGGCGGGAAGACGTGCGTCCCGCGCGAGAGGTACTCCTTGACGATGTCGTTCTGCGTGGTGCCCTGGAGCCGGGAGACGTCCGCCCCCTGCTCCTCGGCGGCCACCTGGTAGAGCGCCAGCAGCCACATGGCGGTGGCGTTGATCGTCATCGAGGTGTTCATCTGCTCCAGGGGGATGTCCTGGAACAGCCGCCGCATGTCGCCCAGATGGGAGACCGGGACCCCGACCCGGCCGACCTCGCCGCGGGCGAGGACGTGGTCCGGGTCGTAGCCGGTCTGCGTCGGCAGGTCGAAGGCCACCGACAGGCCGGTCTGCCCCTTGGCGAGGTTGCGGCGGTACAGCTCGTTGGACGCCTCGGCCGTGGAGTGGCCGGCGTACGTCCGCATGAGCCACGGACGGTCTTTCTGGCGCTCTGTCATCTCAGGCTGTCCCTCTGGCCCTTGGGCGTCTCAGATGTTGCGGAAGCGGTTGATGGCGTCGAGGTGCTGGGCGCGCATCTCGTGGTCGCGGACGCCCAGGCCCTCCTCGGGGGCCAGCGCGAGGACGCCGACCTTGCCCTGGTGGAGGTTGCGGTGGACGTCGTAGGCCGCCTGGCCGGTCTGCTCCAGGGAGTAGACCTTCGAGAGGGTGGGGTGGATCTTGCCCTTGGCGATCAGGCGGTTGGCCTCCCACGCCTCGCGGTAGTTGGCGAAGTGCGAGCCGATGATGCGCTTCAGCGACATCCACAGGTAGCGGTTGTCGTACTGGTGCATGTAGCCGGAGGTCGAGGCGCAGGTGGTGATGGTGCCGCCCTTGCGGGTGACGTAGACGGAGGCGCCGAAGGTCTCGCGGCCGGGGTGCTCGAAGACGATGTCGATGTCCTCGCCGCCGGTCAGCTCGCGGATCTTCGAGCCGAAGCGCTTCCACTCCTTGGGGTCCTGGGTGTGCTCGTCCTTCCAGAACCTGTAGCCCTCGGCGTTGCGGTCGATGACCGCGGTGGCGCCCATGGCCCGGCAGATGTCGGCCTTCTCGGGGGAGGAGACCACGCAGATCGGGTTGGCGCCGCCGGCCAGGGCGAACTGGGTGGCGTAGGAGCCGAGGCCGCCGCTGGCGCCCCAGATCAGGACGTTGTCGCCCTGCTTCATGCCGGCGCCGTTGTTGGAGACCAGCTGGCGGTAGGCGGTGGAGTTGACCAGGCCGGGGGAGGCGGCCTCCTCCCAGCTGAGGTGGCCGGGCTTGGGCATCAGCTGGTTGGACTTGACGAGGGCGATCTCGGCGAGGCCGCCGAAGTTGGTCTCGAAGCCCCAGATGCGCTGCTCGGGGTCGAGCATCGTGTCGTTGTGGCCGTCGGAGGACTCCAGCTCGACCGAGAGGCAGTGCGCGACGACCTCGTCGCCGGGCTTCCAGGAGTTGACGCCGGGGCCGGTGCGCAGGACGACGCCCGCGAGGTCGGAGCCGATGACGTGGTACGGCAGGTCGTGGCGCTTGGTGAGCTCCGAGAGGCGGCCGTAGCGCTCCAGGAACCCGAAGGTGGAGACCGGCTCGAAGATCGAGGTCCACACGGAGTTGTAGTTGACCGAGGAGGCCATGACGGCGACCAGGGCCTCGCCCGGGCCGAGCTCCGGCACCGGGACCTGGTCCAGGTGCAGGGACTTGCGCGGGTCCTTGTCGCGGCTGGCGAGGCCGTCGAACATCTCGGCCTCGTCCTTGTGCACGGTGATCGCGCGGTACGAGTCGGGCAGCGGCAGCGCCGCGAAGTCTGCGGCGGTGGCGGACTGCGACTGAATCGCGTCCAGGATGTCCTTCACGGTGTTGCCTCCGGCTGAGCGCTGGTCGAGGGTGCGCTGAGGGGTACGCGTTTGCGGCGTGGGAGCGTGTGGCGGGGTGCTGCGGGTGCCGTCGGTCCGGCGGAGCTGTGTGGTGCGGCCGCGCCTGTGGTGGGGCGGGCGGGGGCCTGGTGACGCAGGCATCCGGGGCGCGTTCCGTGCCGAGTGGGCGTGGACCGCGGGGACGTCCGGACGCACTCAACGTATGGCACCCCGTGTCACTCGGCAAGGCACTGCGTGCCAAAAATTTCTCTCATTTGCCTATTGACCTGCGCAGATGAGCGATGATCGATCAGAGTTACCCGCGAGTAGGGGCAACCCGGACAAACGAAAGCGGCCGCTCCCTGAACGGGAGCGGCCGCTGTGACGAGGGTCGCTTTTCGATGCCGAGGAGGTCGGCCTACTTGTTCTTGAGCGCTTCTTCGATGGTCCGCATGACCTCGTCGAGCGGGGCGTCGGTCCGGGCCACCGCGACGAGCACCTCGCCCTCGGTGCGCACCGCCGCCCGGGGGGCCGCCCCGCCGCCCGGGGTGCGGCCGGCGCCGATCCCGGAGCCGAAGGTCTTGCGGACGATCGCGAAGGCGTGGTCCAGCTCCGCCTCCACGTCGCCCTGCCCGCCGGCCCGCAGCCAGCGCCGCAGCACGTGGTTGTGCGCGGTCACCACCGCCGACGCGGCCACCTCCGCCAGCAGCGGGTCGTCGTTGCCGTCGTGGTGGTCGGTCTCGTCGAAGTGGGCCAGCAGGTAGCGGGTGAAGAGCCGCTCGTAGCGGGCCACCGAGGCGATCTCCCGCTCCCGCAGCGCCGGCACCTCGCGGGTGAGCCGGTAGCGCTCCACCGACACCGCCGGCGAGGCGGCGTACATCTTCATGACTTCCTTGATCCCCCGGCACACCGTGTCGAGCGGGTGCTCGTGCGCCGGGGCCACGTCCAGGACCGCCTCGGCGCGGATCAGGGTGTCGTCGTGGTCTGGGAAGATCGCCTCTTCCTTGGAGCGGAAGTGCCGGAAGAAGGTCCGGCGCGCCACCCCGGCCGCCGCGGCGATCTCGTCGACCGTCGTGGCCTCGTACCCCTTCGTCGCGAACAGCTCCATGGCCGCCGCGGCGAGCTCGCGGCGCATTTTCAGACGCTGGGCGGCCGCCCGGGTGCCCGCCGTCCCCTCCGGGGCGTCGGAGGCCGAGGCGGAACGGGACGAGGTCTTGGCGGGCTGGGACATAGAGCGAAAGTACTTCATCCGCGCGGGCGCGCGCGCCGGAGGGGGGTGGGAGGGGGGTGGATGCGGGGGAGGGCCCGCACTGGGCTCGGGAGGGTGTGTCCGCCGTGAGGGTCCGGCGGACCCGAGCAGCCCTCCCCACGCATCCTGCTCAGGGCCCGTCGGGTTACCGGCGGGCGTACTCACGGAATCCGCGGCCGGTCTTGCGGCCCAGGCAGCCCGCCGCGACCAGGTGCTCCAGCAGCGGGGACGGTGCGAGACCGGGGTCGCGGAACTCCCGGTGGAGCACCTTCTCGATGGCCAGGGACACGTCCAGGCCGACCACGTCGAGGAGCTCGAAGGGCCCCATCGGGTAGCCGCCGCCCAGCTTCATCGCGGCGTCGATGTCGTCGAGGCTGGCGTAGTGCTGCTCGACCATCTTGACCGCGTTGTTCAGGTACGGGAACAGCAGCGCGTTCACGATGAACCCGGCCCGGTCCCCGCAGTCCACCGCGTGCTTGCGGACCTTCCCGCAGACCTCGCGGACGGTGGCGTGCACGTCGTCGGCCGTCAGGACGGTCCGGACCACCTCGACCAGCTTCATCGCCGGCGCCGGGTTGAAGAAGTGCATGCCGATCACGTCCTGCGGGCGCTCGGTCGCCCGCGCCACGGCGATCACCGGCAGCGAGGAGGTCGTGGTGGCCAGCACCGCGCCCGGCTTGCAGACCTTGTCCAGGCCGGCGAAGAGCTGCTGCTTGACCTCCAGGTCCTCGGCGACGGCCTCCACGGCCAGGTCCACCTCGGCGAAGGCCTCCAGCGAGCCGGCCGGGGTGACCAGGGACAGGGTCTGCGCGGCGGCCTCCTCGCTCAGGCGGCCCCTGGACACCGCACGGTCCAGGGACTTCCCGATCGCGGCCTTCGCGGCCTCGGCCTTCTCCTGGCTGCGGGCGGCCAGCACCACCGGGTAGCCGGCCTGCGCGAAGACCTGGGCGATACCGCTCGCCATGGTCCCGGAGCCGGCCACGCCGACGGAGTGCACCGGGCGGCCCGCGCCCAGCAGGGACCCGTCCAGCGGGGTCTGGAGGTCGCGGACCACCACGGAGCTGCCCGGGGACTCGTACGTGTAGAAGCCGCGGCCGGCCTTCTGCCCGGTCAGGCCGGCCTCCACGAGGTGGCCCAGGATCGGGGCCGGGGCGTGCAGCCGGTCGCCGGAGGAGGCGTACATGGCCTCCAGCACCGTCCGCGCGGTGTCCACGCCGACCAGGTCGAGCAGGGCGAGCGGGCCCATCGGCAGGCCGCAGCCCAGCTTCATCGCCGCGTCGATATCCTCGCGGGAGGCGTACTTGGCCTCGTACATCGCGGCGGCCTGGTTGAGGTAGCCGAAGAGCAGGCCGTCGGCGACGAAGCCGGGCCGGTCGCCGACCGCCACGGGCTCCTTGCCGAGCTCCCGGGCCAGGGCGGTGACCGCCTCGACGGCCGGCGGCGAGGTCAGGACGCTGGAGACGATCTCGACGAGCTTCATCGCCGGGGCCGGGTTGAAGAAGTGCAGGCCCAGGACCCGCTCGGGGCGCAGGGACTCGGCGGCGAGCCGGGTCACCGACAGGGCGTTGGTGCCGGTGGCCAGGACCGTGTCGGGGCGGACGATCGCGTCCAGCTCCCCGAACACCCGGTGCTTGAGGTCGTAGTCCTCCGGGACCACCTCGATGACCAGGTCGGCGTCGGCGGCGGCGGAGAGCTCGGTGGAGGTGCGGAAGCGGGCGAGGACCTCCTCGCGCTCCTGCTCGGTGAGCCTGCGCTTGGCCACCGAGCGCGCCGTGGCGGCCGCGAGGGCCCCGACGGCCCGGCGGGCGGCCGTCTCGCTGACGTCGATGCCGACGACCTCGCGGCCGGCCCGGGCGAGGACCTCGGCGATGCCGGTGCCCATGGTGCCGAGGCCGACGACGGCGATCGTGCGGAGAGAGGAGGGACTGGACGTGGACGGAAGGTCCATCGCGGGACTCCAGTGGAATGAGGGTGACGACTGGGAAGCGCGCGCGGCGCACGGTGCGCGCGGGGGTGCCGTACGGCGGAGCGTGCGGGAACGCGGTGCGGGACGCCGTGCGCGGGGCCGTGCGTCGACGCGGTGCGTGGAGGGCCGTACGGGCGGACCGTACGGACGGGCCCGGCGTGCTCGCGCCCGGGAGAACGGGCGCTGCGGACCCGGACGGCACGACCCTGTCCCGGGGTCCTGCCGTGCGTACGGGTGGTGCGTGAACCGACTGACACGGGGCGGCTGCGTCACCAGGCCGGTCCCGTGCGTGTGGGAACGACATTAACCCCGCGGTAACTGGCGCGCCAGAGCGCGGAGATGTGAGCTGTACCGCCCAAATGTACCGATCATCGATGATCGATCAGGCGGGTGGGCGGAACTGTCCCGAACGCGGCGCGGCGCGGCTCGCGGACCCCTAGGGTGGCCGCGTGAACGAGGTACTGGAGCGCCTGCGGGCGGAGGCGGACGGATCGCCCGCGTACGAGGCGCTGCTGGCGGCCGAACCCGACGGGCTGGCCGCCTCGCTGACATCGGCCGGGCAGCCCCTGTGGGCCCGCGAACTGGCCGCGTACCGGCTGGGCATGGCGCGGGACCGGCGGGCCTTCGAACCCCTGGTCCTGCTGCTCAACCACCGCGACCCCGCGCGCTGCGAGGCCGCCGCGCAGGCGCTCGGCGTGCTCGGCGACCCGCGCACCGCCCGCGCGGCCGCCGCCCTCGCCACCAACACCCTGCGCACCGCTTACGCCCTGCACCCGGTCCGGCTGCTGGCCGCGCTGCGGGCGCCCGAGTCGGCCCCGGCCCTGATCTCGACCCTGTCGCGGCTCCTGGCCCCGCACGACCCGTACTGGCGGGTCGCCCTGGCCTGCGTGGAGGGGCTCGGCGCCCTGGCCGACGCCCGCGCCCGCGACGTCCTGGTCCGCGCCCAGGCCCACCCCCGCCTCGCCCTGGCGGCCACGGACGCCCTGAACCGGCTCCAGACCCGGCACCCGGACGCCTGAGCCCCGGCCCGGCGGCTCCGGCCCGCACGGCCCCGCCGCACGGGGTCCTCAGCCGGCCGTCGGGACGACCGCGAAGGCCTCGATTTCCAGGAGCAGCTCCGGCCGGAAGAGGGCCGCGACCTGCACCGCCGAGGAGGCCGGCAGCAGGTGCGGGGCGATGACCTCGTCGCGGGCCGCCCGCACCGCCGGGAGATGGGCCACGTCCGTGACGAAGTAGGTCAGCTTCACCACGTCCTCGAAGCCCGCACCCGCCGCCGCCAGGCACCGCCGCAGGTTCTCGAACACCCGGCGGGCCTGGGCGGCGGGGTCGCCCTCGCCCACCACCTCCCCCTTCTCGTCGAAGGCGCACTGCCCCGAGACGGCCACGAACCGTCCGCCGCCCCAGACGACGTGGCTGTACCCGGTGCCCGGGGCCACGCCCTCCGGCGCGGCGATCCGGGTGAGGTGGCCGCCGTCGTGCGCGGCGGAGGACGGAGGAGAGGTGGTCATGGGAGGATCCTGCCCTCCGGAGCTCAGCCGCGGAAGCCCAGCAGTCCGTGCAGGGCCGCGCCGCCCGCCGAGGCCGGGACCGCGCGCGTCGCCGTCGTCGGCTTCGGGGCGGGCTGCGCCGGGCAGGTGGCGTCGGATGCCTGACCCGTCCTCAGATAGGCGGCGAGCTTCTCGTCGAGGCACTTGTTGCCGCTCAGCGCGACGCCGTGGTTGCCCCCGCCCTCCTCCACCACCAGCGCCGAGCCCGCCAGCCGGTGCCGCATGCCCACCGCGCCCTCGTACGGGGTCGCCGCGTCCTCCGTCGCCTGGAACAGCAGCGCGCCGGGCAGCTCCGTGTTCGTCACGTCCGGGGCCCGCAGCGGCTCCGTCGGCCAGAACGCGCACGGCGCGTTGTACCAGGCGTTGTTCCAGGTCATGAAGGGCGCCTTCGCGTGGGTGCGCCACATGTCGGCGCGCCACCGGTTCCAGTCCTTGGGCCACGCCGAGTCCCGGCACTGCACCGCCGTGTACACGCTGTAGGAGTTGCCCGCCGACGGCTCCACCGCCCCGAACCGCTCGTACGCCGCCACCAGGGGCTTGGGGTCCTGCTTCACCGCGTACGCCGCGAAGGCCTCGGCCAGGTGCGGCCAGTAGCCGTTGTAGTAGCCGCCCGGCATGTACGTGTCCTCCAGCTCGGCCGGCCCCACCTTCCCGCCGGCCGGCACCCCGCGCAGGGCCTCGCGCATCTCGTACCAGCGCCGTTCGACGCCGGCCGGGTCGGTGCCCAGGTGGTAGGTGGAGTCGTACTGGGCCACCCAGGCCAGGAACGCCTTGTGGCGGGCGTCGAAGGCCTGGTCCTGGGCCAGGTTGTCCTCGTACCAGACCCCGCCCGGGTCGACCACTGAGTCCAGCACCAGCCGGTGCACCCGCCCCGGGTACAGCTTGGCGTACACCGCGCCCAGGTAGGTGCCGTAGGAGTAGCCGAAGTAGCTGACCTTCGGCGCGCCCAGGGCGGTGCGCAGCACCTCCAGGTCGCGGGCGGCCGAGACGGTGCCGATGTACGGGAGCACGTCCGCGTGCTTCGCCTGGCAGGACTCGGCGAAGGACCGCACCCGCTCCAGGTTCGCCTGCTCGGTCGCCGCGTCCCGCGGCACGGAGTCCGGCCGCACGGGCTTGAAGTGGCCCGCCCCGCAGTCCAGGGCGGGTTCGCTCCGGCCCACGCCCCGGGGGTCGAAGCCGATCACGTCGTACTGGGCCGCCACGTCCTTGGGCAGGGCCGAGGCGACGAACCCGGCCAGGGCGCGGCCGCTGCCGCCCGGACCGCCGGGGTTGACCAGCAGCGGGCCCTGGGAGGCGGAGGCGGTGTGCGGGACCCGGGTCAGGGCCAGGGAGATCTGCCGCCCGGCGGGCCGTTCGTGGTCGAGGGGGACCCGCAGGGAGGCGCACTGCAGCGTCGGGTAGCGGGGGGTCGCGCAGCCGGTCCAGCGCAGGCCGGCGGCGGCCGGGGCCGGCGCCGGAGCCGGGGCGGCGGTGACGGGGCTCGCCAGGCCGGCGGCGACCGTGGAGATCGCCAGCAGCAGGGCGGCGCGCCTCTTCGCGGGGCCGCGCTGCTTCGCGGGGTGCGGTACGGGGTGGAGCATGGGGCCTCCCAGCCGAGGGGTCTGGGCCGAATCGTCCCGGAAACCGCGCCCGGAAAGCGGGATTGGGCTGCCTATTGGCCCGATGTGATGACCCCTCGGCAGGCGTCCGGGTCACGGGCCTGGCGGCCGGGGCCGCGGGGGAGCCCGAACGGATCGGCCCGGCCGGGCCCGCCCTCGGCCGGCGCGGCCGGGCACCGCCCCTGCCCGGGGGGCCGCAGATGGAGTACCGCGGGTGTCACGCGCACGCCGCCCCGCCGCCCGGGCCGCCCGCCGGCCGTGCGGACGCCCGCACCCCGGATTTGGGCCGCCGCCCCCGAGGTGGTTGGCTTGCCGCGAAGAACGGACACAACTGCTGGAGGAACAGTCATGGCGCAGGTCGAGGCCACCACCGAGCGCATCATCGGGGCCGACGCGGAGACCGTCTTCGACGCGCTGGCGGACTACACCGGCACCCGGGGCAAGCTGCTCCCCGAGCACTTCAGCGAGTACGAGGTGCGCGAGGGCGGCGACGGCGAGGGCACCCTGGTCCACTGGAAGCTCCAGGCCACCAGCAAGCGCGTCCGCGACTGCCTGCTGGAGGTCACCGAGCCCACGAACGGCCAGCTCGTGGAGAAGGACCGCAACTCCTCCATGGTCACCACCTGGACCGTGACCCCGGCCGGCGAGGGCAAGTCCAAGGCCGTCGTCAGCACCGTCTGGAACGGCGCGGGCGGCATCGGCGGCTTCTTCGAGCGCACCTTCGCGCCCAAGGGCCTCGGCCGCATCTACGACACCGTCCTCGACAACCTGGCCCGGGAAGTCGAGGCCTGACCGGCGCCGCCGGCCGCCGTCAGGGCGACTCCCCGCGGCCGGCTCACCGGTTCGGGTGGAATTCCCGGACCCGCGGCGTACGTCCCCGGCGCCCCGGCCGCACGCGTGCCGGGCCCGCCCCCCGCGCCCGCGCGGTCCGGGCGTGGCCCCGGGGCGCGGGCGCGGCCGGGCCGCTAGGGTGGGCCCCTGTCGCAGCGACCCACCGGGGGCCCGATGAAGATCCTCATCTCCGCCGACATGGAAGGCGCCACGGGCGTCACCTGGCCCGCCGACGTGCTCCCCGGAACCCCTCAATGGGAGCGCTGCCGGGGCATGTTCACCTCCGACGTGAACGCCGCCGTACTCGGCTTCCACGACGGCGGCGCCGACCGGGTCCTCATCAACGAGGCCCACTGGACCATGCGCAACCTGCTGTTGGAGAAGCTCGACGCCCGCGCCGAGATGATCACCGGCCGGCACAAGTCCCTCTCCATGGTCGAGGGCGTCCAGCACGGGGACGTGGACGGCGTCGCCTTCGTCGGCTACCACACCGGCGCCGGCGCCGAGGGCGTCCTCGCCCACACCTACCTCGCCAACTCCCTCACCGGCGTCTGGCTCGACGGCCTCCGCGCCAGCGAGGGCGTGCTCAACGCCCATGTCGTCGCCGAGTACGGGGTCCCCGTCATCCTCGTCACCGGCGACGACCTGACCTGCGCCGACGCCGCCGGCTACGCCCCGGACGCGCGCACCGTCGCCGTCAAGGACCACGTCTCGCGCTACGCGGCCGTCTGCCGCACCCCGGCCCGTACCGCCGCCGACATCCGCGCCGCGGCCACGGAGGCCGTGAAGCTCGCCGTCCGGCACGAGCCGGTGCGCGGCGGGCCGCACACGATGGAAGTCGAGTTCGACGCCGAGCACCTGTCGATGGCCGCCACCGTCGTCCCCGGCGTCGAACGGACCGGCGAGCGCAGGATCGCCTACACCAGCGGGACCATGTACGAGGCGATCCGCACCTTCAAAGCGGTCACCACGGTCGTCTCGGCGGCTCTGGAGGAGCAGTATGGCTGACATGGAACGGGTGGACTGCGGCCCCGGCACGGGACCCCACGGCACGGCGGGGCCCCGCGGCACGGCCCCCGGCGCGACGGCCGTGCGCGCGGCCGGCCCCGACGGGATCCCCCTCGACCGGGCGGCGGCCCTCGGCGCGGCCCCGGCCCCGGGCGGGGCGGCACTCGACGCGGCCGCCTTCGACGAGGTGGTCGAGTTCACCTCCGGGCTCATCCGCATCGACACGAGCAACCGGGGCGGCGGCGACTGCCGGGAACGCCCCGCCGCCGAGTACGCCGCCGAACGCCTCGCCGCCGCGGGCCTGCACCCCGTCCTCCTGGAGCGCACCCCGGGCCGCACCAACGTGGTGGCCCGCCTGGAGGGCACCGACCCCTCCGCGCCCGCCCTCCTCGTCCACGGACACCTCGACGTCGTCCCCGCCGAAGCCGCCGACTGGAGCACGGACCCCTTCTCCGGCGAGGTCCGCGACGGGGTGGTCTGGGGCCGCGGGGCCGTCGACATGAAGAACATGGACGCGATGGTGCTGGCCGTCGTGCGGTCCTGGGCACGCACCGGGACCCGGCCGCGCCGGGACGTCGTCCTCGCCTTCACCGCCGACGAGGAGGACAGCGCCGTCGACGGCTCCGGCTACCTCGCCGACCGCCACCCGCACCTCTTCGAGGGCTGCACGGAGGGCCTCAGCGAGTCCGGCGCCTTCACGCTGCACACCGGCGCGGGACGGCCCCTCTACCCCATCGCCGCCGGCGAACGCGGCACCGCCTGGCTGAAACTGACCGCGCACGGCCGCACCGGACACGGCTCGAAGCCCAACCGGGCCAACGCCGTCACCCGGCTCGCCGCCGCCGTCGCCCGCATCGGCGCCCACGAGTGGCCGGTCCGCCTCACCGGCACCGTCGCCGCCTGCATCGGCGAACTCGCCGCCCTCCAGGGCCTGTCCGGTGACCCCCGCGCCCCCGGCTTCGACCTCGACGCCGTCCTCGAAGCCCTCGGCCCGACCGCCGCCCTCGTCGAGGCCACCCTGCGCAACAGCGCCAATCCCACCATGCTCAGCGCCGGCTACAAGCTCAACGTGGTCCCGGGACAGGCCATCGCGTACGTCGACGGACGCACCCTGCCCGGCGGCGAGGCCGAGTTCGCCGCCGTCCTCGACGAGCTCACCGGCCCCGACGTGGACTGGGAGTACCACCACCGGGAGGTCGCCCTCGAAGCCCCCGTGGGCGGGCCGACGTACGCGGTCCTGCGCGAGGCCGTCGAGCACTTCGACCCCGAGGGACGCGCCGTGCCCTTCTGCATGGCGGGCGGCACCGACGCCAAGCAGTTCTCCCGCCTGGGCATCACCGGCTACGGCTACTCCCCGCTCAGGCTGCCGCCGGGCTTCGACTACTGGTCCCTCTTCCACGGCGTGGACGAACGGGTCCCCGTCGACGCGCTGCACTTCGGCGTCCGCGTCCTGGACCGCGCGCTGCGGAACCTGTGATGGGGGCCCGGTGATGGCGGCGGCCGCCGCCTGCGCCCCCTACGGCAGCTGGCCCTCCCCGCTCGCCGCCGCACACGCGGCCGCCCATGACGGACGGCCCGAGTACGTCGGCACCATCGGCCCCGAGGTGTGGTGGACCGAACCGCGCCCCGAGGAGGGAGGCCGCCGCACCCTGGTCCGCCGACCCGCCGACGGCGGACCCGCCCGGCCGGTGCTGCCCGCCCCGTGGAACGTGCGCAGCCGGTTCACCGAGTACGGCGGCCTGCCCTGGGCGGGCGCCGAACGGGTCGACGGGGGGCCGCTGGTGGTGTTCGTCCACCACGCCGACCAGCGGCTGTACGCCTACGAGCCCGACGCCCCCGGCGCGCCCCCGCCCCGCCCGCTCACGCCCGTCTCGCAGACCGGCGGCGGCCTGCGCTGGGCCGACCCGGTGCTGCGCGGGGGCGAAGTCTGGTGCGTGCTGGAGGAGTTCACCGGACCCGCCCCGGGCGACGTGCGGCGCGTCGCGGCCGCCGTCCCGCTGGACGGCTCCGCCGCGGGGGACCGGGCCGCCGTGCGGGAGCTCACCGACGACCGGCACCGCTTCCGCACCGGGCCGAAGCCCTCCCCCGACGGGCGCAGCGCCGCCTGGCTGGTGTGGGACCACCCCCGGATGCCCTGGGACGGCACGGAGCTCCAGCTCGCCGACGTCCGTCCCGACGGGACCCTCGGCACGCCTCGCACGGTGCTCGGCGGGCCGGACGAGGCCGTGGCCCAGGCGGCCTGGGCCGCGGACGGGAGCCTGCTCGCGGTGAGCGACCGCAGCGGCTGGTGGAACCCGTACCGGGTGGACGCGGACGGCGGCGGGGCCGTCAACCTGTGCCCCCGCGAGGAGGAGTTCGGCGGCCCCCTGTGGAAGCCGGGGCTGACCTGGCTGGCCCCGCTGCCCGGGGGCACTTCCCCGGCCGCCGCCGGGGAGACCCCCGCCCGGCCCGAAGGCTCCGGGGGAGGGACGTTGGCCGTCCTGCACGGCCGGGGCTCCTGCGTCCTCGGCGTCCTGGACCCCGACAGCGGCGACCTGGTGGACGCCGCCGGACCCTGGACGGCCTGGCAGCCGGGCCTGGCCGTCAGCGGCAGCCGCGTCTACGGGGTCGCCGCCAGCCCGCGCAGCGCCTACGAGGTCGTCGAACTGGACACCGCCACCGGACGCGCCCGGGTGGTCTCGGCCCGTGCCGCGGACCCCGTGGACCCGGCGTACTACCCCGAGCCGCAGAGCCGGACCTTCCCGGGCCCCGGCGGCCGCGAGATCCACGCCCACGTCTACCCGCCCCACCACCCCGCCCGGCGGGCGCCCGCCGAGGAGCTGCCGCCGTACGTGGTGTGGGCGCACGGCGGGCCCACCGACCACGTGCCGCCCGTACTGGACCTGCACATCGCCTACTTCACCTCGCGCGGCATCGGCGTCGTCGAGGTGAACTACGGCGGGTCCACCGGCTACGGCCGCGCCTACCGGGAGCGGCTGCGCGAGCAGTGGGGCGTGGTGGACGTCGAGGACTGCGCGGCCGTCGCCCGGGCCCTGGCCGACGAGGGCACCGCCGACCCCGGCCGGCTCGCCATCCGCGGCGGCAGCGCGGGCGGCTGGACGGCGGCCGCCTCCCTGGCCGCCACCGGCCTGTACGCCTGCGCGGCGGTCATCTACCCGGTCCTGGACCTGCGCGGCTTCGCGGCCGAGACCCACGACCTGGAGTCCCACTACCTCCACGGCCTGGCCGGCCCGCCGCAGACCCTGGAACTGCGCTGCCGCGAACGGTCGCCCGTCTCCCGCGCCGACCGGATCACCGCCCCGTTCGTGCTCCTCCAGGGCCTGGACGACCCGGTCTGCCCGCCCGCCCAGGCGGAACGCCTGCTCGCCGCCCTGCGCACCCGCACCCCGGTGGTCCCGCACGCGTACCTGACCTTCGAGGGCGAGGGCCACGGCTTCCGGCGCGCGGACACGATGGTCCGGGCCCTGGAGGCGGAACTGACCCTGTACGCGCGGGTCTTCGGCCTCGACCGCCCGGACGTGCCGGAGCTGGAGCTGTACGGGGACAGGTCCTGAGCGGGCCGGACCGGGAGCGGCCCCTCAGCCCGTCCGCAGCCAGACGCGGAGCGGGCCGAGCGGGGTGAAGCCGGCGCGGACGGCGGTGTCGAGGTCCTCCCCGTGCTCGTAGCCCACGACCGGGAGCCGCGGCCAATGCCGGGCGGCCGCGTCGAGGGCGGCCGCCCAGGCCGCGCCGGCACCGGCCCCGGTCCCCGCGAACACGTTCGAGACGCCCACCGCGCCGCCGCCGGTGCTGAGGACGGCCCCGGCCGTGATCCGGCCCCCGGCGCGGCCCGCCAGGAAGAGGATCCCCTCCCGCAGCAGCCCGGGGTGGAAGAGCCCCCGGCCGTCACCGCCCGACCAGGCCGCCTCCCAGGCCTCCAGCTCCCCGGGCCCCTCGACCTCGTCCCACTCCAGCGGGACGCCGGCCGGGGCGGCGGGAACGGCGGCCCCCGCCGGGCGGTGGATCCACTGCGCCTCGAAGAGCACGGTGAAACCGGCCGGGGCCAGGTCGAGCGAGGCGAAGCTGTCCTTCACCGAGCAGCCGGGGCCGGCGGTGTCCACCCCGGCCAGGACCTCGGCGGCCGAGGCCCCGGGATCGAGGGTGACGGCGTCGGGGTACAGCGGCGGAGTGCGCCGGGGGCTGCACCACACGCCGTCGCGGAAGCGGCCGGAGCGGGACACCGCGGCGCACCACTCGGCGTTGTTGCGGGCGGCGGCGCGGAGCAGGGCGTGGGGATCCGGGTCGATGGTCACACCGGGCATGCTGCCACGGGCCGTAGCCTGGGGCGATGCCGTATTCGACGCCCCCGTACCTGAGGGAGGGTCCGCGGGTCGGGCTGCGCCCCTTCCGGCCCGCCGACGGAGCGGAGTTCACCGCCCGGGTCCGCGAGAGCCGCGCACTGCACCGGCCCTGGCTGTTCCCGCCCGCCACGCCGGAGGAGTACGGGCCGTACGCCGCCGCCCTGGCCGAGGGGGAGTCCCGGGCCGGGTTCCTGGTCTGCGAGCTCGCCGGCGGGGCCATCGCCGGCTTCGTCAACGTCAACAACATCGTCCGGGGCGCCTTCCAGTGCGGGGCCCTGGGGTACGGGGCCTTCGCGCACGCCGCGGGGCGGGGGCTGCTGGGGGAGGGCCTGGACCTCGTCCTCGCCCACGCCTTCGCCGACACCGGCCTGGGCCTGCACCGGCTGGAGGCGAACATCCAGCCGGGCAACACCGCGTCCATCGCCCTGGTCCGCGGCCGCGGGTTCCGCAGGGAGGGCCTCTCCCCGGACTTCCTCCACGTGGCCGGAGCCTGGCGCGACCACGAGCGCTGGGCCCGCACGGCCCCGGCGGACTGACGGCGCGCCGCCCGCCGCCCGCCCGGCCCCGCCCCGCCGGATCCGGACGCGTGTGCGGGCGGCTTCCCCGCGGTCCTGGTCGCGGGGGCCTTTGCGTAATCCTGACCGGTGGTGATGTGCGGAACCCCTGTGCACCGGCCGTGGCGGCGTGTTCCATTCCCCCATGGCCACCACCGTCCGACGTGTCCCACTGACCCTCCCCGCCGCCCCCCTCGGCCCCGACAACCCGCTGCCCGCCCTGCGCGCCCCCGACGGGGTGCACGGCCTGGACGAGCGCTCGCGCGCGGGGCTGCCGCGCGACATGGCCCGCCAGATCGGGTACGAGCCGCTGCGCTCCCTGCTGCCCGTCCGGATCCGCGACGGGTACGGACGGCTGCGCGCGGAACGGGAGTTCGAGGCGGTCGTCATCGACAACGGACGGCTGCGCGCCACCGTCCTCCCCGGGCTCGGGGGGCGCGTCCACTCCCTCGTGCACCTGCCCACCGGCCGTGAACTCCTCTACCGCAACCCGGTGTTCCAGCCCGCGAACTTCGCCCTCAACGGGGCCTGGTTCTCCGGCGGCATCGAGTGGAACATCGGCGCGACCGGCCACACCGCCCTGTCCTGCGCCCCCTTGCACGCGGCCCTCGTCCCCGCGCCCGACGGAGGGGTGATGGTGCGGCTGTGGGAGTGGGAGCGGCTGCGCGACCTGCCGTTCCAGGTGGACCTGTGGCTGCCGGAGGACTCGGACTTCCTGTACGTCGGGGTCCGCGTGCGCAACCCGCACGAACGGCCCGCCGCCGTCTACTGGTGGTCCAACACCGCCGTCCCGGAGGACTCCGGCACCCGGGTCCTCGCCCCCGCCGAGGAGGCCTGGCACTTCGGGTACGAGCGGTCGCTGCGGCGGATCCCGGTGCCGCGGTGGGAGGACGCGGACCGTACGTACCCGCTGGACAGCGCCTACCCCGCCGACTTCTTCTACGAGGTCGAGAGCGCGGCCGCCGACCGGCCCTGGATCGCCGCCCTCGATGCCGACGGGCACGGCCTGGCACAGGCCTCCACCGGGCTGCTGCGCGGGCGCAAGCTGTTCGTGTGGGGCGCGGGCGCGGGCGGGCGGCGCTGGCAGGAGTGGCTCACCGAGCCGGGCACCGGGGGCTACGCGGAGATCCAGGCCGGGCTGGCCCGCACCCAGCTGGAGCACGTACGGCTGGAGGCGGGCGAGGAGTTCAGCTGGCTGGAGGCGTACGGGCCGCTGTCGGCGGAGCCGGGCGCGGTGCACGGCGACGACTGGGCGCGGGCGCGCACGGCGGCCGGGGCGGCGCTGGACGCGGCGCTCCCGCCCGGCACGCTGGACGCGGCCCACGGGGCCTGGCGGGACGGGTACGCCGACACCGATCCGGACGGCGGGCCGGGGCAGTGGCTGGCGCGGGGGTCGGGCTGGGGCGCGCTGGAGGTGCTGCGCGGGGGCTTCGCCCTTCCCGGCACCCCCTTCCCGGAGTCCACCCTGGAGGAGGCCCAGGAGCCGTGGCTGGCCCTGTGGCGGACCGGTGCCCACCCGGCGCCGCGCCGGGTCGTCCCGCCGGGGCCCAGCCTCGTCGCCGCGCACTGGCGGGACATGCTGGAGACCGCTCCGGCGGACCCGCTGACGGAGTACCACCTGGGCGTGGCCCAGTGGCACGCGGGCGACACGGCCCAGGCCGTGCGCAGCTGGGAGCGCGGCCTGGCGCTGGCGCCGTCGCGCTGGCCGCTGCTGCGGTGCCTCGCGGTGGCGGACGAGCTGGCCGGGGACCGGGAGCGGGCGGCCGACCGGTACGCGCAGGCGTTCGAGGACCTGGCGGGGGAGAGCCGCGGCGGTGACGCCTGGACGGCGGCGGAGTCCGCGCTGGGCCGGGAGGCCATGACCGCCCTGCTGGCGGCGGGCCGGCCGGCCGGGGCGCGGGCGGTCTGGGACCGGCTGCGGCCGGCGCTGCGGGAGCAGGGCCGCTTCCGGCTGCTGGCCGCGCGGCTGCTCGCGGCGGAGGGGCACGTGGGCGCGGCCCGGCGGGTGTTCGAGGACGGCTTCGAGACGGCGGACCTGAGGGAGGGGGAGGAGACCCTGTCGGAGGTCTGGTCGACCCTGTCCGAGGCGCCGCTGCCGCCGGCCTACGACTTCCGGATGCACCCGCCGGCGTAGGGCTCCGCGCCCCGCCCCCGGGAGCCCGCGGCGGGCGGGCAGGTGCCCCGGCCCCGCCGGTCAGGGGCGCAGCCGCCGGGAACGGGCGGCGGGCGGGCAGGTGCCCCGGCCGGCGCGGCCCCGCGCGGCGGACGCGCCGGCCCGGGCTCAGGGCCTCAGGCCCGGCACAGCAGTTCCCCGTTCAGCACGGAGAACCACGCGTCCGGCGAGGCCCCCCACGCCCGCCAGGCGGCGGCGACGTCCTCCAGCCCGGCGGACGTCGCGTGGCCGCCGCCCTGCGCGACGGCCGCGTACGAGGAGGCCGTCGTCCGGTCCGCCCACAGGGCCGACCACCACGCCACCTCCTCCGCGGTCGCGTAGCACCACGCCGTCGCCGACGCCCGCACCTGCGTGAACCCCGCCGCCCGGGCCCAGGACAGCAGGCGCCGCCCGGCATCCGGTTCGCCGCCGTTCGCCCGGGCCACCCGGCGGTACAGGTCCAGCCACTCGTCCAGCCCCGGCGTCGCCGGGTACCAGGTCATCGCCGCGTAGTCCGCGTCCCGGACGGCCACGATCCCGCCCGGCCGGCACACCCGCCGCATCTCGCGCAGGGCCCGCACCGGGTCGCCGACGTGCTGCAGTACCTGGTGGGCGTGGACCACGTCGAAGGCGTCGTCCGGGAAGTCCAGTGCGTGGACGTCCGCCACCGCGAACTCGACGGCCCCCTCCAGCCCCCGCTCGGCCGCGTACGCGCCCGCCGCGGCCAGGACGTCCGGCGCCGCGTCGACGGCCGTGACCCGCCCGCCGGGGGCCACCAGTTCCGCCAGGTCCGCGGTGATGGTGCCAGGTCCGCAGCCCACGTCCAGCACCCGCATGCCCGGCCGCAGCTCCCCGACCAGGTAGGCGGCCGAGTTGGCGGCGGTGCGCCAGCGGTGCGAGCGCAGGACCGACTCGTGGTGGCCGTGCGTGTAGACGGCCGTCTCGTGCGCGGTCGGCTCGGGCGCCGTGCGGGCGTCGCTCATGGCGGGCTCCTCCTCGTCGTCGAAGTGCTGTGATCACCGTAGGGGATCCGACCGTCATCTGAGATCTGCGTTTCGAAATATGGACGTCACCCTTTGGTTCCAAGGGGGTTGGACGGGTCGGTGGCAGGGCAGGGCAGGGGCGAGGACAGTGGGGCCCAGGGGGCGGCGGCATGTCCGGCGCCCCATCGCCAAGGACGGTGAGGACGATGCCGGAGACGCTGCTCGAACAGCACGCCGCGGCGCTGCGGTTCTTCGGTGAGCGGGTGCGGGCCGTCGCGGACGACCAATGGGACGCGCCGACCCCCTGCACCCAGTGGACCGTGCGGGACCTGGTCAACCACGTCACCGGCGAGCAGCTCTGGATCCCGCCCCTCGTCACGGAGGGCCGGTCGGTGTCCGAGGTCGGGGACGCGCTGTCCGGGGACCTCCTCGGCGGGGATCCGGCGGGGGCCTGGGAGCGGGCGGCGGCCGCCGGGCGGGCGGCCTTCGGTGTGCCCGGGGCGCTCGACCGGACGGTGCGGCTCTCGTACGGGCCGACGCGCGGGGCGGCGTACTGCTCGGAGCTGACCGCCGACTGCGTCGTCCACGCCTGGGACCTCTCGCGGGCCATCGGCGCGGACGACCGGCTGCCCGACGGGCTCGTGGAGTTCTCCCTCAAGGAGGTCATGCCGTACGCCGACGGCCTGGCGGCGAGCGGGATGTACGACGTGCCGCTGGACGTGCCGGCCGGGGCGGACGCGCAGACCAGGCTGCTGGCCCTGGTGGGGAGGCGCGGATGACCGGCCGGGAGGGCGCGGGACGCCGACGGAAAGCGGGCATCGTGGCGAAAACAATCGTATAAAGGGCACGTCAGTGGCGGCGGCGGCAAGGCACCGGGCAGTAGGAGGGCGGGCACGTGGCGGGGATGGCCGAGCGGACGACGGACGGGCCGGCCGGAGTGTGGCGCCTGGCCCCGGAGGGGCGTGGGCCCGTCAGGTACGGTCCCCCCGCCCCCGAGCCGGGCCTTCCGGTCCTGCCGGAGCTGAGGGCCGTCCTCGCCGGGGCGGCGGACCGGGCCGCCCCCGAGCCCCCGGGAGGCGGGAGGCCCCTCCGCGAGGCCGCCTGCCGGCACTGGGCGCGGCGCGGGCTCCCCACCGAGCCGGAGAACGTGGCCGCCGGGCCCGGCGCCCCCGCCCTGCTGCTCGCGCTGCTCGGCGCCTACGGGGGCGACGTGCTGCTGCCCCGGCCCTGCCCCGCCTGGTGGACCCCGCAGGTCCGGCTGCTGGGGCGGCGGGCCTACCACGTGCCCACCCCGGCCGAGTGCGGCGGCGTACCGGACCCGTACGCCCTGCTGGAGACCGTACGGCGGGTGCGTGCCGAGGGCGGCGACCCACGGGTGCTGCTGCTGTCGGTGGCCGACGACCCGACCGGCACGGTGGCGCCGCCCGAGATGCTGCGCGAGGCCTGCGAGGCGGCCGAGGGGGCCGGGCTGTTCGTGGTCAGCGACGAGAGCTGGCGCGACACCGTCCACCGGCCGCACGACACGCTCGTGCTGAGCCCCGCCGAGATGCTGCCCGCCACGGCCGCCGTGCTGGTCGACCTGTCCGGGGCGCTGCTGCCGGGCGGCTGGCCCGCCGCCGTGGCCCGCTTCCCCGCCACGCCGCGCGGCACCTGGCTGCGCGCCCGCACCCTCGACATCCTCACCGCCACCGGGGCGCTGGTGGCCGGCCCGGTCGCGGCGGCCGCCGCGCACGCGCTGGACGAGCCGGACGCCGTCGCCGGGCGGGCCTACGCCGCCGCCGCCCTGCACGGGGCCGTGGCGGCGGCCGCGCACCGGGAGCTGCTGGCCGTCGGGGCGCTCGCCCGGCCCCCGCAGGCCGGCCGCCACCTGTACGCCGACCTCACCCCCCTGCGCGCGGGCCTGGCCCGGCACGGGGTGGGCGACGCGATGGAGCTGGAGGACTGGCTCGGCGGACGGCTGGGCTCGCCGACGCCCGGCGGACAGCGGTTCGCGGACGACCTGGGCGCGCTGCGCGTACGGCTGTCGACCGGACCGCTGCTGGGCGCCACCCCGCACGAGAGGCTCGCCGCACTCGGCTCCCGCGACCCCCTGGACCTGCCGCACGTCCGCGGCGCGCTCGGCCTGCTCGGCTCGGTCCTGGCCGGGCTGGCCGACTGACACCGGCGCCGCCCGCCGCCTGAACGCCAGCGCCCGAACCGCCCACCGCCCGAACCGCCCACCGCCTGAACCGCCCGCCGCCCACGGAGCGGAGCGCCCGCTGCCGCGGCCCGCCGGGCGGGGGACTCCGTAAGATCGACTCCCATGGACCTCAGCGCGGACCTCCGGATGGCCTCGCCGCCCCCGGGGCGGGTGACCCTGTCGGACCGGCGGACGCGGCGCAGCTGGGAGGTGGAGCTCCAGCCCTACCGGATCGCCGTGTTCCCCGTCACCCAGGCCCTCTACGCCGAGGTCACCGGCGCCCGCCCGAGCACCTCCCACGGCGGCCGGCTGCCCGTCGAGGGCGTCTCCTGGTGGGACGCGGTCCGCTTCTGCAACGCCCTCTCGGAGCGGACGGGCCTCACCCCCGCCTACGCCGTGGACGGCGAGTCGGCCGACTGGGACCCGGCCGCCGACGGGTACCGGCTGCCCACCGAGGCCGAGTGGGAGCACGCCTGCCGGGCCGGCACCGGCGGGCCGCACTACGGCCCGCTCGACGAGATCGCCTGGTACCGCGGCAACTCCGGGGAGGCCCTCCACGAGGTCGGCGGCAAACGGCCCAACCCGTGGGGCCTGCACGACATGCTCGGCAACGTCTGGGACTGGTGCTGGGACGTCTACGACCCCGAGGTGTACGGCGGCTACCGGGTCCTGCGCGGCGGCGGCTGGTTCGACGAGCACTGGAGCCTGCGCGCCTCCGCCCGCCGCCGCAGCCACCCCTCCTACCGGGTCGACGACGTCGGGTTCCGCCTGGCCCGGTCCGGTCCTCCCGCCTGACGTGCCCCTGTCGTAGGAGGCCCGCCCTGGCATACGGTGCCCGGCACGGAGACACCCGTGGAGGAAGGCGCGTACGTGGACGACGGTGAGCTGCTGTTCCTGGGCGCGGCCCGGCAGGCCGAGCTGGTCCGGGCCGGGAAGGTGACCGCGCGGGCCCTCGCGGAGGCCTCGCTGCGCCGCATCGGGGCGCTGGACCCGCAGCTGGGCGCGTTCCGCGTGGTGCGCGCCCGGGAGCAGGTCCTCGCCGAGGCCGACGCCCGCGACGCGGCCAGGGCGGCCGGGACGGAACTGCCCCTGCTGGGCGTGCCCGTCGCGGTCAAGGACGAGCTGGACGTGGCGGGGGAGGTCACGGGCTTCGGCGGCGCCGCCAACCGGACCCCGGCCGCCCGCGACTGCGAGGCCGTGCGCCGGCTGCGCGCGGCCGGGGCGGTGGTCGTCGGGAAGACCGCCATGCCGGAGTTCGGGCAGTGGCCGTTCACCGAGTCCGCCGCCCACGGGCTCACCCGCAACCCCTGGGACACCTCCCGCACCACCGGCGGATCCAGCGGCGGCAGCGCCGCCGCCGTCGCGGCCGGCCTCGTCGGCGCGGCGCTCGGCGGCGACGGCGGCGGGTCCATCCGCATCCCCGCCGCCTGCTGCGGCCTCTTCGGCCTCAAACCGCAGCGCGGCCGCGTCCCCACCGCCCCGCAGCCCCACCTCTGGTACGCCCTCGGCACCATCGGCCCGCTCACCCGCACCGTGCGCGACAGCGCCCTGCTCTACGACGTCCTCGGCGGCCCCGCGGAGGGCGACCGCTGGACGGCCCGCCCCACTGGCACGAGCTTCCTGCGGGCGGCGTCCACCGAGCCCGGCCGACTGCGGATCGCCTGGTCGGCCAAGTCGGCCGTGCCCGGCGTGCGCCCCCACCCCGAGCACGTGAGCGCCCTGCGGCGGACCGCGCAGCTGCTGGGCGAACTCGGGCACGACGTACGGGAGGCGTCCCCGCGCTACCCCGACGCCACCGCCGCGTTCCTGCCGCAGTTCTGCGGGGGCGTGCGCGCGGAGGCGGCGGCCGTGGAGCGGCCCGACCTCCTGGAGCGCCGCACCCGGCAGACCCTCCTGCTGGCCCGGCTGGCGCCGGAGGCCGCGGTGGAACGGGCCGTGCGCGCGGGGGAGCGGCTGGCCGAACGGGCCGACCGCGCCTTCGCCGGGGCGGACCTGCTGCTCACCCCGACGCTCGCGCACCGGCCGCGGGGGGTCGGGGCGCTGGACGGCGCCGGGTTGGCGGGGGCGCTGCTGCGCTCGCGCCCGATGATCGCCTACACCGCGCTGTGGAACGTCACGGGCCATCCGGCCGCCTCGGTCCCGGCGGGCTTCGGCACGGACGGGCTGCCGCTCGCCGTCCAACTGGTCGCCCGCCGGCACGAGGAGGCGACCCTCGTGCGGGTCGCGGCCCAACTGGAGTCCGCCCGCCCGTGGTCCACCCGCGTCCCGGCCCTGGCGGCCGGCTAGGACCCGTCGGGCCCGGGGAGCGGCCCCCGCTCCCCAGGGGACCGCTCCCCGTCGGCGACGGCCGGGGCGGCGGGGGCGGGCAGGAGGAAGCGCCCCGCCTTCAGGGCGAGTTGGCCCGCGAAGTACTCCGCCGCGTCCGGCCGCATCCGCGCCAGCGCCACCATCCCCGTGATGATCACGTCGCACACCTCGTCGTGCACGTCGTCCCAGCTGTGCGAGTGCCCCTTGCGCGGATTGGTCCCGGTCGCGCCGATCACCGCCTGCGCGGCCTCGCCGAACTCCTCGCCGATCTTGAGCACTTGCAGGACGTGGCTCTGCGGCGGCACCACCCCCCGCTCGGCGGAGGCCGCGTCGAAGCGGGCGGCGAGGGCGTGGACCGTCTCCCAGGGCGCGGCCGCACCCCCTGCGGCGGATGCGGCGCCCCCCTCGGCGCCGCGGAGTTCCTGCGTCATCGGCCGCCCCTCGGCACCGCGGAGTTCCTGCGTCATCGGCCGCCCCTTTCGTCCCGGAGGCAGGGAGCCTACCCCGCTCCGCCCCGCCCGTCCCGGACCCGCCGCCACACCGCCGGGCCCCCGCTGATCAGCACCGTCAGCGCCACCGCCAGCGCCACGCCCTTCCACGGCTCGGAGAACAGCGACCCGCCCAGGATCCCGATCAGCCCGTACGTCGCCGCCCAGGCGAGGCAGGCGGGCGCGTCCCCCCGGGCGAACCGCCGCAGCGGCAGCCCGCCCAGCAGGCAGGCCAGCATCACCGGGATCCGCCCCGCCGGGACCAGCCGCGACAGCACGAGGACCGACACCCCGTGCTCGTCCAGCCCCGCCCGCGCCCGCTCCAGCCGCTGCGGCGAGGCCCGCGCGCGCAGGGACTCCAGCCGGCGCGAGCCGCCCCGCGACCGCACCCCGCGCTGCCCGAGCCAGTACAGCGCGACGTCGCCGACGAAGGCCGCCACCGCCGCCACCGCGCACACCACCGGCACGCCCAGCGGCAGCGACCGCTGATGGAGCGCCACCACCGCGGCCGTGCTCACCAGTGCCCCCGTCGGGATCACCGGCACCAGCGCCCCCAGCGCGACCAGCACGAACAGCGCCGGATAGCCCACCGCCCGCTGGGTCGTCTCCGGCGGCACCCGCCCGACCACCTCCGCCGCCCCCTGCCACCACTGCGTCACGGGAGCCGCACCCGCTCCCCGTGCGCCAGGACCCGTACCGCCACCTCCGGCGCGAGCACCCCCGCCAGCCGGGCGAACTCCTCGCCCGGCGCGTGGAACTCGTGCGGCCGCACCGCGTCCATGCCGATCGGCCAGTACGTCCCGTAGTGCACCGGCACCGCCGCCCGCGGGGCCAGCAGCGCCAGCACCCGCGCGGCCCCCTCCGCGTCCAGGTGCCCCGGCCCCAGGTACGGCCCCCAGCCGCCCACCGGCAGCAGGGCCACGTCCACCGGCCCCGTCTCCTCGGCCATCGTGTCGAACGGCCCCGTGTCCCCGGCGAAGTACGTCCGCGCCGCTCCCTGGACCACGTACCCCAGCGCCCGCACCCGCTGCGGCCCGACCGGCAGCCGCCGCCCGTCGTGCCGGGCGGCCACCGCCCGGACCCGCACGCCCTCCCGTACGCCGACCTCCTCGCCCGGGAGCACCTCCGTCACCGCCAGCCCCCGCGCCCCCGCCAGCCGCGCCAGCCCCGGCACCGCCCGGAGCGCCCCGCGCGGCACCACGACCCGGGTGCCCCGCGCCAGCCGGGCCAGCGACGGCAGGTGCAGGTGGTCGGCGTGCAGGTGCGAGACCAGCACCACGTCCGCCTCGGCCGCCTCCGGCGGGGGCACCGCGCCGCGGCGCCGCCGCAGGTGCGCGAACCGCCGGACGAACAGCGGATCCGTCAGCACCCTCACCCCGGAGTCCCGCACCGTGCACGCGGCATGCCCCCACCAGGTGATGTCCACCGGCACCCCCGCACCCCCTTCCCTCGACTCCCCGAGCCTAGGCTTTCCCCCACCGGTTCGCCCGGAAGCGGAACTCCGCCGCCCCCCTCCTCCCCGGGCCCGGATCGGAGTAGGGTCGGGCGCCATGGATGCGCTGCGCGTGGCCGCGATCGCCAGCCTGGCCCCGCTCGAGGAACTCGATGCCGACCCCTTCGCCGTGGACACCCGGAGCCAGCAGGCCATGTGCGCGCGCTGGGCCGCGGCGCAGGGCTACGTGGTCACCCGGCAGCTGCTCTTCTACGGGCTGCGGGCCGACCACTGCGGACTCTGGAGCGACGTGGAGGCGGGCCAGGTCGACCTGTTCGTCGCCCCGAACCGGCGGGTGCTCGCCCGTGCGCTGCGCTCCGTCGAGGAGTTCACCGCCGAGTGTGCGCGCCGCGGGGTGCGCCTGGAGACGGCCGGGCTCGACGAACCGCGCTACACCTCCGCCATGAAGGCCGAGGTGCACCGCAGGCTGTCCATGCCGACCGCCGGCTACGACGGCACCTGAGCACCACCGCCCTCGCGGAGAGCGCGTCTCCCGCACCCCCGTGCGCCCGTCCTTGCCGACCGGACTCCCGGGCCGCCCTGTGCGACGCTGGCGGGGGGACCGCGGGGCGGGGCGCGGGACCGCGGGCGCCCGGACGGAGTCCGGGGGAGACACGAGGCGGCTGTCATGGGGCGGTGGCGAGGGCGCTGGCGGTGGCGGGCCGCAGGCGGCGCACTGGTGCGGATCCTGATCGTGTGGGCGGTCTCCACGCTCACCCTGCTCGTACTCGCCGCGATCCTGCCCGACTTCCGCCTCCAGTCCGCCGACGGCGACAGCGTCACCCGCGTCGGGCTGACCGCCGCCTGGGGCGCCGGGGCCTTCGGCCTGCTGACCGCCCTGGTCTGGCCGGTCGTCGTCCGGGCCCTGCTGCTGGTGCCCGCCCTGGTGCTCGGGCTGCTCGTCTTCTTCCTCAACGGCTCCCTCCTGCTCATGGCCCTCAGCCTGATCCCCGAGGGGCGCGGCGCGGAGGCCGCCCCGCAGACGGCGGTGGTCGTCGCCGCGGCCATGTCCGCCGTCGCCTCGGCCACCTCCACCGCGCTCGCGGTCCGCGACGACGAGGCCTACCGGCGCCGGCTGTACCGGCTCGCCGCCCGGCGCCGCCGCCGCTCCGCGGCGCCCCCGGGAGCCGCCGCCCCGGGGCTGGTCTTCCTCCAGCTCGACGGGGTCGGGTACCGGGAGCTGTGCCGGGCGGCGGCCGACGGCCTGATGCCGACGGTGGCCGGCTGGCTGGAGGACAGCCACCGGGTCATGCCCTGGCGCACGGACTGGTCCAGCCAGACCGGCGCCAGCCAGCTGGGGATCCTGCACGGCTCCACCTTCGACGTGCCGGCCTTCCGCTGGTACGAGAAGGAGACCGGTGAGGTGATGGTCTGCAACCGGCCCACCAGCGCCGCCGAACTCCAGCGCCGCGCCGTGGAGCGCACCCGGGACGCAGGGCTGCTCTCCCTGGACGGGGCGAGCCGGGGCAACCTCTTCAGCGGGGGCGCCGACCAGCTGGCGCTGGTGCTCTCCGTCGCGGCCCGGCGCGGGCGCGCCAACCGCTCCCGCGCGGGCTACTTCGCGTACTTCTCCGACCCGGCCAACGCCGTCCGCACCGCCCTGTCCTTCGTCGCCGAGGCGGCCCGGGAGATCGGCCAGTCCCTGCGCTCACGGCTGCGCGACGACCACCCCCGGGTGCCGCGCGGCGGGCTGTACCCGCTGATCAGGGCCTTCGCGACGGTCGTCGAACGGGACGTGGTGGTCGCGGCGGTGATCGGGGACCTGCTCGCCGGCCGGGCGTCCGTCTACGCCGACCTGGTGGCCTACGACGAGGTCGCCCACCACTGCGGCCCGCACGGCCGGGACACCGACCGGGTGCTCGCCCGGCTCGACCGGAGCCTCGCGCTGATCGCCCGGGTCGCCGAGCACGCGCCGCGCGAGTACCGCTTCGTCCTGCTGTCGGACCACGGCCAGAGCCCGGGGGAGACCTTCCTCGGCCGCTACGGGCTCAGCCTGGAGGACCTGGTCCGGGCGGGCTGCGGGCTGCCCGTGTCCCGCCGGGCCGGCCGCACCCGCAGCGGGGCCGAGGCCAGGGCCGCGGTGCTGGCCGCCCTGCACCGGCCGGTGGAGGAGGACGGGGAGGAGGCCCGCCCCGGGCCGGGCCCGCACCCGGTGGTGCTGGCCTCGGGCAACCTCGGGCTGATCTCCTTCCCCGACCTGCCGGGCCGCGCCACCCGCCGGTGGATCGAGCGGGCCCACCCCGCCCTGCTGGCCACCCTCGCCAACCACCCCGGGGTGGGCTTCCTGCTGGTCGACGGCGAGGTGCTGGGCCCGAACGGGGCCTCGGCGCGGCTCGACGCGCCCGGGGCGGCGGAGACGGTCCTGGCGGCGTTCGGCCCGGGGGCGGCGGACGCGGTCCGCCGGACGGACTCCTTCCCGCACGTCGCCGACGTCATGGTCAACTCGGCGTACGACCCGCGCACGGGAGCCGTGCACGCCTTCGAGGAGCAGATCGGCTCGCACGGCGGCCTGGGCGGGGAACAGGGGCGCCCCTTCCTGATGTGGCCGACGGACCTGTCGCCGCCGGACGCGGAGCTGGTGGGCGCGGAGGCGGTGCACGAGGTGCTGCGCCGCTGGCTGCGCGCATCGGACGGCCCGCAGGTGCCCCTCCCGGCCCGACGGGAGGATCACCGGCCGGAGGGCGGTTCTAACGGAACCTTTACGTCCGCAGACGGCCCGGAGCCGGATGAAAGCCGGTGATTTGGTGCGGACTTCCCGGTGGTCAACCATGTGTTCAACTGCCCACCATGTGAGACATCCAGAGGCGCACCACCGATGACCAGCACCGCAGCCCCGCCCGTCGAGGAAAGCAACGCACCCGGGGCCGCCGGAGCCCATCAGCCCGACGCGCCCGGGCAGGACGGGGCGCCCGCCCCCGCCGACCGGCACGCCCGCCGCTTCGGCCTCCCCGTCGCCGTCTGCCTGGTCATGGGCAACGTGATCGGCGGCGGGATCTTCCTGCTCCCCGCCTCGGTCGCGCCGTTCGGCACGATCAGCCTGCTCTCCTTCGCCGTCCTGACCCTCGGCGCCATCGCGCTGGCCCTGGTCTTCGGCCGCCTCGCCCAGCGCCACCCGCAGACCGGCGGGCCCTACGTCTACGTGCGGGCCGCCTTCGGCGACTTCGCGGGCTTCCTCGCCGCGTACAGCTACTGGATGACCGCCTGGGTCTCCAACGCCGCCCTCGCCGTGGCCTCCGTCGGCTACCTCGCCGTGCTCTTCCCGGCGGTGGGGGCCCACAAGTGGTCGATGTGCCTGGCTGCCCTCGTCGTCCAGTGGCTGCCGGCCCTCTCCAACCTGGCCGGCACCCGGTACGTGGGCGCGGTCCAGGTGGTCGCGACCGTCCTGAAGCTGGTCCCGCTGCTGCTGGTGGCAGTGGGCGGGCTGTTCTTCTTCGACCCGGCCAACCTCGGCCCCTTCCAGGCCACCGACCAGAGCCCGGTCGGTGCGGTCTCCGCGTCCGCCGCGATCCTGCTCTTCAGCTACATCGGCGTCGAGTCCGCCGCCGTCAGCGCCGGCGAGGTCCGCGACCCGGCCCGCAACGTCGGCCGGGCCACCGTCCTCGGCACCGTCGGCGCCGCCACCGTCTACCTGCTCGGCACCCTCGCCGTCTTCGGCCTGGTCGCCCACGACGAGCTGGTCTCCTCCCAGGCCCCCTTCACCGACGCCGTCGACGCGATGTTCGGCGGCACCTGGGGCGGCACCCTGGTCGCCGGCGCCGCCGTGATCTCGATGGTCGGCGCCCTCAACGGCTGGACCCTGCTCGGCGCGCAGACCCCGTACGCGGCCGCCCGCGACGGGCTCTTCCCGAAGGTCTTCGAGAAGAAGCAGCGCGGGGTCCCGGTGGCCGGCGTCCTGGTCACGGTCGTGCTGGCCTCCGCCCTGACCGTCTACAACTACACGGCCGGCTCCGCGGGCGTCTTCGAGGCACTGGTCCTGATCACCACCTTCACCGCGACCGTCCCCTACCTGCTCTCCACCGCCGCCCAGCTGTACTTCCTGGCCTCGGGCCAGTCGGAGCGGGTCCGGCGCGGGCAGCTGCTGCGCGACGGCGTCCTCGCCGGCGTGGCCTTCGCCTTCTCGATGTGGCTGGTCGCCGGGTCCGGGTACGCGGCCGTCTACCAGGGCGTGCTGTTCCTCTTCGCGGGCGTCCTGGTCTACGCCCTGATGTCGGCCCGCAAGCGGCGCGCGGCCGCCTGACCGCGGAGGGCCGTCACCCGGACGGCCCACCCCGGATGCCGCCGCCGCGACGCCGGGGCAGTCTGTGGCCATCGACCGTCGCCACCCACAGACGAGGACCGCGCCATGTCCCAGATCCGGCGTATCGGCGTCATGACCGGGGTTGCAGCCCTCCTGCTGGCCGGCACCGCGTGCTCGGCGGGCCGGACCACGGTGGGCATGCTCACCTTCAGGGGCCACGACTCCCCCGTGGAGGTCAGCTACTCCAACACCTCCGTGCAGGGCTGCCACCGCATCGGCATGCCGCACGGGGCCACGCACGTCGCGAACAACACCCTCGTCGACGTGATCCTGTACCGGACGCCGGACTGCCGGCCCGGCGAGCACGAGGACGGGATCTACGTCGCGACCACCCTGTCGAACGTGACGGCCCCCTCCAGCCTGCCGTGGCGCAGCTGGAGCGTCGTCCACTGACCCACCCGTTTCCCGGCCCGGAACCCTCCGGGCCGGGAAACGGCGGAGCCCCCGGCCTGGCGGCCGGGGGCTCCGTGCGTGTCCGGTGCGGATCAGTCCAGGTAGTCGCGCAGGACCTGCGAACGCGACGGGTGGCGCAGCTTCGACATGGTCTTGGACTCGATCTGGCGGATGCGCTCACGGGTCACCCCGTACACGCGGCCGATCTCGTCCAGCGTCTTCGGCTGGCCGTCGTTGAGGCCGTAGCGCATGGAGACCACGCCCGCCTCGCGCTCCGAGAGCGTGCCCAGGATCGACTGGAGCTGCTCCTGGAGGAAGGTGAAGGACACCGCGTCGGCCGGCACGACCGCCTCGGAGTCCTCGATGAGGTCACCGAACTCGCTGTCGCCCTCCTCACCCAGGGGGGTGTGCAGGGAGATCGGCTCGCGGCCGTACTTCTGGACCTCGATGACCTTCTCCGGGGTCATGTCGAGTTCCTTGCCCAGCTCCTCCGGGGTGGGCTCGCGGCCCAGGTCCTGGAGCATCTGGCGCTGCACGCGGGCGAGCTTGTTGATGATCTCGACCATGTGCACGGGGATGCGGATGGTGCGGGACTGGTCGGCCATGGCGCGCGTGATCGCCTGCCGGATCCACCAGGTCGCGTACGTGGAGAACTTGAAGCCCTTGGTGTAGTCGAACTTCTCCACGGCGCGGATCAGGCCGACGTTGCCCTCCTGGATCAGGTCCAGGAAGAGCATGCCGCGGCCCGTGTAGCGCTTGGCCAGGGAGACCACGAGGCGGAGGTTGGCCTCCAGCAGGTGGTTCTTGGCGCGGCGGCCGTCCTCGACGAGGATCTCCAGCTCGCGCTTGAACGCGGGCTTGTGGTCCTCCTCCTCTTCGAGCTTGTACTCGGAGAAGAGACCCGCCTCGATGCGCTTGGCGAGCTCGACCTCCTGCTCGGCGTTGAGCAGCGGCACCTTTCCGATGAGCTTGAGGTAGTCCTTGACCGGGTCGGCGGTGGCACCGGCCACCATGACGGTCTGCGCCGGGGCGTCGTCCTCGTCCTCGTCGGACAGCACGAAGCCCTGGCCGCCGGCCTTGGGGGCCTCTTCCTCGGTCTCGTCGGCGAGGTCCTCGACCGCCCAGTCCTCGCCCTCGACGACCGGGTTCTCGGCGTCGTCGGCGTCCTTGGCGGTGGTCTTCTTCGCGGCGGTCTTCTTGGTGGCCGTGGCCTTCTTGGCCGCGGTCTTCTTGACCGTGCGCTTCTTGGGCTCGGCGCCGGCCTCGGCCGACACCTCCTGCGACGCGGCGGCCGACGGAGCGGATATCGCCGCGGCGGCGGCCGGGGCGGCGGCGACCGAGGCCTTGCGCGCGCCGATGGGGCGCGGCGCGGCGGCCGCCTTCTTCGTCACGGTGCGGGCCGGGGCGGCGGCTGCCTTGCGGGGCTTCTTGGCAGCAGCCTTGGTGGCGGGGGCGGCGCTGACGTGGAGGGCGACACCCTCCTCGTCCAGGACCTGGTTCAGGCTGCGCAGGACCCGCTTCCACTGGTCCACCGGGATGCGGCCGGCCTCGAAGGCCTGGCGCACATCGTCACCGTTGATGTGACCCTGCTCGCGGCCGCGCTCGACGAGCGCGACGAGGGCCTCCGATTCGGCGATCTCCGGAGGGAACGTACGGGACGGGCTGAGCGACACAAGGAGCCTCTCGTTGCGAACAGATAAGGGGTGGGCGGGAATCATCGCGCGGACTCGGGAAACAGTCCCCAGGGGGGCTGTATTCCGGGGCCGCACGAGGACACCTGTCGGTTCATCGCCTGCCCGAGTCGATTCGTTACGCGCTGAATTGAGTGACCTGCGCCACGCTGTGTCCGGGCAACCGATCCGGCGCGGCTGCGTCCGCGCCGGACCCGTGCCGGATCCGCCTCGTGCGCACGCCCACACGCGTCAGTCCGGCTTGTGGGCCTCGATGAGGAACCGGGCGGTGTGCGCGACGAACGGGCCGTCGCGCTCGATCCGTTCGTGGAGCTCCCGCAGCCGGTCCCGGTACTGGCCGACCGTGAAGCCGGGAACCATCCAGATCACCTTCCTCAGGAAGTAGATCACGGCTCCGATGTCGTGGAACTCCGTGCGGAGCCGCTCGGAGCGCAGGTCGACCACCTCCAGGCCCGCCTTCCGGGCGTCGGCGACCGCGTCGTCGGGGTGCCGGGCGCGCCGGACCTCCTCCGGCTGCGGGCCGAGGAAGTACTCGACCAGCTCGAAGACGCTCGCCGGGCCGACCTGCTGCGAGAAGTACGTGCCGCCCGGCGTCAGCACCCGGGCGATCTCCTCCCACCAGATGGTCACCGGGTGCCGGCTCGCCACCAGCTCGAAGGCCGCTTCGCCGAAGGGCAGCGGCGGCTCGTCGGCGTCCGCGACCACCACGGCGCCCAGCGGGTGCAGCAGCCGGGTGGCCCGCTCGATGTTCGGGGGCCAGGACTCCGTCGCCGCCGTCAGCGGCGGCAGCGGGCCCGCGCCGGCCAGGACCTCGCCGCCGCCCGTCTGGATGTCCAGGGCCGAGCGGACCCGCGCCAGGTGCTCGCCCAGCAGCCGCTGGTACCCCCAGGAGGGCCGCTGCTCGGTGGCCCGGCCGTCGAGCCAGGAGAAGTCCCACCCGTCCACGGAGACGGATTCCGCCTCGGCGACGAGATGGTCGAAAGTGCGCGTCATGTCTCGATCGTCCCAGGTCGGGCGCCAGTCATCCACCGGATATCCCCGCGGGACGGGTCGACTACAGTGGGAGCAGGGCCGTGACTGGCGTTCGGGTGGATCACCACCGGGGAGCGGCCCGGCGTACGCACCTCCCCGTACGTCGACTGCCGCGCGCCTGGGCGAACCGCGATCCGCAGCGACGTTCAGGAGACCCCGTGACGACTGCCCCCACCGCCACCGCCCAGCTCATGGACGGCACCGCCCTCGCGCGCCGCGTCTCGGAGCGGACCGCCGCCCTCGCGGCGAAGATCACCGAGCGCACCGGCACCGCGCCCTGCCTGGCCACCGTCCTGGTCGGCGAGGACCCCGCGTCCGTCACGTACGTGCGCATGAAGCAGAACCGTTGCGCCAAGGCGGGGATCACCTCCCGCCACGTGGCCCTGCCGGCCGAGACCACCACCGAGGAGCTCGTCGCCACGATCACGGCCCTCTCGGAGGACCCCGCGATCAGCGGCATCCTGCTCCAGCACCCGGTCCCGCACCACATCGACGAGCGGGCCGCCTTCGAGGCCATCGCCCCCGGCAAGGACGTCGACGGGGTCACCATGCACTCCTTCGCCGCCATGGGCTTCGGCCTGCCCGGCTTCGTCTCCTGCACCCCCGGCGGCATCATGCGCCTGCTCGCCGAGTACGACGTGGACCTCACGGGCAAGCACGCCGTCGTGGTCGGCCGCAGCGCGATCCTGGGCAAGCCGGCCGGCATGCTGCTGCTGGAGCAGAACGCCACCGTCACCTACTGCCACTCCCGCACCAAGGACCTGTCCTCGATCGTCCGCCAGGCGGACGTCCTGGTGGCCGCGGTCGGCAAGGCCGAGTTCATCCGGGGCGAGGACATCAAGGAGGGCGCGGTCGTCCTGGACGCCGGCTACAACGAGGGCAACGTCGGCGACGTGCACTTCGAGTCGGCCGCCGCCCGCGCCTCCCTGATCACCCCGGTGCCCGGCGGTGTCGGCCCGATGACCATCGCGGTCCTGCTGGAGCAGACCGTGCACGCCGCGGCCGCCCAGGCCGGCCTGGACCTCGCGGAGCTCTGAGCCCGCCTCCCTCCCTCCCGTACGACGATCCCGCCGGCGCCTCACCCCCCGGGCGGTGCCAGGGCCCCGCTGCGGGCCGCGGCCACCACCGGGGAGGTGCGGAACGCCCGGGCCAGGGCGGCCAGCGGATGGCAGCCGAGCGGCGGGGGAGGGGCGGGGTCGGCCGGCCCGGTCGCGGTCCCGTCCTCCCGCTCGGCGGCGGCGCGGGCGCGGCAGGCGGCGGCGAGCATCGCCGCGTCCGCCACGACCGCGGCGCCCTCCGCGTCCAGGCCCTGGCCGCGCGCGGCCTCCAGGGCCGCGGACCGCACGGCCGGGTCGCACCAAGCCGCCAGGGCCAGCAGCCCGTCGGCGATCACCGACTCGCGGTGCACCAGCCGGATCGCCGGCGCGGACCACCAGGTCAGCGGCACCGTCGTCACGCTGCGGGGGGCGAACCCGCGCAGCGCCTTCCACAGCGGCCGCAGCCGCCGGTACTGGCTGAGGTCCCGCCAGGCCGAGGAGCCCCCGAGCACCGGCACCACGAACCCCGACCCCACCAGCAGCGCCGCCGCCGAGGCCAGCGGCGGGGCCACGTCCGTGGACAGCACGTCCCAGTCGCGGCCCGCCCAGCGGGCACCGACCGCCGCCCACTTCGCGATCAGGTAGCCGAGGTCCAGCACCCCGCCGAGCATCAGCAGCGCCAGCCCCGTGCGCAGCGGCCGCAGCGCGCGGTCCACGCGCAGCATCCACTTCAGGGAGAGCACGCTCAGCGCCGTGCTGCCGACCGTGTGCGCCAGCAGGTAGCAGACGATCATCTCGCGCAACCAGGGCGTGTTCGCGTAGTACGTGTCCAGGTCCCGCAGCCGCTCGACCGGCGCGTCCCCCACCGCGAACAGCACCGCGATCAGCACCGTCACCGTGCCGAAGGCCCCCACCGTCAGCCGCGTCGCCCGCCGCAGGCCCGCCCCCGGACGCCCCGACCAGTGGAGGATCAGCACGACCGAGGCCCCCGAGAAGGCGGTCAGCACCCCGTACACGAGCGGGGCGGCGAAGTTGACCACGCCGGTGAGCTCGTTGACCGCCGCCAGCGAGGGCGGCGCCGCCAGGAACGTCAGCAGGACGCCGACCACGAGCAGCGCGCACACGGCCCGCATGATCGGCTGGTCCCAGCCCCGGCGGATGGCCGGGGCCTTGATCAGCAGGGCCAGCGCCATCACCGAGCCGGCCAGGTAGAGGACCAGGCCGTACCTCACAGGGAGCGGCCCGCGGGGCCGGCTTCCCGGGCCGGGCCGTCGGCGCGGCCGTCCGGGAGCCGCGAGGCCCCCGCCGGCCGGTCGAGCCCGGCCACCGTCCGCTCGGCGGCCGTCAGCGGCGGGGCCTTGAGGCCGCCCCGGGCGGAGGACCGCAGCACCCGCCAGAGCACCTCCGGGCGGAACCAGGCGGTGGGCGGGCTGGTCATGGTGATCACCTCGAAGAAGGCGGCCGTGAGCGGCTCCTCGACGGTGGCCCCGGCCATCAGCCGGTTGACGTACGCGTCCAGCAGGCCCGCCCCCGGCTTCGGCCGCATGCCCGTCGCGCCCGGGTAGAGGATGTCCTGCGAGGTGGCCAGGGTCCAGGCGGCGGCCACCTGCGGGGTGAGGGCGCGCTGCGCCGCGTTGCCGAAGCCGGGCCGGGACAGGCCCCCCGAGCGCAGCAGGGCGCGGACGGCGAGCAGCCCCCTGGCGGCGACCGTCATGCCCTGGCCGTAGAGCGGGTTGAAGGTCGCGACGGAGTCCCCGACGGCGAAGAAGCCGTCGGGCAGGTCCGCCTTCTCGAAGTGGAGGCGCCGATTCGTGGTGCTCTGCGTGACGGCGACGTCCGTGAGGGCGGTGCGCCCTTCCAGGAGCCGCCCCACGATCGGATCGCGCAGGTCCTTGGCGAACGGGATGAAGGCGTCGGGGTCCGCGGTCGGCTGCCCGCCCCGGGTGCCGGACAGGGTGGCCTGCCACTGGCCGTTCTCGATGGGGACGATCGTCGCGGTGCGCCCGGGGACGGGAACCCGGGGGTCGGACTGGACGTTGACGATGGGGAACCCCAGTGCGTGCGCCCCCTCGGGCGCCCGGAAGATCCGCGTCGCGTAGACGAGCCCGGAGTCGACCTCGGACTGGGGGACGGCGCCCGCGCCGAGCTCCTCCAGCCAGAGCCGGGAGCGCGAGCCGCGCCCGCCGGCGTCGACGACCACGTCCGCCGGGACCAGCAGACCCTCCTCCCGCGGGGTGTCGACGCGGACGCCGGTGATCCGCGCGGCCGTGCCCTCAAGGCCGCGCACCCGGGTGCGCTGGAGGACCTCGACCCCGGGGAGCGCGGTGACCCGGGCGCGGACCACCGCGTCGAGGAGGTCGCGGCTGCAGGAGACGGTGAACTGCTTCTCGCCGTAGCGCGGGAGCCAGCCGTGGGCGGTCATCGTCACCACGTCGGTGGGCAGCCGGCGGCGGATCGCCCCGGCCGAGGTCCAGGCGTCCGTGATGCCCGGCAGTATCTCCTCGATGGCGCGCGCCCCGCCCGACCACATCACGTGGACGTGCCGTGCCTGCGGCAGCCCGCGCCGGGGCTCCGGACCCTCGGGGAGGGAGTCGGCGTCGATGATCGTGACCGCCGCGTGCTCGGAGAGGACGGCCGCCGTCAGGAGACCGGCCATGCTGCCGCCGATGACGACGGCGTGGCGCGGCGGGGAGGACTGGGTCATCGTGTGGTGCTCTCTGTCAGGCCGCCCGGAACCCGGCGCAGGTCCGGCGGCGGCTCGGGCGAGTGAGTGGGGGCCGGCGGCCGGGCGGGCGTCCGGGGGCGGGCGCTCAACGGCTCCAGCCGAGCGAGGACTTGATCCGTTCGATGCCCTCCGGGGAGGGGTCCTGCCGGGGCGGGGGCAGGTACGTCCTCAGGATCGTGCCGAGGTGCAGCCCGAAGGTCTCGGCCCGGATCTCCGCGGGGTCCTCGGAGTCGGCGCGCGCGGCCGCCTGCCGGACGACGGCGTCCAGCCCCGAGTCGGGGCGCAGCAGGTCGGCGAGGCTGCCGCGGGGGCCGGCCAGGCGGGCGGCCGCGGCCGTGCCCGGGCCGTGGCCGTCGCAGACGCCCTCGTCCAGGTGCCACAGCTCGTGGCAGGCGATGACGAGCTGGTGCTCGGGGCGGGTCCGCGCCTCGACGACGACCAGGTCGCGGTCCTCCAGCTCCAGCCACAGCCCGCTGGCCGTGTCCGGGGGGAAGGGGACGAGGCGGAACTCCACCGGTCGGCCGCCGCGGCGGCGCGCGTAGGCCGCGCACAGCCCGGCGATGATCTCGGGCGCCCCGGACGGCCGGGCGATCCGCGCGCCCGCCAGCAGGTCGGCCGCCAGCCTGCGCATGGTCCGGGTGGTCCTCATCGCGCTTCCCCTTCGGCGACGGCGACGGCGGCGGGCGACCGCTCCCGGCCGTGCGCGTCGCGGCGGGTGGCGGCTCGCACCGGGTGGTTCTCCTACGTCGACAGGGCGTTCGAGGGGGGCTCGGTGCGGTGAAGCCTAGCCGCCGCTCCCGCGCCGAACCAGCGCATCCCCAACATTGGCGTCATACGGACGAGTAGCTTTCCGGCCGCCCCGAACGAGCCCTTCCGCGGCCGCCCGCCCGCCATGACCCCGGAGGTAATCGACCCCGCCGAGCGCCCGGCGGCACAGTGGGGCCATCGGGTTCCGGGGCCGCGCACTCGGCCCCGGAACCCGCCCCCCCCGGCACACTTCGACCCCACTGGAGGCTGACCGCCATGTCCGCGACCCTGCTGTCCGGCTTCGCCCGCACCACCGTCCCGCAGACCGCGCTGCGCCGCTTCCTGGCCCTCGACGCCGTGGTCACCACGGGCAACGGCCTCGCCTACGCCGTCTTCTCCGGACCGCTGGGCCGCCTGCTCGGCGTGGGCCCGTCCGCCCTCGTCGCGCTGGGCCTCTTCCTCACCGCCTTCGGCGCCGGAGTCGGCCTGCTGGCCTCGCGCCGCCGCCCGCCGGTGTTCCCCGTGCGGTGCGTCATCGAGGCCAACTGCGCCTGGGCGGCCCTCAGCCTGATCTCGCTCGCCGTCTGGTTCTCGCCCACGACGGCCGGCGCGGTGTGGATCCCGGCGCAGGCACTCACCGTCGCCTCCTTCGCCCTCTTCCAGCAGCTGGCCCTGCGCGCGACCGCCCCCGCCGCCCGCTGAGGCCGTGCGCGGTCACCCCAGGGTGCGCAGGTACTTCACCGTCGCCGGGTCCGCCGGGAGGAAGGTCTCGATGGCCAGCTCGGCGACGGTCACGTCCATCGGCGTGTTGAAGGTGGAGATGGACGACACGAACGACAGCAGCCGCCCGTCGTGCTCGATGCGCAGGGGCAGCGCGATGTACGGGACGGGCTCGTCCGGCTCGGCGTCGCCCGGCCGCTCCGCCACCGGGTAGGCGGCCACCTCCTCGTACAGGGCGCGCAGCGGCGCCGAGCGGGCCAGCGCGATCTGCCGCTCCATCTGGGCCAGCAGGTGGCCCCGCCACTCCCGCAGGTTGTGGATCCGCGGGGCGAGGCCCTCCGGGTGCAGGGTGAGCCGCATGGCGTTCAGCGGCGGCGCCAGCAGGTGCTCCGGCACGCCGTCCAGCAGCATCGCGATGCCCCGGTTGGCCGCGATCACCGTGTACGTGCCGTCCACGACCAGCGCCGGGTACGGCTCGTAGCCGGTCAGCAGCCGCTCCAGGCCCTCGCGCAGGGCGCCCATGGACGGGTCGTCGATCGGGGTGTGCGCGTACCGGGGCGCGTAACCGGCCGCCAGCAGCAGCGCGTTGCGCTCGCGCACCGGCACGTCGAGGTGGTCGGCGAGGCGCAGCACCATCTCCTCGCTGGGCCGCGAGCGGCCCGTCTCGATGAAGCTGATGTGCCGCGAGGAGGAGTCGGCGCGGCCCGCCAGCTCCAGCTGGCTGATCCCGCGCCGCACCCGCCAGGCGCGCAGCAGGGGGCCCGCGGAGGTGCCGGCCGCCGAGGTCGAGGTCGTCATGGCCACGACGTTAACGGAGCGGCGCCCGGCGGGCCGGAGGCGTTCCGCGGTCCGGGACGGCGCGGCCGGCGGCCCCGGGGATGCACCCGGGCGCACCGGCGCGGGAAGGGTTCGCTCCGGCGCGCACCGTGGAAAACTGACTGCACATCACGGACCGGAAACCGGGCAACGAGCACGAGGAGGCTGCGGATGGCGAGCGAACCGCTCTCGCAGAAGGAGATCGAGGACCGGCTCCGGGAACTCCCCGGCTGGGCCTTCGAGGACGACCGGATCCTGCGCACCTACCGTGTGGGCACGCACCGCGCCGCAAGCGCGCTCGTGGTCCACATCTCCGTGGTCCAGGACGAGTTGAACCACCACTCCGACCTCACCCTCGGCTACGACACGGTCCGCCTCGCGGTGAACAGCCACGACGCCGGCGGCCGCGTCACCGAGAACGACTTCGCCCTCGCGGAACGCGTCGAGGCCCTCGCCCCGGCCCACGGCGCGAGCTGACCGCGGGCCGGCCGGCCCCGACGGGGGTCAGGCCGGCTCCAGCCGCCACCACTGCGACGGGGAGTCGGTGTCCTCGCCCTGCCGGGCCCGGCCCTCGCCGTCGGCCTCCAGCAGCAGGCCGCTGATGCACGCCACCAGCGAGACCACCCCCGGGTCCTCCAGGTGCTCCTCGACGACCCACTCCTGGGCGCCGAAGGCGTTGGCCCGCCACACCTGCACCCGCGCCCCGCTGTCCGTGGAGGCGTTCGCGACGTCGAGGCGCCGGCCGTTGTCCTCGCTCACCACGTGGAAGACACCGGAACCGCTGTGCGTCGGCACGAGCCGCCACCGCCGGGCGGCCTCGGGGGCGGGCGGCCCGTCGGGGCCGACCCGCACCCGGGAGGCGCCCTCCAGCTGGAGCACCAGCCCGCTGCCCGCGTTGCGGATCAGACAGACCCCCGCACGCGGGCCCGGGGGACCGTCAGGGCCGGAAGGGCGCGAGGAGGCGGCGGAGCCGCCGGAGCGGGGAGCGTCCACGTCCGCTTCAGACGTCGAAGACGGCCGGGTCGGGACCGATGCGGCCCCCGTCGGCGCCCAGCGCGTCCAGCGCCCCGAGGTCCTCGGCGTCCAGCTCGAACCCGAACACGTCCAGGTTCTCGCGGATCCGGGACGGGGTCACCGACTTCGGGATCACGATGGTGCCCAGCTGGAGGTGCCAGCGCAGCACCACCTGCGCCGCACTGCGTCCGTGCTTGGCGGCCACGGCGGCCACCGCCGGGAGCTCCAGCAGCTCCTTGCCCTGGCCGAGCGGGGACCAGGCCTCGGTCGCGATGCCGAGCGAGGCGTGCAGCGCGCGCAGTTCGGCCTGCGGGAACAGCGGGTGCAGCTCGACCTGGTTCACCGCCGGGACCAGGGGGCTCTCGGCCCCGAGCCGCTCCAGGTCCGCCGGGCGGAAGTTCGACACGCCGACGGCCCGGGCGCGGCCGCTCGCCGCGATCTCCTCGAAGGTCTTCCAGATGGTGAGGAAGTCGTCGCGCATCGGGCGCGGCCAGTGGATCAGGTACAGGTCGACGTGGTCCAGGCCCAGCTTGCCGAGCGAGTCGTCGAAGGCGCGCAGCACCGCGTCCCGGTCCCAGCGCCGGTCCGGCCCGTTCCACAGCTTGGTGGTGACGAACAGCTCCTCGCGCGGGAGCCCGGAGCCGGTCACCGCCCGGCCGGTGCCCCGCTCGTTGCCGTAGACGGCCGCCGTGTCGACGCTGCGGTAGCCGGCCTCCAGCGCGCTCCCGACGACCCGTTCCGCCTCGGCGTCCGGCACCTGCCAGACGCCGAAGCCGAGCTGGGGCATCAGCGTGCCGTTGTTGAGCCTGATGTGCGGGACCTGGTTCACGGTGGGTGTTCCTCGGGGTCGGGGCGGTGCGGGGTGGTGCGCGCGGGACGCGCGAGGGGCCACAACCGGCCTCCCGCGCCGCGTATTCCCGGCCGCCGAGGCGGCCGCCCGACACCATCCGGACGGCCCAGTCCGGCCGCGGGAGGGCACCGGCCGGGGGAGGGCACCGGCCTCGGGTGGGGTACAGGCCTCAGGAGGGGTACAGGCCCGCGATCTCCGCGGCGTACGCCTTCTCGATCGCCCGGCGCTTCAGCTTCAGCGAGGGCGTCAGCAGACCCCGCTCCTCCGTGAACTGCCCGGCCAGCACCCGGAAGGCGCGGATCTGCTCGGCCTGCGACACCAGGGTGTTGGCGGCCACCACCGCCCGCCGCACCTCCGCCGTCAGTGCCGGGTCCCCCACCAGCTGCTCCGCCGACCGCTGCGCCAGCCCGCGCATCGACAGCCAGTGCGCTATCCCCTCCATGTCCAGGGTCACCAGCGCCGCGACGAAGGGCCGGTCGTTGCCCACCAGGACGCACTGCGACACCAGCGGATGCGAGCGCACCCGCTCCTCCAGCGCCGCCGGGGCCACGCTCTTGCCGTTGGAGGTCACCAGGACCTCCTTCTTGCGCCCGGTGATCGTCAGATAGCCGTCCCCGTCCAGCCGCCCCAGGTCCCCGGTCGCCAGCCAGCCGCCGCGCAGCACCCCCTCCGTGGCCCGGGTGTCGCCCAGGTAGCCGGCGAAGACGTGGGGGCCGTGCAGCCACACCTCCCCGTCCTCGGCGATGTGCACCGTGGTCCCCGGGATCGGCGGCCCCACCGTCCCGTACTTCACCGCCCCCGGCGGGTTCGCGGTGGCCGCCGCGCTGGACTCCGTCAGCCCGTACCCCTCGAACACCGTGATCCCGGCGCCGTCGAAGAAGAGCCCCAGCCGCCGCGACATCGCCGACCCGCCCGACATCGCGTGCCGCATCCGCCCGCCCAGGGCCTCGCGGACCTTGCCGTACACCAGCCTCTCGAAGAGCTGGTGCTCCATCCGCAGCGCCGCCGAGGGCCCCGGACCGGCCCCGAACGCCTTCTGCTCCCGCGCCTCCGCATACCGCACGGCCGTCTCCACCGCCCGGTCGAAGGGCCCCGAGCGCCCCTCCGCCTCCGCCGTGCGCCGCGCCGCCGCGAACACCTTCTCGAAGACGTACGGGACCCCCAGCACGAACGTCGGCCGGAAGGCCGCCAGGTCCGGGAGCAGCTCCGAGGCGGCGAGCGCCGGCTGGTGCCCGAGCTTGACCCGGGCCCGGACGGCGGCCACCTCGACCATCCGCCCGAAGACGTGCGCCAGCGGCAGGAACAGCAGGGTGGACGGCGGCTCGCCCGGCCCGGCCCGGAAGACCGACTGCCAGCGGGAGACCAGCGTGTCGGCCTCGAACATGAAGTGCGCGTGGGTCAGCACGCACCCCTTGGGGCGGCCCGTGGTCCCCGAGGTGTAGATGACGGTGGCGACCGCGTCCGGCGTCACGGCCCGCCGGTGCCGGTGCACCACGTCCTCGTCCACCCCCCGCCCGGCCGCCACCAGTTCCGCCAGCGCCCCCGCGTCGAGCTGCCACAGCATCCGCAGCTCCGGCAGCCCCTCGATCACCGAACCGACCGTCATCGCCTGGTCCTCGTCCTCCACGACGCACCCGGTGCAGGAGGAGTCGGACAGGATCCAGTGCACCTGTTCCGCCGAGGACGTCGGGTAGACGGGGACGGACTGCGCTCCGATCGCCCACAGCGCGAAGTCGAACAGGGTCCACTCGTAGCGGGTGCGCGCCATCACCGCGACCCGGTCCCCGAAGCGCACCCCCTGGGCCAGCAGCCCCTTGGCGAGCGCGAGCACCTCGCCGGCCAGTTCCGCGGAGGTCACGTCCCGCCACGCCCCGGCCGTCTTGCGCCCGAGCGCCACCCCGTGGGGGTCCTGCCCGGCATGCTCGAAGACCACGTCGGCCAGGCCGCCGACCGGCGAGCCGCTGACCACGGGGGGCACGGTGAACTCGCGCAACATTCCGCTCCTTGGGTCCCGGGCGCCGAGACGCTACCCCACCGGCCCCGCCGCCCGTCACCCCTGCGGAGATCTCCACAGGATCCCCCCGCGCGCAACCCCGCATGACCTGCGCACTCGCCCGCCGGGAGACACACCGGCACCGTGTCCGTCACCCTCGGCGCCGAGCACTGCGACGGCATCGCGCCCGACCGCGAGGCGGACTGCCTGCCGGCGGGCACCACCCAGTACACCGGCGACACCCCCTTCGAGGTCCAGCCCCGCCCCGCGACCTCCAGCACGCCACCGGCCTGCCCGGATGGTCCGGGCCCCGCCCTACGCCGGCCGGCTCAGGCGGTCGCCGCCCGCCAGGACGGCCGCCGCCAGGGCCTCCGCGGCCGGCGTCGGACGGCGGCCCTGGAGCAGGGCGAACTCCACCGGGCCCAGCTCCGGCAGCCCGCCCACCCGGACCAGCCCCGGCGGGATCAGCCCCCGGGTGTGCGCCATCACCCCCAGCCCGGCGCGGGCCGCCGCGATCAGCCCGCTCAGGCTGCCGCTCGTACAGGCGATCCGCCAGGCCCGCCCCTCCCGCTCCAGCACCTCCAGCGCCCGTGCCCGGGTGATCCCCGGCGGCGGGAACACGATCAGCGGCACCGGGCGCTCCGGATCCAGCCGCAGCCCCTCCGCCCCGATCCACACCATCCGGTCCCGCCACACCAGCCGGCCCCGCTCGTCCCCCGGCCCGCGCCGCTTGGCCAGCACCAGGTCCAGGCGCCCCGCGTCCAGCCGCTCGTGCAGGACGCCCGACAGCTCGACCGACAGCTCCAGGTCCACCTCGGGGTGCTCGTGCCGGAACCCCTCCAGGACCTCCGGCAGCCGGGTCAGCACGAAGTCCTCCGACGCCCCGAACCGCAGCCGCCCGCGCAGCCGGGTCCCGGAGAAGAAGGCCGCCGCCCGCTCGTGCGCCTCCAGGATCGTGCGCGCGAAGCCCAGCAGGGCCTCCCCGTCCTCCGTCAGCGCGACGCTGTGGGTGTCCCGGGCGAACAGCGGCCGGCCGGTGGCCTCCTCCAGCCGCCGCACGTGCTGGCTGACGGTGGACTGCCGCACCCCGAGCCGCCCCGCGGCCTGGGTGAAGCTGAGCGTCTGGGCCACGGTGAGGAACGTCCGCAGCTGCACCGGGTCGTACACGCCCCCAGAGTAGTGCGCCGTCATCACGGAACGCGATGGCAGTCAGTGCGGTGTGCGGGTTTCCCGATGACCGCCCACCGGCGACGATGGAAGCCGCCCCTCCGCCACGGGGGCGTCCCCGTTCCGACAGCAAGCGAGCACCGCCATGCGACGCCCCCGCCTCCCCGCCCGGCTCCCCCTGGACCCCTACGTACTGGCGCTGCTCGCCACCGTGGGCCTCGCCGCGCTGCTCCCCGCCCGCGGTCCGGCGGCCACCGTCGCCGAGGGCGCCTCCGCCGCCGCCGTGGCCCTGCTCTTCTTCCTCTACGGAGCCCGGCTCTCCACCCGCGAGGCCCTCGACGGACTGCGCCACTGGCGCCTCCACCTCACCGTGCTGGCCTGCACCTTCCTGCTCTTCCCCGCCCTCGGCCTGGCCGCGCGCGCCCTGGTTCCCGGCCTCCTGTCACCGCCCCTCTACCAGGGCCTGCTCTTCCTCTGCCTGGTCCCCTCGACCGTCCAGTCGTCCATCGCCTTCACCGCGATCGCCCGGGGCAACGTCCCCGCCGCCATCTGCGCCGGCTCCTTCTCCAGCCTCGCGGGCATCGTCCTCACCCCCCTCCTCGCCGGCGCCCTGCTCGGCGGCGGCAGCGGCAGCGGCAGTGGCTTCTCAGCGGATGCCCTCCTCAAGATCGTCGTCCAGCTGCTGCTCCCCTTCCTCCTCGGGCAGGTCCTGCGCCGCTGGGTCGGCGGCTTCCTCGCCCGCCACAAGAAGGTGCTCGGCCACGTCGACCGGGGCTCGATCCTGCTCGTCGTGTACGCCGCGTTCAGCGCGGGCATGGCCGCCGGCGTCTGGCACCGGGTCGGCCTGCGGAGCCTGGGCGCGCTGATGGCCGTGGAGGCCCTGCTCCTCGCCGTCATGCTGCTCGCCACCTGGTACGGGGCCGCCCGCCTCGGCTTCGGCCGCGGGGACCGGATCGCGATCCAGTTCGCCGGGTCGAAGAAGAGCCTCGCCGCCGGACTCCCCATGGCCAGCGTCCTGTTCGGGGCGCAGGCCTCCCTCGCCGTGCTGCCGCTGATGCTCTTCCACCAGATGCAGCTGATGGTGTGCGCCGTCCTGGCCCGCCGCCGCGCCCGCGACCCGCTGACCCCGGACGGCGCCCAACTCCCCGGCGCCCGTGTGGCGGAGGTCTCCCCCCGGCCCCAACACCCCGCTCCGCGCGGCCGGTAACGTGCGTCGGTGACCTGGATACGCCCGCTCGCCGCCCATGCCCCGCGCCCCTGCACCCTCGTGGTCTGCCGGGGCTGCTGCTGCGGGGACCCCCGCAAGAACCCCGGCACCGACCACGCGGGCCAGCTCGCCCGGCTCCAGGAGGCCGCCGACGCCTCCGACGGCCGGCTGGCGGTGCGGACCAGCGACTGCCTCGGGCCCTGCGAACGGGCCAACGTCATCGTGGTCCAGCCCACCACCGAGGCCCGCCGCCGGGGCGCCCGCGCCGTCTGGTTCGGCTGGGCCCTGGACGACACCGCGACCGACGAGATCATCGCCTGGGCCGCGTCCGGCGGCCCCGGCGCCACCCCGCTCCCGGCCACCCTCGACCTGCACCGCATCGACCCCCCGGAGCCGAAGCCGGCCGCCACCCCGCGCCGGGGCCGCCGCGGCCGTTAGGGCCGGGCCGGCGGATCACGGCCGGGGCCCGGTCCGCCGTCCCGGCCCCGGCCGGGCCGTTCCTACGCCGTGTCGGGGGCGGGCAGGAGGATCCGCTCCTCGCCCGCGTAGATGTTCATGTCCGGCCCCCGCAGGAAGCCCACCAGCGTCAGCCCCGAGTCCAGCGCCAGGTCCACCGCGAGCGAGGACGGCGCCGAGACCGACGCCAGCACCGGGATCCCGGCCATCACGGCCTTCTGCGCCAGCTCGAAGGAGGCGCGGCCCGAGACCAGCAGGACCGCCCCGGCCAGCGGCAGCCGCCCGTCCCGCAGCGCCCGTCCGACGATCTTGTCCACGGCGTTGTGCCGCCCCACGTCCTCCCGCAGGTCGAGCAGCTCGCCCTCCGCCGAGAACAGCCCGGCGGCGTGCAGTCCGCCCGTGCGGTCGAAGACCTTCTGCGCCGCGCGCAGCCGGTCCGGCAGCAGGGAGAGGAGGTCGGCGGGCATCCGCACCGGATCCGCCGCGAGCCCCGGGAAGCGGGTCGCCGTGCGCACCGCGTCCAGGCTGGCCTTGCCGCACAGGCCGCAGGAGGAGGTCGTGTAGACGTTCCGCTCCAGCGTGATGTCCGGCAGCGGAACCCCGGCGGCCAGCTGCACGTTGACCACGTTGTAGGTGTTGGAGCCGTCCTCCGCGGCCCCCTCGCAGTAGGTCACGGCCCGGACGTCCGAGGCCCGCGCGATCACGCCCTCGCTGACCAGGAATCCCGCCGCCAGCGCGAAGTCGTCACCGGGGGTGCGCATCGTGATGGCCAGCGGCTTGCCGTTCAGCCGTATCTCCAGCGGCTCCTCGGCGACCAGGGTGTCCGGCCGGACACCGGCCGCCCTGCCCCGGACCCGTACGACGCGGCGCCGCTCGGTGACCCGTCCCATCGCGATCAGCCCGTCCGTTCCGTTTCCCGTCGCGCACCCGATCGTGCACCTGACGAGGACATTCTCCCGGATCCCGGACGGGCCCCGTCTCCCGTCTGGCCGATGCTCGGAATTCTCCAAATTCCCATGGCCTAATCCTGTTGGGTTACACGCAGACGTACTCGCCGGTAGCAGGAGAAGGTGAATGATCCTGACTGCCATACAAAGGGGGATTCCGCCCATGACCGGTTCACGCGTGGTGGCGCTCGGGCACTACCAGCCCGCGAAGGTGCTCACCAACGAGGACCTCGCGGCCATGGTCGAGACGAGCGACGAGTGGATCCTCTCCCGGGTCGGTATCAGGACCCGCCACATCGCCGGTCCCGAGGAGCCCGTCGACGAGCTGGCCTACCAGGCCGCCGCGAAGGCCCTCGCCAACGCCGGCCTGACCCCGGACGACGTCGACCTGGTCCTGGTGGCCACCTCCACCGCCATCGACCGTTCCCCCAACATGGCCGCCCGCGTCGCGGCCAAGCTGGGCATGGCCGGCGGGCCCGCCGTGATGGACCTCAACGTCGTCTGCTCGGGCTTCACCCACGCCCTCGCCACCGCCGACCACGCCATCCGGTCCGGTTCCGCCACCCGCGCCCTGGTCATCGGGGCCGACAAGATGGCCGAGATCACCGACTGGAGCGACCGCACCACCTGCGTGCTGACCGGCGACGGCGCCGGCGCGGCCGTGGTCGAGGCCAGCGCGGAACCCGCCATCGGCCCCGTGCTGTGGGGCTCGGTCCCGGAGATGGGCCACGCGGTGCGCATCGAGGGCACGCCCCCGGTCTTCGCGCAGGAGGGCCAGTCCGTCTACCGCTGGACCACCAGCCGGCTGCCCGCGCTCGCCCGCAAGACCTGCGAGAAGGCCGGGATCACGCCCGAGGAGCTGGCGGGCGTCGTCCTGCACCAGGCCAACCTGCGGATCATCGAGCCCCTCGCCGCCAAGATCGGAGCCGTGAACGCCGTCGTGGCCCGGGACGTCGTCGACTCCGGCAACACCTCGGCGGCCAGCATCCCGATGGCCCTCTCCAAGCTGGTCGAGCGCCGCGAGATCCCCTCCGGCGCCCCGGTCCTCCTGTTCGGCTTCGGAGGCAACCTCTCGTACGCCGGCCAGGTCATCCGCTGCCCCTAGGCGGCCCCGCCCCGCTCCGGCGCCCGCCCCGTACCGGGGCGGGCGCCGTCGTATCCGGCCCCGGAGCATGCCCGCAGGTCAGCGCGGCGTGGCGGGCCGGCGGCCGGGCGGGAAACCTGGTCGGAGGCCCGCCGATCCTTTGCTATTGTTGTCCATGTCGCCGCGGGAAACCGGGGCCGACCACCGGTCCGGGTGGCGGAATGGCAGACGCGCTAGCTTGAGGTGCTAGTGCCCTTTATCGGGCGTGGGGGTTCAAGTCCCCCCTCGGACACCAGAGGAAGAACCCCACTTCGGTGGGGTTCTTTTTTTGCGTTCCGGGGCGGAGCCGCGCGGGCTGCCGCAGAAGCCGGTGGCCGGATCCGCCCGTGCGGCATCATGGGCCTGACCGGGTCGAGGGGGAGCAGCGTGCCGCAGGACGAACCGCGCAACGAGGTCGTGATCGCCGGGCGGTACCGCCTGGGGAAGAGGCTGGGCCGCGGCGGCATGGGAACCGTCTGGCAGGCATCCGACGAGCTCCTGGGCCGTTCGGTCGCCGTGAAGGAACTCCACGTCGGCGCGGGCGGGCAGGCGGCGGGGGCGCTGCGCGAGGCGCGCACCGTCGCCCAGATCAAGCATCCGCACGTGGTCGTCGTGCACGACGTCGTCGAGGACGACGGCCGGCCGTACATCGTCATGGAACTGGTCGAGGGCGGCTCGCTCGCCGACCGCCTCACCGCCGACGGCCCCCTGGACGCCGGCGAGACCGCCCGCGTCGGACTCGCCCTGCTCGGCGCCCTCGGCGCGGCGCACGAGCGCGGGGTGCTGCACCGGGACGTCAAGCCCGCCAACGTCCTCATGGAGGCGGGCACCGGACGGGTGGTGCTCACCGACTTCGGCATCGCCCGCCTCGCGGGCTCCACCACCATCAGCGAGACCGGCGCGTTCGTGGGCTCGCCCGAGTACACCTCTCCCGAGCGGATGCAGGGGGCCGACGCCGGCCCCGCGTCCGACCTGTGGTCCCTGGGCGCCCTGCTGTGCGCCGCGCTGACCGGCGAGTCCCCCTTCCACCGGGACTCGCTGGGCGGGGTCCTGCACGCCGTCGTCCACGACGAGATCCGCCCGCCGGCGCAGGCCGGGCCGCTGGCCCCGCTGGTCGGGGGCCTGCTGGAGCGCGACCCCGGGCGCCGGCTGGGAGTGGCGCAGGCCCGTCGGATGCTGTCGGCGTACGTGACCACCGGCAGCCTCCCCCTCCTCGGCCCCGCCCCCGGCCCGCACCGGCCCGCCGCCCCCGCCCCGGTGGCCCCCGCGCCGGCCGGGTACACGCCGACCGAGCGCGCCACCGCGCACACCGGGCCCGCTCCGAAGCCCCGGGCGGGCCTGCGCGTCGGGCTGGTCGCCGCGCTCGTCCTGGCGGCCGTCATCGGCTCGGTCGCCGTGACCTCCCTCCTCTCGGACCGTACGGACGCCAAGGGGCGGCCGGCCGCGCAGGGTGAGCGCACCACGCCTCCCCCCGGCGCGGCCACGACCGGCCCGCGGTCCCCGGCGGTGTCCGCGCCGGCCGCGGCGGCCACGGCGACGGCCACCACCACGGTGACCGCCCCCGCCCCGCCCCCGCAGGCGCAGCCCGGCAGGGCCGCGCCCGCCGGGTACCGGACCGTGGCGGACCCGGACGGCTTCGCCCTCGCCGTACCCCTGGGCTTCCAGCGCACCACCGACGACCAGCGGGTCTTCTACGTCTCCCCGGACGGCGCGTTCCGGATCGGCATCAAGGTCGGGCCCGCGTCGCCGGGCGGCCCGCTCGCCGCGATGCGGCGGTCCGACGCGGACGGCCCGTCCAACAACCCCGGCTACCGCGACCACGCGGTCGTCCCCACCACGCACGACGGACTGCCCGCGGCCCTGTGGGAGTTCACCTGGAACGGCTTCACCACCGCCGAGGGCGCCCGGCACACCTACGACCTGTGCTGGGACGGGAACGGCCGGAGGTACGACGTCTGGGTGTCGGCCCCCGTCGGCCGCCTCGCGCAGGCCAGGGCGCACTTCGACACGGCCCTGGACTCCTTCGTCCCCGGCGCCTGAGGCGCCCGCGCGACCCGCCCCCGCGGGCCGCGCGCGACCCGTCAGGTGCCCAGGACCACCAGGCCCCCGCGCGCCGGCAGGCTGCCCGGGGCCAGCGGGCCCAGGGTCCGGGGGAGGGCCAGGCGCGGACCCCCGCCCTCCGGGCCGGTGTCGAACAGGTACGCCGCCCCCGCCACCGAGTCGCTGACCAGGTGCGGCCCGGCGGCGGACTCCGTGAACCGGGCCAGCGGGGTCCGGAAGACCCGGCCCAGGTGGCGCAGGGCCTCCGGGGTCGGCGCGGTGTCCGCCGCGGGCAGGGCCCCGGCCGCCGGGTCCACCGCGTCCGCCGGGGTGTCCGGGGGGATCGCACCCGACAGCAGCAGGGCCAGCAGCACGGGGACCGCCTTGCGGCGCAGGGCCTCCGTCGCCCCGCGCAGGCGGTGGGCGTGCGCGGCGGGCAGGGAGAGCGCCAGGCTTCCGGCGGCTCCGCCCGTGGCGATGGGCACGGCCGCGCAGACGACCCCGGGGGAGTACTCGCGCAGGTCGAAGACCGGGGCACCGGGGGCCAGCGCGTCCAGGGCGCTGAACAGGACCCGGCTGTCGGTGATGGTGTGCGCGGTGAGCCGGGCCGGGCGGTGGCGGGCCACGTGGTCGGCCCGGACGTCGTGGTCCAGCTGCGTCAGCAGGCACTTGCCGACCGCGCTCGCGTGCGCGGCGGCCCGGAAGTCCACCCACTCCCGCACCGGCGGAGCGCCCGGACCGTCCGCCATCTGGGTGATCCGGACCTCGCCCTCCGCGTACCGGCTCAGGTAGACGGCGGCGCCCGCGCTGTCCCGCGCCAGCGCCAGGGTGCGCTGGAGCTGGCCCGCCAGGCCCGCGCCGCCCGGGGCCGCGAGCCGGTCCAGGGCCGGGCCGGGCGCGTACACCCCGGCGCCCGGGCGGTAGGCGTACTCCTCCTCGCACAGCATCGACAGCAGGGGGCGCAGGGCCGCGTCCGTCAGCCCGGTCCTGCGCGCGAGCCGCCCGGCCCGCACCCCCAGGGGGTGCCGCTCCAGGACCCGTACGACGTCCAGTGCGCGCCGCGCCTGCTCCATGGCCTCGCCGGTGTCGCTCCGCACCGCCGTCCCGCGCGCGGCCGACGCCAGCGCGGGGTGGCGCAGCGGGCCCGCGGCCGGGCGCGGCCGGCGCTCACGGCGCTCCCGGCGCTCCGGAGCCGGTGCCAGGAAGGCGGTCAGCACTCGGGGAAGCTCGGGCCGGGGCAGCGGCACCGGGCCCAGATCGGGGTCGTCGCACTGGTCGACGTACCGCAGGACGGCCGCCTGCGCGCACAGCCGCACCTCGCGCAGCTCTCGGCGGCCGCCCGGCCGGAAGCCCCGGCTGCCCAGCTCGCGGGCCCAGAGGCGGGCGTCGTGGTGCTCGCCGCGCCGGGAGTGGTCGAGGAAGAGGCAGTAGGCGGCGGGGGCGGTGCGCGCGCTCCCGGACCCGGCGGCGAACTGCCACCAGAACCGGGCGCCCTCGCGCAGCCCCGCCAGGTGCAGCAGGCAGCCGAAGACCAGCGCCCCCGGCGGGTCGGCGTGGGTGCCGTCGGCGAACCGGCCGAGGTCGCGTCCGGCCTGCGGGTCGCACACCACGGCCAGGCAGGCCGCCTTGAGGTCCCGGCGGGCCCGTTCGGAGTCCAGCGGGCAGTCCCGGGCGGGGTCGCTCCAGCCGAAGGGGCGCCGCCGGTTGCGGGTCGTCGCCGCCGGGGCGCCGGGGGCGCGGGGCGGGCGCAGCAGGCGGGCCTCGGCGGCGCCCAGGTCGTAGTGCGGGTAGCGGTCGCGCACGCCCGCACGCGCCAGGAACTCGGACAGGGCGCGGGGGGCCGCGCCGGGGCCGCCGTCCGCGCCGGTGCGGCCGTCGGCGGCACTCATGATTCGGGGGCGGCGTCGAGCAGCCGCGCGAGGCGCCGGTGGGCCTGGCCGAGCTGCGAGCGGACGGTGGCCTCGTCGACCCCCATCACGGCGGCGGCCTCGCCCGGGGAGCAGTGGAGCCCGTACCGCAGCACCACGGTGTCGCGCTGCCGCTCGGCCAGGCGGGAGACGGCCTGGTAGAAGCGGATGGTGTCGGTCAGCACCTCGTACTGGTCGGGGTGGACCTCCTTGAGCGCCGCCTCGAAGGCGCTGATGTCCATCGGCTCGGGCCGGCGCAGACGGGGGTCGCGGCGCTGCTGCCAGTCGACGATGCGCTGCTTGAGCACGGTCCAGGCGTAGGCGTCGAGACGGTCCATGTGCAGCATGCGCAGCCATTCGTGCATGATCGAGTCGAAGGTGGCGTCCACCGCGTCCTCGGCGTCGGCGTCGGAGCCGAGCTGGAGGTACGCGAAGCGCATGTAAGCCGGCCGCCGGTTGCTGTGGAAGGCCCAGTACGACAGGCGTGCGGTCGGGTCCCACTGGCTCATGGGCGTCGGCTGCCGCCGCCGGCTGGGCAGTCCCACGGCCCCGCCGGACTCCTCCGGTCCGCCATCGTTCACCGTTCCCCACCTCATCCCCTGGTGCCGGTCCATGAGAGCAGTACCGGCGCACTCGGGGGGCGTGGAGGAGAAACCTGAAGGGATTACGTTGGGTGGTGACCGGTTCGTGAGCGAAGTCGATCAGGCGGAGGGCCGGTCGGTACGTACGCATATCCCATCGGCACGTACGCCCGCACCGGGCCGCCCGCGGCCCTCCGCCGGCCCCTCCCGCGCCCCGGCGCGGGGTCCCCGTCCGCCCTCCGGATACCGGTCGGGGTCCGCGCCCGCGGTTCGATACGATGAACCGCCTCACCATGCGTATTCGGCACGGCACGCCCCGGCGGGCCGCCGCCGCACGGAACCGCATGGATCCGTAGAAATGAACTGAAATGGAGCATCCGAGGATGGCTCGACACCTGATCACCAGCGCGCTTCCCTACATCAACGGGATCAAGCACCTGGGCAACATGGTCGGGTCGATGCTTCCGGCGGATGTGTACTCCCGGTACCTCCGCCAGCGCGGCCACGACGTCCTGTACATCTGCGCCACCGACGAGCACGGCACCCCCGCCGAACTCGCCGCCAAGGAGGCCGGGATCTCCGTCGCCGACTTCTGCGCGCAGGCCCACGACGCCCAGAAGGCGGTCTACGACGGCTTCGAGCTGTCCTTCGACTACTTCGGCCGCAGCTCCTCCGCGCAGAACGCCGAGATCACCCAGCACTTCGCGCGGCAGCTCCAGGCGAACGGCTTCATCGAGGAGCGCGCGATCCGGCAGGTGTACTCGCCCGCCGACGGCCGCTTCCTGCCGGACCGCTACGTCGAGGGCACCTGCCCGCACTGCGGCTACGACAAGGCGCGCGGCGACCAGTGCGAGAACTGCACCCGCGTCCTCGACCCCACGGACCTGATCGAGCCCCGCTCGGCCATCTCCGGCTCCACCGAGCTGGAGGTCCGCGAGACCAAGCACCTCTTCCTCCTGCAGTCCAAGCTCCAGCACGAGGTCGAGGCCTGGGTCGCGCGCCACGAGGAGGAGTGGCCGCAGCTGGCGTCCTCCATCGCCCGCAAGTGGCTGACCGAGGGCCTGCACGACCGCGCCATCACCCGCGACCTCGACTGGGGCGTCCCGGTCCCGGCCGACACCTGGCCCGAACTGGCCGCCGAGGGCAAGGTCTTCTACGTCTGGTTCGACGCGCCGATCGAGTACATCGCCTCCACCAAGGAGTGGGCCGACGCCGACCCGGCCAACCGCGACTACAAGGCGTGGTGGTACGAGGCCGAGGACGTCCGCTACACCCAGTTCATGGCGAAGGACAACGTCCCCTTCCACACGGTGATGTTCCCCGCCACCGAGCTCGGCACCCGCGAGCCGTGGAAGATGGTCGACTACGTCAAGGCCTTCAACTGGCTGACCTATTACGGCGGCAAGTTCTCCACCTCGCAGAAGCGCGGCGTCTTCACCGACCAGGCGCTGGAGATCCTCCCGGCCGACTTCTGGCGCTACTTCCTGATCGCCAACGCCCCCGAGTCCGACGACTCCTCCTTCACATGGGAGCACTTCGCCGCCACGGTCAACAAGGACCTCGGCGGCACCCTCGGCAACTTCGTCAACCGCGTCCTGACCTTCTCCCGCAAGAAGTTCGGCGACGAGGTCCCGGCCGGCAGCCCCGCGGGCGAGGCCGAGGCGAAGCTGGGCGAGCAGATCGCCGAGCTGCTGGCCGAGTACGAGGGCCACATGGAGACCCTCCAGTACCGCAAGGCCGCGGCCGCGCTGCGCGCCCTGTGGTCGGCGGGCAACGCCTACCTGGACGAGAAGGCCCCCTGGCTGGAGGTCAAGACCGACCTCGACGCCGCGGCGCTCACCCTGCGCACCGCGATGAACCTCATCCACCTCTACTCGGTGGTCTCCGAGCCGTTCATCCCGGCCTCGGCGCGCGCCATGCGCACCGCGTTCGACCTGCCCGGCGACACCGCGGCCTGGGTGACCCCGGAGCAGGCCAAGGCGCTGGACGCGGTTCCGGCCGGGACCCCGTTCACCGTGCCGCCGGTGCTCTTCGCCCGGATCACCGAGGAGGACCTGGAGTCCTACCGCGAGCGCTTCGGCGGCTCCCCGGAGGCCTGAGGCCCCCGACCCCGCCGCCCGAAGGGCGCGACCCCGCCGGGGTCGCGCCCTTCGGCGCGTCCGGGAGCGGCGGCCGGGGTAGGGAAAACCCCACCGGGAAAGCTCCGCCTGGACGTGCAGACCGGGCCGGGGCCGCCCGGCTGGAATGGGGCCATGACCCGTTCCCGTACCGCCCGGTGGACCGCCGGCTGGCTGCTCGCCGCCGCGTGGGCCCTGTCCTTCCCGCTGTTCTCCACCCTGGCCCCGCACCGCCTGTGGGGGTGGTGCGCGGGCGCCGGATACCTCGCCGCCGCCGCGGCCACCGCCCTCGGCCGGCGCCGCGCGGCGCTCGGCGCGGCCCTGCTGGGCGCCGTCGCCGTCCCCCTCCTGTACCTGGTCCTGACCGGGCAGGGCCAGTCCGAGGTCGGCGTGATCGAACGGTCCGGGCGGCTCCTCCTCGACACCGGGAAGACGTACGTCGACCAACCCGCCGGGGTGGGGGAGTACACCCCCTACCTCCCCGCCGCGTCCCTCCTCGGCCTCCCCCGCGCCCTGCTGGACGGAGGCTCCGGCGGGGGAGGGGAGTGGGCGGTCCGGCTGCTGGGCGACGCCCGCGTCTGGTGCGCGGCCGTGCTGTTCGCGGGCCTGCGGGCCGGCCGCCGCCTCCTCGGCGCGGGCCCCTCACCGCTGCTCCCGCTGCTCGTGGCCTCGCCGGTGGTGGCCCTTCCGCTGGCGGTGAGCGGGGTGGACCTGCCGCTCGCCGGGCTGTGCTGCCTCGCCCTCGCGGCGGCCGCCTCCGGCCGCCCGGGCCTCGCCGGGGCCGCCCTGGGCGCCGCGGGCGCCCTCAAGTGGACGGCGCTGCCGGCGGTGGCGGTGGCGGCGGCCCTCCTCGGGTCCCGCTCCGGTTCCCGGGCGGCGGTGCGCTGCGCGGCGGTGGCGGGGGCGGTCACGGCCGCCCTGGTGCTGCCGGGCGCCCTGCTCCAGCCGGCGGAGCTGTGGCGGCAGGTGTTCGCCTTCCCGACGGGCCGGGCGCCGGTGCCGACCCCGGCGGACAGCCCCCTGCCGGGGCACCTGCTGGCGGAGCTCGGCCCGTGGGGCTGGTACCTGACGGCGGCCCTGCTGGTGTCGGCCGGGCTGGGGGTGGCGCTCTCGCTGCGGGTGCGCCCGCCGCGCACGCTGGTGGCCGCCGCGGACCGCCTCGCGCTCGGGCTCACCCTGGCCTTCCTGCTGGCCCCGGCGGGGCGCTTCGGCTACCTCGCGCTGCCGGCGCTGCTGGTGGTCTGGGCCCGCTCGGCGGCCCCCGCGGGCCCCCTCCCCTCGCGGGTGGTGGCCCGGTCCCGGACGCGGGGGCCGGGGTCGGCGCGGGTCCGCTGAGGGGCCGGGGTCGGCGCCGGTCCGCGGACGGGCCGGGGTCAGGGCGCGCCGGCGCCCTCGTACCGGTCCACCCGCGCACCGACCTCGTTCTGCAGGGGACGCAGCCGGTCGACCAGCGTCTGGAAGTCGCCGCTGCGGCCGTCGCTCCACTGCCCGAGCCCGACCACCATCACGCGGCCGACGCCCGTGAACGACTGCACCAGCCCGGTCTCGGGCCCCAGGGTCGCCAGCCCGGATCCGGGCGGCGGGGCCTGCGGGCCGACCTGGTAGTCGTCGAAGGCCGTCGACAGGGCGGTCACCACCCCCACGGTGTCCCGGGGGTCCCTCAGGGTGAACACGGCGAGGTTGAACTGGTTGTCCTGCGCGTCCTTGTAGAGGGCGACCTGCTCGCCGACGCAGCCCTTGCCCGCGGAGATCATGCGGGTGAGGCGGGGGCCGACCGAGTCCGGCCGGGTACAGGAGTCCAGCACCTTCGCGCCCACCCGGGTGAAGGCGCCCCCGGCGCCGTCGGGGACCTCGGAGGGGAAGACGTCGGCCAGCGGGACCATCGGGCGGTCGCCCGCGGTGCCGGCGGCGGGAGGCGACACCGGCGCGCTCGGGGAGGCCGTGGCGGCGGGGGAGCCGGGGCCGGAGGGAGTGGCGGTGGCGGCCGGGGCGCCGGGGGCGGAGGCCGTGTGCCGGGGCCGGGCGGTGACGCGTTCCTCGTCGGCGGGGTCCGTCATCTCCAGGGTGACGAGGGCCAGGGCGGCCATCAGCAGGCACAGTCCGAGGACGATCGGCCAGGTGCGCGAGCGCCCGGGCGCGGCGGGCTCGTGGATCGAGGCGCCGCGGACGAAGTCCTCGTCGAGGACCACGTTCCACTTGTCCTCGTCCGGTCCGTCCGGTCCTGGGGGCATCGCATCGTTCTTCGGCACCCTGAGACCCTAGTGACCGCTTCCGCCGATCTGAATGCCCCCAGGTCACAGCCTCATCACTATGCGGGCCCCGGGCTTGCGGAACCGCGCAGATGGGCCAGCACGGCCAGGACGCGCCGGTTGCCCTCCGCCGGGTCCAGTTCCAGCTTCGCGAAGATGCTGCCCGCGTGCTTCACGACCGAGGCCTCGGTGACGAACAGCCGCGCCGCCACGGCCTGGTTGTTGAGCCCCTCCGCCATCAGGCCGAGCACCTCGCGCTCGCGCGGGGTCAGCCGGGCCAGCGGGCCGTCCACCGGCCGCGGGGCCAGCAGGACGCGGACCACCTCGGGGTCGATGACCGTCTGCCCCGCGTGCACCCGCCGCAGGGCGTCGAGGAACTCCTCCACCTCGCCGACCCGGTCCTTGAGCAGATAGCCCAGCCCGGCCGCCGAACCGCCGGAGAACAGCTGCGTGGCGTAGGCGGTGGCCACGTACTGCGAGAGCACCAGGACCGGCAGCGCGGGATCCCGGGAACGCAGTTCGAGCGCGGCCCGCAGCCCCTCGTCGTGCAGCCCGGGCGGCATCCGCACGTCCGTGACGACCACGTCCGGCCGTTCGGCCGCCACGGCCCGCAGCAGGGCGGGGGCGTCGCCGACGGCGGCGAGGACCCGGTGGCCGCCGAGGGCCAGCAGCTCCGTCAGGCCCGCGCGCAGCAGCACCGAGTCCTCGGCGAGGATCACCCGGAGCACGGCACCTCCACCCGCAGCCGTGTCGGCCCGCCGACCGGGCTGGACACCGTCAGCCTCCCCCGCAACATCGCCACCCTGTCCGCCAGTCCCGCCAGGCCCGCCCCCGCGCCGGGATCGGCCCCGCCGCGGCCGTCGTCGGTGATGGTGAGGGTGAGCCGGTCGCCCTCGACCCTAGCGGCGACGGCGACCCGGGAGGCGCCGCTGTGCTTGGCGGCGTTGGCGAGGGCCTCGGTGACGGTGAAGTACGCGGTGACCTCGACCGGTTCGGGCAGCCGGGGCACCTCCAGGTCCACCGTGACCGGCACGGGATGGCGCAGCGCCACCTCGGCGACGGCGGCGGCCAGCCCGTGGTCGGTGAGCACCTGCGGATGCATGCCCCGTACCAGGTCCCGCAGTTGCGACAGGGCCAGCTTCGCCTCCCCGCGCGCCCGGCGCACGAGCACGGCGGCGCTCTCCACCGGGGGTACACCGCCGGCGGGAGCGTCCTTCCACCCGGGGAGACCACCCGCGACGGGGCCCCCGGCGAACGGGCCGGCCGGGGAACCACCCGGGGGCGGGGCCGGCAGCCCGGCGGGGCCGCCCGTGCCCGGGGCCGGCAGTGCCGTGGGGGCGTGTGTGTCCGGGGTCGGCTGCCCCGTGGGGGCGTGCGCGCCCGGGGCCGGCAGTGCCGTGGGGGCGTGTGTGTCCGGGGTCGGTTCCCCCGTGGGGGCGTGCGCGCCCGGGGCCGGCAGTGTCGCGGGGGCGCCCGTGTCCGGGACGGGCTGCCCCGTAGGAGTGCTCCCGTCCGCCGGGGCCGGCCGCGCTCCCGGGGCCGGCAGGGCCGCGGCGGCCCTGCGCAGCTCCCGCTCGGCCAGGCCCAGCGTCATGCTGAGGGCGACCAGCTGCTGCTGGGCCCCGTCGTGCAGGTCCCGCTCGATGCGCCGCCGTTCCGCCTCGAAGGCCTCCACCAGCCGGACCCTCGACCGGGTCAGCTCCAGCACCCGGGCGTCCTCCTCGCGCGGCCCGAGCAGCAGCCGGGCGGTCTTGACCTGGGCCCCGGCGATCAGCGCGCCCGCGTACGCGGCGAGCACCAGCCCGGCCAGCCCCACGGCGGTCCCGCCCAGGGCCTCCAGCGGACCCGCCACCGCCCGCCCGGGTATCAGCATCACCGGCTCCGGGGCGAGGGCCCACACGATCACCGGGGCCGCCGCCAGCATCAGGGAGAGCGCCAGCAGGGCCAGCACCCCGAACCCGGCCGCCCCGAAGACCGCCCCGAACAGCAGCGCGTACCCGAACTCCCGCCAGGTGGCGCGCTCCCGCAGCCGCGTCCGCAGCCAGGCCGCCGCGCCGGCCCCGGCGAGCGAGGTGTGCGGATCCCCGACGGGCTCCGGCTCCACCCACCGCAGCCGCCGCCGCTCCAGCTCCCCGAGCGGCACCGCCCCGGCCACCGCCCCGACCAGCAGCACCAGCCCGATCCCGGCGACGGCCAGCAGCACCCCGAGCCCCAGCAGCAGGACCAGCGCGCACAGCACCCCGTACCCGAGCGCCCACCCGCCGCCGAGGTACGCCCAGCACCGCCAGGGCCACCAGGACCCCAGGAACCGCAGCGGCCGCCGCAGCACCCGCCAGACGGCCACGGGAGGCTCGGGTGGCGTCTCGGCAGGGGGTACGGCAGCGGAGGATCCGGGCATACGGCCACCCTAGGCGACGACCCCGGCGCACCCGACGGGCCGTCACCCGACCGCACCCGCAGCCGTGCAGGGCCCCGCGCCGCCGGTCCGCCCTTCCCGGGCGCCGCCCGGGGCAAGGGCCTGACCTGCGCGTTCCCCCGACGCCGCGCGGCCCTCGGCCGGGGCGGGCGGGCTTAGGATGCGGGGCATGACGCAGAGCGGACCCAAGACCGAACTCGGTGACTTCCTGCGCTCCCGCCGCGCCCGGATCCGGCCCGAGGACGCGGGGCTGACCGCCTTCGGGGGGCGGCGCCGGGTGCCGGGGCTGCGGCGGGAGGAGCTGGCGCAGCTCGCCGGGGTCAGCGTCGACTACTACACCCGCTTCGAACAGGGCCGCGCCGAGAACGTCTCCGAGGCCGTCCTCGGGGCCGTGGCCGCCGCCCTGCGACTGGACGGCGCCGAGACCGCCCACCTGACCCGGCTGGTGCGCAACGCCGGGCGCGGAGCCCCCGCCCCGGCGGCCGAGGAGCCGCAGCGGGTCCGGCCCGGCCTGCTCAGGCTGCTGGAGTCGATCCCCGACACCCCGGCCTTCGTCCTGGGCCGCCGTACCGACGTCCTCGCCTGGAACCCGCTCTTCGCCGCGCTCTTCGCCGATTTCGCGGCCCTGCCGCCGCAGCGGCGCAACAAGGCCTGGGCGGTCTTCCTGCACCCCGCGACGCGCGACCGGTTCGCCAACTGGGAGACCAAGGCCCGCGACCTCGTCGCCCACCTCCGCTTCGACCTCGCACGCCACCCCCACGACCCCCGCGCGAACGCCCTGATCGAGGAACTCACCGCGCACAGCCCCGAGTTCGGGCCGATGTGGCGGGCCCAGGAGGTCTCCGGGAAGACGCACGGCGGCTACCACCTGCGGCACCCGCTGGTCGGCGGGTTCACCCTCGCCTACGAGGCCCTCAGCCTCCCGGACGACCCCGACCAGACGTTGGTCGCCTACACGGCGGAGGCCGGCTCCCCCTCCGAGGCGGCCCTGCGCCTCCTCGCGGGGGCGGCCACCGGGGAACGGGCCCGCACCCCCGCCTGACGCCGCGCCGGCCGCGCCCGCCGGGCCCGGCCGGGGCCGTCAGCCGCGGGGCCCGAAGTCATCCCTCGGACAAGGATCTTGACCCGTCCGGCGCGTGTCGAACCGGGCCCTTGATCGTTTCTTCAGCCGTAACCCTCATGTCGGCTGCCGAATCGGAGGACCGCGGTGACGGCTTGGCAGTACTACGCCGGGGCGGGCATGGTGGCCGCGCTCTGCCCGCTGCACGGCCACGTGGCGGTCGCCGGTGACGGGCACGGCAGCGGGGCCCGGGTCGACGTGTGCGTGCCCGCCGGGCGGCCGCCCGTACGGCCGTCCATGCCCCCGCCGCCCGTGGCAAGGCCCGGGACGCCGGCCGTGGTCCCGCCCGCCGTACGGGTGACGGTGCCCGGCGCCGAGCGGCCCGCCGTGCACCACCCGGGCACGGCGCCGGGCCTGCCGCAGGCCCCCGCGCCCGGGGTCCCGGCGCCGGACGGCGCGGCGCAGCCGCCCCCGGCTCCGCCGGCGCCCGCGCCCCTGCCGGAGGCGGCGCCGGCCGCGGCCTCCGGTCCGCCCGCGCCCGGCGCGGCCGCGCCCGTGCACGCCTTCCACGTGCGCCCGTACCACTCCGCCGCCCTGGAGCGGCGCGGCCCGAACGGACTGAGCACCATGATGCTGATGGTGGTCGTCACCACCCCGGCCGTGCTCGCCGCCGCCGCGCTGCGCCCCCGGGGCAAGAGCCGCGGCCCGGCCTCCTGAGACACCGAAGCACCGAAGCACCGAAGTATCGAGACACCGAAGTATCGAGACACCGAAGCACCGCGGCGCCGGAGCGCCGACGCATCCCCGCACTGACGCATCCACGAACGGGAGATCCCTCGTGTCCGAATGGCTGGTCCTGGCCATCGCCCTGGCGCTCGTCTGCGCCCTCGTCCTCGCCATGACGGCGATCCGGCACCGCCGGGTCGCGGATGACGAGGACACCAGCGAAACCCCCGACGTCATCGAGTACATGACGATGATGGTCGGCGTGGTCTACGCGATCGTCCTGGGCCTGGCGATCGCGGGGGTCTGGGAGGCGCGCGGCGCCGCCGAGGACAGCGTGCGCCGCGAGGCACAGGCGCTGTACGAGGTCACCCAGCGGGCCGACGTCTACCCGGTGCCCGTCCGCGACCGGATCCGCGGCGAGGTCGACGCGTACGTCTCCCACACCGTCAGCGTCGACTGGCCGCGGCTGGTCTCCGGCAAGGACGCCTCCCCCGAGGGCGCGCAGCTGCTCGGGAAGCTGCGCACCGACGTCACCCACCAGAGCCCCGCCAACGAGCTCCAGGCGCAGGCCTACCAGCCGCTGCTCGACCAGATCGCGGCCGCCGACGACGCCCGCCACTCGCGCACGCAGAGCGACGAGTCCACCCTGCCGAGCGTGGTCTGGGTGGGGCTGCTGGTGGGCGGGGTGGTCACCATCGGGCTGATCTTCACCCTCCAGATCCGGCGCTCCGGCCGCGAGCTGCTGCTGGCCGGGCTCTTCAGCGCGCTGATCGTGTTCCTGCTGTTCATGGTCTGGAGCTTCGACGCCCCCTACGGGCGGGCCGGCACCGACTCCGCCGGCGCCTTCCAGGACCTGTTCCCGGCCCTGTCGGTGACCGCCTCCCGCTGAGGCCCCGGGCACCCTCCCCGGCCGCGCGGCCCCGGCGGGCTCAGCCCCCCGCCGGGGCCGCCTGCCGCCGGGCCGCGGCCACCAGCGGCGAGTGCCGCAGCGCGTGCGAGATCCGTACCAGGTCGCGCGGACCCTCGGCGGTGACGAGGACCCGGTTCCCCTCCGCCGCCTCCTCCTCGCCCCCGGACGCCGCCTCCGGGTCGGCGGCGCACACCAGCACGGCGGCCGCCACCATCGCCGCGTCCGCCACGGCGCGGGCCGTCTCCTCGTCCGCGCCGGCCGCCAGGGCCCGCTCGTAGGCGGTGTCGCGGTGGCGCCGGTCGAAGCAGGGGCCCAGGCGCAGGAACCCGTCGTGGATGTCGGACTCCCGCTGGATCACCCGGATCGCGGCCGGGGACCACCAGGACATCCGCACCCCGGGCGTCCCGACCGGCGCCGTGCGCTGCACCTCGTGCCACAGCGCCCCCAGGTGCCGGTAGGTGCTCCAGGTGCGCCAGCTGTCCGACACCCGCTGGTACACCAGGGGCAGCACGAAGCCCACCGAGCTGACCAGCGCGCCCGCGGAGGCCAGCGGCGGGGCGACGAAGGTGCTCAGGAAGTCCAGGTCGCGGTCGAACCAGCGGGCGGCGACGGCGGACATCTTCGCGGCGTCGTAGGCCAGGCTGATGGCGTAGCCGGACACGATGATCAGGAGGCCGGCCCGGAGCCAGCCGCAGACCTGGAGGGACCAGCGCCAGCACATCGAGACCATCATCATCACGGCCACGTTGTGCGCCAGCAGGTAGGAGGCGATCATCAGCCGGATGTACGGGGTGTTCGCGTAGTACGTGTCGAAGTCGCGCAGCCGCTCGACGGGCGCCGAGCCCAGGGCGAACAGCACGACGATCGCCGCGACGACGACGGAGTAGCCGGCGATCCAGCGCAGCGAGGTGGCCCGGATCTCCTCCGCGGGGCCGCCGCGCCAGTTGAAGACCAGGACGAGGCAGGAGGCGCTGAAGGCGGTCATCAGGCAGTAGACCAGGGGGGCGGAGAAGTTGGGTATCCCGGTCCAGCGGTTGACGGCCTCGATGGTGGGCGGGGCGGCGAAGGTGAAGACCGAGCCGGCCAGGAGGAGCAGGACACAGACCGACCGCAGGAGCGGATCGCGCCAGTTGGTGCGCAGGGCCGGCAGCTTGCAGACGAGGGAGATCGCCATGGCGGCCGCCGGGATGTAGTAGTCCGGTCCTTTCAACGGTCGTTCCTGTGCCCCCGGTAGCCGAGGGAGGTCTCGATCCGGCCCGCCAGCTCGTCGCGCCGGCCGGCCGGCCGGGCACCGGAGGATCCGGCGAGCCAGGTGCGGCACCTGCTGCCGAGCAGGAGGCCGAAGGTCTCGGCCTCCGTCTCCTCCTGGACGTCGGCGCGGGTGCGCGCGGCGACGCTGCGGACCGTCTCGCCGAGGTCGGCGCCGTCGCTCAACAGCCGGGCCGCGACCGCGGCGCCGTCGACGTGGTGGCTGCAGTGGCCCGCCTTCATGTGCCAGAGCTCGTGGCCCAGGATGACCAGCTGGTGGTCCGGCGCGGTGCGCTCCTCGATCACGACCAGGTCCCGGTCCGCCATGTCCAGCCACAGCCCGCTCGCCGTCCCCTGCGGGAACGCCGCCATCCGGAACTGCACCGGGCGGCCCCGGTGCCTGCTCATGCCGTCGCAGAGGGCGGCGTAGAGGTCCACGGGTTCCACGGGGGCGGCCAGCTTGATGCCGGACACCAGCTCCGCGCACAATCGCCGCTGCGCTCTGCCTATGCTCACCGTTCTCCCCGTCGACGCGGATCCGGATCAGGACTCAAGGATCAGATCCAGACTTTCGACTGGGTCATGATTCGTTCGGTTTGACGCTTTCGAGAAGCATGTCCAGCCATTCGGTCACCTTGTCCCGGTGCTTGTCGCTGGGCAGTTGGGCGGCGCGCCAGGCGATGCCCCGAACACCGTGGTTCTGCAGGAGCCGTGCGAGCGGGTCGCCGGCCGCGGCGGCCTCGGCCGGTACGGTCTGCCGCTCGCGTCCCGCGAAGTCCTGGAGGAGCTGCTGCTCGGTGCGCTGGAGGGCGTCGGTGAGGGCGTCTGCGTCATGGGCGGTGAGGAAGCCCGCGTGCACCCCGAAGAAGCGCTGGATGGCGTCGCAGTGCTCCATGGTGGGCCGCCGGTCGCCGTTGATGAGGGCGCCCGCCTGCTGCCGCGACATCCCGGCGCCGTCCGCGATCTCCTGCTGCGTGTAGCGGCGGCCGTTGGGCTTCACCCGGGTCCGTCGGAGCAGGTCGAGGCGCTGGAGGAAGCGCGCCTGGAGATCGGGTTCACCGGCCCGCCTGCCGTCGAGCAGGGATCTGATCACGTCCGTGGGAACCCCGGAGGCCTCGGAAAGGCGGCGGAGGTCGAAGACCTGGTTCGGGTCGCGGCCCATTTTGTTCGCCAGCTCGGCGACCCGCGTGACGGTTGCCGCCAGGGGCGCGTTGGCCACCGCGACGGGAGCCGGGAAGCCGTCTGTCACCAGTGGTTCTCCTAGATCGCGCGAGGTCAGTGGGCACGTGGTCGGCCTCAGGGAATCTATCCGGTTTGTTTTGGGAGAGCCATAACTTGCCACAGCTGTGGCGCGAATGAGCTGTCGCCAGGCTGGAATTGCCACAATAGTTGACACTCGAATGAAGTCGGTAGCAGGATCGCCACACGGAAATGAAGATCCAGACCGTTGAGGAGGGGGAGCTCTCGGTGCCACATCTCGCAGCGGTGGGCCCGTCTGATGGCCTCGTCCGAGCCGGTGAGGAGCGCCTGGCGGGCGACGAGTCCGCCCGTGGCGCAGTGCGGTCGGAGCGGCGCAAGGAGATTTTGCGCCAACGCCGCGAAGAACTGGGCCTGAGTCAGGAAGACCTCGCGGCGCGCCTGCGCATCAGCGTACGCGCGTACGGGAACTGGGAGCGCGGCCTGGTCAAGGAATGGACCGACCGCAAACTCCTCGCCCTGGCCGAGGCCCTGGAGATGAGCGAGCGGCAGTGCTTCTGGCTCTTCCGGGTCATGGTCGACCGCGATCCGCCGCCGACCTGGCGCGCGGCCGAGGAGAGCCGGCTGCCGCAGGACCCGGCCCAGCGCGACTACCTGGTCGACTACGCGGCCCTGATGGAGGCCGTGCCCTACCCGAGCTTCCTGGTGGACCACCGCTGGGACGTGGCCCTCACCAACTCGGCCTTCGACCGGCTCTTCCAGACGGTGAGGCCGCACCCCACGGCCCTGCCGGACGACAACTTCCTGCGCTTCGTGCTGTTCCACCCGGACGCCGCGGCCGTGCTGGAGGACCACGAACCGGCCTGGTGCGTACCGCTGCTGGCCCAGTTCGCGACCGCCCTGGAGGCGTCCCCGGAGGATGAGGGGCTGCGGAGCATCCGCCAGGAGGTGGCCCGCGACCCGTTCATGGAGGCGGCCTACCGGTACGGGGTCCCGCACTGGCTGACCACCCACGGGCAGGAGGCCGCGGAGCGGGACGGCGCGGTGCGGACCGTGCGCCACCCCGACCCGGGCTGGGGCCTGGTGCGCTGCCGGATGGTGGCCGAATCCAGTCGGATGCTCGACGGGATGGGGCTGACCCGGATCACCCTGGTGCTCTCGGCCCCGCAGGGCCTGCCGACCGGTCCGGCACCCGGCGGCGCCGGCTTCCCGCAGCAGCAGGGGGCCCGCCTGCGGGCGGTTCCGGCGCTGGGGGACTGACGCGGCGGGGGACACTGGTCCCCCAGCGCCCGCCGCGGCGCGCGGCGGCGGGATCCGGCGATGCTCCGGCCCGCCCCCGCCGGGCGCCGAGGGCCGGATGCCACGATCGGCGACATCGAGTGGATGTCGCCGATCGTGGCATCCGCGCCGGTGCCCGGGGCGCGTCGCCCCGGGCCGTGGCGGCGGGCGGTACCTCGAAAGGCCGGAAGGACGGTAGGGGCGTGCGGTTGACCATCCTCGGCGGGGGCGGATTCCGCGTCCCGCTCGTCTACGGAGCACTGCTCGGCGACCACGCCGAGGGCCGGGTGTCCCGGGTGACCCTCTACGACGAGGACCCCGTGCGGCTCGCCGCCATGGCCCGGGTGCTAGCCGACCAGGCCGCCGCCTCCAAGGAGGCGGACGCCCCCGAGGTCACCGCCACCCGGGACCTGGACGAGGCCCTGCGCGGAGCCGACTTCGTCTTCTCGGCCATCCGCGTCGGCGGCCTGGAGGGGCGCGCGGCGGACGAGCGGATCGCCCTGGCCGAGGGGGTGCTGGGCCAGGAGACGGTCGGCGCGGGCGGTGTCGCCTACGGCCTGCGGACCGTCCCGGTGGCGCGGGAGCTGGCCAGCCGGATCGCCCGGACCGCCCCGGACGCCTGGGTCATCAACTTCACCAACCCCGCCGGGGTGGTCACCGAGGCGATGTCCGAGGAACTGGGCGGGCGGGTCATCGGCATCTGCGACTCGCCGGTCGGCCTCGGCCGCCGGATCGCCCGCCTCCTGGGCGTCGCCCGCCCCGAGGAGGCCTGGATCGACTACGTCGGCCTCAACCACCTCGGCTGGGTGCGCGGACTGCACGTCGGCGGGCGCGACGAACTGCCCCGGCTGCTGGCCGACGGCGAGGCGCTGGAGTCCTTCGAGGAGGGACGCCTCTTCGGGGCCGACTGGCTGCGCTCGCTGGGCGCGATCCCGAACGAGTACCTGCACTACTACTACTTCAACCGCGACACCGTGCGGGCCTACCAGGAGGCCGAGCGGACGCGCGGGGCCTTCCTGCGCGACCAGCAGCGCGGCTTCTACGCCGAGGCCGGCCGGCCCGGGCAGCCCGCCGGGGCGGCGCTCGCCGCCTGGGACCGGACCCGGGCCGAGCGCGAGGCCACGTACATGTCGGAGAACCGCGAGGTGGCGGGCGTCGGGGAGCGCGAGGAGAGCGACCTGGAGTCCGGCGGCTACGAGAAGGTGGCCCTGGCGCTGATGCGGGCCATCGCCCGCAACGAGCGGACGACGCTGATCCTCAACGTCCGCAACGGCTCGACCCTGTCCGTGCTGGACGCGGAGGCGGTGATCGAGGTGCCCTGCGCGGTCGACGCGAACGGGGCCCACCCGGTGTCCGTGGCCCCGCTGCCCCTCCACGCGGTGGGGCTGGTGACCTCGGTGAAGGCGGCCGAGCGGGCGGTCCTGGCCGCCGCGGGGAGCGGCTCGCGGGCGGACGCCGTCAAGGCCTTCGCGCTGCACCCGCTGGTGGACTCGGTGACCGTGGCACGCCGGCTGCTGGACGGGTACGCGGCGGAGCACCCGGGGCTCGCCCACCTGCGCTGAGCCCGGGTTCCGGCGGGCCTCCGGCGGGTTCACCCGTACGGCGGCTTGCGGCATGCGGCAGGGGCGGGCGGCTGTGACAGTGCGAGGGTGACCACCGCCCCCGCCACGGCCGCGCCGCCGCCCGCGCTCGACCGGCGGCGGCGGCGCGTCGTCTTCGGCACGATCATGCTCGCCGTGCTGCTGGCCGCCCTCGACCAGACGATCGTGGGCACCGCGCTCCCGACGATCGTGGGGGACCTCGGCGGCGGGGACCACATGGCCTGGGTGGTGACCGCGTACCTCCTCGCGGAGACCGTCGCGACCGTGCTCGTCGGGAAGTTCGGCGACCTCTTCGGCCGGAAGATCGTCTTTCAGATCTCCGCGGTCGTCTTCGTCACCGGCTCGTTCCTCTGCGGCCTCGCCTCGAACATGTCCCTGCTGATCCTGTGGCGGGGCCTCCAGGGCTTCGGCGCCGGCGGCCTCATGGTCACCTCGATGGCGCTCATCGCGGACGTGGTCCCGCTGCGGGAACGCGGCGTCTACCAGGGGGCGATCGGTGCGGTCTTCGGCGTCGCCACCGTCATCGGGCCCCTGCTCGGCGGGTTGTTCACCGACCACCTGAGCTGGCGCTGGGCCTTCTACGTCAACGTCCCCCTCGCCGTGCTGGTGGTCGTCGCGGCCGCCCGCACCGTCCCCTCGGTACGCACCCCGGGGCGGCCGCGCATCGACTACGCGGGCATCGCCCTGGTCACCGTCGGGTCGAGCGCGCTGATCCTGGCCACCAGCTGGGGCGGGAACGAGTACCCGTGGAACTCCGCCGTGATCGTCGGACTGCTGGCGGGCGGGGTCCTGGCGTTCGGGCTGTTCTGCCTGGCGGAGACCCGGGCGGCCGAACCCATGCTGCCGATGCGGCTGTTCCGCAACCCCGTGTTCACGGTGTGCTCGGTGCTCAGCTTCGTCGTCGGCTTCGCCATGCTCGGCGCGATGACCTTCCTGCCGACCTACCTCCAGTACGTGGACGGGGACTCGGCCACCCTGTCGGGCGTACGGACGCTGCCCCTGGTCTTCGGCCTGCTGGCCGCGTCCGTCTTCAGCGGCGGCGTCACCGGCCGGACCGGCCGGTACCGGATCTTCCCCATCGTGGGCTGCGCGGTGATGGGCGTCGGCCTGTACCTGCTGTCGGGGATGGACGCGGACACCGGGCCCTGGCGGGAATCGCTGTACATGCTGGTCCTCGGCGCCGGGATCGGCCTGTGCATGCAGGTGCTCACCATCGCCGTGCAGAACACCGTGGACTACGCCGACCTCGGCACGGCCACCTCCGGCGTCACCTTCTTCCGCACGCTGGGCAGCGCGTTCGGGACCGCCGCCTTCGGGACGATCTACGCCAACGGCCTGGCGCCCGGGCTGGAGGCCGCCGTGGCGCGGGCCGCCCGGGCCACCGGCGAGGACCCGGCGCGGCTCGCGGCCGCCGCGCAGAGCCCCCGGGGGGTGCACGCCCTCGACCCGGCGGCGGCCGGCCCGATCGTCGACGCGTACGCCCAGGCCCTGCACACCGTGTTCCTGTGGACCGTGCCGGTGGCCGTCGTCGGCTTCGTCGTCGCCCTCTTCCTCAAGCAGGTCCGGCTGCGCGACAGCGTCCGCGCCGCGTCCACGGACATGGGCGACGGCTTCGCCTCGCCGGCCACGGCCTCGGGGGACTCGGCCAAGCTGCTGGAGCTGGCCGTGGGCAAGCTCGTACGGACCATGGGGCCGCAGCAGGCCCGCGGCATCGTCGAGGCCTCCGACACCCGGCTGGACATGGCCGGCGCGTGGGCCGTGATGCAGGTGGACCTGCTGACCCGCACGGTCGGGCACGCCGGCCTGGGACTGATCGCCTCCCGCCGGTCGCTGCCGCCGGAAGTGCTGCTGCCGGTCTTCGACCGGATGGTGGAGGAGGGTTACCTGACCCGGCAGAACGGATACTTCAGCCTGACGCGGGGCGGGCAGCGGGAGGCCGACGTCATCTCCGCCGCCTGGGCGCAGTGGCTCGGCGACCAGCTGGAGCGCGACCGCGGCCGCCCGCGCAGCGCGGAGCTGAGGGCGGCGTCGGACGCGATCGCCAAGCGGCTGCTCGCGGAGGACCTCCGCGAGGGCGACTTCGCACCCCGGCAGCAGGTCTAGGGCCTTCCGGCCCCTAGGGGCGCTTGGTGCACAAGGCCGCGTCCACCGCCCCTTGGAGGTGGCGGAGGCCCTCGCCCTCGGCGGTCCAGGTCGTGGTGTAGACGGTCACGGTCCCGCGGCCCGCCGTGGCGCGGCCCCCGCCCACCGAACTGCCGGGCAGGTCGCCCCCGTGGCCCCAGTAGACGCCGCCGCAGCTGAGCGGGATCGAGGCGATGCCGTAGCCGTAGCGGCTGCCCGCCGGGTAGACGTCGCGCCCGCCGACCGCGGTGGTGTCCCGGGTCATCTGGCGCAGGGCCCAGTCGGGCAGGAGGCGGCCGCCGAACAGTCCGTCCCAGAAGGCGTTGAGGTCCTTCGGTGTGGAGACGAGGCCGCCGGACGCACCGAACTCGTAGCCGGGGAGCTCGGTCACGTCCACTCGGCCGGCCTCCGGGGCGGCCGGGTGGATGCCGTAGTTGCGGGCGTGCGGTCCGCGCAGCGCCAGCTCGCCGGGTGCGGGCCAGTAGGTGTCGTCCAGGTGCAGCGGGCGCAGGATCGTGCGTTCGACGTACGTGCGGAAGCCGACCCCCGACACCTTGTCGATGACCATGCCGAGTGCCAGGTAGTTGGTGTTGGAGTATCCCCAGTCGCTGCCGGGAGCGAAGACCGGCTCCTCCCTGAGCGCGAGGGCCAGGTAGTCCTGCGATGTGCCGGGCCGGGTCCAGTCGACCAGGGCGGTGTACTCCGGCAGACCGCTGGTCTGCTTGAGCAGCTGCCGGATGGTGACGGTGCGTTCGGCGAGCTGCGGTACGTAGCGGCCGGCGTTGTCGTCGAGTCGGATCCGCCCGTCCGCCACCAGGCGCATCACGGCCGTCGCCGTGAACGCCTTGGTGTCGCTGGCCAGCCGGATCCGCCCCCGTTCGTCGACCATGGGCCGGCCCGACTCCCTGTCCGCGACACCGGCCGTACGCGTCGACCTGCCGTCGTACGCCAGCGCGCCCGGGACGCCGTCGCCGGTGACGAGCAGGTCCAGCTGCCGCTGCACCGGGTCGACCGGCCGGGCCGCCGCCTCGGGGACGGACGCCCCGATGACTGCCGCGGCGAGCAGGACCGCGGTGGCGATCGACGTGCGGTGCATGAGCTCTCCCCCTGATCACGGACCCGCCCGGGCCGGCCGGTCGCTTGACGACGACTCTGCCAGGACCCCGACCCGAGATCATTGCGCTCGGCCCCCGAAGGGGAGGGCGGCCACCCCCCTTGACACGTCACGGCTCGTCAGGTTCACAGCCGAGCGGAGGGACCGGCAGTACCGCGGGACGCCGGTGCGAGGGGATGCCGCATCCCGACTCGGAAACGGTCTGGTCGGTGCGGCCGGTGGGGTAGTCGTGGTGGGGGACGGCGGGCAGGTTCGGGAGGTCGGGGCGCCAGGCGCGCAGGACCGCCGCCGAAGGGGCGTACAGCGCCCCGGGGATCTCCGCCGGGGCGAACCAGCGCCACCGGACGATCTTGTGCGGCTCGGTCACCGCCGGGGTGCCCTCGGCGGAGCGGGTGAGGGCGGCCGCCGTCAGGCGGGTCACGTCGGTGGCCGTGGAGGAGAGGTGGACGGCCAGCACCTCGACGGCCTCCGGGGCGGTGCGCAGGCCCGTCTCCTCGGCGAGCTCCCGCGCGGCGGCCCGCTCGAAGCCCTCCCCGGGGTCGACCTTGCCGCCGGGCAGCTCCCAGCGGCCGTCGTGCGCCTGGCCGAGCAGCACCCGCCCGTCGGGGCCGAGGACGACCAGCCCCACGCCGACGACGGCGTTCGGCCCGGGGACGGCGCGCGGGGCGCCGGTGGGTTCGGGGTTCTGGGACGTCACGCGGTGCGGTCCTGTCCGTCGTCCTGCGGGGAGCGGCCATTCTCCCATGCGCCGCCGCGGGGAGACGGCGCGTCAAGGCGGTGCACGCCCGCCCCTCGGACGGGTGTACGAGTTTCGGCCAGGCGCCGTGCGCGCAGGCTCTGTCGGTCCGATCGTCGTACGTACACCGGCCCGGGGGGCGCGCCATGGCACATCTGCTGGTGATCGGCGGCGGGGTGGCGGGGCTGGCCACGGCCCTGCTCGCGGCCCGGCGCGGACACACCGCCGAGGTCTTCGAACGGGACGCCCGCGCCCCCGGGACCGCCCTCGACCGGGACTTCTTCGACTGGCGCCGCCCGGGCGTGCCCCAGGCGGCCCAGCCGCACGTCCTGCTCGGCGCCGCCCGGGCGGTGCTCCGCGGCGAGCTGCCCGACGTGCACGCCGAGATGCTCCGGCTCGGCGCCCGCGAGCGGCACGAGCTCGACTGGTTCGACGAACGCCCGCCGGCGCGCCCCGGCGACGAGGACCTGGTGCTTCTCCAGGCCCGGCGCATCGTGCTGGAGAGCGCGCTGACCACCGCCCTGCGCGCGGAACCGGGTGCGGTGGTGCGCTACGGCGAGCCGGTCACCGGGCTGACCGCGGCAGGGGGCGCGCAGCCCGGGATCACCGGGGTGAGCACCCCGGGCGGCGCCTACGCGGGCGACCTCGTGGTGGACGCCGGCGGCCGCCGCGGCGGCTCCGCGCCCCTGCTGGCCGCGGTCGGCTGCCGCCCGGCCACCGTCGAGCGGCACCGCACCGGCCTGGCCTACTTCTGCCGCTGGTACCGGCTGCCCGACGGGGTGGACGAGGGGCCGCGCCGGCCCTGGACGGTGACCGGCGGCGCCTTCGCGGGCTGCGCCGTCTTCCCGTCCGACAACCGGGTCTTCGCCGTGACCGTGTTCGCCCACACCGGGGACCCCACCCGGGCCGCCCTGCGCGATCCGGCCGTCTTCGAGGCCGCCGCCCGGGCCTTCCCGCCCGGCGCCGCCTGGCTCGGCCTGGGCGCCGAACCGCTGTCGGCGGTCCTGGCCACCGCGGGCCTGGACAACCGGTGGAGCCCCCTGGCCGACGGGCGGGGCCCCGTGGTGAGCGGGATGGTCCCCGTCGGGGACGCCCTCGCGCACACCAATCCGACCCTGGCCCAGGGGACCTCCCTCGCGCTGTGGGCGGCCGACCGCGTGACCCGGACGGCCCACCGGGACCCGGGCTCGCCCGGCTTCGCCGCCGGCTACCACGGCTGGGCGCTGCGCACCCTGAAGCCCTGGTTCGACTTCCAGGCCGGCGCGGACGCGGCCGTGGGGGAGCGCCTCGCGGCGGGGGCGGGGACGGATGCGGGGGCTGGGGACGGGGCCGTCGGGACGGGGCAGGCGGGTGCGGCCGGCGGGCGCGTGCCGGGAGGCCGACCGGTCCGCGCCGACCGGGTGCGGGATGCGGCCGCCCTGTTCGAGTGCGCGCTGGAGGACCCGGTGGTGATGCGGGCCCGGGCCAGGGTCCGGCACCTGGCCGAACCACCCGCCCGGGCCTACGCGGACCCCGCGGTCCGGGCCGCGGTGGCCCGCTGGCTCGCGGAGCGGCCCGGCTGGGCGCCCCACGCGGTGGGCCCCGACCGGGCGCGGTGGGAGGAGCTCACGGCCTCGGCCGCCCCGTCCCCTCAGCCCGCGCCGCCCAGCACCTCGGCCAGGTCGTAGCCGACGACCTCCTCCAGCTGCCCGTACGTGCACTCACCCGGGGTGCGGTCGGGGCGCCAGCGGACGAACTGCGCGGTGTGCCGGAAGCGGTCGCCCTCCATGTGGTCGTACTTCACCTCGCAGACCCGCTCGGGGCGCAGCGGCACCCACGAGAGGTCCTTCTTCCCCGTCCAGCGGCTCTGCGCACCGGGCAGCCGGGCGCCCTCGTGCGCGGCCTCCTCGGTCCACGACGCCCACGGGTGCCCCTCGGCGTCCGGCATCCGCAGGGGTTCCAGCTCCTCGACGAGCTCGGCGCGGCGCTTCATCGGGAAGGCGGCGCAGACGCCCACGTGCTGGAGCGCGCCGTGGCCGTCGTAGAGGCCCAGGAGCAGCGATCCGATGATCGGACCGCTCTTGTGGAAACGGAATCCGGCGAGGACGACGTCGGCCGTACGCTCGTGCTTGATCTTGAACATCAGGCGGGCGTCGGGCCGGTAGGGGAGATCGAGGGGTTTCGCGACGACCCCGTCGAGTCCGGCGCCTTCGAACCGCTCGAACCACTCCCGCGCGAGCGCGGGGTCGGTGGTCGCGGGCGCGAGGTGCACGGGGGGCCGGGCTGTGGAGAGGGTGTGGACCAGGGCGCTGCGGCGTTCGGCGAGCGGGGTGTCGAGGAGGGCCTCGTCGCCGAGGGCGAGCAGGTCGAAGGCGACGAAGGCGGCCGGGGTGGTCTCGGCGAGGAGCCTCACGCGGGAGGCGGCCGGGTGGATCCGCTCGGTCAGCCGGTCGAAGTCGAGCCGCCCGCCGTGCACGATCACGATCTCCCCGTCGACCACGCAGCGGGCCGGCAGGTTCTCCTTCAGCGCCGCCACCAGCTCGGGGAAGTACCGGGCCAGGTCCTTGCCGGTGCGGCTGCCGACGACCACCTCGTCCCCGTCGCGGTGGACGATCGCCCGGAAGCCGTCCCATTTGGCCTCGTACTGCATGCCGGGCGGGATCCTCGCCGAGGACTTGGCGAGCATCGGCTTCACGGGAGGCATCACCGGCAGGTCCATGCCCCCGATTCTGCGGTGGTACGGGCGGGCGCGCCCGGTGTGCGCGTCCGCACGCGCCCGCCTACCGTGGCGCCCATGGGCACGGGCAAGGGCGGCGCGGTGGAGATCGACGCGGGCGGGCGGGCGGTACGCCTGTCCAGCCCGGACAAGGTGTACTTCCCGGAGCGCGGGCTCACCAAGCGGGACGTCGCCGAGTACTACCTGGCCGTCGCCGACGGGATCACCCGCGCCCTGCGCGACCGCCCCACCACCCTGGAGCGCTACCCGGACGGCGTCGAGGGGGAGTCCTTCTTCCAGAAACGGGCCCCGAAGAACCTGCCCGACTGGATCCCGACCGCCCACATCACCTTTCCCAGCGGCCGTTCGGCGGACGAGATCTGCCCCACCGAGCCCGCCGCCGTCCTGTGGGCCGCCAACCTGGGCTGCCTCACCTTCCACCCCTGGCCGGTCCGCCGCGGGGACACCGACCGGCCGGACGAGCTGCGCATCGACCTGGACCCGCAGCCGGGCACCGACTACCACCACGCGGTGGCGGCCGCGCACGAGCTGCGCGCCCTCCTGGACGAGGTGGGGCTGCGCGGCTGGCCCAAGACCTCGGGCGGGCGCGGCCTGCACGTGTTCGTGCCGATCGAGCCGCGCTGGACCTTCACCGAGGTCCGCCGGTGCGCGATCGCCCTGGGCCGGGAGCTGGAGCGGCGGATGCCCGGCGAGGTCACGACGGCGTGGTGGAAGGAGGAGCGCGGCGAGCGGATCTTCGTCGACTACAACCAGACCGCCCGCGACCGGACCATCGCCTCCGCCTACTCCGTCCGGCCCCGCCCGCACGCCCCGGTCTCGGCGCCCCTGCGCTGGGAGGAGCTGGACGACGCGGAGCCGCGCGACTTCGACATCGTGACGATGCCGGCCCGCTTCGCCGCACTCGGCGACCTGCACGCCGAGATGGACGAGCACGCGTTCGGCCTGGAGGCCGTGCTGGAACGCGCGGCCCGCGACGAGCGCGACCACGGCCTGGGCGACATGCCCTACCCCCCGGACCACCCGAAGATGCCGGGCGAACCCAAACGCGTCCAGCCGAGCCGCGCGAAGCACGCGGAGCCGGAGGCCTGAACGGCCGCGGCCCCGGCCGTGCCCGCATCCCCCGGGGCTCCCGGCCGCCTCCTAGCCGGCCGTGAGGTGGCGGTGGAGGGCCTCGTGGCCCTCCGGGGTCGGATGGATCCCGTCCACGAGGAGGTCGGGGCGGTCGCGCAGGAGGTCCCAGGGGTCGATGTGGTCGACGTGGTTCTCCGCGCACCAGGCGCGGAGGGACTCGCGCAGGTCCAGGGCCCGGGCCTCGGTGAAGCGCAGGCCCTCGTAGTCGGCCGTGCGGGACTCGTCCAGCCAGACGGGGCCGAGGACCACCAGGCGGGCGTTGTGGTCCCGGGCCGTGGCCGCCAGGGAGGCGAGGGCCGCCCCGAGGTGCTCCGGGCCGGCCGGGTCCGGATCCGGGGCGTCCGCCGGCACGGCCGAGTCGTTGATGCCCGCGGCGACCAGGAGGGTGTCCGGGCGCCGCGCGGCGAGGAGGCCGGGGGTCTGCTCGGCGACGTCGGCCAGGGTGCTGCCCGGGACGGCCAGGTTGAAGACCCGGTGGGCCGTCTCGTCGGCGGCGATGTGGCGGGCGGCGAGCCGGGCCGCCCAGCCGCCCTGCGGGTCGCAGCGCCCGTAGGCGATGCTGTCGCCGGCGATCACGATCCGCGCCGCCGAGCGCAGCGGGTTCGCGTCCAGGTAGGCCCAGGCGCTCTCGCCGGAGGACAGCAGCACCCGCCGGCGGGCGTAGTCGTCCACCTCGTAGGCGTCGGCGGCGGCCAGCTCCTCGTCGGTGAGGCGCAGGACGGAGCCCTCGACGGTGGAGCCCAGCCGGCATTCCAGGGTCAGGTGGACGTCGAGGCCGCTGGCGGCGATCACCTCCGGGTCGGTGATCTTCAGGGGCCGGGTCGTGTGGCCCACCAGCGAGGCCGGGGAGCTGGGCACGGCGCGGCCGAAGAGGGCGGTCTGGACGCGCCCGTTCCTCAGGGTGCCGAAGGAGAACAGGGCGTGGGGTCGTGACTCGGTCACCGCGGGCGCCAGGCCTTTCGTCGAAAAAAAGGATGATCATCGCACCCTAGCGGCCGCCCGTCGGCGCGGGAGGGCGGGCGTTGTCAGTGGGGGGTGCGATGCTTCGGGAGGAAGGTCCTGCAGGGGCTCCGGCCCGGTGTTGATCAGCTGTTGATCGGACGTCCATCGCCCGCGCCCAGGATCGCCGCATGTCGATGAACACCACCACCGCCCCCGCCTGGTACGACCTCGCGCTGTGCGCCCAGACGGGCCCGAGCTTCTTCTTCCCGGACCCGGGCTCCTCCGTCCAGGACGCGAAGCGGCTGTGCGGGGCGTGCGAGGGCAGGGCGGCCTGCCTGGAGTACGCCCTCGCCAACGACGAGCGCTTCGGCGTCTGGGGCGGGCTCTCGGAGACGGAGCGCCAGGCCCTGCGACCGCGCGCCTGACCGCGTGCCGGTGCCGGGACGCCCGCCCGCTCCGGACAGCAGGGAACCCCTGGCGGAACGGGGGGTCCACCAGGGGTTCGGGAGTCCGGCCGGGCCGGCCGGGACCGGAGGCCTCAGCCCCGGCGGGCGGCCATGCGCGCGGCGCGCGCGGCCAGGCGCTCGTCGAACTTGCGGGCCTCGGTGTCCAGGCCGTTCATGAAGAGCCCGAGCTCCTCCTGGGCCTTCTGCCCCTCGGGGCCCAGCCCGTCGATGTCCATGATCTTGAGGAAGCGGATCACGGGGCTCAGCACGTCGTCGTGGTGGATCCGCAGGTTGTAGACCCCGCCGATCGCCATCTGCGCGGCCATCCGCTCGAAGCCGGGCATGCCGTGTCCGGGCATCCGGAAGTTGACGACGACATCGCGCACGGCCTGCATCGTCAGGTCCGGGGCGATCTCGAAGGCCGCGGCCAGCAGGTTCCGGTAGAAGATCATGTGCAGGTTCTCGTCCTGCGCGATGCGGGCCAGCATCCGGTCGCACACCGGGTCGCCGGACTGGTGGCCGGTGTTGCGGTGCGAGATGCGGGTCGCGAGCTCCTGGAAGGCCACGTACGCCACCGAGTGCAGCATCGAGTGGCTGTTGTCGGACTCGAAGCCCTCCGACATGTGCTGCATCCGGAAGGCTTCCAGCTTGTCCGGGTCCACCGCGCGCGAGGCGAGCAGGTAGTCGCGCATCACGATGCCGTGGCGGCCCTCCTCGGCGGTCCAGCGGTGCACCCAGGTGCCCCAGGCGCCGTTGCGGCCGAACAGGGTCGCGATCTCGTGGTGGTAGCTGGGGAGGTTGTCCTCGGTCAGCAGGTTGACGACCAGCGCGATCCTGCCGATGTCGGTGACCTTGGACTGCTGCGGGTCCCAGGCCTCGCCGTCCTCGAAGAAGCCCGGGAAGTTCCGGGCGTCGCTCCACGGGACGTACTCGTGGGGCATCCAGTCCTTGGTGACCTTCAGATGGCGGTTGAGCTCCTTCTCGACCACCTCTTCCAGCGCGTACAGCAGCTTGGCGTCGGTCCACGCCTCCGAGCTGCCGAGGTGGGGAGAGGTGATCGTCACGGGTGCTCCTGGGGACAAAGCGAATTACCTACGGTTCCGTAGCCTACGGTCTCGTAGGTTAAGCGCGACATCAGGGCGAGCCAAGCCCCACCCGTCGGCCTGTCCCGCTACGTCCGGTTATCTATGCAGTTGGACGGGGTCCCGAGAGCCTCCACAAAGGTGAGAATCACGCCAGAAGGTGGCCGGCCCCTCCGGCCTTGACGGCGGGAGGGGCCGGGGGGCGGGCCGCGGGAGCCCGGATCAGTCCTGCCAGAACGAGGCGCGGACCTCGTCGGCCGAGGTCGCCCGCAGTCCCTGCTCGGCGTCGAGCAGCAGCCAGCGCGTGATCCCGACCGACTCCAGGAACGGCACGTCGTGGCTCGCCACGACCAGCGCGCCCCGGTACGCATCCAGGGCCTCGCCGAGCCGGCGCACGCTCGCCAGGTCCAGGCTGTTCGTCGGCTCGTCCAGCATCAGCAGCTGCGGCGCCGGCTCGGCGAGCAGCAGCGCCGCCAGCGCCGCCCGGAACCGCTCGCCGCCCGAGAGGGTCCCGGCCGCGCGGTCCGCCTTGGCGCCCCGGAACAGGAAGTGCGCGAGCCGTGCCCGGACCGTGTTGTCGGAGGCGTGCGGGGCGAACCGCGCCACGTTCTCCACGACCGAGCGCGCGTCGTCCAGCACGTCCAGCCGCTGCGGCAGGAAACGCGCCGGGACGTGCGTCACGGCCTCCCCCGACACGGGCGGCAGCAGCCCGGCGAGGGTCCGCAGCAGCGTCGTCTTGCCGGAGCCGTTCGCACCGACCAGCGCGATCCGCTCCGGACCGCGGACCTCCCACTCGCCCTCCACGCCCGCCCCGTGGGCCAGGCGCAGATCGGTCAGGGTCAGCACCCGCCGGCCGGGCGGAACCTGAGTGGCCGGCAGCTCGATGCGGATCGCGGCGTCGTCGCGCACCGCGTCCACCGCCTGGTCCAGCCGCTCGCGGGCGTCCGCCAGTTTCTCGGCGTGCATCGTGCGGTGCTTGCCCGCCGACTCCTGGGCGGCGCCCTTGCGGGCGTTCATCACGATCTTCGGCTCGCGCTTGCTGTCGTGCATCTTCTGCGCGTACCGCTTGCGGCGGGCCAATTTGAGCTGTGCGTCGGCCAGTTCGCGCTTCTGGCGCTGGACGTCGGCCTCCGCGACCCGGACCATCCGCTCGGCCGACTCCTGCTCGGCGGCGAGCATCCGCTCGTAGTCGCCGAAGTTCCCGCCGTACCAGCGGACTTCGCCGTCGCGGAGGTCGGCGATCTGGTCGACCCGCTCCAGCAGCTCCCGGTCGTGGCTGACCAGCACCATCACCCCGGACCAGGACTCGACGGCCGCGTAGAGGCGGCGCCGGGCCCGCAGGTCCAGGTTGTTGGTGGGCTCGTCCAGCAGCAGGACGTCCGGGCGGGCCAGCAGCAGGGCCGCCAGCCGCAGCAGGACGCACTCGCCGCCCGACAGCTCGCCGACGGTGCGGTCCAGGCCGATCCGGGCGAGTCCGAGCTGGTCGAGCACGGCCAGGGCCCGCTCCTCCACGTCCCAGTCGTCGCCTACGGCGGCGAAGTTGGCCTCGGTGGCCTCACCCGCCTCGATGGCGTGCAGGGCGGTGCGGGCGGTGCGGATGCCGAGCGCCTCGTCCACGCGGAGCGCGGTGTCGAGGGTGGCGTCCTGCGGGAGGTAGCCGATGGTGCCGGCCACGGAGACCTGGCCCCCGGAGGGGGTCAGGGCGCCCGCGACGAGCTTCAGCAGGGTGGACTTCCCGCAGCCGTTGAGCCCGATCAGGCCGGTGCGGCCGGGGCCCACGGTCCACTGGAACCCCTCGAGGACGGGGGTCCCGTCGGGCCAGTCGAACGAGAGGGCGGAGCAGGTGACGAAGGTAGGGGCATGACTCATGGAGGCCTCCAGGTTGCGTGAAGTGGTGCGTGCAACGCGGGGAGACAGCCGACTGTCACGAAGGTGTGGGCGTGGTGGTCGGTGTCTCGGACCTCAGAAGAGCAATGTCCTACTCCGTTTCGGCGGGGATGGGTCGCCGATGAAGCTACGGGCGGCCCGGGCCGCCCGCAACCGGATTAAGCCGTCGTGTCCCCGCGGTCTCAGCAGGAGCCGCGCATCAGCTCGTCCAGGCTGTGGTCCATGTCCAGGTAGCGGTGCTCCAGACCCGGCGGGACGAGCTCGCGGGAGCGCTCCAGGAACCCGCGGACCTCGGCCGTGGTCATCAGCACGATCGCCACGCCCTCCGGCGCGTGGAACTCGATCGTCGTGCGGTCCCCGTCGTAGGGGCGCACGCGGACGTCGCCGCAGCCGGCCGGGTGCCGGATCCCGGACATCAGCAGCTCGCGCGCGAAGGTCCACGAGACCTCGACGCCCTCCAGCGTGGCGAGGGCGGGGAAGGCCATGCGGACGGCGAAGGGATCCGAGCGGTCGTAGCAGAGGGTGACGGGGACGGTCTCGACCTTCGGGGCGGTGGCGACCAGCCGTGCCTGTACGGCCTGCTCGATGACAGTGATCAAGGCTCGCTCCCTTGCAGCGGATCTGCTGCCGGGCTGTGGGGTGGAACCCGGCAACCGGATAGACGCCGGAATCGGCAAATCCGTGCAGGGCGGATGACGTGAGCTGCGTCACCGATTGGCCGGATCTCATCTGTGTGATCGCACAGAGTGACCGTGTGGAGGGGGTGGGGAAGGGGGTCCGGCTCCTTGCCGCAGGCTCCCGAGTGATCGCAACAAGGCTGGTTACCGCTCACTCCACAGGCGCAAAGCACCACCCTGGACTCCCTGCGGACGCCCCGGTCCGAGGTGGTCACGCTCAGTTCCCCCCGGCAGGAACAGTTGGCCGAGAGGCGACCGTGCCACGGTCGTCGACCGGTCCCCCTCCTCCGCCGGTCCGGACGCCCGCGGGGCCTTCGCGTGAGGACCGCGCGGCCGGTTCCGCGCCCTGGACGGCGAAATGAGGGTGCGTTAGCTTCCCGCGCCATGAGACTTCTGGGAGTTGGCATGTGCGCGGCAGCCCTGCTGGCGGCGGTGGTGGCCGTGCCGGCGCGGGCGGACGCCGGGGCGGCGGACCTCCTCGCCGCCGGGCCGCGGGGCGCGGGCTGGGCCCTCAAGGACACCGGCCCGGCGGCCGCGCAGGGGGTCCGCTTCCGCGGGCTGGCCGCCGTCGGACGCGACACGGCCTGGCTGGCCGGATCCAAGGGCACGGTGCTGCGCACCCGCGACGGCGGGCGCAGCTGGCAGGACGTCTCGCCGCCCGGCGCGGTCGCGGAGCAGCTGGAACTGCGCGACATCGAGGCCTTCGACGCGCGGCGGGCGGTGGCGCTGTCCATCGGGGAGGGCGGGGCCTCGCGGATCCTGCGGACCGAGGACGGCGGCGCGAACTGGGCCGAGGCCTTCCGCAACCCCGACCCGCGGGCCTTCTACGACTGCCTGGCCTTCTTCGACTCCCGGCACGGGCTGGCCGTGAGCGACCCGGTGGACGGGAAGTTCCGCGTCCTGGCCACCGACGACGGCGGGCGCGACTGGCGGGTCCTGCCGGACGCCGGGATGCCGCAGGCGCTGTCCGGCGAGGCCGGGTTCGCCGCGAGCGGCCAGTGCCTGGCGGCGTCCGGGCCCCGGGACGTCTGGCTGGCCACCGGGGGAGGGGCGTCGGCGCGCGTGCTGCACTCCGCCGACCGGGGACTGACCTGGCGGGTCGCCGACTCCACCCTGCCGGGAGGGGACCCGGCGCGCGGGGTCTTCGCCCTGGCCTTCCGCGACCGCACGACGGGCCTCGCGGTCGGGGGCGACCACCGCACGGGCCAGGCCTCGCCCCTGGCGGCGGCCCGCTCCGCCGACGGAGGCCGCAGCTGGACCCGGGCGGCCACGCCGCCGGCGGCGTACCGCTCGGGCGCGGCCTGGTACCCGTACGGCCGCACGGCCGCCCTGGCGGTGGGGCCGACGGGCACGGACGTCACGCTCGACGCGGGGCGGAGCTGGCGGGCGCTGGACGGGGGCTCGTTCGACACCGTCGCCTGCGCGGCGGACGGCGCGTGCTGGGCGGCGGGCGAGAAGGGCCGCGCGGCCCGCCTGGAACCCCACCGCTGACCGCCGCCCAGCCCGCCACCCTCCGGCACCGGTGCGCGAAAGCCGGCCCGCGCGGCGTGCGAGCGCACCAGGCGCGGAGCCCCTGGGAACGGCGGAAGGGCGGGACGGCTGAAGGGCGGGCGGGGGACCGGCCCGCGCAGCGGCAGGGCGCCGGGGCGGCTACGACGGGAGGGTCTCCCGGACCGCGGCCAGGTCCGAGGAGGTCTTCGTGGCGATGAACTCGGTGATCCGGTACGCGCACACCCCCGCCACCGCGAACGGGTCCGACGCCGCGATCTGCTCGACCTCGGCCCGCGAGACCCCGCGGGCCAGGATGACCCCGCCCTCGCGCGGGACCTTGCGCCCCGAGGCGAGGAAGACGCCGGACGCGTAGTGCCCGTCGAGCCAGGCGATGTGCGCGTCCAGCACCTCCTCGACGTCCTCGATGGGCGCGGTGTACACGAGTTCCATGACGAACATGATCGCCAGGCTACCCTCGCACTCCATGACACGAGTGAAGACCCCCGCCGACGAAGCCGAGGCCCGGGCGATACAGGACGAACTCCGCAAGCACGTCGTGCTCGACGAGCCCGGCCCCGAGCCCGGCCGCGGGCTGGTCGCAGGGGTCGACGTGGCCTACGACGACGAGCGCGACCTCGTGGCGGCCGCCGCCGTCGTCCTCGACGCCGCCACCCTCGATGTCGTCGCCGAGTCCACCGCCGTCGGCCACGTCACCTTCCCCTACGTCCCCGGCCTGCTCGCCTTCCGCGAGCTGCCGACCGTCCTCGCGGCCCTGGAGGCGCTCCCCGTCACCCCCGGCCTCGTCGTCTGCGACGGCTACGGCCTCGCCCACCCGCGCGGCTTCGGCCTCGCCTGCCACCTGGGGGTGGTGACGGGCCTGCCCAGCATCGGCGTCGCCAAGAACCCCTTCACCTTCACCCACGAGGAGCCGGGCGCCCTGCGCGGCGAGGCCTCGCCGCTGCTCGCGGCCGACGGGTCCGTCGTCGGCCGGGCGCTGCGCACCCGGCACGGGGTCAAGCCGGTGTACGTGTCCGTCGGCCACCGGGTCTCCCTGGACAACGCCTGCGCCCACGCCCTCGCCCTGAGCCCCCGGTTCCGGATCCCCGAGACCACCCGGCACGCCGACTCCCTGTGCCGGCGCGCCCTGCACGAGGCCGGTGAGGGCAGATGACCCGCTCCGGAATCCGGTGCGCCGCCGGACTCGTGCTGCTGCTGTCGGTCGCCGGGTGCGCGCCCGAGGCGGAGCCGCACCCGTCGGCACCGGCAACGCGGCCGGCACCCCGGCCGGCGTCCCTGTCGGCCGCCGAGCTGCGGACGCACCTCCTGCCCGCGGTCCTGCCGGGCGGCTGGACCTCCCGGGCCGAACCCGCGCACGAGCGCCCGAAGGGGGCCCCGGCCGCGTCGGCGACGTCCGCGTCCTGCCTGGCACTGCTGGACGGGCAGAGCATCGTGGACGCGAGTACGACGGCGGCGTCCGCGGACGCGACGGCCATGTTCAGCGGCGGGCACTCCGCCGGGAACGGCGTCATCCCCGGTGTGGAGAAGCTCTACTCGTTCCCGGACGGCGGTGCGCACCGGGCGGTGGAGGACATGCGCGCCCTGGCGGACCGGTGCCGCAGCGTGGAGTTGCCGCACACGGCGGGGGAGCCCGCCGAGACGGCCGCGTTCGCCGCGGCCGAAGGCCCCCGGCTCGGGGACGAGAGCCTCGTCGTCCGGGCCTCCGTCATGACGGAGGCCGACGGCACGGAGCACGCGGATGCGACCGTCGTCCGGGTGGGGAACGTGCTCATCGTCTTCTCCAGCGTCCTCACGCTCACCCCGGACGAGGCCGGCGCCGTCGCCGGGTTCATGCCGAACGCCGTGGCCCAGGTCAGGTCGGACCATCCCGAGCCCGTGGGCGAGGGGTCCTAGGACTCCGCCGCCACGCGGAAGCGGATGCCCGCCTTCTGGAGGCGGGCCAGCAGGGCGTCGCCCATCGCCACCGCCGGGGTGAGCTGGCCGGAGGCGTCGGGGAGGGCGTCGTACGCCAGGCACAGGGCGGACTCCGCCAGCATCTTCGCGGTCTCCCCGTAGCCCGGGTCGCCGCCCGAGACCTCGGTGAACACGCGGCGCCCGCCGCCCTCCCCGACGAAGCGGACGGTGAACCAGCTGCGGGCGCGGCGCTCCGCGTCCGGGCCGGTGCCCGGCTCCCAACGGGCCGTCAGCCACCGCCGGGCCGCCGGCACCTGGGCCAGCGCGACCGCCGCGCCCAGGGCCGCCGTCCCGCCCAGGGCGACGGGCAGGTGGCGCACCGAGGCGTAGTGGCGGTAGCGGAAGTCCGGCCCGTAGCGCTCCAGCGCGGCCGCCGACCGGGTGACGACGCGGGGGTCCAGGGTGGGCAGCGGCAGCGCCCAGGTCCCGGTCTCCCGGCTGAACCGGGGCGCCCCCGCCGTGCCCCGCACCCGGCGCCCGGGCAGCCGGGGCTGGTACAGCCTGCGCTCCCGCGCGGCGGCCAGGGTCTGGGGACCCCGGCCCAGGGCGGTGAGGGCGGAGGCCAGGGTGCCGCCCGAGGCGAGCGCGGCGGACCGGACGAACCCGTCCACCCGCAGCGGCTCGCCGGCCGGCAGGAGGCCCACCGTGAAGTACGCCCCGAGGTCGGCCGGGACGCAGTCGAACCCGCACGCGTGGACCAGCCGCGCCCCGGTCTCGCGGGCCCGCGCGTCGTGCGCGACGTACATCCGGTCGACGAACTCCGGCTCGCCGGTGAGGTCCACGTAGTCGGTCCCGGCGTCGGCGCAGGCCGCGACCGGCTCGGCCCCGTACCAGACGTAGGGCCCGACGGTGGTGGCCAGCACCCGGGTGGAGGCGGCCAGTTCGCGCACGGCCGGCCCGTCGGCGGCGTCGGCGCGCAGCAGCGGCAGGCCGGAGCAGGCCGGGTTCAGGGCGGTCAGCCGCTCGCGCAGCCGCTCCAGTTTCCCGAGGTCGCGTCCGGCCAGGGCCCAGCGGCAGCCGGCCGGGGCGTTCAGGGCCAGGTACTCGGCGGTCAGCGCCCCGACGAACCCGGTCGCGCCGAAGAGCACGAGGTCGAACTCCCGTTCCGGGCCCGGCTGGGGGCGGCTGCGGTGGACGTGCGCGGTCATGAAACGTTCCTCCCGGCTGGTGTCGGTGGCTGAGGCTAGCGTGGGTGTCGACGGTCCGTGCGCGCAGGTGTGACCTGCGGTAAGTGGGAGGGTTCGATGAGGGCTGCGGTGCGCAAGTGGGAGGCGGTGCGCGCGTTCGCGCTGGGGCTGCCGGAGGCCGTCGAGGAGCATCCCTGGGGTCCGGAGGACGGCGTGGTGAAGGTCAACAAGAAGATCTTCGTCTTCCTGGGGAACGCGGACGGTCCCGAACCGCCGGGCCTCTCGGTGAAACTCAAGGACGAGGCCCTGCACGGGCACGCGCTGGCCGCTCCCGGCGCGACGCCCACCGGGTACGGCCTGGGCCGGGCGGGATGGGTGTCGGTACCGCTGGGGGAGAAGGGGGCGCCGTCGGCGGAGGTGCTGTGCGAATGGGTGGAGGAGAGCTACCGGACGGTCGCGCTCAAACGGCACGTCAGGGAACTCGACGCCCGGCACCCGGCGTGACGGCGGCGACGGCGCGGGGGAGATTGAGCCAATCGGCTAAGCGCTTGCTCTTGTGCTGAGTGGAACGCGTTCCTAGCATCGCTGGTGTTACATCAGTTGTGTCACACACGCACCAGGGACGCTGGGGGCCCGATGACAGTGGCGAAGACAGGGACCGGCCCGCTCGCCGGGGTGCGCGTCGTGGAACTCGCGGGCATCGGGCCCGGTCCCTTCGCCGCCATGCTCCTCGCCGACCTCGGCGCGGACGTCGTCCGCGTGGACCGGCCGGGCGGCGGCGGGCTCGCCGTCGATCCGGCGTACGACGTCACCAACCGCAACAAGCGCTCCGTACTGGTCGACCTGAAGTCCGCCGAGGGCCCCGCCCGGGTGCTGGAACTCGTCGAGCGGGCCGACGTGCTCATCGAGGGCTTCCGCCCCGGTGTCGCCGAGCGGCTCGGGGTCGGCCCGGCCGACTGCCTCGCCCGCAACCCGAAGCTCGTGTACGGGCGGATGACCGGCTGGGGCCAGGAGGGCCCGCTCGCCCACACCGCCGGGCACGACATCGCGTACATCGCCGTCACCGGCGCCCTCGGCATGATCGGTGACCCGGACGGGCCCCCGGCCGTCCCCGCCAACCTGGTCGGGGACTACGCGGGCGGCTCCCTCTACCTGGTCGTCGGCGTGCTCGCCGCCCTCCAGCACGCCCGCACCGCCGGCGGGAGCGGCCAGGTCGTGGACGCCGCGATCGTCGACGGCACCGCCCACCTCACCGCCATGATCCACGGCATGGTCGCGGCCGGCGGCTGGCAGGACCGGCGCGGCGCCAACCTCCTCGACGGCGGCTGCCCCTTCTACGGCACCTACGAGACCTCCGACGGGAAGTACATGGCCGTCGGCGCGCTGGAGCAGCAGTTCTACGACACCTTCGCCGGCCTCCTCGGGATCGCCGACGGGGCCCCCGCGCGCAAGGACCCGGCCCGCTGGGGCGAGCTGCGCGAACGCGTCGCCGCCCGCTTCAGGACCCGTACGCGCGCCGAGTGGACCGAGGTCTTCGAGGGCACCGACGCCTGCGTGGCCCCCGTGCTCTCCCTGGGCGAGGCCCCGCACCACCCGCACCTCGCCGCCCGAGCCACCTTCACCGAGTCCGGCGGGATCACCCAGCCCGCCCCCGCGCCCCGCTTCTCCGCCACCCCCACCGGGGCCGTCAGGGGCCCGGCGCAGCCCGGGGCGGACACCGCGTCCGTGGCACGCGACTGGGACGTACCGGGCCTGACCGGGAAGGACGCCTGATGGAACTGTCCATGCTGCTCGACTACGCGGGCGACCCGCGCCGGGCCGCCGACGAGGCGGCGGCCCTGGAACCGGCCGGCCTCGACGCCGTCTGGGTGGCCGAGGCCTGGGGCTTCGACTCCCCGACCATCATGGGGTACCTGGCGGCGCGGACCGAGCGGATGAAGATCGGCTCGGCCGTCGTCAACGTCTACTCCCGCACCCCCGCCCTCATCGCCCAGACCGCCGCCGGACTCGACGCGGTCTCGGGCGGCCGGGCCCTGCTCGGCCTCGGCGCCTCCGGCCCGCAGGTGGTCGAGGGCTGGCACGGCAAGCCCTACGACCGGCCCCTCGGCCGCACCCGCGAGACCGTCGAGCTCTGCCGGCGCATCTGGCGCCGCGAGACCATCGACCACCACGGCATCACCGACATGCCGCTGCCGCCCGAGCGCGGCGGCCGCCACGGCAAGCCCCTGAAGATCCTCACCCGCCCGGTGCGCGACCGGATCCCCGTCTACATCGCCTCCCTCGGCCCCGCCAACGTCGCCCTGACCGCCGAGATCGCCGACGGCTGGCTGCCCACCCTCTTCCTCCCCGAGAAGGCGCACGCCGTATGGGGGAGCGCCCTCGCCGAGGGCGCGGCGAAGCGGCCCGCCGGGCTCGGCCCGCTCCAGACGGTCGCCGGCGGCCTGCTGGCCATCGGGGAGGACGCGGCGAAGGCCCGGGACCTGGCGCGCCCGCAGATCGCCCTGTACGTCGGCGGGATGGGCGCGCCCGGCCGCAACTTCTACAACGACCTCGCCGTGGCCTACGGCTACGAGCAGGAGGCCCGCACGATCCAGGAGCTCTACCTCTCCGGCCGCAAGCGCGACGCGGCCGCCGCCGTCCCGGACGAGTTCTGCGAACTCATGACCCTCTGCGGACCCGAAGGGTACGTGCGCGAGCGCGTCGAGGCCTTCCGGGAGGCGGGCGTCACCATGCTCAACGTCACGCCCGTCGGCCCCGAGCCGGCCCGTCTGATCGAAACCGTCAAGAGCTGGCTCTAGGGGGCCCCGATGCAACGCCGCATCTACGACGCCGACCACGAGGCGTTCCGCGAGACCGTCCGCACCTTCCTCGCCAAGGAGGTGCTGCCGCACTACGAGCAGTGGGAGAAGGACGGCATCGTCAGCCGAGAGGCCTGGCGCGCCGCCGGCCGGCAGGGGCTGCTGGGCCTCGCCGTCCCGGAGGAGTACGGGGGCGGCGGAAACCCCGACTTCCGCTACGCGGCCGTCCTCGCCGAGGAGTTCACCCGGGCCGGGACCCCCGGCCTGGCGATCGGCCTGCACAACGACATCATCGGCCCCTACCTCACCTCACTGGGCACCGAGGAGCAGAAGCGCCGCTGGCTGCCCGGCTTCTGCTCGGGCGAGACCGTCACCGCGATCGCGATGACCGAGCCGGGCGCCGGCTCCGACCTCCAGGGCATCCGCACCAGCGCGGAGGACCGCGGCGACCACTGGCTGCTCAACGGCTCCAAGACCTTCATCTCCAACGGCATCCTCGCCGACCTGGTGATCGTCGTCGCGAAGACCACCCCCGAGGGCGGGGCGCACGGACTGTCGCTGCTGGTCGTCGAGCGCGGTGCGGAGGGCTTCGAACGCGGCCGCAACCTCGACAAGATCGGCCAGAAGTCCCAGGACACCGCCGAACTCTTCTTCAACGACGTCCGCGTACCCAAGGAGAACCTGCTCGGCGAGCTCAACGGCGCCTTCCTCCACCTGATGACCAACCTCGCGCAGGAGCGCATGGGCATCGCCATGGCCGCCATCGCCGGCGCCGAGCACCTGCTGGAGATCACCACCACGTACGTCAAGGAGCGCGAGGCCTTCGGCCGCCCGCTCGCCGCACTCCAGCACATCCGCTTCGAGATCGCCGAGATGGCCACCGAGTGCGCGGTCACCCGCTCCTTCCTCGACCGCTGCATCACCGACCACGCGAACGGCGAACTGGACCACGTCCACGCCTCGATGGCCAAGTGGTGGGCCACCGAACTCCAGAAGCGGGTCGCCGACCGCTGCCTCCAGCTGCACGGGGGCTACGGCTACATGACCGAGTACCGCGTGGCGCGGGCCTTCACCGACGGCCGCATCCAGACCATCTACGGGGGCACGACCGAGATCATGAAGGAGATCATCGGCCGCTCCCTCCTCGGCTGACACCCGACCCCGCCGGCTCCCCCCGACGCATCCCGGACCTCCCCCGAAAGGCAAGACCTGTGAGCACCGAAGCGTACGTGTACGACGCGATCCGCACCCCGCGCGGGCGCGGCAAGGCCAACGGGGCCCTGCACGGCACCAAGCCGATCGACCTGGTCGTGGGCCTCATCCACGCCCTGCGCGAGCGCAACGCCGGCCTCGACCCGGCCGCCATCGACGACATCGTCCTCGGCGTCGTCGGCCCGGTCGGCGACCAGGGCTCCGACATCGCCCGCATCGCGGCCATCGCCGCCGGACTCCCCGACACCGTCGCCGGCGTCCAAGAGAACCGCTTCTGTGCCTCCGGCCTCGAAGCCGTCAACCTCGCCGCCGCCAAGGTCCGCTCCGGCTGGGAGGACCTGGTCCTGGCCGGCGGCGTCGAGTCCATGTCCCGCGTCCCCATGGCCTCCGACGGCGGCGCCTGGTTCGCCGACCCGATGACCAACTGGGACACCGGCTTCGTCCCCCAGGGCATCGGCGCCGACCTGATCGCCACCATCGAGGGGTTCACCCGCCGCGACGTCGACGAGTACGCCGCCCTCTCCCAGGAGCGGGCCGCCACCGCCATCAAGGAGGGCCGCTTCGCCGGCTCCGTGGTCCCCGTCACCGACCGCAACGGCCTGGTCGTCCTCGACCACGAGGAGTTCGTCCGCCCCGGCACCACCGCCGACACCCTCGCCAAGCTGAAGCCCTCCTTCGCCGACATCGGCGACCTCGGCGGCTTCGACGCCGTCGCCCTGCAGAAGTACCACTGGATCGAGAAGATCGACCACGTCCACCACGCCGGCAACTCCTCCGGCATCGTCGACGGCGCCTCCCTCGTCGCCATCGGCACCCGCGAGGCCGGCGAACGGGGCGGCCTGCGGCCGCGCGCCCGCATCGTCTCGGCCGCCGTCTCCGGCTCCGAGCCCACCATCATGCTCACCGGACCCGCCCCCGCCACCCGCAAGGCCCTCGCCAAGGCCGGCCTGACCATCGACGACATCGACCTCATCGAGATGAACGAGGCCTTCGCCGGCGTCGTCCTGCGCTTCGTCAAGGACATGGGCGTCTCCCTCGACAAGGTCAACGTCAACGGCGGCGCCATCGCGCTCGGCCACCCCCTCGGCGCCACCGGCGCCATGCTGCTGGGCACCGTCGTCGACGAACTGGAGCGCCAGGACAAGCGCTACGGCCTCGTCACCCTCTGCGTCGGCGGCGGCATGGGCGTCGCCACCATCGTCGAACGCGTCTGATCCGTCCTGACCCCTGATCCCACCTCTCACACGGAAGTAGCGAACATGAGCGAGTCCACCACGATCCGCTGGGAACAGGACGAGACCGGCGTCGTCACCCTGGTCCTCGACGACCCCGACCAGTCCGCCAACACGATGAACCAGGCCTTCAAGGACTCCATCGCGGCGATCGCCGACCGCGCCGAGGCCGAGAAGGACTCCATCCGCGGCATCATCTACACCTCCGCCAAGAAGACCTTCTTCGCCGGCGGCGACCTCAAGGACATGATCGGGCTGCGCCCCGAGCACGCGCGGCTCGCCTTCGACACCGGCACCGAGATCAAGCGCTCGCTGCGCCGCATCGAGACCCTCGGCAAGCCCGTCGTCGCCGCGATCAACGGCGCCGCCCTCGGCGGCGGTTACGAGATCTGCCTCGCCTCCCACCACCGCGTCGCCCTCGACGCCCCCGGCTCCAAGATCGGTCTGCCCGAGGTCACCCTCGGCCTGCTCCCGGCCGGCGGCGGCGTCACCCGCACCGTCCGCCTCATGGGCATCGCCGACGCCCTCCTGAAGGTCCTCCTCCAGGGCACCCAGTACACCCCGCAGCGCGCCCTCGACAGCGGCCTGGTCCACGAACTGGCCGCCACCCCCGAGGAGATGCTGGCCAAGGCCCGCGCCTTCATCGACGCCAACCCCGAGTCGAAGCAGCCCTGGGACGTCCCCGGCTACAAGATCCCGGGCGGCACGCCCTCCAACCCGCGCTTCGCCGCCAACCTGCCGGCCTTCCCCGCCAACCTCAAGAAGCAGCTCAACGGCGCCCCGTACCCGGCCCCGCGCAACATCCTGGCCTGCGCCGTCGAGGGCTCCCAGGTGGACTTCGAGACCGCGCTGACCATCGAGGCCCGCTACTTCACCGAGCTGGTCACCGGCCAGACCGCGAAGAACATGATCCAGGCCTTCTTCTTCGACCTCCAGGCCGTCAACGCCGGCCGCAGCCGTCCGCAGGGCGTCCCGCCGCGCAAGGTCCGCAAGGTCGCCGTACTCGGCGCCGGCATGATGGGCGCGGGCATCGCCTACTCCTGCGCCCGCGCGGGCATCGAGGTGGTCCTCAAGGACGTCACCCCCGAGGCCGCCGCCAAGGGCAAGGCGTACTCCGAGAAGCTGCTCGACAAGGCGCTCGCCAAGGGCCGCACCACCGAGGCCAAGCGGACCGAGCTGCTCGCCCGCATCACCCCGACCGCCGAAGCCGCCGACCTGGCGGGCTGCGACGCCGTCATCGAGGCCGTCTTCGAGGACACCGCCCTCAAGCACAAGGTGTTCCAGGAGATCCAGGACGTGGTCGCCCCCGACGCCCTGCTCTGCTCCAACACCTCCACCCTCCCCATCACCGGCCTCGCCGAAGGGGTCGCGCGCCCCGCCGACTTCATCGGCCTGCACTTCTTCTCGCCCGTCGACAAGATGCCGCTGGTGGAGATCATCAAGGGCGGGCGCACCGGCGACGAGGCCGTCGCCCGCGCCTTCGACCTGGTCCGCCAGATCGCCAAGACCCCCATCGTGGTCAACGACTCGCGCGGCTTCTTCACCTCGCGCGTCATCGGCCAGTTCATCAACGAGGGTGTCGCGATGGTCGGCGAGGGCATCGAGCCCGCCTCCGTCGAACAGGCCGCCGCCCAGGCCGGCTACCCGGCCAAGGTGCTCTCCCTGATGGACGAGCTCACCCTCACCCTCCCGCGCAAGATCCGCAACGAGACCCGCAAGGCCTTCGAGGCCGAGGGCCGCGAGTGGACCGAGCACCCCGCCGACCGCGTCATCGACCGCATGGTCGACGACTTCGGCCGCCCCGGCCGCAGCGGGGGCGCCGGCTTCTACGAGTACGACGGGACCGGCAGGCGCACCCGCATCTGGCCCGGCCTGCGCGAGCACTTCGCCAAGCCGGACGCCGCCCAGGTCCCCTTCGAGGACATGAAGGAGAGGATGCTCTTCGCCGAGGCCGTGGACACCGTCCGCTGCCTGGACGAGGGCGTGCTCACCTCCGTCGCCGACGCCAACATCGGCTCCATCATGGGCATCGGCTTCCCGGCCTGGACCGGCGGCGTGATCCAGTACATCAACGGCTACGAGGGCGGCCTGCCCGGCTTCGTCGCCCGCGCCCGCGAGCTCGCCGCCACCTACGGCGAGCGCTTCACCCCGCCGGCCTCCCTGGTGGCGAAGGCCGAGCGCGGCGAGACGTACTCCGACTGACCCGCCCGCGGGCGGCGTTCACCCGGATTCCGAGTCGAACGCCGCCCGCAGCTCCTCCTTCAGCGACCGCTGGAAGGCCGTCACCAGGGCCTGCACCACCATCGGCTGCATGTGCGCCGACAGGGCCTTCATCGACTCGATCTGCTCCAGGTCGCTCTCGCCCTCGGTGAACGGCCCCCACACCTCGTCCCGGAACAGCGCCGTCAGCTGGTGCGCCGCCGTCCGCGCGTGCTCCACCAGGACGTCCCGCGCCGCCAGCAGCGTCTCGTGCGCGATCGGCACGTCGAGCAGCGCCACCCCCAGCCGCAGCAGGCCCAGGTCCACCCGGTAGCCCTCACCCGCCTCCGACAGCACGTTCATCGCGGCCAGCCGGCGCAGGTCCCCGTCCGACAGGCCCCGCCCGGCCCGCCGCTCCAGCTCCGCCCGCGACACCTCCCGCGCCGTGTCCGGCGCCCAGGTCGCCACCAGCGCCCGGTGGATCGCCAGGTCGTGCGGGCTCAGGTCGTCGGGGAGCGCGTCCAGATAGCGCTGGATCGCCGACAGGGTCATCCCCTGGTGCCGGAGCTCCTCGATCAGCGCCAGCCGCGACAGGTGCTCCGGCCCGTAGTGCCCCACCCGACGGGGTCCGATCACGGGAGGGGGCAAAAGGCCGCGCGTGCTGTAGAACCGTACGGTGCGGACGGTGACACCGGCCTTCGACGCCAGCTCGTCGACGGTGAGCATCGGCTCGGTCGCCCGGTGGTCGGCCATCGTCCGCTCCTCGCTCTCTGCTGCACGGCTTGGGTTCAACAGTATTGCTGTCGCACCAACGATGTGAAACGGCCAGGAGCTGCCCATGACCACGAACCTGCGACTGCCCGGACGTCCCGAAGACCTCACCCTCCCGTCCCTGCTCGCCCGCAACGCCGCCGAACACCCGGACCTGCCCGCCCTCTCCTGGCGCACCGGGGACGGCTGGCAGACCCTCACCTGGAGCGAGGCCCGCCGCCGCGTCGCCGTCCTCGCCGCCGGATACACCGCCCTGGGCGTCACCCGCGGCGAGCACGTCCTGCTGATGATGGGCAACCGGCCCGAGCACTGGCTCACCGACCTCGCCCTCGTCCACCTCGGCGCCGTCCCCGTCACCGTCTACGGGACCTCCGCGCCCGAGCAGATCGCCCACATCGCCCGCCACAGCCGGGCCCGGCTCGCCGTCGTCGAGGGCGCCCGCGAACTCGCCCGCTGGGCCCCGCTGCTGGACCACCCGGCCACCCCGCTGGAACGCCTCGTCGTCGCCGAGGCCGCCGAGGCCGGCCCGCACACCACCTACGCCTCCCTCTGCGCGAGCGGCGCCCGCCTGCACAGCCCCGACGCCTTCGAGAAGGCCTGGCAGGAGGCCCGTCCCGAGGACCCCCTGACCGTCGTCTACACCTCCGGCACCACCGGCGACCCCAAGGGCGTCCGGCTCAGCCACCGCAACATCCTGCTCCAGTCCGTGCGCCTCGACCGGAACGTGGACCTCCCCGAACACGCCGAGCACATCTGCTACCTGCCCTTCGCCCACATCGCCGAACGCATCCTCGGCATCTACCTGCCGCTGCTGCGCGCCGCGCACGTCCGGCTCGTCGCCGACCCCGCCGCCGTGGCCGCCGCGGTCCGCGAGCTGCGGCCCGTGCAGTTCTTCGGCGTGCCCCGGGTCTGGGAGAAGCTCGCCGCGGGCGTACGGGCGGTGCTCGCGGGCCTCCCGCAGGAGCAGCGGCGCGCCATCGAGGGGGCCGGGGACGTGGCCCGCGCCCGGGCGGGCCACCGGGAGCGCGGGGAGGAGGTCCCGGCCGCGCTGGAGGCCGCGTACGCGGAGGTGAAGGAGCGGGTGCTGGACCCGCTGCTGCGGCTGGCGGGGCTGGACCGGCTGCTGTGGACGGCCAGCGCGACCGCGCCGATGCCGATCGACGTGGTCCGCTTCTGGGCGGGCTGGGGGATCACCATCATGGACGCCTGGGGCCTGACCGAGACCTCCGGGGTGTGCACCGTCAACAGCAACGGCCCCGGGGGCTTCCGGCTGGGCTCGGTGGGCCGGCCCATCGAGGGGCTGGAGCTCAGGCTCGCGGAGGACGGGGAGGTCCTCGCACGCGGAGCGACCGTCTTCGACGGCTACCTGCGGCCCGACGGGACGCTGGAGGGCGCCGCCGACGCCGAGGGCTGGTTCCCCACCGGGGACATCGGCCGGATCGACGAGGACGGCTTCCTGTGGCTCACCGACCGCAAGAAGGAGCTGATCATCACCTCGAACGGCAAGAACGTGGCCCCGGCCCTGGTGGAGAACACCGTCAAGGAACACCCGCTGATCGGCCAGGCCCTGGTCCACGGCGACGGCCGCTCCTACCTCGTCGCCCTGCTGGTCCTGGACCCCGAGCTGGCCCCGGCCTGGGCCGCCGCCCGCGGCATCGAGGCGACCACCCTGGCCGACCTGGCCGCGCACCCGGCGGTCCTGGAGGAGACCGCCCGCGCGGTGGAGACCGCCAACGCCCGCCTCAACCGCACGGAACAGATCAAGCGCTACCGCCTGCTGGCGGAGGAATGGGGCCCGGAGACGGGCGAACTCACCCCGACGCTGAAACTCCGCCGCCGGGTGGTCCGGGAGAAGTACGGGGCCCTGATCGAGGGACTGTACGAGGGGGACTGACCGCCTGCGGGAACTCGCCGGCCGGCCGGGACCTGGGAGAGCGGGGTCCCGGCGGACCGGGCATCCGGCCCCCTTCCCGGAATTCCGGAGCCGCTCCCCGCACCAGATCGCTACGCGCTTCCCCCGTCTCGGCGTCCGCCGCCGGTCTGGGGCCGGTACGCCTGATCCCCGACACGGCCGCATGACGGCGTGCCTACCGCAGCGGCGAGCGGGCCCGGCTGCTGGACGGGATGGGGTACCAGGTCGAAGCACGGGACTCACCCATCAGCAGCTCGCCTCAGCTCCGAAACGGGGATGTGCACCGAAGCCGAACTGCCGGGGTTCAGCTTCAGAATCGCGTGGTCCGGAAGGCGCGCGAGGAGATCGCGGAATGCGACCGGTCGCAGCAGTGGCACCGATCGGGGTGCTTGGCGCTCGTTCGTATATGCCATGACGGCGCGGTGATGGGTGTCGTCCGCGTGTGCGGCCGCGTCAGGGACGCCGTCGGGAACGAAGAAGAGGATGGAATCCAAGAGTGCGCTACGAATGGCTCCGTCATCGGAATACCCCGCTGCGGCGCGCTGAATCGCGGCGTCCACGGCGTCGGTTGGCTCATTCATGCCAAGGGTGAGAGGAGACGGGCGGTAACTCGGATTGTGTTTGAACTCGCCCGTAATGTGCCCGAGATCGTCAACCTTCCAGGCGCCAATGATGCCGAACGGGGGGACTCTCCCCGCCGGGTCGAAGAAACGATCGATGGCATATACCCAGGATCCCGGCTTGGTCATCGCCTCTGCGCGCACCGCGTCGGTCACCGGCGGCGCCGTCATCTTTGGCTCACTCATTTCCGCGCCCTCTGCGTTCTTTGTTCAGGTCGCTCTGTTCAGCCACATAGGCAAGCCTTGCATAGTCCACAGTCGGCACACCGTCAAAGATGTCCACGGTTTCCGGCCGACGGGATGATGTCCATCGATAGGCTCGCCTTCCGCCGCCCATTTCCAGCGCCATTCTGCTGGGATAGACGTCCTTGCAGGCACCTTCGATCGCGGGTTTCAGTCCGCTCCTTTCCAGGTCGTTTCGCACGTGCGCCAGGGCCTCGAACAGGTTCCACGCCGTGTGTTCTGACATGTCTGTCCGATAGGTGATGCGGACGGTGTAATCAGTGCCCGAGTACTCTCCGACGAGCCTCCCGACCAGAACTTCTTCATCAGAGACCAGGGAAATCTCTCTGTCGTACAAGACTTGGGGGTCATGTGACACGGTCGTCCTCGGGGCGGTAGTTCGGGTTCGGAATGAAGTCGCCAAGTTCGGCGGTTGCGTAATTGTAGGGTCGAGCCCCCGAGATGTATTCGGTGCGAATGCCTCCCGGGAACGCTACCTCCTGCTCGTAGGAGAGTGGATGATCACCCATCGAGGCGTTCACGTCAATCCCGCCGGGCGCGTTGATCAGGTACGTGAACTTCCCTCCGAACTCTTCACCGATGTCGTCGCGATACGACGTGCTGACCAAGGCTGAAGGGTTGCTTTCCTGTACGTACTCGACGAGGTCGACGCGTGAAGGATCAAGGGGCTTGAAGCCGCCCCCGAAGACGATGTCGGGCTCACGGTTGTCGTTGCGGTGCAAGGGTAGGTTGTCCGTCCGCCAGACGACAGGTATGCCCAACTCGTCCAGGTTGATGTCGCGATGCGTCGCTACGGCCAGCCGATCAGGTTCATCGCCTGGCGCTGCTTCGTCGTTCGCGCTTGGTGCAGCCTCCGAGGAATCGGCCTGCCCGGCAGGTTCGGCGCTCTCCGTGTTCCCGTCGGCTTCCGAGTGCAAGTCCGTGTCGTGCCCGTCCGCTACTGCGGCGTCCTGGGACTCGATGATTTCCCCGGGCTCTGCAGCTGCCTGAGGCTCAACTTCCTCGGGATCCTCGATGTGGTCCTCGTCGACAAAGTCCTGAGGCTCCTCGGGGGCATCCGGAGTTTCATCCCGTGCAGCTTCGTCCAAGGCTTCCGCTGCGAACTCGTCTGGTTCTTCAGGCTCGTCGTCCGGCGCTTCCTGCCGCTCTGCTTCTTCGAGGTCCGATGACCCTTCCGGGTCTCCCGGCTCCACGGGCTCCGCTTCGTCATCGTCGGAGGGGGCATCCGGCCCGGATTCCGCCTCGGGGCCTTCAGCCGGCTCGACCGGCTCCCCGATCTCTTCCTTTTCTGCGGAAGGCGCAGCGGGTATCTCGTATCCAGGCGACTGAGGCTCTGCGCCCTCGCCTCCGTGCAACTCGCTCATCTACGCCCCCAGCGCATGTCGCTCCCCACGCCTTGTCGATGGCGCGCTCGAGCGCGACAGCGTTTGGTGATCCGCTCGCTCCGGCACTCCTCCGACGGCATCCAGTTGAACGCTGGCCTCTTGTCCCTGACTGTTCCTCAGAAGGCGACCGGCACTCGTTCTTGATCCACTTTATGCGAAGACGGGCGGGTCGATCTCCATGGACCACGACATCATTCTGCCGGTGCTGGTCCGCCCTTGGGGCATCCTCAGTCCGCTGCGGCAGCGCCGCAGCGCCTTGCTGGGCCGGCTCCTCTACCAGGAGGCGATCCCAGGTTCCGTCCGCCGATCAGCGGCGGAACCGATCGTGCGCCGTCTTCCACGGGTGGCGGCGTTCGGGCAGTTCCGGCCAGACCGCACCCGTGGACAGCTTTCACAGCATCCTGCTGACAACATGCCGGCCGTCCCGGACAGGACGGCCCATCCGGGACGGGGCCGGCAACGGCTCGGTTGACCGGCCACGCCTCATCGGTCAGTTCGAGTCGGCGCGCCACGAACGGAGCAGCGACCAAACGACGTTGCGGTCACAGCACTAGCGGCCGATCACCGGGTAGTGGTCCGAGAGGTTGGAGTACGTGTACGACGTGCCCCAGCTGGAGACCGTCCAGGGGGTCGACTGCTCCTTCACCACGTTGTTCTCCCAGCCCGACGGGCGGGCGTTGCCCTTGCGGTAGAGGACGTAGTCCAGGTCCTCGCGGGGGTCCGTCGGGTAGCGGTAGTTGGCGATCGAGTTGAGCGCAGTGTCGAAGGAGTACGGGTGGCCCGTGCGCGCGTCGGCGGGGGCCAGGTCGAGGTCGCTGAGCATCGAGGTGTACTCCGGGCTGCGGGAGTCGACGTTCATGTCGCCCGCCACGACGACCTGTTCGCCCGCCGGGATGTTCTTGGCGTCCAGGAACGCGTCTATCGCCTTGAACTGGCGGCTGCGCATCTGCGCCGCCTCGCCCGCGCCGCAGCCCGGGTCGGTGGACTGGGCGTGCGTGCCGACCACGTGGACCTTGGTGCCGTCGACGTCCAGCACCACGTACGCGAAGCCCTTGTTGGACCACCAGTCGGCGCCACAGGCGTCCTTGTAGACCACCTGCTCCTTGCGCACGATCGGCCACTTGCTGAGGACCGTGACGCCGCCGTCCTCCGGGGTGGTGGAGGAGTAGGAGCCGCCCGTCGCGTCCCAGCCGCTCTTGCTGCGGCCCACGACCGGGGTCTGGTACGGGTACTGGGCGGCGGCGTTCGCCTTCAGGGCGTCCGAGGCGCCGTTGTCGAAGGTCTCCTGGAGGACGACCACGTCGTGGCCCTGGAAGAAGGAGGCCTCGGGGATCTCGGCGGCCCGGTGGTCCTGGCCCCAGTTCGGGTAGAGGTTCTTGCTCATCAGGAACGTGTTGTAGGTCAGGACGCTCATCCGGGGGGCGGCAGCGGTCTCGGCGGCCGTGGCGGCGGGCGCGGGGGCGAGGGCGAGGGCCGCTGCGGCCGCGGTCGCGGCGGCGGCCGTGGCGGCGGTGCGGCTGCGGTGCGTGATCTGCTGCATGGAGGTCTCCATCAGTCCTGTGGAATCCCCGGGAATCCTGCGGGGGAGGGGGCGGGGGGAAGATCGACGCCGTTATCCAAGCAGCCGCGGTTACTTCGGGGTAACACCCGTGACAAGACTTTCTGTCCGGCCCGCGACTTCTCGCGCTCGCATAATTGACCTCATGAACCACACGGGTCACATCTCCCCCGAAAGCCCCATCAGGCGGCTCGATCCCGAGCCTCCGCCGCCCGGCGGGGTGCTGTGGAGCACCGCGGGGGACATCCGCTCCCTGCTGACCCTGCCCGCCGCCTTCACGATGCAGGTCGCCCACCCGGCCGTCGGGGCCGGCGTCGACCGGTACTCGGTCTTCCGCACCGACCCCTGGGGGCGCGGCGAGCGCTCGCTGCGCTCCGTGATGCTGTGGGTCTACGGCGGGGAGGAGGCCGCCGCGGAGGGACGCCGGGTGCGCCGCCTGCACAAGGAGATCCAGGGCACCGACACCCGGGGCCGGCGCTACCACTCCCTGGACCCGGCCTGCTACGCCTGGGTGCACGCCACCGGCTTCCCCGTCGCCCAGTACGCCGGCCGCTACCTCTTCCGCCGCACCACCCCCGCCCAGGACCGGCAGATGTACCGGGAGTGGCTCCAGGTGGGCCGGATCCTGGGGCTGCGCGACCGGGACATGCCGCAGACCGTCGAGGAGTTCTGGCCGTACTACCACCGGATGCTCGCCGAGGAGATCGAGCCGACCAAGGTCGCCCGCGAGCTGGTCGCCACCGACGCGGACCTGCCCCGCCCCGAGCCGGCCTCCCGGACGCTGCGGCTGCTGCTGCGGCTCACCTGGCCGCTCCTGTGCTCCGGCTACCTGCGCTTCCGGGCCTTCGTCACCGTCGGCTACATGCCGCCCGAGGCCCGTGCCGCCATCGGCCTGGAGTGGACGCCGGCCCAGGAGCGGCGGCTGCGGCGGTTCAGTACCGCCGTGCGGCTCCTCGTACCGCTCCTGCCCGAACGGCTGCGCTACCTCCCGCAGGCCCGTGCCGCCCGGGCGCGCCGGCGCGCCGGGGCCCGCTGAGGGGTCCCGGCGCGCCGGGGCGGGCGGCGTCGCGGGTCAGTGCTCGTGAAGGGTGTTCGTCGCCTGGATCTTCTTCCAGGACTTCGGCTCCGCCGCCGGCTTCGCCGGGGCCTGGGAGCGGGCGCCCGCCTTGGCGGCGGGGGCGCCGAAGGACGGCTTGCCCGGGGTGTAGAGCCAGGTCTCGAAGAGCTGGGCGAGCGGCTTGTTCGAGACCTTCTCCGCGTACCGGACGAAGTCCCCGACCTTGGCGTTGCCGTAGGCCCGCTCGGTCGGCCAGCCCTTGAGGATCTGGAAGAACTTCTCGTCGCCGACCTCGTTGCGCAGCGCCTGGATCGCGATCGCGCCCCGGTCGTAGACGGCCCCGTGGAACTGGTTCTCGGCGCCCGGGTCCCCCGGCTTGACCTGCCAGAACGGGTCCTCGGCCGGACGGTTGTCGTACGTCCACTGGGCGAGCTCCTGCGCCGTGCCCTCGCCCTCCTTCTCCGACCACAGCCACTGGGCGTAGCGGGCGAAGCCCTCGTTGACCCAGATGTCCTTCCAGTTGTCCACGGACACGCTGTCGCCGTACCACTGGTGGGCCAGCTCGTGCACGACGACGGAGACGTTCGCGCCGTTCGCGAACTGGCGCGGGCTGTAGAACGGCCGGGTCTGGGTCTCCAGCGCGAAGCCGGAGGGCACGTTCGGGACGTATCCGCCCAGCGCGTTGAAGGGGTACGGGCCGAAGACCGACTCCAGCCACTCCGCGACCTCGCCGGTCCGCTCGACGCTCGCGCGCGCCGAGCCCGCGTTGTCGCCGAGGTCCTTGCTGTACGCGTTGAGGATCGGCAGGCCGCTCGCCGTCTTGTCCGTGGTGATGTCGAACTTGCCGATGGCGAGGGTGGCCAGGTAGGTGGCCTGCGGCTTGTTGGAGCGCCAGTTGTAGCGGGTCCAGCCGAGGCGGGAGGTCTGCGACTGGAGCACGCCGTTGCTGATGGCCTGGGTGCCGTCCGGGACGTTGATCGACACGTCGAAGGTGGCCTTGTCGAGCGGGTGGTCGTTGCTCGGGAACCACCAGACCGCCGAGTCGGGCTCCTGCGCCGCGATGCCGCCGTCCGGGGTGCGCTGCCAGGCGGACCAGCCGTCGACCTTGAACTCCGAGGGCTTTCCGGCGTACTTGACGACGACGGTGGCCTGCTTGCCCTTGGCCAGCGGCTGCGCGGGGGTGACCTCCAGCTCGTGCGCGCCGGAGGTGGCGAACTTCGCCTTGGCCCCGTTGACCCGGATCTCGCTCACCTTGAGGCCGAAGTCCAGGTTGAAGCGCGACAGGTCCTGCTTGGCGGTGGTCAGGAGGGTGGCCGTGCCCTCCAGCAGGTCCGTCTTCGGCTGGTACTGCAGGCGCAGGTCGTAGTGGGAGACGTCGTACCCGCCGTTCCCGCTTTCCGGGTAGTAGCTGTCGCCGATCCCCGGCGCGCCCTGGAGGTTGCCGGCCGCCGATGCCGGGATCACCAGCAGGAGGGAGGCGGCCAGGACGCTCGGGGCGATCATTTTGCGGTACACGAAGAGCTCCAAGGGGTAGGGGAGGCAGATCGGTTCGACGTCCGTCGTACGTCGTTCGACCGTATTCACCCGTGGTCGCTCAGGTCATGTCCATGGCCCCTGCTGTCACACGATCGCCATTCGGCCGTCACGATCACGGCCCCGTGCGGTGCGCCGTCCGTGGGACGCGGGGCCGGGGCCGTCCGTTCTGGGGCTTTCCCGCACCTGCGGGGCGGGGACCAGGTTGGCGCGAATGCGCCCCGGGCGGCGGTGCGCCCCCGCCCCCGGGAGGGTAGGCGGCATACCGGCTAGTCGGTAGGGTGCGGTCATGAGCATCGACCCCTACGCCGCACGCCGCTGCTGGCACACCGCCGTCAACCCCCTCCACGCCACCAGCTACTTCTCCCCGGAGATCTTCGAGGAGCTCGGCGCCCTCGGCATCACCCACCGGGTGGCCGTCAACCTCGCCAGCCGCTCCGCGGCCATGGGCGCCGTCGGCCCCGGCACGGTCACCGCCACCTTCTACAACTACCGCCACGACCTCGTCACCCGGCACCTGCCCGCCGTCTGGGACACCACCACCCCCGAGCAGGTCCTCGCCGCGCGCCTGCGCGCCGCCGACCGGAGCCTGCGGCGCCTCCTCGGCCCCGAGACCATCGCCTCGCCCGACCTCGCCGAGGCCGCCGACCTCGCCATACGGGCCACCGAGGCCTGCACCCGGCACGGCCGGACCCTCTACGCGGCCCACGCCGACCTCCCCGTCCCCGAGGAGCCGCACCTGCGGCTGTGGCACGCCACCACCCTGCTGCGCGAGCACCGCGGCGACGGGCACCTCGCCGCCCTCCTCCTCACCGGCCTCGACCCGCTGGAGGCGCTGGTCAGCCACACCGCCACCGGCCGCGGCATGACCGCGAAGTGGGTCAAGAGCATCCGCGGCTGGGAGCAGTCCGACCTCGACGCCGCCGCCGACCGGCTCCGCGCCCGCGGCGTCCTCGACGCCGACGGCGAACTCACCGAAGCGGGCCACGCCCTGCGCGAGCGGCTGGAGACCGAGACGGACCGCCTGGACGCCGCCCCGTACGAGCACCTCGGCGCGGAGGGCGTCGCCCGGCTCCACGCGCTCGGCGGGGCCCTCGTCCAGCGGGTCATCGGCGCCGGGGCCTTTCCGCCCGACCTCTTCGGAAAGGGCTGAGGGGCTCCCCGCCGCCGCCACCCGCACCTGCCACAATTGGCAGCCTTCCACGCACACGCACGAAGGCACGAAGGCAGGCGGGACCGCAGTGACGACGATGTCCATCGAAGGCAGGATCGCCGAGGAGCTCGGCGTACGGGAACGGCAGGTCAAGGCCGCCGTCGAGCTGCTCGACGGCGGCTCCACCGTGCCGTTCATCGCGCGCTACCGCAAGGAAGCGACCGAGATGCTCGACGACGCGCAGCTGCGCACCCTGGAGGAGCGGCTGCGCTACCTGCGCGAGCTGGAGGACCGCCGGGCGGCGATCCTCGACTCCGTATGGGAGCAGGGCAAGCTGGACGCCGAGCTGGAGGCCCGGATCCACGCGGCCGACACCAAGGCCCGGCTGGAGGACATCTACCTCCCGTTCAAGCCCAAGCGGCGCACCAAGGCCCAGATCGCCCGCGAGGCCGGCCTGGAGCCGCTCGCCGAGGGCCTGCTCGCCGATCCCTCCGTCGAACCGGCCGCCGCCGCGGCCGCGTTCGTCGACGCCGGCAAGGGGGTGGCCGACCCGGCGGCCGCCCTGGAGGGTGCCCGCGCCATCCTCACCGAGACGTTCGCCGAGGACGCCGACCTCATCGGCGACCTCCGCGAGCGCATGTGGGGCCGCGGCCGCCTCGCCGCGAAGGTCCGCGAGGGCAAGGAGGAGGCGGGCGCCAAGTTCTCCGACTACTTCGACTTCGCCGAGCCCTTCACGGCCCTGCCCTCCCACCGCGTCCTGGCCATGCTGCGGGGCGAGAAGGAGGAGGTGCTCAGCCTGGACCTGGAGCCCGAGGAGCCCGCGGAGGTCCCCGGCCCCTCCACGTACGAGGGCATGATCGCCCGCCGCTTCGGCATCGCCGACCGCGCCCGCCCCGGTGACAAGTGGCTCGCCGACACCGTCCGCTGGGCCTGGCGCACGAAGATCCAGGTGCACCTCGGCATCGACCTGCGGACCCGACTGCGCGCCGCCGCCGAGGACGAGGCCGTACGGGTCTTCGCGGCCAACCTCCGCGACCTGCTGCTCGCCGCCCCCGCCGGCACCCGCGCCACCCTCGGGCTCGACCCCGGCTTCCGCACGGGCGTGAAGGTCGCCGTCGTCGACGCCACCGGCAAGGTCGTCGCCACGGACGTGATCCACCCGCACGTTCCCGCCAACAAGTGGGACCAGTCCCTCGCCACCCTCGCCCGCCTGGCGAAGGAGCACGGCGTCGAGCTGGTCGCCATCGGCAACGGCACGGCCTCCCGCGAGACGGACAAGCTCGCCGGCGACCTCATCGCCCGCCACCCCGAGCTCGGGCTGACCAAGGTGATGGTCTCCGAGGCCGGCGCCTCCGTGTACTCGGCCTCCGCCTTCGCCTCGCAGGAACTGCCCGGCATGGACGTGTCGCTGCGCGGCGCGGTCTCCATCGCCCGCCGCCTCCAGGACCCGCTGGCCGAGCTCGTCAAGATCGACCCGAAGTCCATCGGCGTCGGCCAGTACCAGCACGACCTCTCCGAGGTGAAGCTCTCCCGCTCCCTCGACGCGGTCGTCGAGGACTGCGTCAACGGCGTCGGCGTGGACGTCAACACCGCCTCCGCGCCGCTGCTCTCGCGGGTCTCGGGCATCAGCGGCACCCTCGCCGAGAACATCGTGGCCCACCGCGACGCCAACGGCCCCTTCCGCAGCCGCAAGGGCCTCAAGGACGTCGCCCGCCTCGGCCCGAAGGCGTACGAGCAGTGCGCGGGCTTCCTGCGCATCCGCGGCGGCGACGACCCGCTCGACGGCTCCGCCGTGCACCCCGAGGCCTACCCGGTGGTGCGGGCCATGGGCAAGAAGGCGGGCGGCGAGGTGGCGGCGCTGATCGGCAACACCTCCGTCCTGCGCTCCCTGCGCCCCGACGAGTTCGTCACCGAGGCCTTCGGCCTGCCCACCGTCACCGACATCCTGCGCGAGCTGGAGAAGCCCGGCCGCGACCCGCGCCCCGCCTTCAAGACGGCCAGCTTCAAGGAGGGCGTGGAGAAGATCGGCGACCTGGCCCCCGGGATGGTCCTGGAGGGCGTCGTCACCAACGTGGCCGCCTTCGGCGCCTTCATCGACATCGGCGTCCACCAGGACGGCCTGGCGCACGTGTCCGCCCTGTCGAACACCTTCGTCAAGGACCCCCGGGACGTGGTGAAGCCGGGAGACATCGTCAAGGTCAAGGTCATGGACGTGGACATCCCGCGCAAGCGGATCTCGCTCACCCTGCGGCTGGACGACGAGGCCGGGGCGGAGCGCGGGGCCGGTGCGCCGCGCCAGCGCGACGAGCGCCGGGGCGGCGGCCGTCCCCCGCAGCAGCGCGGCCAGGGCGAGGGCCGCGGTCAGGGCCAGGGCGAGGGCCGCGGTCAGGGCCAGCGCGGTGGCGGCCAGCGCCAGGGCGGCGGGGGTCAGCGCCCCGGCGCCCCGGCCCCCGCCAACAGCGCCATGGCCGACGCCCTGCGCCGGGCCGGCCTCACCGGGGGCCAGGAGGACCGCCGCAAGCGGTAGGGGGACGGGGGACGGGGGACGGGGGACGCCCCCCGGGCCGCCGCGACCGGCAGGGTCGGCAGCTCTGGCCGGATAAGGCCCCCGGAAAGGGGCCGTCCTTGCCAACTCCCTTATGTGATCGATAGGCATGGTGGAACGCCCGTTCGTCTCGCGCGGACGGGCGTTCCGCGTTTCCCCCTCCGGGACCGCACTCCCGAGGCCGCCTCAAGGCACAGGACGTTATGCCGATGCCCACCCACGCCTACCGACGCTGCCCGAGAAAGGGTCCGAAGAGGGAACACATGCCCTACCGGAATCTCAGCCTGCGCAGACGCTGCGAGATGATTCTCGGTCACATGGATCTGACGCACCCGTTCTCCCTGGACGCCCTGTGCGCCCGCATAGCCGACCGGCGCGGCCGTCCGATCCGGCTCCACCCCCTGCCCCGCGAGGCCGCCGAGTCGGGCGTCTGCGGACTGTGGGTGGGCACCGAGACCGTGGACTACGTCTTCTACGAGGCCCACACCACCCCGCTGCACCGCGAGCACATCGTGCTCCACGAGCTGGGCCACATCCTCTTCGGCCACCACTCCCTGGAGGGCGAGGAGAACGGCGGCCACGCCCCCGTGGTCCTCGGGCGCACCAACTACACCACCCGCCAGGAGCAGGAGGCGGAGATGCTCGCGAGCATGATCCGCATCCGCACCTCGGGGGCCGCCCGCCCCCGGCCCGTCCCCGGCCCCCGGGGAGCCCTCGCCCGGCTGGAGTCCGCCATGGGGTACGAGCGGGGCCACCGCGATGGCAGCTGAACTCGCCGCGCTCGGCGACCGGCTGGCGGTCCCCAGCGTTGTCTGCCTGTGGCTCGCGGTGCTGCTGCGGGCCCCCGGCGCGCTGCGCTCGCCGCAGCAGCGCGGGCTCTGGCTCGCCGTCGCCACCGCGGCCGCCGCGATGACCCTGAACCTGCCCGACGTCGTCGCCTACGCCCTGCGCCGCGAGGCCTCGTACGCGCACGCCATCGGCCTCGTCCGCAACCTCACCGGCGTCCTGTCGGCGGGCGCCGTGCTCTACTTCGTGGCCGCCGCCACCCGCGGGCGCAGCCTCCAACGCGCCTCCTGGGCCGGAACCCTGGTCTGGCTCACCACCCTCGTCGCCCTGGACGCCGCCGCGCCCGCGCACGGCACGCACACCATCCCGGCCTCCGGGGCGCCCGTGCCCTCCCTGCCGTACTGGCTCGTGCTGGTCTGCGCCCACCTGATCGCCAACACGATCTGCGTGTACGTGTGCTGGCGCTACGGCCGCCGCACCGAGAGCCGGGGACTGGCCGCCGGGCTGCGGCTGTTCGGCCTGGGCACCGGCCTGGCCTGGCTGTTCTGGTTCGCCTACCTCCTCAAGGCCCTGTTCGCGAGCACCTGGGCGGCGCCCGCCCTGCCGCTGCTGATGAACCTGCACGGGCTGCTGCGCGCCGCCGCCATCCTCGTGCCCACCCTGTTCACCCTCCGCCTCACCCTCGCCGACACCGCCACCGCCTGGCGGCTCTGGCCGCTGTGGCGGGACCTGGTCCAGGCCGTACCGCACGTGGTCCTCTCCCAGCCCCGCGCGGGACGGGTGCTGGAGCTGCTCTGGCCGCCCATGCCGCGCAACCTGCTCGTCTACCGCAAGGTCATCGAGACCCGCGACGCGATCCTGATCCTGGGGGAGTACGTGGCCCCGGGCGTCCCCGAGCTCGCCCGCGGCCACGTCGCCGGCAGCCGCATCCCCGAGCAGCGGCACACGGCCGCCGCGCTGGCCTGCGTCCTGAAGGAAGCCCGCCGGGCCAAGCTCGCCGGACTGCCCGGGCAGCCGGCGCAGGCCCCCGCCCTGGAGCTGCCGGCCGCGATGCAGACCTCCGCGGAGGGCGGCGGCCTGGACGACGAGGCCCGCTTCCTGGTGGACGTGGCCCAGGCCTACGCCTCGCCCGAGACCTCCGCCTTCGCCCCCGGCGCCGCCTGAACCGCCGGCGCCGTCCGCACCACCGAGGAAGTGAACCGCTTGACCACCACCGTTCTGATCACCGGGGCCAGCGCCGGGCTGGGCGCCGCCTTCGCCCGGGGCTTCGCCGCGAAGGGCTGCGCCCTGGTCCTGGTCGCCCGGGACGAGTCCCGCCTGGAGGCCCTGGCCGGGGAGCTCGGCCGGGACTTCGGGACCGTCTGCGAGGTGCTGCCCGCCGACCTCCTCGACCCGGCCGGCTGCGGGTCCGTCGCCGACCGGCTCGCCGACACCGCGCGGCCCGTGGACGTCCTGGTCAACAACGCCGGCTTCGGCCTGCCCGCCCCCTACCCGTACAGCCCCGTCGAGGACGAGGAGCGGATGCTCGACCTCCTGGTGAAGGTCCCGCTCCGCCTCACCCACGCCCTGCTGCCGGGCCTGCGGGAGCGCCGCCGGGGCGCGGTGCTCAACGTCTCCTCGGTCGCCGGTCTGCTGCCGACCGGGACGTACGGGGCGGCGAAGGCCTGGGTCACCGCCTTCAGCGAGTCGCTCCGGGTCGACATGGCGCCGTACGGGGTCCGCGTCCTGGCGGTGGTGCCCGGCTTCACCCGAACGGAGTTCCAGGAACGCGCCGGGATGGACGTCAGCGCCCTGCGCGACGCCGTCTGGCTGGAGCCGGAGGCGGTGGTGGCCAAGGCCCTGCGCGACCTCGCGCTGCGCCGGCCGCTCAGCATCACCGGCCGCGGGTACCGGGCGTACGCCCTGGCGGCCCGCCACCTCCCGCGCACCTTCGTGGCCTCCCGGATGGCCCGCGAGCGCAGGGCCCCGGCCGGCCCGCAGGACTGAGCCGACCCGTTTGCGGGGCCGCCGCGCGGGCAGGAGCCGGGCGAGGGGGAACCAGCGCAGGAGGTTGCGTCATGGACGAGCAAGGCGGCGCCGGAGGCGTCCCGCTCCACGGCGACGAGGACCCGCAGCAGCGGCGCAGGCCGCACGCGGCACGGCCCGCACCCCGGGAATCCCGCTCCGGGCCGGAGCTCGGCCCCGTCCGGCGCGAGGACACCGACGAGGCCAGCCGCCTCGACCGCCCGGGGACCCCGGACCCGGATGATCCCCGAGGAGACCGCCGCTCGGCCAGGCACCCGGACAGGCGCCAGGGCGGATAGGCGCCGGGGCGGACAGGAAGGGAGCGCACCCGCGGTTCCGAGCCATCCTGTGGCGCGGATTCGCCACTGCGCGCCGCAATTTACTTGCGCTCTACATGATTCACGCGATGCTCCTCCCCTGACGTCCACGAGCGGACGCGGGGTGAACTTCCGGGGCGGCCCGCAGCAGGGTCCGGCCCGACCGTGAACAATGCGGGGGCACAAGGGTGTTGGTCGGAGAACGTTTGCGGACCCTGCGCCTGGAGCGCGGCTGGTCGCTCGCGCGGCTGTCGGAACGGGTCCACTACAGCAAGGGCTACCTCAGCCGCGTCGAGAACGGGTCCCGCATGCCGTCGCCCGAGCTGGCCCGGCTGTGCGACCACACGATGGGCACGGACGGCGAGCTGGCCCGGCTGCTGGCAGAGGCCGGCCCGCCGGAACCGGCCGGGCGGCCGGCGGACGCCGACGGCACGGAAGGCGCCGGTGCGCCCGCCCCGCCCGCACGTCCCGTGCCGGCACAGCTCCCCGCCGCCGGCCGGATGTGGGGGCGGCACGGGGAACTGGCCCGCTGCGAGGCCTTCCTGGCCCGCCAGCGCGGGCCCGCCGTCATCGCGCTGGACGGGATCGGCGGCATCGGCAAGACCACCTTCGCCGTCTCCCTCGCCCGCAGCCTGAGCCGCTCCTACCCCGACGGAGCGCTCTTCGCGGACCTCCGGGCCCACGGCCGGGCCGGCCTCCCCGCGGCAGCCGGCGACATCGCCGCCGGGCTGCTGCGCACCCTCGGTCCCCTGACCGCGCAGGCTCCCGCGGACCCCGCCGAGCGCACGGCACTGCTGCGCAGCGCCCTGGCCGAGCGCCGGGTCGTCGTGCTGCTCGACGACGCCGACTCGGTGGCGCAGGTGGCCCCGCTGCTGCCGGCCGCCGGCAGCAGCCTGTTCCTGGTGACCAGCCGCATCCGGCTGACCGCGCTGAGCGTGCGGCACGGTGCGCTGCGCCTGAGCCTGGACCCGCTGGCCACCGAGGAGGCCGTCCTCCTGCTGCGCCGGGAGCTCGGCCGGCGCGCGGTCCCCGCCGCCGAGGACGGGCGGGGCGCGGCGGACGCGGCCGCCGCGTCCGACGGCGCGGACGAGGTGCTCGCGGTCATCGCCCGGCGGTGCGCCCACCTTCCGCTGGCCCTGCAGATCGCCGCCGAGCGCATGGCCGAGCAGGGGCCGGCCGCCGCCCCGGCGCTGGCCGCCGAACTCGGCCGGGCCGGCACCCGTCTGGACGCACTGGCGCTGCCCGGGGAGGCCGGTGCGGCCGTGCGCCCGGTGTTCGCCCTCTCCTACCGCAGGCTCCCGGCCGATCAGGCCCGGGCCTTCAGGCTGCTCGCGCTCCACCCGGGCGCCGTCGCGGGGGTCGGCGCCGCCGCCGCACTGCTGGGGGAAGGTACCGGGACGGCCTCTCGGCTGCTCGGCGAGCTGCACGCCGCCCACCTCCTGGCCGAGGTCGAGCCGGGCCGCTACCGCATGCACGACCTGCTCCGCGAGTACGCGGGGGAACGCGTCGAGGCGGAGGAGACCTCGCAGGCGCGCGCCGACGCCGTCCGGCGGACGTTCGCCTGGTACCTGCACACCGCCGAGGCCGCCGGCGACCAGCTGCTGGGCGACGGCCGCCACCGCCCGCCGGTCGATCCGCCGCCCGAGCGGTGCGAGCCGCTGCGCTTCTGCTCGACCGCCGACGCGCTGGAATGGTGCGAGACGGAACACGTGAACCTGCTGGCCTGCGCCGGGGCCGCGCGGACTGCGGGCAGCGCCGTGGCCTGGCAGCTCCCCTACTCCCTCTGGCCCTTCCTCTTCCTGCGCCACCACCACCTCGACCAGCTGAACGCCGGCCTCGTCGCCCGCCGGGCCGCCGACGCCGACACCGGGCCGCTCGCCGGCGCCTGCGCCGAAGCGGTACTGGCCAGCGCGCGCGCCGGGCTGCGCGAGCACCGGGCGGCCGACGTCCACTACCGGCGCGCCCTCGAACTGTTCGCCGCCGCCGGGGACCGCGTCGGCGAGGGCGCCGTGCTGCTCGCGTACGCCATGTCCTGCGTACGGCAGGGCCGCGTGGCGGAGGCGGCCGGACACGTGGACCGGGCCCTGGAACTGTTCACGGCGACGGGCAGCACCTGGGGCGCGGCGAGTGCGCTGGTCGGGATCGGCGAGGCGCATCTCGTCCAGGGGCGCCCGGAAGCGGCGCTCGCCCCGCTCTCCCTGGCCCTCGAACTGCACCGGGCACACGGGTCCCTGTGGATGCAGGCGTCGACCTGGACCCTCATCGGGACCGCGCACCGGGAACGGGGCGACCACGCCCCCGCCGAGGACGGCTACCGCCGGGCGCTGGAACTCCACGGCCGCACGGGCATGCGCGCGGGCACCGCCCACGCCCTGCACCAGCTCGGCAGCTGCCTCGACGCGCAGGGCAGGGTCCCGCAGGCGCGCCGGGCCTGGCTGAGGGCCTGGGCGCTCTACGACCACCTGGGCGATCCGCGCGCCCGGGACCTCCTGGTCCGCCTCGCCGCGCTGGCGCCCTGCCGGACGGCCCCGCCGGACGGCGAAGGGCACCCGCCGTCCGGCGGCGCCGTTCCGCTCAGGGAGTGAACTCGATGGTTCCCGCCCTGCGGCCGCGCGCCAGCTGGAGGCCGAACGCCAGGTGCGCGGCGGCCAGCCAGCCCAGCCCCACCAGGGCGCCGGCCGCCGCGTGCCCGGCCACCGCCGCCGCGCCGTCCCCGCGCACCAGTGCGCGCAGCGCCGCGAGCGTGTGGGTCAGCGGCACGGCCTCGGCGACCACGCCCACCCAGGCCGGCCAGTAGGCGACCGGTACCTGCACGCCGCAGACCGCCATCATCAGCAGGTAGCCGACATTGGAGACGACGTTGCGCAGACCGCTCGCGTTCAGCACCAGCGCGGCCAGGAACAGCCCGAAGCAGTAGGAGCCGAGCGCGGTCAGCACCACCAGCCCGACGGCGGGCAGGACCTGGCCGGGCTCCCAGTCCAGGCCGAACAGCGGCCCCAGCGCGAACAGCGCCACCAAGGAGGTGCCCGTCCCGCTCACCGGCCACTGCAGGCTCCGCCCCACGAACACGGAGGTGATCCGCGCCGGGGAGGCGGCGAGCAGGCCGAGCGTGCCGGCGGCCCGCTCCCAGCCGGACGAGGCCACCACCGACAGTGACTCGATCACACAGGTCATCAGGGCGTTGCCCAGGACCAGGTACTCGGCGCCGGACGGTCCGCCCACGGCCTTCCCGAGGAGGGTGAAGAAGGTCACCTGGGCGAGCATCCGGCCGAGCCAGCCGAAGATCCAGGTCTTCCAGGTGTAGACGGCCCTCAGGTCGGCCCAGGCGTTGGCCGCGCCGTACCCGACGATCCGCAGCTGTTGGAGGAACATGGCGGACCTCACGTCCGGTTGAGGGTGCCCAGCCGGCGCACCGTGGTCAGGACCCGGCCCAGCAGCACCAGTCCCAGGGCGGCTCCCGCCGCGCCGAGGGCGTTGATCGCCGCGAGCCGCAGCAGCGGGGAGCCGACGGGCGGCGCGCCGAGGGAGTCGCGCAGCAGGTCGGCGGACCAGGACAGGAACACCAGCCGGGACGCGGGCCGCAGCCACTCCGGCAGCTCGGCCACCGGGACCAGCACCCCGCCCAGCAGGTAGAACGGGTAGCTCAGGGTGTTCTGCACGATCCGGGCCGACGGCATCAGCACGAACAGCGACGAGAGGACGGAGGCCGTTCCGGCCGTGGCGAGACCGGTGGCCAGCACACAGGCCGCCGTCGTCAGGGGGTGCGGGAACCCCATCCACCGGCCGAAGACCAGCCCGGCGGTCAGCCAGGACTCCGCGAAGGCGAACAGGCCCACGGCGGTGACCGCGCACAGCCGGCCCATCACCACCACCCCGAGGCGGGCGGGTGCGGCCACCAGCCCCTCCAGGGTGCCCAGGGCCCGTTCCTCGCTGATCAGCTCGCCCGCCGTGTACAGCGCCAGCAGCCACAGCGACATCAGGGTCGGGGCGACGACCGCGTAGCCCGAGAGGTCTCCGCGCCCCGAACTCTCGCTGACGGCCAGCAGCACCACCGTCAGCAGCGGGGCCGTCAGGCAGACCTGCACGGTGTGCGGGGAGCGGCGGGCCATCCGCAGCTGGAACCACACGGCGGTGGCGAACAGCCTCACGGGTGCACCGCCATCCCCCGGTCCCCGACCAGGTGCAGGTAGACCTCCTCCAGGCCCGGCCGCCCGGTGGTCACGGAGGTCACCCCGGCGTCGACCAGCAGCCGCAGCACCGCTCGCGTGGCGTCGGTGTCCCGGGTCCCGATCCGCAGCCTGCCGCCGTCCGCCGGCTCGACCGACACCACGCCGGGCAGCCGCCCGAGCGCCTCGGCGGCGCCAGAGGGCACCGGGCCCGCCTCCACGCGCTCGTGGCGCGAGATCAGCGCGCCGATCTCGGAGGGCGCCTTCGTGGCGACGATCCGGCCCCGGTCCACGAGCGAGACCCGGTCGCAGACCGCCTCCGCCTCGGCCATGTCGTGCGTGGTGAGCAGCACGGTCCGCCCGTCCTCCCGCAACTCGCCGACCAGCGCGCGGAAGTCGTGGGCGGCGACCGGGTCCATGCCGACGGTGGGTTCGTCGAGGACGAGCAGCCGCGGATCGGCGACCAGTCCGCGGGCCAGGTGCAGGCGCTGCTTCATGCCCCGCGAGAGGGTGTCGACCCGGTCGCCGGCCCGGTCCGCGAGTCCGAGCCGCTCCAGCAGGGCGTCGGTGCGCCCGCGCAGGGCGGAGCCGTGCAGCCCGTACAGCGCCGCCCAGAAGCGGATGTTCTCCCGGACGGTGAGCCGGCCGTAGAGGCCGCGGTCGCCGCCGAAGACGATGCCGATGGACTGCTTGACCCGGGCCGTGTCCCGGACGACGTCCAGGCCCATCACCTCGGCGGTGCCGGAGGTGGGCAGCAGGATCGTCGACAGGATCCGGCACAGGGTGGTCTTCCCCGCGCCGTTGGGCCCCAGCAGGCCGTACACCTCGCCGCGCTCGACCGTCAGGTCCACCCCGTCCAGGGCGCTCACCTCGTTCCCCGCCTTCGGGGCCCGGTACCGGCGGGTCAGGGCCCGGGCGACCACCGCCGTCACGAGCCTTCTCCGGCGCGGTCGCCGGGCCCCGGGCCGTCGAGCTCGCGCAGGGCCGCGTCGTACCGCTCCTGCCCGACCAGCTCCCCCGTGACCAGCAGGTAGTCCCCGACCGGCGTGAGCAGCAGGGCCTCGTCCCCGCCGAAGCGGTGCACCCTGGCCCGCTCCCAGCCGGAGCGGGCCGCGAGCTGCTCCGCGGTGCGCCGCAGGGGCATGCCGTAGAGCGGCACCCCGGCCGCCAGGGCCGCCCCGGCGCCGCCCGCGGGGGGAGCGGAGGCGGGAACGGCGGCCCGGCGGGCGCGCTCCGCGTCGGCCTCCGCGGCGAGGGCGGGGCCGGCCAGCGGCGCGAGGGAGCCCAGCGGGACCCTGTCCCCGGCGTACGCGAGCAGCTCCGCCAGCTCCGGGGCCAGATGGTACGAGGCCGCCGCCGCGACCAGCTCCGTCGTCGAGGGGACCGCCGAGCGGCCCAGCTGGTGGAGGTCGATGGCGTCACGGGCGTGGAACGGACGCTGGAAGCGCTCCTCGGCCAGCGCCAGCAGGTTGGAGGCCAGCGCGTCGGCGGGCATGGCCGCCCGGATCGGGACCGCCCCCTGGTCGCCGACCAGCGCGGCGGTGGCGACCTCCACCCGCAGCTCCGGATCGAGCAGCGGGTCCTCGGCCGGCCCGCTCAGGGTCACCACCACGTGCCGCTGCGGAGAGCCCAGCACGGTCACGCCCACGTGCCGGGGCCCGTCCGCCACGAGGAGCCGCACCACCCGCCACAGGTCGGGCTCACCGACGGTGACCAGGTCGAGGTCGCCCTGCGGGCGGAGCAGGTCCTCCGGGTAGGCACGGGCCAGCAAGGGGCCCTTGAGGGGCCGGACGGGCACCTCGGCGGCCACCCGGTCGAGCACCGCCCCGTAGTGGGCGGCCCGCCGCCGTGCGCGGTCCAGCTCGCCGCGTGCCGCCCCGCTCATCGGGACGCCTTCGCGGGCCAGGGCGGAGAGGACCAGGTACGGCAGGGTGTAGTGCTGCCTGCGGGCGGCGAAGAGCAGGTGGCCGGGGCCGAAGTCCTCCGGAACGTCGAGCACGTCGTAGAGCAGGGCCAGGTCCATGTCAGGCGGCGTCCTTCGTGAAGCGGGAGGGGGAATCGGCGGCGGAGCCGGTCGGGCGGCGCCAGAAGACGTGGTCGGCCTCCCAGCCCCGGCCGACGAGCGAGGCGACGACCCGGGCGCCGTGGTCGGCGCCGCCGGCCCGGGGCGACGGGTGGACGACGTGCCCCAGCAGGGGCAGTTCCAGTCGCCGGGCGTGGGCGAGCGCGGCCGCCGTCAGGGCGGCCGCGGCCTCCCGGCGGGGCCCGTCCGGCAGGTCGATCAGCATGTCGACGAGCTCCACGGCCCGCCGGCCGGTGACCTCGTCCTCGGCCCGGCACAGCAAGGTGGCGTGCCCGACCGCCCGGCCGTCCAGGCGGGCCACGTACGAGTGGCGGCCGGGGGCCGCCAGGCACGCGCGGGCCAGCTGCCCGGCGACCTCGGGATCGGCCGCGGCACCGAGGTCGGCGCTGCCCCGCACCATCGCCCGCACCAGCCAGTCGGCGACGGCCTCCTCCTCGGCCGGCCCGGCGGTGGCGACCTGCGGCCCGGGGCCGCCGTCCGGGCCGGCCGCCGGGACGCCGGCGTCGTCCGCCGGGTGGTACAGGTAGCTCAGCTCACGCCGCCAGGCACCGTCGAACAGGACCGACGCCGGAGCGCGCACGACGACCGAGACCGCCTGCGGATCCTCGCCGAGGGCCTGTTCGACGAGGCCGGCCCGCCACACCGGGTCGGCCAGCAGCTCGTCGTCGCCGTACTCGACCAGGAACCGCCGCTCGTCCAGCAGGGGGTCGTGGTGGATTCCCGCCACGTACCGCAGGCCCCGCACGCGGTGCAGCAGGCCCGCCGCGGCCGCCTCGGCGAGGTAGCGGCCGGACGCGGCCGCCGCCCGGGCGCTCACGACGCCTCCGGGCGGACCACCGCGACCAGGCCGGCGCTCAGCTCGGCGGCCGCCCGGCGCACGTCCTCGGCGGAGACGGCGGCGATATCCTCCAGTTCCCGGTCCACGTCCCAGGGGACGGGGCGGGTCAGGGCGCGCATCGCCAGCAGCCGGGCGTGCTCCATCGGCGTCTCGGTGTCCAGGACCAGGCTCATCCGCAGGTGCCGGCGCGCGGCGTCGAGGTCGGCGGGGTTCGGCCCGTCGGCCGCCAGCCGGGCCAGTTCGCGGGTGACGATCCCCACCGCCCGGGGGCCGTTGCCGGCGTCCACGCCGATCAGCACCCGCCAGGCCCCGGATTCGGTGTAGCCCCGGTCCCAGGCCTGGAAGGAGTACGCCAGACCGGCCGCGACCCGCAGCTCCCGGTACAGCACCGAGGAGGCGTTGCCGCCCATCAGGTTGGCGAGCACCGCGTACCGGTGGCGGTCGGGTTCGGCCAGCCCGGCGGAGCGCCCGCCGACGGCCACCCAGCCGAACCCCGCGGGCCAGGCCGGTGCGCAGGCCCGGACCGGCCCCGGCGGCGTCGCGGGCGCGGCGGCCCGGGACGCGGCCCCGGGGCGGCCGTCGGCGAGCCCGGCGAACGGGGCCGGCAGCCGCGGGCCCACCACGGCCACCGCGAGCGGGGCGGTCAGGAACTGCTCGCGGTGGCCGCGCGCCACCGCGTCGAGGTCGAGCGCGCGCACCTCCCGCGTGGTCCCGCCGACGGGGCGGCCCAGCGGGTGCCCGGGGAAGAGGGTGGCGAGGAAGGCGTCCTGGACCACGTCGGCCGGATCGGCCTCGGCGGCGGCGAGCTCCTGGAGCACGGCCGACCGCTCCGTCTCCAGGGTGGCCTCGTCCAGTGCGGGGCTGAGGACCCCGCGCAGCAGCAGCTCGGCGGCCCCGTCCGCGTCGTCGGCGTCCACCTGTGCGTAGAACAGCATGTGTTCGAGGCCGGTCTCGGCGTTGGCGCTGCCGCCCCGGCTCTCGATGTGCTGGACGAGCGGGGTGCCGCCGGTCACCGGCGCCGACATCAGCAGGTGCTCCAGCATGTGGGCCAGACCGCCGCGGCCCGCCGGATCGTGGCGGGCACCGTACGCCACGCCGACGCAGATGCTGGTGGTCCGCAGCCGTTCGTCGACGGCGTGGACCAGGGGGATCCGATCGAGGGGGATCATCGGGGGCTTCCTTGGGGTGAGAGGGGGGAGCTGGAAGAGTGGGCGGGGCGTGCGGCCGCGTCGAGTTCCTCCGTGCACAGCGCGGCGATCCGCTCGGCGAGCGCGGCGGGCGGCGCACCGCCCGTCCGCGGCCCGGGCCCCGGGACGGCCGTCGCGGCGCGGGCGCGGAACAGGGCGTCCGCGAACCGTCCGGCGGCGAGCAGCCCGTGGGCGTCGGCCAGGGCGCGCTGATCGGCGCCGGCCGGCCCGCCGACGCTCCCGAGCGCCGCCCGGACCTCCTTCTCGTCCGGCTCGCCCAGCTGCCACGCCTCCCGCAGCACGTCCCACAGCTGCGACCGGCCGGCCGAACGGAGGTCGTCCGGAACCCACTTGGCCTTGTGGAAGCGCGTCGGCGCGGTGGTGAGCACCACGCGGGCCAGCTCGTAGGAGGCGCTCCGGAGCACGTCCCAGCCGGGGCCGTCCGCCGCCCCGCGCCCCGGCTCCACCCGGCGCCGCACCGCGGACAGCGCCTCCGTGAGCAGGCCGGCCGGCACGCGCTGCGCGGCGGCACGCGCCGCGAGGCGCGGCGCGTGCCCCTCGGGGTCCAGCAGGACCAGGCCGCCGAGCCGCGCGGCGGATCCCAGCCGCCGGGAGGCCGCGTCGAACGAGCCGGCGGCCTCCGCGCCGCTCCCGAGCGTCAGGTCTTCCGCCGCCTCCAGCGAGAGGCACTCCACGGACACCTCCACCCCGTCCACCGCGGTGCGCCGGGACGCCCCCGGCCCTCCCGCGGCGCCGGGCCCCGTGCGGTGGAGGACCAGGAGGTTCAGGTCGGACTCCGGGCAGGCGCGGTTGCGGCCCACCGAACCCGTCGCCAGCACCGCGACGGCGCCGGACTCCCGGCCCAGCTCCCCGGCCAGCCGCCAGGCGAGGTCCACCCGGCGGACGCTCTCGGCGCTCCCGGGGAACCCGTCCACCTCGCAGAGCCGGGCGGCGGCCAGCGCGGCGGCCGCCTCCCCGGCGCCGAGCCCGTCGGTGAGGGTGGCCACCGCCCGGCGCCGCCCGGCGCGTTCGAGGAACGGGCGGGCCAGGACGGCGTCCGGGTCCAGCCCGGACGCCCGGAGCGCCTGCCCGGCGGCGGTCCCGTCGGGCCGCAGCCCGAACCAGGTGCGTGCGTCCTGGAGGGCCTCGATCGCCCCGTTGCTGAGGTGGACCCCGTTGTTGGTGCGGCGCACCGGCTCGCCGGCCGGACCGCTCAGCGGGAAGAGGCCCGCCAGGGCGTCCCCGCGCAGGCTGCCGGGCAGTGCCCTGGCCGGGTCGGTGACCCCGCAGAACTCGCGGCGCATCCGCGCCCAGGGCAGCGCAAGCGCACCCGCGGGGGACACCAGGACGGCGACCGCCCGGTGTCCGGTGTCCTCCAACTGCCCCAGGACACCAGGCATGTGGGGGTTGATCACGAGTACGGGCGGTTCCGCCGGCCGCGCCGGATCCGCGTACACGTTGACGAAGAGGCAGTCGCCGATCTCGTTCGGGCCGTCCACCGCCCCGCTGTCGAGCCCGCGCAGTTCGGCGGAGGCCGTGCTCCACGCCTCCAGCCGCTCCACCGTCAGCCGGCCGCCCGCGAGCAGGCCGTAGGCGCACTCCACGGGCAGGTCCTGCGGCCGGGCGCCGAACCGGGCGCGGAACTCGGGCCGGTCGTACACCCGCAGGAAGGCGATCCGCTCCTCGGCGGTCAGCGTCCCGCGCCGGGCCAGTTCGGCGTGCGGCAGGTAGTGGTCGCCGGCCAGGCCGCGGCCGACGATCTCCTCGTCCTCCAGGACGCGCGCCCGCTCCGCGCGGTAGCCGCAGTCGGCCAGCCGCCGCGCCAGCTCGCGCAGGGTCGCGGTGCCCACGGCCATCCCGGGCTTGAACAGGACCACCCCGGCCGCGTCGACCGGGCCGCAGGACGCATCGGGATGCCGCCACAGGCCGGTGCGCAGCACGGACTCCAGACCGGGGGAGGCGCAGGCGTCGGCGTCGGGCACCCGTCGCAGCTCGCGGCGGATCACCGAGGCGGCCCACCACGAGGCGTCGCACGCGAGTCCGTCGGGCACGGTCAGCGCGCGGTCGCGCCCCGGCCCGCCGGTGCGCACCTCGGTGAGCCCGTCACCGGCCGCGGCCACCGTCAGGCCGTCCGCCGCGCCCACCAGCCCCGCCGCCAGCCGGCCGATGTCCAGCTTCCCCGTAATCGTGACGGTGCTCATGCGCCGGCCAGCTCTTCCTGGGTGCGCACGACGGCGTGCGCCGCGTGCTCCAGGGTCTCCTCGACGGCCTCGTCGTCGTGGACGGCGGAGACGAACCAGTTGTGCATGGGGTGCACGAACGACCCCCGGGCGGCCATGTGGACGCTGAAGCGGCGCATCCACGCGAACTCCTCGTCGCCGTCCACGGTGAGGGTGGGCATCGTGGCCGGACCGGTCACCCGCAGCGGGACGCCGTGCAGGGTGCCGAGCGCGGCCAGGCCCGCCACCAGCTTCCCGCCCGCGGCGTGCATCCGCTCGATGCCGCCGTCGTCCTTCAGCAGCCGCAGGTTGGCGATCGCGCCGGCCATCGCCGATCCCGAGTTCCAGTACGTCCCGGCCACGAAGACGGTGGAGGCGGCCTCGCGCAGCGCCTCGGTGCCGGTCACGGCGGCGATCGGCCAGCCGTTCGCCAGCGCCTTGGAGAACGCCACCAGATCCGGCCGGTAGCCGAACCAGGCGTGCGAGCCGCGCATGTCGAGGTGGAACCCGGCACGCACGTCGTCCGAGACGAGCAGGGCGCCCGCGCGGTCGCAGTGCGCGCGCAGGGCCTTCAGCCACGCCGGGTCCGGCAGCGCGGCGGCCCCGGGCACCGGGTGCTGGAAGGGGGTGATGACGACGGCGGCCAGCTCGGCACCGCGCTCGGCGAACAGCCGGTCCAGGGCCTCGACGTCGTTCCAGGGGACGGTCACCACGTCGTGGGAGTCGGAGGGCCGGCGGCCCTCGCCCGGATTGCACCACGCGCACCAGCCGTGCGAGCCGTGGTAGGCGCCCTCCACACAGGCCACCAGGCTGCGCCCGGTGTGCGCCCGCGCGGTGAGCAGGGCGATCCAGGTGGCGTCCGAGCCGCTCTTGCCCCAGGCCGCCCAGGCGGCCCCGTCCACCGTGTCCACGAGCAGCTCGGCCAGTTCCACGGAGCGGGCCGTGGCCTGGCTGAGGCACTCGCCCAGCCGGGACTGCCCGAGTACGGCCGCGTCGACCTCGGCGCGGGCGTACCCGTTGACCATGGTGCCGTAGCCGCAGACGTAGTCGACGTACCAGTTGCCGTCCACGTCCCTCAGCCGGGGGCCCTCCCCGCGTTCGGCGAACCAGGCGTACTCGGCGGGGTCGTAGACGGCGGGGAACTTGTTGTGCCCCCACACGCCGCCGGGGATCACCCGCTCGGCCCGTGCCAGCAGCTTCCGCGAGGCGGCGTACCGCCCCTGTGCGCTCTCGTGCGCGGTGTCTTTCATCAGCTCTCCTCGGCCTCGGCCGGTGGTGGGGTCGGCGGCGGGTCAGCCGCGGATGCAGGGGCGCAGCCGCTCGACGGCGCCGGGGAACCGCCGGGCCAGGTCGTCGGCCCGGGCGATGGACTGGTCCCGGTAGTCGAAGCCGGGCGCGACGATCTCGCTGATCAGCCCGTGGGAGACGCCCTCCGGGAGCCGGCTGGCCTTCCACCAGCCGCCCGGGCAGGTGAACACCAGGACCTGGCCGGCCCCGGCGTCCTCGCCCATGACCACCTCGTGCACGACGCCGTCGGGGGAGAGCAGCTGGTAGTGGAGGGGGCCGCCCGCGTTCAGGAAGTGGGTGATGTGGGCGTTGTTGAGGTGCAGGTACCCGATCGGCGAGTCGCGGTCGAGCAGGTAGTGGATCGTGTTGGCCAGGGGGCGCGTGCCCCGGCCGGTCTCCAGCGTCCCGGCGGACTCGTAGTACTGGCGGAAGTAGCCGCCCTCGATGTGCGGTTCGAGCCCGAGGGCCTCGTCCAGCGGCTGTTCGTCCGCGGCGGCCGGCACGGCCACCTGCGGCAGCTCCGGCCAGGCGGTGTCCCGCTCGGCCTCCTCGAAGGCCAGGCCGGGTACGAGGGACTCGCTCCAGAGACCGGCCGCGCCGGCCGCGAGCTCCACGGCGTACCACCGGCCGGCGGGCACGGTCAGCTGGAACGGTTCGCCGGAGGCGGGGAACCCGCCGAGGGGCCGTCCCCCGGGCCGGCCCTCCCCGTCCCGGGTCCACAGCAGCAGCACGGTGTCCGGCCCGTGCGGGGGATGGCGTACGAGGACGGTGTCCGCCTCCGCCCGCCGCCAGTCGGTACGCGGAGCCCGTGCGCCCAGCAGCCGGGTGCGGAAGGACATCACCCGCCGCTCCAGCGGGGCTCCGTCGTAGGAGTCGTGTGCGCCCGGCCCTCCCGCCCAGCCGCCGTCGGCGGCGGGCGCGAGGCCGAGGAGGCGTATCAGGTCGTCGGTTCGATCCATGGGTGCGTGCGTCCCCGGGGTGTCGGAAGGGCGGATGGCGTCGGGTCAGTACCGGTAGGAGTCCGGCTTGTACGGGCCGGCGGCCGGGACGCCGAGATAGGCGGCCTGCGCCTCGGTCAGGGTGGTCAACTCCGCGCCCAGGGCCCCGAGGTGCAGCCGGGCCACCTCCTCGTCGAGGTGCTTGGGCAGCGCGTGCACGCCGACCGGGTAGCCGTCCGCCCCGGTGTACAGCTCCAGCTGTGCGAGCACCTGGTTGGCGAAGGAGCCGGACATCACGAAGCTGGGGTGCCCGGTGGCGTTGCCCAGGTTCAGCAGCCGCCCCTCGGACAGCACGATCAGCGTGTGCCCGTCCGCGAACGTCCACTCGTCCACCTGCGGTTTGACCGTCTGCCGCCGGATCCCGGGCAGGGCCGCCAGTCCCACGAGATCGATCTCGCCCTCGGCGTGGCCCATGTTCCCGACGATCGCCTGGTGCTTCATCCGGGCCAGGTGGCCGGCGGTGACGACGTGCCGGCTGCCCGTGGTGGTCACCACGATGTCGGCCCCCTCGACCACCGAGTCCAGCGCGGCGACCTGGTAGCCGTCCATGGCGGCCTGGAGCGCGCAGATCGGGTCGATCTCGGTGACCACCACGCGGGCGCCCTGACCCCGCAGCGCCGCGGCGCAGCCCTTCCCTACGTCGCCGTAACCGCAGACCACCGCGGTCTTGCCGCCGATCAGCACGTCCGTCGCGCGGTTGATCCCGTCGATCAGGGAGTGCCGGCAGCCGTAGATGTTGTCGAACTTCGACTTCGTCACCGAGTCGTTGACGCTGATCGCGGGGAAGAGCAGGGCACCCGACGCGGCCAGCCGGCGCAGCCGGTGCGCCCCGGTCGTGGTCTCCTCGGTGACCCCGCGCACGCCCCGCGCGATCCGGCTCCACCGGTCCGGTTCCTCGGCCCGCACCGCGGCCAACAGCCCCGCCAGGGCTTCCTCGAGCTCGTCGCCGTCCGGATCGGGGGCGGGCGCGGAGCCCGCCCGTTCCCCTTCCACGCCCCGGTGCAGGAGCAGGGTGGAGCCGGCCGCGTCGTCGAGCAGCATGTTCGGCCCCCGCCCGTCGGGCCAGCACAGCGCCCGCTCGACGCACCACCAGAACTCCTGCGGGCTCTGCCCCTTCCAGGCGAACACCGGGACCCCCGCCCGCCCGCCGCCGGGCCCCACCGCCACGGCCGCCGCCGCGGCGTCCTGGGTGGACAGCACGTTCGAGCCGGCCCAGCGGACCCGCGCGCCCAGGGCGGTCAGCGTCTCGATCAGCACCGCCGTCTGCACCGTCATGTGCAGCGTCCCCGTGATCCGCGCGCCCGCCAGGGGCTGCTGCCCCGCGTACCGTGCGCGCAGCGCCGTCAGGGCCGGCATCTCGTGCTCGGCCAGGCGGATCTCGGTACGTCCCCGCGCGGCCAGGGACAGGTCCGCCACCCGCAGGTCCCGGCCCTCGGGGTACCCGGCGGAGCGGGTGCGGGGCACCGGGTCCGCCGTCCCCCGTGCGGACGGCTGTGTGGTCCGGCTGGCTGCCGAGGTCATGGGTGGCCTCCCCCTGTTCGGTGGTCGTCCCTGGAGGGTGGCCGCCGCGGTGAACACGGCTCAAGGGGTTGCCCGTTGCCCGATGGGACCGGCAACCCCGTCCCGCCCGGGAGGCGGAAATGCGCGCCCTCGTTGCCCCGTTGCCAGAAACGGGCAACCCCTTGTCCGCCTGAATCGCACCGGGAAGGCTTCAGGGCAGAGGGAACACCGCCTCCGGAACAGCCGGTCCGTGGAAGTCCCTCCCGTCTGAGAAAGGAGGTGTTCGGACATGCGCAACCACGCTGTGGGCCTCCGCCCGCGCCTCGACAAGGTCAAGGCCGGCCGCTGAGCCCGATCCTGACCCCATGGTGAGTGCCGCGGCCCCTGCGTCCGCGGCACTCACCGGCATATCCGGGCGCCGGCTCCGGCAGTTTCCCGGCGCCCGGTGCCAGACCCCGGAATTCCGCGAAGAATTCCTTTCGAATGTTGAGGTGGAGCCCGTCGTGTCAGCCGACCCCAAGCCTTTTCTCATCCGCCCCACGGGCTGCCTTTTCGTGCTGTCGGGACCTTCCGGTACGGGAAAGACCTCGTTGAGCCGGGCCATGGTCGCGGCCGACCCGACCCTGGCCGGCACGCGGTCCGTCACCACGCGTGAGCCGCGCCCGGGAGGCGGCGAGGAGCACTACGACCACGTGACCCGCGACGAGTTCCTCAAGATGGCCGACAACGGCGAGTTCGTGCAGTGGATCCACCCGTCCTTCGACGAGTACTACGGGACCCTGCTCGCGCCCGTCCGGCAGGCCCTCGACGAGGGCCGCGACCTGGTCCTCGACTACTGCCCCGAGGGGTACCTGAACCTGAAGAGGGCCTTCCCGGAGCAGACCGTCGGCGTCTTCGTGATGGCACCGAGCGTGCAGATGATGGACCGGCGCCTCGCGGGCCGCGGCAGCGAGAACGAGCAGGAGCGCGAGCTGCGCCACACCATGGCGCTGCGCGACTTCAACTTCGTCGACCGGCACGACTACCACGTGGTCAACGACGACTTCGAGGAGACGCTGGCCACCCTGATGGCGATCCGCCGGGCCGAGAAGGCCCGGCTGACGCACCAGCGCGGCGTACTCGCGGCCTACGCGCGCCACGCCGAGCCGGCACTGCTGCGCTACTACTGAGCGGAGCGCCCCCTGCCCCGGGGCCCGAGGCAGCAGGCGCCCCCTTCCGGCGGCCCCTAGAGCTCGGTGACCCTGCCGTCCGCGACCTCCAGCCGTCGGGTCACGTGGACGGCGTCCAGCATGCGGCGGTCGTGGGTGACCAGCAGCAGGGTGCCCTCGTAGGAGTCGAGGGCGGACTCCAGCTGCTCGATGGCCGGCAGGTCCAGGTGGTTCGTCGGCTCGTCCAGCACCAGGAGGTTCACCCCGCGGCCCTGGAGCAGTGCCAGGGCCGCCCGGGTGCGCTCGCCCGGGGAGAGGGTCGCCGCCGGGCGCAGCACGTGCGCCGCCTTGAGGCCGAACTTGGCCAGCAGCGTCCGGACCTCCGCCGGCTCGGTGTCCGGGACCGCCGCGCAGAAGGCCTCCAGCAGGGATTCCTCCCCGAGGAACAGGCCGCGGGCCTGGTCGACCTCGCCGACCATGACGCCCGAGCCCAGAGTGGCGGAGCCGGAGTCCGGGGCCAGCCGGCCCAGCAGCACCGCGAGGAGGGTGGACTTGCCGGCGCCGTTGGCCCCGGTGATCGCCACCCGGTCCGCCCAGTCGATCTGGAGGCTGGCCGGGCCGAAGGCGAAGCCCCCGCGCTTGACGGCCGCCTCGCGCAGGGTGGCGACGACCGCGCCGGAGCGCGGGGCCGCCGCGATCTCCATGCGCAGCTCCCACTCCTTGCGCGGCTCCTCGACGACCTCCAGCCGCTCGATCGCCCGCTGCGTCTGGCGGGCCTTCGCGGCCTGCTTCTCGCTGGACTCGCCGCGCAGGGCCCGGCCGATCTTGTCGTTGTCGGAGGACTTGCGGCGGGCGTTGCGCACGCCCTTGTCCATCCAGTTGCGCTGCATCTGCGCGCGGCCCTCGAGGGCGGCCTTCTTGTCCGCGTACTCCTCGAACTCCTCGCGGGCGTGGCTGCGGGCCCGCGCGCGCTCCTCCAGGTACGACGCGTAGCCGCCGCCGTAGAGGTTGATCTGCTGCTGGGCCAGGTCGAGTTCGAGGACCTTGGTGACGGTGCGGGTCAGGAACTCGCGGTCGTGGCTGATGACGACCGTGCCCGCGCGCAGCCCCGTCACGAAGCGCTCCAGCCGCTCCAGACCGGCGAGGTCCAGGTCGTTGGTGGGCTCGTCGAGGAGGAACACGTCGTAGCGGGAGAGGAGGAGCGAGGCGAGGCCGGCGCGGGCGGCCTGGCCGCCGGACAGGGCCGTCATCGGCAGGTCCAGGCTCACGGCCAGGCCCAGCTCGTCCGCGGTCTCCTGGGCGCGCTCGTCCAGGTCGGCGCCGCCGAGGTTCAGCCAGCGGTCCAGGGTCTCCGCGTACGCGTCGTCGGCGCCCGGGGTGCCGTCCACCAGCCCCTGCGTGGCCTCGTCCAGCGCCGCCTGCGCGGCCGCGACCCCGGTACGGCGCGCGAGGAACTCGCGTACCGTCTCGCCCTCGCGCCGCTCGGGCTCCTGGGGGAGGTGGCCGACGGCCGCGCCGGGCGGGGAGAGCCGCAGCTCACCGGTCTCGGGGGTGTCCAGCCCGGCGAGCAGCCGCAGCAGGGTCGACTTCCCGGCGCCGTTGACGCCGACGAGGCCGATGACGTCGCCGGGCGCGACGACGAGGTCGAGGCCGGCGAAGAGCGTGCGCTCGCCGTGCGCGGCGGTGAGGTTCTTGGCGACGAGGGTTGCAGTCATGATGCCCCGATCCTATCGGCGCGCCGCCGGCCCGCGGCCTACCCGCCGGTCAGGCGCAGGCCGGCCCACAGGGCGGCCACCGCCGCGGCGATCGCGGCCGGGGTGGTGAGCAGCCCGAGGCGGGTGAAGTCGCCCAGTCGGACGTCCTCGCCGTGCGCGTGCAGCATCCGCCGCCACAGCAGGGTGGCCAGCGAGCCCGCGTAGGTGAGGTTGGGGCCGATGTTCACGCCGATCAGCACGGCCAGCACCACGCCCGGCCCGCCCGGCGCGGCCAGGGGGAGGAGGGCGAGGACGGCGGGGAGGTTGTTGATCAGGTTGGCGAGCAGGGCGGCCACCCCGGCCACGGCCAGCAGCGCGGGCAGCGCGTCCCCGTCGGGCAGCAGCCACTCCAGGCCGTCGCCGAGCCCGTGGTCCACCACGGCCCGTACGACCACCCCCAGCGCGAGGACGAACAGGCAGAACGCCGGCGCGGTGGAGGCCGCCAGCCGCCGCGGCGTGGTCTCGCGGCGCCACAGCGCCCGTACGCCCAGCGCCACCGTGCCGGCCAGCCCGGCCCAGGCCGGGCTCGCCCCCGCGAACGAGGCGACGCCGAAGCCCGCCAGGGTCAGCAGCAGCACGGCCAGCGCGAAGCGGGGCAGGGGCGCGGGCTCCGCCGCCCCGGGCACGTGCTCGGGCGGCGCCGCCAGGTCGGCCCGGAAGAACCGGCGGAACGCCGCGTACTCCACCGCGATCGCGACCGTCCAGGGCAGGGCCATCAGCGCCGCGAACCGGGTGAAGGACAGCCCGCTCGCGGCGAAGGCCAGCAGGTTCGTCAGGTTGGAGACGGGCAGCAGCAGCGAGGCCGTGTTCGCCAGGTGGGCGGTGGCGAACACGTGCGGGCGCGGGCGGGCGCCCAGCCGGGCGGAGGTGGCCAGCACCACCGGCGTCAGCAGCACCACCGTGGCGTCCAGGCTCAAGGCGGCCGTCACCGCCGAGGCCACCAGGAACACCCCGCCCAGCAGCCCCGCCGCCCCCCGCCCGGCCGCACGCCGGGCGACGGCGGCCCCGGCCGCCCGGAACAGGCCCTCGTCCGCGCACAGCTGGGCGAGCGCCAGGATCACCGCCAGGAAGCCGACCACGGGCAGCAGCCCGCGCAGCTGCTCCCACGCGTCGGACGGCGACACCACCCCCAGCGCGACGAGCAGCCCGGCGGCCGGCACGGCGGCGGCCGCCTCGGGCAGCCCGCGCGGGCGCACCACGGCGAAGGCCAGGACCAGGATCAGCAGGGCGCAGGAGAGCGTCTCGGCGAGGACGGTGTTCAGGGCGGTGCTCCGGAGGGGCGCGGGGGCGACGCACCAGGATCGCACCCCCGCTCCCGCCGCCTTCCGCCGGATGTCCGGATAGGTGGGATGCACGTCATTGCGGCCGCCGGAGCCCCGTCACACCATGGAGCCATGCCACTGCGAGACGTGCTGGTCGTCGTGTACGACGGGGTCCAGAGCCTGGACGTGACGGGCCCGGTCGAGGTCTTCGACGGGGCCGGCCGCTGCCGCCCGGACGACGGCGGGTACGCGGTGCGGACGGTCTCCCCCGGGGGCGGTCCGGTCCGGACCGGCAGCGGGCTGCACCTGCTGCCGGACGGGGACCTGGAGAGCGCCCGCCCCGGCCCGGGCACCACCCTGCTGGTGCCCGGCGGCCGGTTCACCGGGGACTTCGAGCCCCGGATCACCGACTGGCTGCGCGCGTACGGGGGTCGTGCGGGGCGGCTGGTGTCCGTCTGCACCGGCGGCCTGCTGCTGGCGGAGGCCGGGCTGCTGGACGGGCGGCGGGCGACGACCCACTGGGCGGCGAGCGAGCGGATGGCACGGGACTACCCGCGGGTGGAGGTGGACCCCGACCCCATCTACGTCCGGGACGGACCGGTCGCCACCTCGGCCGGGGTCACCGCGGGGATCGACCTCGCGCTGGCCCTGGTGGAGGAGGACCTCGGGCGGGACGCGGCGCTGCTGATCGCCCGGCACCTGGTGGTCTTCCTGCGCCGGCCGGGGAACCAGGCGCAGTTCAGCGCACAGCTGGCCGCCCAGACGGCGCGGCGCGAGCCCCTGCGGGAGGTGCAGCGGTGGATATCGGAGCACCCGGGCGGGGACCTGAGCGTGGAGGCGCTCGCGGCCCGGGCCGCGCTGTCGCCCCGGCACTTCGCGCGGGCCTTCCAGGCGGAGACGGGGGTGACTCCGGGCAGGTACGTCGAGCGGGTGCGGGTGGAGCACGCGCGGCGCCTGCTGGAGGAATCGGGGGAAGGGGTGGCCCGGATCTCCCGTGCCTGCGGCTACGGCACCCCCGAGGCGCTCCGCCGCGCCTTCGTGAAGACCCTGGGCCAGTCCCCGGCCGAATACCGCCGCCGCTTCGGCACCCCGCCCGCGTAGCCCGCCCCGCGCGGCGGACACCCCGGCACACCGTCACGACAACCGCTCCGGAGGAGACATGCAGATCGCCGTACTGCTCTACGACCGCTTCACCGCCCTCGACGCCATCGGCCCCTACGAGACCCTCAGCCGCCTCGACGGCGCCGAGACCGTCTTCGTCGCGGAGCGCCCCGGTCCGGTGCGGACCGACAACGGCGCGGCCGTCCTCGTCGCCGAGAAGGCCCTCGACGAGGTGACCCGCCCCGACATCGTCATCGTCCCCGGCGGCCCGCACCCCGAGATCGAGATGAAGAACCCGGCGGTCCTGGACTGGCTGCGCACCGTCGACGCCACCACCACCTGGACCACGTCCGTCTGCACCGGCTCGCTGCTCCTCGCCGCCGCCGGGCTGCTCGACGGGCGCCGGGCGACCAGCCACTGGCTCTACCTCGACCGGCTGGCCCCCTTCGGCGCCGAGGCCACCGGCGAGCGCGTGGTCTTCGACGGGAAGTACGTCACCGCCGCCGGGGTCTCCTCCGGCCTCGACATGGGCCTCGGCCTCCTCGGGCGGATCGCGGGGGACCAGTACGCCCAGACCGTGCAGCTGATGTGCGAGTACGACCCCCGGCCGCCCTACGACGCCGGCTCGCCGGACAAGGCCCCGGCCGAGATCGTCGCCCGGCTGCGCGCGGCTAATCCTTTGACGGGAGGGGCTGCCAGCTGAAGGCCGGGTCCCGGCGTTCCAGGAAGGCGGCGACACCCTCCGCGGTGTCGCCGCTCGCGGCGGCCTGGCCGCTCCAGTGGGCGTCGCGGTCCGTGCGCCCGTCCGCGAACTCCTTCGCCGCGGCCTGCGTCAGCTGCGAGCGGGTGGTCAGGATCCGGGCGAACCCGGCCACCCGCCCCTCCAGCGCGCCGGCCGGGAGCAGCTCGTTGAGGAACCCGGCCCGCAGCGCGGCCTCCGCCCCGATCAGCTCGGCCGAGAAGAGCAGGTACTTGGCCCAGGCCGGGCCGACCAGGGAGGCCAGCCGCCGGGTGGAGGAGGCCGGGTAGACGATGCCCAGCTTCGCCGGGGTGACCCCGAAGCGCGCCCCCTCCTCCGCGAACCTCAGGTCGCAGGCCGCCGCGAGCTGGCTGCCGCCGCCCACGCAGAAGCCGCGGACCGCCGCGACCGTCGGCTTGGGGAACGCGGCCAGGGCCTCCTCCGCCGCCACCGAGAGGGCCTGCGGGTCCTCGTCCCCGGTGAGGGAGGAGATGTCTGCGCCCGCGCAGAAGGTCCCGCCGGCGCCCGTGAGGACCAGCACCCGGACGGCCGGGTCGTCGGCCAGTTCCGCCAACAGCCCGGGCAGGGCCCGCCACATCGCGGCGGTCATGGCGTTGCGCTTCGCCGGGTGGGAGATGGTGACGGTGGCCACCCCGTCGGCGACCGCGTGGTGGAGGGCTGCGTCCATGCGCCGGATGCTATCCCGGGGCGACGATCCTATGATCAAGGGGATTCCGTCCCCGGGGGGTGCGAGGAGGTGGCACGCCCATGGGCGCCGACCGGAAGGCCGCGCAGCCGCAGCAGGAGAGGAAGAGGCTCCGGCGGAGCCTCGGACTGCTGGCGCTCCTGGGGGTGGTCCTCGTGCTGGCCGGGCTGGTGGGCCTGGTCTACGCCGGCGTGGCCACCCTGACCTCGATGTTCCTCTTCGGCTGGCTGCTGCTGGTCGGCGGTGCGGTCGGCCTCGTCCACGCGGTGCAGTCGCGCGGGACCGGCTTCTTCTGGCTCGCCCTGATCGTCGCCGCCGTCAACCTCGCCGCCGGCTTCGTGATCCTGCGGCGCCCCGAGGCGAGCGCCGAGGCGCTGACCATGTTCGCCGCCCTGTTCTTCCTCGTCGGCGGGGTGTTCCGGCTCGTGGGCTCCCTGGTGGTGCGCGGGCCGCACCTCGGGCTCTCCCTGGTCCAGGGGGCCTTCGGCGTCCTGCTCGGCGTCCTGGTCCTCGCCGAGTGGCCCGGCAGCAGCCTGTACGTGATCGGGACCTTCTTCTCCCTCGCCCTGCTGTTCGACGGGCTGAGCCTGGTGGCCGCGGGCACGGGCGGCCGGCGGATCCTGGGTCTGGTCAGGGAGGACGGGGACGAAGGGCCGGACGCGGCAGACACTGCCAAGCGGAGCGTGGCGGATCAGGAACAGTCCAACAACTGACTCCGTCATACTCCAGCGGTCAGAAAGTGTCCGAATGCCGCTGACTTCTGGTCAGTCGAGCGGTCCGGACCGGGCCGCTCGCCACTCTTGACGCGTGGAGACGATCGAGCGCGAAGACGGGGGCCGGAAGATGGACGACAGCGGGAGCATCCCGCAGGCCAGGGAGGGGGAGACGGCGGCCCCGGCCGACCCCCTCGCGTACGAGGGGGTCTGGCGCTTCACCGTGCCGGCGGTAGAAGAATCCGTTCCGCAGGCCCGCCGGGCGGTCCGCGACCTGCTCGGCCGCCGGCAGGTGCCGGCCACCCAGGACCTGGTGTACTCCCTGCTGCTGATCGTCTCCGAGCTGGTGACGAACTCGGTCCGGCACGCCGCGCTGCTCTCGCCGGAGGTGGCCGTCGAGGTGGCGGTGGGCCGGGAGTGGGTACGGGTGGCCGTCGAGGACGACCACCCCTACCGGCCCAAGGCGCTGGAGGCCGACTTCGGCCAGACCGGCGGCCGGGGCCTGCTGCTGGTCCGCGAGGTCACCCGCGAGGCCGGCGGGGTGTGCGACGTCGAGCACACCTCCACCGGCGGCAAGGTGATCTGGGCCGCCCTGCCACTGGGAGCCCCGGCCCGCCCCCTCTGAGCCCGGCCCGCGCCTGCGGGGTCCCCGCCGGGGGAGCGCCGCGCGACCGCACCGGCACCGGCGCAGCGGCTACCAGCCGGCCGCGTCGCCGGTCAGCTCGCGGATCGCGGGGCGCGCGGCGTCGAGCACCGTCATGAACCAGGCCGAGAACGGCACTTCCGCGTGCCGCTTCGCCAGCTCCTCGGCCGTGACGAAGGCGGTGTCCCCGACCTCCTCCGGATCCGGGTCCAGCGAGGCCTGGGCCAGTCCCACGAACAGGTGGTTGTACTCCTGCTCCACCAGACCCGAGGCGGGGTCGGGGTGGTTGTAGCGCACCGTGCCCGCCTCCGCGAGCAGCGAGGGCGACAGCCCCAGCTCCTCGTGGGTGCGCCGGGCCGCCGCCGCGAACGGGGACTCGCCGGGGTAGGGGTGACCGCAACAGGTGTTCGACCAGACGCCGGGGGAGTGGTACTTCCCGAGGGCGCGCTGCTGGAGCAGCAGCCGGCCCTGCTCGTCGAAGAGGAACACGGAGAACGCCCGGTGCAGCAGACCGGGGGCCTGATGGGCGGAGAGCTTCTCCGCCGTGCCGATGGTGTTGCCGGACTCGTCGACCAGTTCGAGCATGATCGATTCTTGAGCGCCGGTGCCGGCGGACGCGCTGCTGGTGGCGTCAGTGGCTGATGTGGTCGGCATACCCATCCTTCGCTTCGGACTTCGGTCTTCAGTCTGCCGTACAAAAGAGGCTTGTCCCCACTTCGGTCATCCGCGCATGTCCGCCCCCCGCCGCGTGATAAACGGCGGGGGGCGGACGGTCCGCCGGCGCCTCAGATCCCGAAGGGGGCCGGATACCCGATCGTGCCCGACGGCACGGCCGCGGAACCGTCCAGCACCAGCGCCATCATGGCCTCGTCCGGCACCTCGAAGGGAGCCGTGATCCCGTAGCGCGACGCGGGCAGGAACCCGAAGCGGGCGTAGTACGACGGATGCCCCAGGACCAGCACCAACGCCTCCCCGCGCCCCGCGGCGGCCGCGAGCAGCGCCCGTACGACGGCACTGCCCGCGCCCGAGCGCTGGAGCGCGGGATCGGCGGCCACGGGGGCGAGCGCGAGCGCCGGCGCACCGTCGACCGTGCACCGGGTCAGCAGGGCGTGCGCCGCCACCTTCCCGTCCGGGCCCTCGGCCACGTACGAGAGCCCCGGGAGCCAGGATCCGTCGGCCCGCAGCGCGTCCACGAGATCAGCCTCCAGCGGGGTCTCGAAGGCCGACAGGTTGACGGCCCGCACGGCCGCCGCGTCCGCCGCCTTCTCGGGCCGGGTCCGCCAGCGGCCCCCGCCCGCGGCCGGGTCGCCGGCGCTCACCGGGGCCAGGACCCAGCCCCGGCGGCCGAGCGGGCCGTCGGACCCGGCCCGGTCGGAGTCCGGCTGGAGGAGGCTGCCCAGCAGCCGGTAGCCGGCCGCCTGGACCGCCGCGGTGTCGCGGGCGGAGGAACGCAGCGGGTACCGCGGCTCCCGGAAGGCCCGGCCCCCGGCCGAGGGCTCCCCGGCGGTCCACTCGCACGTGCTCAGCACGAGCCGGCCGCCGGGCGCGAGCAGCCGCTTCCACTCGGAGAGCGCCCGGTCGAAGCCCGGGGGCACCTCCCGGGGGCGGCCGGGAGAGCAGGCGCAGCCCTCCGCCCACACGAGGTCGAAGGAGCCGTCCTGGAAGGGGAGCGCTCCCCTGTCGGCGCGCACCGCGCGGACGCGCCCGCCCAGGCCCCGGGACGCGGCCGCGGCGCGCAGTTCCTCCAGGAACGGGGCGTGCGGGTCGACGGCGGTCACTTCGGCGCGCCCCGCCCCGCCCGCCTCGGCGGCGAGCAGCAGGGCGCTGCGGCCCGGACCGCAGCCGATGTCGAGGACGCGCGGCCGCTCGGGCAGCGGCCCGCACAGGGACAGCAGGTGCCGGGTGGAGGTGTCGGAGCCGGGGGACTGCCGGGGCAGCCCGCGGGGCAGCTCCATGGACGCCGCGAAGACCTCGTCGGCGCGGTCGCGGGAGCTGTCGTCGGTGTACTCGGTGGTGTCGGTCAACGCGAACCCTTGAACGGGGGCTCCGGCCGACGGGGCCGATCTGTCGGGAGGGAGGGGATCAGGCCCGGCCGGACGCCCGGGAAGACGGGGGGACGTACCGGAGTTCGCCGCGCACGGCAGCGATCGCTGCGACGGTCATCGACATCCACCTCTTCCACGTTCCGAGCCGGCGTCCACCTTAACATCCGCTCTCAAACCGGACGGATGTGGGCCGAACGGCTGATGAATGCCGCCTTCCATTCATCCGATAGCCTCTGCCGACAGCCGCGTCCGCCGTGCCGCCGCTCTTTCCGCAGCCCACAAGGCGCCCGCCCGGACATGTTTCGTCGCAAGGAGTGAGTTCGTCTGTCGACCGTCATCCTCACCGGCCTGCCGGTCCCCGGATCACCGCTTGAAGACGAGCTCCGTTCGCTCGGGTTCGACGTCCGCCCGGTCACCGCTCCCGAGGACACCGCCGCGGCCCTGGCCGACGTGCCGGCCGCGCAGCGCGTGGCCGTCGTCGACAGCGGCTTCGTCGGGCACCCGCACGCGCTGCGCCTCGCGCTGACCGACCCGCGCTTCGACGCCTGCGCCGTGACCGGCGCCTTCGCCGTCCAGGCCGGGGCCCGCGCGGCCCTGGAGCGGGCCGCGACGCTGTCCCCGGACGGCGAGGGCCCGTACGCGGACCGGCTCGCCGCCGCCGTCGAGGCCTCCGGCACCCCCGTCCAGCGGCCCGAGCTCGGCACCCTGGTCGCCGCCGTGCCCTCCGGCGAGGAGGAGCGCGCCGAGGCCCTGGCCGCCGTCGCGGCCGTGGACGACGAGGCCGTCCGGCTGCGCACCGCCGTGAAGTCCCGCGACGGGTTCTTCACCACCTTCTGCATCAGCCCGTACTCGCGCTACATCGCCCGCTGGTGCGCGCGCCGCGGCCTGACCCCGAACCAGGTCACCACCGCCTCCCTGCTCACCGCGCTGCTCGCGGCGGGCTGCGCCGCCACCGGCGAGCGCTGGGGCTACGTGGTCGCCGGCGTGCTGCTGCTCTTCTCCTTCGTCCTGGACTGCACCGACGGGCAGCTCGCCCGCTACTCGCTCCAGTACTCGACGATGGGCGCCTGGCTGGACGCGACCTTCGACCGGGTCAAGGAGTACTCCTTCTACGCCGGGCTCGCGCTCGGCGCGGCCCGTGACGGGGACGACGTCTGGGCGCTCGCGCTCGGCGCGATGATCCTGATGACCTGCCGGCACGTGGTGGACTTCTCCTTCAACGAGGCCAACCACGACGCCACCGCCAACACGAGCCCCACGGCCGCCCTCTCGGACCGGCTCGACAGCGTCGGCTGGACCGTCTGGGTCCGGCGGATGATCATCCTTCCGATCGGCGAGCGCTGGGCGATGATCGCGGTCCTGACCGCCACCACCAGCCCCCGGATCGTCTTCTACGCCCTGCTGGTCGGCTGCGCCTTCGGCGCCCTGTACACCACCGCCGGACGGGTCCTGCGCTCGCTGACCCGCAAGGCGCGGCGCACGGACCGGGCCGCCCAGGCCCTGGCCGACCTCGCCGACTCGGGCCCGATCGCGGAGCTGGTCGCCAAGGCGGCCTCCCGCCCCAGGTCCCTCGCGCGCCTGCCCTTCGCCGTGCTCGGCGCCGTGCTGGTGGTCGGCGTCGCCTGGTACGAGCCGTTCGGCAGCACGACGGTGGTCTGCGCCGCCCTGCTGTACGCCCTGCTCAGCGGCGACGCGGTCGGGATCCCGCCGCGCGGGGCGCTGGACTGGCTGCTGCCCCCGCTGTTCCGGGCCGCCGAGTACACCACCGTGCTCGTCCTCGCCGTCAAGGCGGACGTCCCCGGGGCCCTTCCGGCCGCATTCGGACTGGTCGCGGCGGTCGCCTACCATCACTACGACACGGTCTACCGCATCCGCGGTGGCTCGGGCGCCCCCCCGCGCTGGCTCGTGCGGACGACGGGCGGTCACGAGGGCAGGGTCCTGCTGGCCGTGGTCCTGGCAGCCGTCCTCGCCCGTGAGGCGTTCCCCGTCGCGCTCACGGCCGTGGCCGTGTTCGTGGCTCTGGTGGTGCTCGTGGAGAGCATCCGCTTCTGGGTCTCCGCCGGAGCACCCGCCGTACACGACGAAGGAGAACCAGCATGATCGGCCTTGTACTCGCTGCCGGTGCCGGACGCCGTCTGCGTCCCTACACCGACACCCTGCCCAAGGCCCTCGTGCCCGTCGGCCCCGAGGGGCAGGAGGACAGCCTCACCGTCCTCGACCTGACCCTGGGCAACTTCGCCGAGGTCGGCCTGACCGAGGTCGCGATCGTCGTCGGCTACCGCAAGGAGGCCGTGTACGAGCGCCGCGAGGCCCTGGAGGCCAAGTACGGCCTGAAGATCACGCTGATCGACAACGACAAGGCCGAGGAGTGGAACAACGCCTACTCCCTGTGGTGCGCGCGCGAGGTCCTCAAGCAGGGCGTGATCCTCGCCAACGGCGACACCGTCCACCCGGTCTCGGTCGAGAAGACCCTCCTCGCCGCCCGCGGCGACGGCCAGAAGATCATCCTCGCCCTCGACACGGTCAAGAGCCTGGCCGACGAGGAGATGAAGGTCGTCACCGCCGACGGCCTGGGCGTGCGGAAGATCACCAAGCTGATGGAGCCGTCCGACGCGACCGGCGAGTACATCGGCGTCACCCTCATCGAGCCCGAGGCCGCCGCGCAGCTGGCCGAGGCCCTGAAGACCACCTTCGAGCGCGACCCCGACCTCTACTACGAGGACGGCTACCAGCAGCTCGTCGACGACGGCTTCACCATCGACGTGGCCCCCATCGGCGACGTGAAGTGGGTCGAGATCGACAACCACGACGACCTCGCCAAGGGCCGGACGATCGCATGCCAGTACTGACGCGGCTGATCCCCTCGCCGGTCGTCGTCGACATCAGCTGCGGGGCGATGGACAAGCTGGACGGCATCCTCGCCGACCAGCGGATCTCCGCGTCCGGCCGGCTGGCGATCGCGATCAGCGGGGGCTCCGGGCAGGCGCTGCGCGCCCGTCTGGAGCAGGCCCTGCCGCACGCCGACTGGTACCCGGTCGTCGACGGCACCATCGACTCGGCGGTCAAGCTGGCCGACGACATAAAGGGCCGCCGCTACGACGCCGTCGTGGGGCTGGGCGGCGGCAAGATCATCGACGTGGCGAAGTACGCCGCGGCGCGGGTCGGGCTGCCCATGGTGGCGATCGCCACCAACCTCTCCCACGACGGCATCTGCTCCCCGGTGTCCATCCTGGACAACGACAACGGCCGGGGCTCCTACGGCGTGCCCACGCCGATCGCCATGGTCATCGACCTCGACGTGATCCGTGAGGCGCCCACCCGCTTCATCCGGGCCGGCATCGGCGACGTGATCTCCAACATCTCGGCCATCGCCGACTGGGAGCTCTCGCACAAGATCACGGGTGAGGCCGTGGACGGCCTGGCCGCCGCCATGGCCCGCACCGCCGGCGAGTCCGTCCTGCGCCACCCCGGCGGCTGCGGCGACGACGAGTTCCTCACCGTGCTCTCCGAGGCCCTCGTGCTCTCCGGCATCGCCATGTCGATCAGCGGCGACTCCCGCCCCTCGTCCGGCGCCTGCCACGAGATCAGCCACGCCTTCGACCTGCTCCACCCCGGGCGCTCCGCGCTCCACGGCGAGCAGGTCGGCATCGGCGCCGCCTTCGCCATGCACCTGCGCGGGGCCGCCGAGCAGAGCGGCCTGTTCACGGAGGTCCTGCGCCGCCACGGGCTGCCCGTGCTGCCCGAGGAGATCGGGTTCAGCGCGGACGAGTTCGTCGCCGCCGTCGAGTACGCCCCCCAGACCCGTCCGGGACGCTTCACGATCCTGGAGCACCTCAACCTGTCCGCAGCCGAGATCAGGGACGCTTACGCCGACTATGCCCAGACCATCCGTAGCTGAACTCCGGCCCGTCGTCCATCCGGCGGGCGTCAAGGACCGGCGCAGTGGCGAGCACTGGGGCGGACGCCTCTACATGCGCGAGGTCTCCCTGCGCATCACCCGCCTGCTGGTCACCACCAAGGTCACGCCCAACCAGCTGACCTACGTGATGACCCTCTGCGGAGTCCTCGCCCTCCCGGCCCTGCTGGTGCCCGGGATCCTCGGCGCCGTCCTCGGCGTGGTCGCGGTCCAGCTCTACCTGCTGCTCGACTGCGTCGACGGCGAGGTGGCCCGCTGGAAGAAGCAGTACTCGCTCTCCGGGGTCTACCTGGACCGGGTCGGCGCCTACCTGTGCGACGCGGCCGTCCTGACCGGCTTCGGCCTGCGCGCCGCCGACCTGTGGGGCGGCGGGTCCGTCGACTGGCTCTGGGCCTTCCTGGGCACCCTCGCCGCGCTCGGCGCGATCCTGATCAAGGCCGAGACGGACCTGGTCGGCGTCGCCCGGCACCAGGCCGGCAAGCCCGTGGTCCAGGACTCCGCCGCCGAGCCGCGCTCCTCCGGCATGGCCCTGGCCCGCCGGGCCGCCGCCGCGCTGAAGTTCCACCGCCTCGTCCTGGGGATCGAGGCCTCCCTGCTCATCCTGGTGCTGGCCGTCCTCGACCAGATCCACGGCGACCTGTTCTACTCCCGCCTGGGCGTCGCCGTCCTGGCCGGCATCGCGCTGCTGCAGACCGTGCTGCACCTGGTGTCCATCCTCGTGTCGAGCAGGCTGCGGTGACCGCCCCGCTGCGCGTCGGTGCGGTGATCATCACCATGGGCGACCGCCCCGACGAACTGAAGGCGCTCCTGGACTCGGTGGCCCGGCAGGACGGCGACCCCGTCCAGGTGGTCGTCGTCGGCCAGGGCGTGGAGGTCACCGGCCTCCCGGAGGGGGTGCGCACGGTGCACCTCCCGGAGAACCTGGGCATCCCCGGCGGCCGCAACGTCGGCATCGAGGCCTTCGGCCCGGCCGGCCGCGACGCGGACGTGCTGCTCTTCCTCGACGACGACGGGCTGCTGGAGCGCACCGACACCGCGGAGCTGTGCCGGCAGGCCTTCGCCGAGGACCCCGAGCTCGGGATCGTCAGCTTCCGGATCGCCGACCCTGACACCGGGGCCACCCAGCGCCGCCACGTGCCCCGGCTGCGCGCCTCGGACCCGATGCGCTCCTCCCGCGTGACCACCTTCCTGGGCGGCGCCAACGCCGTCCGCACGAAGGTCTTCGAACAGGCCGGCACCCTGCCGGCCGAGTTCTTCTACGCCCACGAGGAGACCGACCTGGCCTGGCGGGCCCTCGACGCCGGATGGCTGATCGACTACCGCGCGGACATGGTCCTGCTGCACCCGACCACCGCGCCCTCGCGGCACGCGGTCTACCACCGCATGGTGGCGCGGAACCGGGTCTGGCTCGCCCGCCGCAACCTGCCCGCCCCGCTGGTCCCGGTCTACCTGGGCGTCTGGCTCGGGCTGACCCTCGTGCGCAGGCCCTCGGCGCCGGCGCTCAAGGCCTGGTTCGGCGGGTTCAAGGAGGGCTGGACCACCCCCTGCGGTCCCCGGCGCCCCATGAGGTGGCGCACGGTCTGGCGGCTGACGCGGCTGGGCCGACCGCCTGTCATCTGAGAAGCTCGCGTCTGGGACCATGGGCCCCGATCACGGGTCCGGCGCTCCAGCCCCGATGCCCCACCTGACCTGCCGCATCTTGAAGACGGAAAGTTTCAACTTGTGAGTGACACAACCCACGACGGCGCCCTCGCCACGAGCAGGCCGCCGTCCGACGACGCGGGGCTCAGCCCCGCGGAGCTCGCCAGGAAGTACGGCCTGTCCGTCAGCGGCGCGCGGCCCAGCCTGGGCGGATACGTGCGGCAGCTCTGGGGTCGGCGCCACTTCATCATGGCCTTCTCCCGGGCCAAGCTGGTGGCGCAGTACAGCCAGGCCAAGCTCGGCCAGATCTGGCAGGTGGCGACCCCCCTGCTGAACGCGCTCGTCTACTACCTGATCTTCGGCCTCATCCTGAACGCGGGCCGCGGCATGGAGAAGAGCGTCTACATCCCGTTCCTGGTGATGGGCATCTTCGTCTTCACCTTCACCCAGAACTCGCTGATGGCGGGTGTCCGGGCGATCCCCACGAACCTCGGCCTGGTCCGCGCGCTGCACTTCCCGCGCGCCTCGCTGCCCATCTCCTTCTCGATGCAGCAGCTCCAGCAGCTGCTCTACTCGATGGTCGTCGTGTTCGTCGTCGCCGTGGCCTTCGGGAACTACCCGGCGCTGTCCTGGCTGCTGGTCGTCCCGGCGCTGGCCCTCCAGTTCGGCTTCAACACCGGCCTCGCCCTGATCTTCGCGCGCATGGGGTCCAAGACCCCCGACCTCGCGCAGCTCATGCCGTTCCTCACGCGCACGTGGATGTACGCCTCGGGCGTCATGTTCTCGATCAGCACCATGCTGAAGGGCAAGCCGCAGTGGGTCTCCGACGTCCTCCAGTGGAACCCCGCGGCGATCTACATGGACCTGGTCCGCTTCGCCCTGATCAAGGACTACGGCGCCGAGAACCTCCCGCCGCACGTCTGGGCCTTCGCGATCGGCTGGGCCGTCCTCATCGGCGTCGGCGGATTCGTGTACTTCTGGAAGGCTGAGGAGCGTTACGGCCGTGGCTGACATCACCCAGGGCCGCGTGCCCACCGTCATCGCGGACGAGGTGCACATCGTGTACCGCGTCAACACCGGCAGCTCCGGCAAGGGAAGCGCCACCGCGGCGCTCAGCAAGATACTCCGCCGCGGCAAGGGCGACGCCCCGGGCGTGCGCCGGGTCCACGCCGTGCGCGGTGTCTCCTTCACCGCCTACCGCGGCGAGGCCATCGGCCTCATCGGCTCCAACGGCTCCGGCAAGTCCACCCTGCTGCGCGCCATCGCGGGCCTGCTGCCCTGCGAGTCCGGCAAGGTCTACACCGACGGCCAGCCCTCCCTGCTGGGCGTCAACGCCGCGCTGATGAACGACCTCACCGGTGAGCGCAACGTCGTCCTCGGCGGTCTCGCGATGGGCATGAGCCGCGAGCAGATCAAGGAGCGCTACGAGGACATCGTCGACTTCTCGGGGATCAACGAGAAGGGCGACTTCATCTCCCTGCCGATGCGCACCTACTCCTCCGGCATGGCCGCGCGCCTGAGGTTCTCGATCGCCGCCGCCAAGGACCACGACGTCCTGATGATCGACGAGGCGCTCGCCACCGGCGACCGCAAGTTCCAGGTCCGCTCCGAGGCGCGCATCCGCGAGCTGCGGGAGAAGGCCGGCACGGTCTTCCTCGTGAGCCACAACAACAACTCCATCCGCGACACCTGCAGCCGGGTGCTGTGGCTGGAGAAGGGCGAGCTCCTCATGGACGGGCCCACCGAAGAGGTCGTCTCGGCGTACGAGAAGGCCAGCGGTCACTGACCGGCCGACGCGCCGTCACGCAGGCCCCTGCCGCTCCCCGCGGCGGGGGCCTCGCCATGCGGCCGACATTCCGGGCGTGGTGGCCACCCGATAGGCCCCCGCGGTGTTGTACAGCGTAAGCTGGACCAGTTCTCAATCGCGCCAAGAGGGGACGATTCCCCGCAGCCGGTTCGCCCGGGATACTCCCCGGTAAACTCCGCGGCGTGTCCGAAATGGGATGACTTGGGTCAGCAGTGTAGAACGGGAGACGTGACGGCAATGGCTACGGGAATTCTGCGGCCCCCAGGCACGCCAGCCGTCCCGGCCCCGGGCGGCGGGCGGTGACCCCCGGGCACGGCCTCCGCCACCCGTCGGCCCCGGCCCCCGGCACCGCCACCCTCGCCAAGGCCGCCTCGGAGAACTTCCCCGTCGCCCCCGCCTTCCTGCCCCGCGCCTGGCGCCAGGGCCTGATGGCGGTCTACGGGTTCGCCCGCCTCGTCGACGACATCGGCGACGGCGACCTCGCCCCCGGCGGACGCGACGCCGTCCTCCTCGGCCTCGACCCGGCCGCCGCCGACGACCGCCTCGCGATGCTCGACGCCCTGGAGGCCGACCTGCTGCGCGTCTTCGGCGGTACCGACGGCCCCCCGCGCCATCCCCTGCTGCTCGCCCTCCAGCCCGTCGTGCGCGACCACCGGCTCGGCCGCGAGCACTTCCTCGGGCTCATCGAGGCCAACCGCCAGGACCAGAAGGTCGCCCGCTACGCGACGTACGGGGAGCTCCTCGCCTACTGCGAGCTCTCCGCCAACACCGTCGGCCGCCTCGTGCTGGAGCTCACCGGCACCAGCACCCCGGAGCGGATCCGCCGCTCCGACGCGGTCTGCACCGCCCTGCAGATCGCCGAACACCTCCAGGACGTGGCCGAGGACCTCGGCCGCGACCGGATCTACCTCCCGGCCGAGGACATGCGGCGCTTCCGCGTCGCCGAATCCGACCTCGCGGCCCGCTCCGCCGGAGCCGGCGTCCGCTCCCTGATCGCCTTCGAGGCGGAACGCGCGCAAGCTCTCCTGGACGAGGGCGCCCCGCTCGTGGGCAGCGTCCACGGCAGGCTGCGGCTGCTGCTCGCGGGGTTCGTGGGAGGCGGTCGGGCCGCCCTGCGGGCGATCTCGGCCGCCGGCTTCGACGTCCTGCCCGGCCCGCCCAAGCCCACCCGCGGCCAACTCCTGCGCGAGGTGGCCGCCGTCCTGCGCACAGCGCCGAGAAAGGGGTGAGCCCCACCGTGGAGGGCCCCAACCACGCGTCCGCTCCGTCCGCCCCGGTCCTCGCCGCCTACAGCTACTGCGAGGCCGTGACCGGAACCCAGGCGCGCAATTTCGCGTACGGCATCCGGCTGCTGCCCACCGACAAGCGGCAGGCGATGTCCGCGCTGTACGCCTTCTCGCGGCGCGTCGACGACATCGGCGACGGCACCCTCGCCCCCGAGGCCAAACTGGCCCGCCTGGAGGAGACCCGCGCCCTCCTCGGCCGGATCCGGGCCGAGGAGATCGAGGAGGACGACACCGACCCGGTCGCCGTCGCCCTCGCGCACGCCGCCCGCCGCTTCCCCATCCCGCTCGGCGGCCTCGACGAGCTCATCGACGGCGTCCTGATGGACGTCCGCGGCGAGGAGTACGAGACCTGGGAGGACCTCAAGGCCTACTGCCGCTGCGTCGCCGGGGCCATCGGCCGGCTCTCGCTCGGCGTGTTCGGCACCGTCGGCCCCGGCGAGCGCGCCGAGGAGTACGCCGACACCCTGGGCCTGGCCCTCCAGCTCACCAACATCCTGCGCGACGTCCGCGAGGACGCCGGCAACGGGCGCACCTACCTGCCCGCCGAGGACCTCGCCAAGTTCGGCTGCTCCGAGGGCTTCCAGGGTGGCCGGGCCCCCGCCGGCTCCGACTTCCCGGGCCTGGTCCACCACGAAGTCCGGCGCGCACGGGCCCTGTTCACCGAGGGCTACCGGCTGCTGCCGATGCTCGACCGGCGCAGCGGCGCCTGCGTGGCCGCGATGGCCGGCATCTACCGGCGCCTGCTGGACCGCATCGAACGCGAACCCGGCGCCGTCCTGCGCGGGCGCGTCTCGCTGCCGACCCACGAGAAGGCGTACGTGGCCGTGCGCGGCCTGTCCGGCCTCGACGCCCGCACCATCTCCCGCCAGAGCGCCCGGAGGCGCGGCTGATGCCCCCGACCACGACCCCGGCCCGGGCCTGCGCCCCGGCGGGCCCCGCCCGTCACGCCGGCCCGGGAGCCCGCGCCGGCTCCGACGGGGCGTCCCCCGGCCCGGCCGGCTCCCGCGGCGCGACGGTGTACCGTCCGGCGGCCGCCGCCGGCCGCGAGGACCGCACCCGCGTGCGGGCAACCACCCGGGGCGGGTCGGCGTCCGACCGTGCGGGCCGCGCGGCACCCTCCGGCCCGGCGGGCCGGACCCGTACGACGACACACCCGGGCCCGGCGGGCCCGCGCACGACCCCGGAGGCGTCATGAGCGGCAGCGGAAGCGGCGGCGACGACCGCGCCGTCGTCATCGGAGGCGGCCTCGCCGGAGTCACCGCCGCCCTCGAACTCGCCGACGCCGGACTGCGGGTCACCCTCCTCGAAGGGCGCCCCCGCCTCGGCGGCCTCGCGTTCTCCTTCAAGCGCGGCGACCTGACCGTCGACAACGGCCAGCACGTCTACCTGCGCTGCTGCACCGCCTACCGGTGGTTCCTCGACCGCGTCGACGGCGCCGCCCTCGCCCCGCTCCAGGACCGGCTCGACGTCCCCGTCCTCGACGTCGCCCACCCCGCCGGACCCCGGCTGGGCCGGCTGCGCCGCAGCGCCCTGCCCGTCCCCCTGCACCTCGCCGCCTCGCTGGCCCGCTACCCGCACCTCTCCCTCGCGGAGCGCGCGGCCGTCGGCCGCGCCGCCCTCGCGCTGCGCCGCCTCGACCCCGCCGACCCGGCGCTCGACGGCCTCGACTTCGCGACCTGGCTCGCGCGCTACGGCCAGTCCCCGCGCACCGTCGCCGCCCTGTGGGACCTCGTCGGCATCGCCACCCTCAACGCCACCGCCCGCAACTGCTCCCTGGGCCTGGCCGCCATGGTGTTCAAGACCGGCCTGCTCTCCGAGAACGGCGCCGCCGACATCGGCTGGGCCCGCGTCCCCCTCGGCGAACTCCACGACACCCTCGCCCGCAAGGCCCTCGACTCCGCCGGGGTCCGCACCCGGCTGCGCACCCGCGTCACCGCCGTCTCCCGCAGCGGCGAGGGGAACTGGCGGGTCGACACCGACGGCGAGTCCCTCGACGCGGGCACCGTCGTACTCGCCGTCCCGCAGCGCGAGGCCCACGGACTGCTGCCCCCCGGCGCGCTCGCCGACCCCGACAAGCTGCTCGACATCGGCACCGCCCCCATCCTCAACGTCCACGTGGTCTACGACCGCAAGGTGCTCCGGCAGCCCTTCTTCGCCGCCCTCGGCACCCCCGTCCAGTGGGTCTTCGACCGCAGCGACTCCTCCGGACTCACCGACGGCGGCCAGTACCTGGCCGTGTCCCAGTCCGCCGCCCAGGACGACATCGACGAGCCCGTCTCCGTCCTGCGCGCCAAGTACCTGCCGGAACTGGAACGACTGCTGCCGGCCGCCCGGGGCGCGAAGGTGCGGGACTTCTTCGTCACCCGCGAGCGCACCGCCACCTTCGCCCCCGCCCCCGGCGTCGGCCGGCTGCGCCCCGGCCCCCGGACCGACACGCCGGGGCTCTATCTCGCCGGTGCGTGGACCGCCACCGGCTGGCCCGCGACCATGGAGAGCGCCGTCCGCAGCGGCCTCGGCGCGGCACACGCCGCGCTCGCCGCGCTCGGCCGCCCCCGCGAACATCCTCTGCAGGAGGCGGTATGACGACCACCACGAGCACCACCAGCACAGCACGTACAGGAACCAGAGGAGAGCCAGTGAACCCGGGGAACCCGGCTGTCGAGAACACGGATGCCGCCGCGGGCACGGCCGCAGGGGGAACGGAGAAGGCCGACACCCTCGCCCTCCTCGAACGCGGCCGCACGCTGTCGACCCCCGTGCTCCGCGCGGCCGTGGACCGGCTCGCGGCGCCCATGGACACCGTCGCCGCCTACCACTTCGGCTGGATCGACGCCGAGGGCAACCCGGCGGACGGCGACGGCGGCAAGGCCGTGCGCCCCGCCCTCGCGCTGCTCTCCGCCGAGGCGGCCGGAGCCGCCGCCGAGGTCGGCATCCCCGGCGCCGTGGCCGTCGAACTCGTGCACAACTTCTCGCTGCTGCACGACGACCTGATGGACGGCGACGAGCAGCGCCGCCACCGCGACACCGTGTGGAAGGTCCACGGCCCCGCGCTCGCCATCCTCGTCGGCGACGCCCTCTTCGCCCTCGCCAACGAGGTGCTGCTGGAGCTCGGCACCGTCGAGGCCGGCCGCGCCACCCGCCGGCTGACCACCGCGAGCCGCAAGCTCATCGACGGCCAGGCCCAGGACATCTCCTACGAGCACCGCGAGCGCGTCAGCGTTCAGGAATGCCTGGAGATGGAAGGGAACAAGACCGGAGCCCTGCTCGCGTGCGCGGTCTCCATCGGCGCCGTGCTCGGCGGCGCGGACGACCGGACGGCCGACAAGCTGGAGGAGTACGGCTACCACCTCGGCCTCGCCTTCCAGGCCGTCGACGACCTCCTCGGCATCTGGGGCGACCCCGAGTCCACCGGCAAGCAGACCTGGAGCGACCTGCGCCAGCGCAAGAAGTCCCTCCCCGTCGTGGCCGCCCTCGCCGCGGGCGGACCCGCATGTGAGGAGCTGGGCCGACTGCTCGCGGCCGATGCCAAGAGCAACGACTTCGAGAACTTCTCCGAGGAGGAGTTCGCCCACCGCGCCGCCCTCATCGAGGCCGCCGGCGGCCGCCAGTGGACCGCCGACGAGGCGCGCCGCCAGCACGCGATCGCCGTCCGGGCGCTCGACGACGTGGACATGCCCCAGCGGGTGCGGGAGCAGCTCGTCGCCCTCGCCGACTTCGTCGTCGTGCGCAAGAGGTGATCTCCGCCCGAAAGTGGATATGAATCGCGAGTCGCCGGCCGGGGAGCCTTCCTGAGGGAGGCCCCGGCCGACGGCAGACCCGGGAACAGCCGAAGCACTGTACGAAGGGGAAGCCATGACAGCGACGACCGACGGCGGCGGTGCGATCACCGGCGGCGCGGATCCGCGACACGACAGCGCGGCGGCCCCGGCCGTCGCGGCCGCCGGCCCGTCCGGCGGCGACACCGGCCTGCACCCGGGGGTCCAGGAGGCCGTCGACCGCGCCGTCCGCGAGCTGCTGGACCGCCAGGACCCGGCCGGATGGTGGAAGGGCGACCTCCAGACCAACGTCACCATGGACGCCGAGGACCTGCTGCTGCGCCAGTTCCTGGGCATCGGCGACGAGGCGGTGACCCGGGCCGCCGCCCTCTTCATCCGCGGCGAGCAGCAGGCCGACGGCACCTGGGCCACCTTCCACGGAGGACCGCCCGAACTCTCCGCCACCATCGAGGCGTACGTGGCGCTGCGGCTGGCCGGGGACCCGCCGGACGCCCCGCACATGGCCCGTGCCTCCGCCTGGATCCGCGAGCGGGGCGGCATCGCCTCCGCCCGGGTCTTCACCCGGATCTGGCTGGCCCTCTTCGGCTGGTGGAGCTGGGACCACCTGCCCGAACTCCCGCCCGAGCTGGTCTTCCTGCCGCCCTGGGTGCCGCTGAACATCTACGACTTCGGCTGCTGGGCCCGCCAGACGATCGTCCCGCTGACCGTCGTCTCCGCGCTGCGGCCCGTCCGCCCGGCCCCCTTCCTCCTCGACGAGCTGCACACCGACGCCCGCAACCCGTACCCGGCCAAACCGCTCGCCCCGATGACCAGTTGGGACGGGGCCTTCCAGCGGATGGACAAGGTCCTGCACCTCTACCGGCGCGTCGCCCCGCGCCGGCTGCGCAGGGCGGCCATGGACGCGGCCGGCCGGTGGATCGTCGAACGGCAGGAGAACGACGGCTGCTGGGGCGGGATCCAGCCGCCCGCCGTGTACTCCGTCATCGCCCTGCACCTGCTCGGCTACGACCTCGGCCACCCCGTGATGCGGGCCGGGCTGGAGTCCCTCGACCGCTTCGCCGTGTGGCGCGAGGACGGCGCCCGCATGGTCGAGGCCTGCCAGTCCCCGGTCTGGGACACCTGCCTCGCCGCCATCGCCCTGGCCGACGCGGGCGTGCGCCCCGACCACCCGGCGCTGGTGAAGGCCGCCGACTGGATGCTCGGCGAGGAGATCCGGCGCAGCGGGGACTGGGCCGTGCGCCGCCCCGGGCTTGCCCCCGGCGGCTGGGCCTTCGAGTTCCACAACGACACCTACCCCGACGTCGACGACACGGCCGAGGTCGTCCTCGCCCTGCGCCGCATCCACCACCCCGAGCCGGCGAAGGTCGAGGCGGCCGTGGCGCGCGGCACCTCCTGGACCCTCGGCATGCAGTCCAAGGACGGCGCCTGGGCCGCCTTCGACGCCGACAACACCAGCACCCTGCCCAACCGGCTGCCCTTCTGCGACTTCGGGGAGGTCATCGACCCGCCCTCGGCCGACGTCACCGCCCACGTGGTGGAGATGCTCGCCGCGGAGGGCAAGGCCGCCGACCCGCGCACCCGGCGCGGCATCGCCTGGCTGCTGGCCGAACAGGAGGAGGACGGCAGCTGGTTCGGCCGCTGGGGCACCAACTACGTCTACGGGACCGGGTCCGTGGTCCCCGCCCTCACCGCCGCCGGGATCGACCCCGGCCACCCCGCCGTCCGCCGGGCCGTCGGCTGGCTGGAGTCCGTGCAGAACGAGGACGGCGGCTGGGGCGAGGACCAGCGCTCCTACCAGGACCGCTCCTGGGCCGGGAAGGGCGCCTCCACCGCCTCCCAGACCGCGTGGGCGCTGATGGCCCTGCTCGCGGCGGGGGAGCGGGAGGGCGAGGCCGTCCGGCGGGGGCTCGTCCACCTGGTGGGGACCCAGCGCGCCGACGGCACCTGGGACGAGCCGTACTTCACCGGCACCGGCTTCCCCTGGGACTTCTCCATCAACTACCACCTCTACCGCCAGGTGTTCCCCCTCACCGCCCTGGGCCGGTACCTGTACGGGGAGCCGTTCGGCCAGGCCGCCGCCCGGCGCACCGGCCGGCCCCCGGCCGCCGCCCGGGTCCCGGCCGAGGAGGCCTGATGCCCGCCCGGGCGGCCCCGCCCGCCACCCCGCTGCTGATCGCCTGCGCCCTGCGCATCGAGCGGGCGGCCCTCGGGGGCGCGGGCCGGGCCGGCGGCGCGGCGGTGCTGCGCACCGGCATGGGGCCGCGCGCCGCCGACCGGGCCGTGGCCCGGGCGCTGGAGCGCCCCGGGATGGAACGGGCCGCCGTCCTGGCCACCGGCTTCTGCGCCGGCCTGGTCCCCGGCATGAACCCCGGGGACCTCGTGGTCGCCCAGGAGACCCGCGACCCCCGGGGGGCGGTCGCCTGCACCGGCGCCGCCGTGCTCGCCGAGGCGCTGGCCCGCGCCGCCCCCGGGCGGACCGTGCACACCGGCACGCTGACCGGATCCGACCACGTCGTCCGCGGCCAGGAGCGCGACCGGCTGCGCGCCGCCGGCGCCGTCGCGGTCGACATGGAGTCCGCGGCCACCCTGTGGACCGCCTCCCGGGCGGGCCGCCCGGTTGCCGCCGTCCGGGTGATCGTGGACGCTCCGGAGCACGAGCTCGTCCGTATCGGCACGGTACGCGGTGGAATATCTGCCTTCCGTGTATTGCGTTCCGTACTACCCGCTTTCCATGACTGGCACCGTTCGTTGCTGCTTCCCAGGAGGTGAACCAGATGGCCATGCCGCTGCGACAGTCCATCAGGGTCGGGACCTATCTTCTCGAACAGAAGCTCCGCAAGCGCGATAAGTTCCCGCTGATCGTCGAGCTGGAGCCGCTCTACGCCTGCAACCTGGCCTGCGAGGGGTGCGGGAAGATCCAGCACCCGGCCGGGGTGCTCAAGCAGCGCATGCCCGTGGCCCAGGCGGTGGGCGCCGTCCTGGAGTCCGGTGCGCCCATGGTGTCCATCGCGGGCGGCGAGCCCCTGATGCACCCCCAGATCGACGAGATCGTGCGGCAGCTGGTGGCCCGGCGGAAGTACGTCTTCCTCTGCACCAACGCCCTGCTGCTCCGCAAGAAGATCGAGAAGTTCACCCCGTCCCCCTACTTCGCCTTCGCCGTGCACATCGACGGGCTGCGCGAACGCCACGACGAGTCCGTGGCCAAGGAAGGGGTCTTCGACGAGGCCGTCGCCGCCATCAAGGAGGCCAAGCGGCGCGGATTCCGGGTGACCACCAACTCCACCTTCTTCAACACCGACACCCCGCAGACCGTCATCGAGGTGCTGAACTACCTCAATGACGAACTCCAGGTCGACGAGATGATGATCTCGCCCGCCTACGCCTACGAGAAGGCCCCCGACCAGGAGCACTTCCTGGGCGTCGAACAGACCCGCGAACTGTTCAAGAAGGCTTTCGCGGGCGGAAACCGGCGGCGCTGGCGGCTCAACCACTCGCCGCTCTTCCTGGACTTCCTGGAAGGCAAGGCGGATTTCCCCTGCACGGCCTGGGCCATTCCGAATTACTCGCTCTTCGGCTGGCAGCGCCCCTGCTATCTGATGAGCGACGGATACGTGCCCACGTACCGGGAACTGGTGAACGACACCGACTGGAGCAAGTACGGCCGCGGAAAGGACCCGCGCTGCGCCAACTGCATGGCGCACTGCGGCTACGAGCCCACCGCCGTCCTGGCCACCATGGGCTCCCTCAAGGAGTCCCTGCGCGCCGCCCGCGAGACGGTCGCCGGTAACAGGGACGCGTCGGCATGACGGCGCCGCAGGCAGGAGCGGCGGGCGCGGGCGGGGGCTTCGACCTCGCCGCCCTGCTGGCCGAGCGCGGCGGGGAGCGCTACGAGCTGCACGCCCGCCACCTCAACCACCAGCTGCCCCGCATGCTGCGCACCATCGGCTTCGACAAGGTCTACGTGCGTGCCGAGGGCGCCCACTTCTGGGACGCCGAGGGCAACGACTACCTCGACATGCTCGCCGGCTTCGGGGTGATGGGCCTGGGCCGCCACCACCCCGTGGTCCGCCGGGCCCTGCACGAGGTCCTGGACGCGCAGCTCGCGGACCTGACCCGCTTCGACTGCCAGCCGCTGCCCGGGCTGCTGGCGGAGAAGCTGCTCTCCCACAGCCCCCACCTGGACCGGGTCTTCTTCGGCAACAGCGGCACCGAGGCGGTCGAGACCGCCCTGAAGTTCGCCCGCTACGCCACCGGCCGGCCCAGGATCCTCTACTGCGACCACGCCTTCCACGGGCTCACCACGGGCTCCCTGTCGGTCAACGGGGAGGGCGGCTTCCGCGACGGTTTCGCCCCGCTGCTGCCGGACACGAGGATCGCGCTGGGGGACCTGGGCGCCCTGGAGCGCGAGCTGCGCCGCGGCGACGTGGCCGCCTTCGTCGTCGAGCCGATCCAGGGCAAGGGGGTGCACGCCGCCCCGCCGGGGTTCCTGCGGGCCGCCCAGGAGCTCCTGCACCGGTACAAAGCGCTCCTGATCGCCGACGAGGTGCAGACCGGCCTCGGCCGGACCGGCGACTTCTACGCGTACCAGAACGAACCGGGCGTGGAACCGGACCTGGTGTGCGTGGCCAAGGCCCTCTCCGGCGGCTACGTGCCCGTCGGCGCGACCCTGGGCAAGGACTGGATCTTCCGGCGCGTCTACTCGTCCATGGACCGGGTGCTGGTGCACTCCGCGAGCTTCGGCTCCAACGCCCAGGCGATGGCGGCGGGGCTGGCGGTCCTCCACGTCATGGAGGACGAGGGGGTCGTGGCCAACGCGCGCGCCATGGGCGACCTGCTGCGCGGACGGCTGGCCGAGCTCGTCGGCCGGTACGAGATGCTGCACGAGGTGCGCGGCCGCGGGCTGATGATCGGCATCGAGTTCGGCCGGCCGTCCTCGCTGGGGCTGCGCAGCCGCTGGACGATGCTCCAGGCTGCCCGCAAGGGGCTGTTCGCGCAGATGGTCGTGGTCCCGCTGCTGAACCGGCACCGGATCCTGACCCAGGTCTCGGGGGACCACCTGGAGGTCATCAAGCTCATTCCGCCGCTGATCGTGGACGAGGCGGACGTGGACCGGTTCGTCGGGGCCTTCCGGGAGGTCATGGACGAGGCGCACGGCGGCGGCTCGCTGATGTGGGACTTCGGCCGGACCCTGGTCAAGCAGGCCGTGGCCGACCGCTAGGGCCGGCCCGGGCGCGGCGGCGTCCCCGCCGCGCCCGGGCCGGGGCGCGGGTCAGTCCAGCAGCCGGTCCCGCAGCCGCTCCCGCGCCGCCGGGGCGAGCCCGAGGCCCTCGGCGAGGTAGCGCTCGATCCCGCCCCAGTGCGTGTCGATGGTCTCGTAGGCGGCCACCAGGTACTCGGCGCGGGCGTCGAACAGCGGCGCCAGCAGCTCCGTCACCTCGGGGTCGCGGGTCTCGGGCGTGTCGTCGGCGCGCCGCAGCCGGTAGCGGTTGTGCGGGGCGTTCGACTCCAGGTAGTCCGCCACGATCGCCTCGCGGTCGACCCCGAGGGCGAGCAGGGTCACGGCGATCGACAGGCCCGCCCGGTCCTTGCCCGCCGCGCAGTGCAGCAGGGCCGGCACGCTGTCCTCGGCGAGCGCGTGCAGCACCCGTCCGTGCTCGGCGGTGCGGTCGCGGATCATCTCGCGGTACGACTCCGCCATGCGGGCGGCCGCCCTGCCGTCGCCCAGGAGGCCGCGGAGCCGGTCCAGGCCCCCTTCGCGGACCGTCCTCCAGAACTGTCCGCCGTCGGCCGGGTCCGAGAGGGGGATGTTGACGTTGCGCACGCCCGGCAGCGCCACGTCCGGGCCCTCCGCGGCCCGGTCGGCGTGGTTGCGGAAGTCGAAGACCGTGTGCAGTCCGAGCGAGGCGAGGAACTCTGCATCCGTTTCGGTGGCATGCGCCAGATGTCCGCTTCGATACAGTCGTCCCGACCTGACCCTCCGTCCGTCCGTGGTCGGCAAACCGCCCACATCGCGGAAATTGCGCACTCCGGTCATCTCGGGCGCGTGCTCGTTCCGTGCCGGGAGGTCCTGGGGTATCTGCTGGGTCACGTGTTCTCCTCCGCGTGGTGCCGCGTGTCCGAATTGCTCTGGTTGGGACCAACTTGCCGTAGGTGGACGCGAGATCGGGTCGAAGCCCGTGAGCCAGATCATACGGTGACCGAGCGTGCCTGATCGCGAAATCGGAATTCCTTTGCCGGGGCGGCCGTTGCGCGTCCGGAATGGACGCAGGGTGACCGGAATTCCGTTGATCCCTCATACCTGCTATTGCGTCAGGGAATTAGCGGCTTGTTGGCCGCCGTCCCGCTGGATTACCTTCGCGAGCGATCCGGGTGGACCGCCTCATCCTGCCGCCTCCCGGAAACCGCACCCGACCAATCACGCACGCGGCAGGAGCGGGGGAACCACGCAGGCCGCCGTCCCGGATCCCTTCCGGTACGGCTCGGGGTGAAGCCGTACCGGTGATCCGCTTCCGCGGACCCGCCCGTACGGCCGGACATCTCCAGTCCGAACCCGACAGCTCACCTCGCAGGCGCCGGAGAGGAATTCGCCATGCCCGGAAAGGGTAAGCACCGCCGTCCGAAGTCCCGTTCCATATCCCGGGGGATCGCCTTCGCCGGGACGGGCGGCGCGGCCCTCGCGCTGCCGCTCGTGGGCGCCGCCGGCGCCCACGCGGCCGCCCCGGCCGCCGTCGCCCCGGCCGCGGCGCCCGCCCAGGCCCCGGCGGCGTTCCGGGCGGCCGTGCCCGCCGCCGCCCCCGCCGTCTACACGGTCGTGCCGGGCGACTGCCTCTCCGCCATCGCCGCCGAGCGCGGCATGTCCGGCGGCTGGGAGCAGCTGTACGCCGACAACCGCGAGGCCGTCGGCGAGGACCCCTCCCTCATCCACCCGGGCCTGCGCCTGACCCTCGGCGGGCAGGGCGCGGCCCCCGCCGCGAAGGCACCTGAGGCGCCGGCCGAGGAGTCCTCCAGCGGTGCTCCGGCGGCCGACGAGGGTGCGGCCGACGCCGCTCCGTCCGCCGCCGGCGCCGCCGGATCGGGCACGGAAGGCGCCGCCGGCGCCGCCGGGTCGGAGGGCTCCGCCGCCCCGTCCCGCGGAATGAAGCAGTCCGCGCCCGCCGCGCAGTCCGCGCCCGCGAGCGCCGCCGGGTTCGTCGCCCCGGTCAGCGGCGGCATCTCCACCCAGTACCGCACGCCCGGCGCCATGTGGTCCTCCGGCTACCACACCGGCGTCGACTTCATCGCGAGCACCGGCACCACCGTCCGGGCCGTCGGCGCGGGCACCGTGGTTTCCGCAGGCTGGGGAGGCGCGTACGGCAACGAGATCGTCATCCGGCACGCGGACGGCAAGTACTCCCAGTACGGCCACCTCTCCCAGCTGAACGTCTCGACGGGGCAGACCGTCACCGCCGGCCAGGCCATCGGGCTCTCCGGCGCCACCGGCAACGTGACCGGTCCGCACCTCCACTTCGAGATCCGCACGGGCCCGTCCTACGGCTCCGACATCGACCCGCTGGCCTACCTCCGCTCCAAGGGCGTCACCATCTGACGACCCACGCGGCGGAGTTGCCCACGCGCACGGGGCCGGGACCCGAGGAGGGGTCCCGGCGCCGTGTGTACTTATTCCTTATCCCCCGCGTGGTATAGATCACGGTCCGTCAACCCCTCATTACGTTGGCGTAGGTTGGCGACGGGGGTGAAGGATGGGTTCCCGTGGCAGCGACGAAGACGACACTCAAGACCATCGGCTCGTACGCGGCGATCGGGGACAGCTTCACCGAAGGCGTGGGGGACCCGGGACCCGGGGATTCGTATCTCGGCTGGGCGGACCGCTTCGCCGTGCTCCTGGCGGATCAGCGCGACGAGCACGACTTCCGGTACGCGAACCTGGCAGTACGGGGCAAAATACTCGACCAGATCGTGGAGGAGCAGGTTCCGCGGGCCAAGGAACTGGCCCCCGACCTCGTCTCCTTCTGCGCGGGCGGCAACGACATCATCCGGCCCGGCAGCGACCCCGACGACGTGGCGGCCCGGTTCGAGGCGGCCGTGGCCGACCTCACCGGTGCCGTCGGCCTCGTCATGATCACCACCGGCTTCGACACCCGGGGCGTGCCGGTCCTCAAGCACCTGCGCGGCAAGATCGCGACGTACAACGTCCACGTGCGCGCCATCGCCGACCGCTACGGCTGCCCGGTGCTCGACCTCTGGTCGCTGAAGACCGTGCAGGACCGCCGCGCCTGGGACGGCGACCGCCTCCACCTCTCGCCCGAGGGCCACACCCGCGTCGCGCTGCGCGCCGCGCAGGTCCTCGGCTACGAGGTCCCGGCCGACCCGGACCAGCCCTGGCCGCCGGCCGCGCCGCGCGGCTCCGTGGACGTCACCCGGGACAACATCCAGTGGGCCCGCGAGCACCTCGTGCCCTGGATCGGGCGCCGGCTGCGCGGGGAGTCCTCCGGCGATAACGTCGAGGCCAAGCGCCCGGACCTGCTCCCGCTGTAGCCCGCCCGGCCGGGCCGGCACCCCTGCCGGGCCCGGCGGCGGGTCCGGCGGCGGGTTCCCCTCCGGGGGCCCGCCGCCGGACCGGGCGGGCCGCCGGGACGGGGCCGGGCGGAATCCTGGGAAGCCGGTGCGCGTTGGGATGGTCGGGGCTACGCCCGTCCCACCCCGCCCGCACTACCCAGGAGGCGCCTTGACCGGCTCCCTTCCCCTGCGTCCCCGGCTGCGCGCCCTGCGGCCCGAAGCCTTCGGCGCGGACCCGTCCGGCGCGCGGCTGGAGCGCATCCTGCGCTCGCCGAACTTCGCCGACGGCGTCTTCCAGAACCCGGTGGGGGCCCGGACCAGGCCTTCCGGCTCGATGCTGGAGTTCGCCAAGATCTACTTCCACAAGGAGCAGCGGATCCGGCGCAACCCCGGCGCGCCGATCCCCGTCTACCCCACCACCCTGGCCGAGCTGGCCAAGCCCCCCGTCGGCGGGCTGCGCCTGACCTGGATGGGTCACTCCAGCGTGCTCGCCGAGATCGACGGCCGCCGGGTCCTCTTCGACCCCGTCTGGGGCGAGCGCTGCTCCCCCTTCCCCTTCGCGGGACCCAAGCGCCTGCACCCCGTACCGGTGCCGCTGGCCTCGCTCGGCGAGGTCGACGTCGTGGTCATCTCCCACGACCACTACGACCACCTGGACCTGCCCACCATCAAGGCACTGGCCGGCACCGACACGGTCTTCGCCGTCCCGCTGGGCGTCGGCGCGCACCTGGAGCACTGGGGCGTGCCGGCGGGCCGCCTGCGCGAGCTGGACTGGAACGAGTCCACCGAGGTCGCCGGCCTCTCGCTCACGGCCACCCCGGCCCGCCACTTCTGCGGGCGCGGCCTGCGCAACCAGCAGTTCACCCTGTGGGCCTCCTGGGTGGTCGCCGGCGAGGAGCACCGGATCTTCCACAGCGGGGACACCGGCTACTTCCCCGGATTCGGGGAGATCGGCGCCGAGCACGGCCCCTTCGACGCCACGATGATCCAGATCGGCGCCTACTCGGAGTACTGGCCCGACATCCACATGACGCCCGAGGAGGGCATGCGGGCCCACCTCGACCTCCAGGGCGGCGTTCCGGCCGGCACCATGCTGCCGATCCACTGGGGCACCTTCAACCTGGCCCCGCACGCGTGGGACGAGCCCGGCGAGGGCACCGTGGCCGCCGCCGGGGCGGCCGGGGCGGCCGTCGCGCTGCCGATCCCGGGCCAGCCCTTCGAGCCGGGCGCGGCCGACGCCCCGGCCGAGGCCTGGTGGCGTCCCTTCGTCGCGGGCGCCGCGGCCCCCGCCGCCGGCCCGGCCCCCGCCGCGACGGGCGCCTGCGAGCCCGCCCCGGCGCCCTCGGCCGGACTCGGCGAACCGGAGGCCGTGGGCTCCTGAGGGCGCGGCCGCGGCCCCCGGAATCCGGGAGCGCGTACGCCCCGACCTGCACGGGCGTACGCGCTCCCGGCGCATTCGGGCTGTCGTGCGAGCGCTCCATCGGGAGCGGGAAGCAGCCCCGCGAAGTTCCCCAACTGGGCACCGGCCGCGGGAGCGTGCGGTCTAGCGTGGGTATCCGGTGATCAACACCGGACCCCGGGAACTGGAACCGGGGGCCGGGCCCCACGTACCGAGGACGCCGATGTCCGGACTCCGCGCCGCCCGCCACGCCCCGTCGAGACACGCCGCCACGGGCCCCGGCCGGCAGATAAGCCCCCAGCTGGTCCGCGCCGCCGTCCTGCCCACGCTCGCCGCCGGACTCAGCGGCACCGCCGCGGTGATCTTCACCCTGCAGCTCGGCGGGGGAGCCGGGGAGCGCGACGCGCGGCTGTGGCCTGTGCTCGCGGGGTGCGCCCTGCTGGCCGTGGGGGCCCTGGCCGCCGCCCTGCTGGGCGCCCGGCGCGGGGCCAAGGCCGTCCGGGACCGGTGCGAGGCGCTGCGGCGCTCCAGCATGCGCGGCCGCCAGGAGCTGCGCACGGCCGCCGAGCGCCTGGAGCGGGGGGAGCAGCCGGGGCGCCCCGTCCGGGCGGGCCGGGGCGCCCCGCCGCCGGAGGCCGGGCCGGCCGGGGTGGACGAGTTCTGGCTGCTCGCGCAGGAGCTGCGCGGCGCCCGCGAGCAGGCGCACGGGACGCTCCTGCGGCTCGCGGCGCCGGCCGCGCCGAGCGACAGCGACCGCAAGGTCGAGGTCTTCGTCAACCTCGCGCGCCGCCTTCAGTCGCTGGTGCACCGCGAGATCTCGCTCCTCGACGAGCTGGAGGACACGGTCGAGGACCCCGACCTGCTCAAGCAGCTCTTCCACGTCGACCACCTCGCCACCCGCATCCGCCGGCACGCCGAGAACCTCGCGGTGCTGGGCGGCGCCGCGTCCCGGCGCCAGTGGACGCGGCCGATCGACCTCAGCGAGGTGCTGCGCTCCTCGGTCGCCGAGGTGGAGCAGTACACGCGGGTCAAGGTGGTGCCCCCGGCGGGCGGCACCGTCCGCGGGCACGCCGTCGCCGACGTGGTGCACCTGCTGGCCGAACTCGTCGAGAACGCCACGGTGTTCTCCGCCCCCGACACCGACGTGGTGGTACGGGCCGAGCGGGTCACCTCAGGCATCGCGGTGGAGGTGGAGGACCGCGGGCTGGGCATGCCGCCGCAGGAGCAGAACCGGATGAACACCCTGCTGGGCGACCCCGACCAGGTCAGCGTCCGGCACCTGCTGGCCGACGGGCGGATCGGCCTGTTCGTGGTCTCGGCGCTGGCCCGGCGGCACGGGATCGCCGTCGAGCTGAAGACCAACATCTACGGCGGCGTCCTCGCCGTCCTCGTCCTGCCCCAGGACCTGTTGGGCGCGGAGTCCCCGAACGCCGCCGACGCCCTGGGCGGCTCCCGCCCCACCTCCTGGGGCACCGCCGAGGCGACCCCGCACCCGCAGCCGGCCCGCCTCCCCGCCGCCGGACCCGACCCGGAACCCGATCCGGAACCCGTCCCGGCGCCGGCGGAGCCCGTCCTCCTCGCCGCCCCGGCCGCCGGTCCCGCCCACGCCCCGGAGCTCGGCCTGGTCCCGGCCTCCCCGGAGGGGCTCGCCGCCCCGGCCGGGCGCGCGGAGGCCGGGTGGGGGCCCGTGTGGGCGCGGGGCGCCGACGCGGACGACGGGTACCCCCTCTCCCTCCCGCACCGGGTGCCCGCCGCACGGGCGGACCTCGACGACCGTCCGCCGCTGCCCCGGCGCCTGGCCCAGACGCACCTCGCGCCGGAGCTGCGCGAGGCCCCCGCCCCCCGCCGGGCCGGCGGGGACGCCGAACCGCCCGTGCACGACCCCGGCCTGATGGCGGCCTTCCAGCGGGGCTTCGGCCTCGCCCAGTCGCCGGAGCAGCAGACATGACCCCCCGATCGAACACCCGCACCCACCCCAGCAAGGAGCACACCCCCATGGCCGGCGAAGTGGCGACGCAGACGAAGACAGGCAGTCTCTCGGATCTCGACTGGCTGCTCGGCGGACTGGTCCAACGCGTCCCGTACACGCGCGCCGCGGTGCTGCTGACCAACGACGGGCTCGTCACCTGCGTGCACGGCCTGGACCCCGACAGCGCCGACCACATGGCGGCCCTCGCCTCCGGCCTGTACTCCCTCGGCCGCAGCGCCGGCTCCCGCTTCGGCGACGGCGCGGAGGTCCGCCAGGTCGTCGTCGAGCTCGACACCGCCCTCGTCTTCGTCTCCGCGGCCGGCTCCGGCACCTGCCTGGCCGTCCTCGCGGACCGGGAGGCCGACGCGGGGGTCCTCGGCTACGAGATGGCGATGCTGGTCAAGAGCGTACGGCCGTACCTGGCGGCCCCGCCCCGCCGTCCCGGCGCCGACACCGACGCCGGGCGATGAGGGTCTGGGCCGGGGGGGCTCACGGAACCGGGGCCGGGGCACTGCGCGACACGCCCTGGCTCGACGACTCGGCCGGCCGGGTGATGCGCCCGTACACGGCCAGCGGCGGCCGCACCCGGCCCGCCGTCGCCCTCGACCTGCTGTCCCTGGTGAGCGCCACCGGGGTCCGGCCGAGGGTCCCGCTCGGCGCCGACCACACCCTCGCCCTGCGGTACTGCACGGCCGCGCCGGCGGTGACGGTCGCCGAGGTGGCCGGCCACCTGCGGCTCCCGGCGGGCGTGGTCAAGGTCCTGCTGTCCGACCTGATGGGGTTCGGGGCCGTACGGGCGCAGGCGCCGCGGTTCCCGGGCGGCGGGTCCTTCGCCGCCGACGACCAGTGCCTGCTGAGGGCGGTGCTCGATGGCCTGCGCCGACGGCTCTGAGGCCCCGGCCCTGCCCGCGACCCTGAAGATCCTGGTCGCGGGCGGGTTCGGGGCGGGCAAGACCACCTTCGTGGGCGCGGTCAGCGAGATCGAGCCGCTCTGCACGGAGGAACTGCTGAGCGGGCTGAGCGGGGCCGCCGACGCGCTCGACGGGGTGGAGGCCAAGACCGCGACCACGGTGGCCCTGGACTTCGGCCGCCTCACCCTCGACGACCGGCACGTCCTCTACCTGTTCGGCACGCCCGGCCAGCAGCGCTTCTGGTTCCTGTGGGAGGAGCTCTGCACGGGCGCGCTCGGCGCCGTCGTCCTCGTCGACACCCGGCGCCTCGCCGACTGCTTCCCCGCCGTGGACTTCTTCGAACGGCGCGGCATCGGCTTCGTCCTCGCCGTCAACGAGTTCGACGGCGCCCACCGCTACACCGCCGAGGAGGTCCGCCGGGCGGTCGGGCTCGGGCCGCAGGTGCCCGTCGTCCGCTGCGACGCCCGCCTCACCGGCTCGGGGACGGGGACGCTCGCCGCCCTCGTCCACCACCTGCTGTCCACCGGCCCGCGCGCCGCGGCGGCGGGCCCGGCGGCACCACACCCGTACGCCCACCACTCCACACCGGGGGAACCACCGTGAACCGCTACGAATCGACCGGCCACCTGCTGCTCACCCCCGTGGACCGGGAGGCTCCCGCACGGGCCGTCCGGCTGCGCGAGATGAACCTGGGCCAGCGGGCGGACGCCGAACTCGACGCCTTCGCCCGCCGCGTCGCCCAGACCCTGGACGCCCCGTACGCCGGGGTCAACTTCGTCGGCGAGGAGCGCCAGTTCTTCGCCGGACTTCACCACGGGCCGCACGCGGCGCCGAGCGCCTACCCGGCGCGGGTGCTGCCCCGCGACCACGGCTACTGCCCGCACGTGGTGGTGCGCCGCCGGGCCCTGGTGCTGGAGGACGTACGGGACTTCGCGCGCTTCGCGGGCAACGCCGTCGTGGACGGCAGCGGCGTCCGCTCCTACCTGGGGGCGCCGCTCACCGACCGGCGGGGCATCGTCCTCGGCACGGTGTGCGCGGTGGACGTGGTGCCCCGGCGGTGGGGACTGGCGGGCCTGACCACGGTCAAGGCCCTCGCCGCGGAGCTGGTGGAGCTGCTCCAGGAGCCCGGGGACCTCCCCGCCTGAACGCCCCGCCCGGACCGGTGCCCGCTCAGCGCAGGAAGGCCGTGATCCGCTGCCGCAGCGAGCCGGCGTCCAGCCCGTGGGCGGCGGTGTGCTCCTCGACCGTCCCGAACCGGCGCAGCTCGGCGCGCCCCACTCCCAGCGCCAGCACCCGGTGCGGGACGTCGAGCAGCGCCTGCCCGGCGGCCGCCGCGGAGGTGCCGGCGAGGTACGGCTCCACCAGGACCACGTCGGCCGAGGCCCGCCCGGCGGCGGCGCGCAGGCCGGCGTCGTCGAAGGGGCGCACGGTGGCGGCGTACAGCACCGTGACGTCGAGGCCCCCGGTCGCGGCGAGGACCTGGTCCAGCATCGGGCCGACGGCGAGCACCACGCCCGCGCGCCCCTCCCGGACGGTCTCGAAGCGCGGAGCGCCGGCCGCCGGGCGCGGGGCGGCGTTCGACATCTGGGAGAGCCGCACGTAGACCCGGTCGTCCCCGGCGGCGTAGGCGTGCCGCAGCAGGGCCTCCGCCTCGTCGGGGTGGCCCGGCACGTGGACGGTCCAGCCGTCGAGGGTGTCCAGCAGGGCCACGTCCCCCGGGGCCATGTGGGTGTACCCGCCGGCCGGCCAGTCGTAGCTCGCGCTGGAGCTGACCAGGACCCCGCCCGTGCCCTGGTGCCCGAAGTCCAGCTTGACCTGCTCGAACGGCCGCTCCACCAGGAAGCTGGCGAAGGTGTGGACCACCGGCCGCATCCCGGTGAGGGCAAGGCCGCCGCCCACGCCCACGAGCAGCTGCTCCCGGATCCCGACGTTGACCACGCGGTCGGGATGGCGCCGCTGCGCGGGCCGGAACCCGTCCATGGTGATCTCGGCGAGCACGAGGGCCAGCCGGGGGTCCTCGTCGAGCACCTTCGACGTGACCGAGACGAACCGCTCCCGCATGGTGTCCATGGACATCCCCCTCAGAACTTCTTCTCGACGCGGGCGACGACGGCGTGCGGCCGGCCCGGATGCGGTGTGGTGAAGGCGGCGTGCAGCGCCGTGTGGTCGCGCCCGTCGACGGTGGCCGTGCTCCAGCCCGCCGCCTCGAAGCGGGAGGCGATCCCGCCGGGCCAGCCGTGGGTGGCGGAGTCGTTGTCGACGACCACGGCGTGCAGGGCCTCCAGGCCCGCGGAGCCCGCGTAGGCGATGGCCTCGTGGTTGCTGCCCTCGTCGAGCTCCGCGTCCCCGATCAGCACCCACACGGCGGGGTCGTCGAGCCCCTGCGCCCGCAGGCCGAGCGCGCTGCCGACGGCGAGCGGCAGACCGTGCCCGAGGGAGCCGCTGGCGATCTCCACGCCGGGCACCAGCAGGCGGTCGGGATGGTGGCCGAGGGGGGAGTCGAAGGTGCCGAAGCCGGGCAGCCAGTCCACGGGGAAGAACCCCTTGGCCGCGAGCACGGCGTAGTAGGCCATGGGCCCGTGCCCCTTCGACAGCAGGAACCGGTCGCGTCCGGGCTCCTCGGCGCTCTCGGGCCCCACCCGCAGCACGCGGTCGTACAGCACCCACAGCACGTCCAGGGTGGAGGTGGCGGCGGGTCCGTGCTTCTCGTCCCCGGTCATGAGGGCCATCAGGCGGCCCAGGTCCTCGTAGCGGAGGCCGGCCTCCGCGGTTGCGTGTGTCATGCAGGAACCATGCGACCTCAAGTGGACTTGAGGTCAAGCGTCCGACGCCCGGCCCGCCGGATCCGGCCGTCCCGGGAAAGGTGCGCGCGACCACCCGCGGAAGTGCGGTATGGTTCTCATGCCGGTTCAGCCGGGGGAAACCCCAGGTCAGCGGCATCGGGACGTGGCGCAGCTTGGTAGCGCACTTGACTGGGGGTCAAGGGGTCGCAGGTTCAAATCCTGTCGTCCCGACTTGCGAGTACGCAGGTCAGAGGCCGTATCGGAATCATCCGGTACGGCCTTGGTCCGTTTCCGGGCCCGCGGGGGCCCAGGGCCGTCGGCGGGGCCGGGCGGTGTGTGCGGGCGCGTCGCCGCCGGGCGGCCGCGGGAGGCTGGGATGCTGGCCCGCATGGCTTCCGGAGGCACCCCACCGGGTCCGACGTCCCCTCGGACCACCCTGCTGGCGCTCGGGTCCGCGCAGTTCCTGATGGCCCTGGACAGCTCGGTCATGAACGTCTCCATCGCGACGGTCGCGCAGGACGTGGGCTCGACCGTGACCGGGATCCAGGGCGCCATCACCGCGTACACCCTCGTCATGGCGATGTTCATGATCCCCGGCGGGAAGGTCGGGGCCCTCATCGGCCGCAAGCGGGCCTTCATGATCGGCGGCGTGGTGTACGGCTGCGGGTCGTTCACGACCGCGATCGCCCCGAACCTGACCGTGCTGCTGCTGGGCTGGTCGTTCCTGGAGGGCGTCGGCGCGGCCCTGATCCTGCCCGCCATCGTGGCCCTGGTCGCCCAGAACTTCGCCCCCGAGCGGCGGCCGGCCGCGTACGGCCTGGTCACCGCGGCCGGAGCCGTCGCGATCGCGGTGGGGCCGCTGATCGGCGGGCTGGCGACGACCTACTTCTCGTGGCGCTGGGTCTTCGCGGGCGAGGTGGTCCTCGTGATCGTCATCCTGCTGCTCTCCCGGCGCGTGGCCGACGCGCCGGCCGAGGCCCGGCCCTCCCTCGACCTCGTCGGCGCCCTGCTGTCCGTCCTCGGCCTCGGCCTCTTCGTCTTCGGCGTGCTGCGCTCCGGGGTGTGGGGCTGGTTCCTGCCGAAGGCCGACGGGCCGGCCTGGCTCGGGATCTCGCCCGCCGCGTGGCTGATGGGGGCCGGGCTGTTCCTGGTCTGGGTCTTCCTCGCCTGGGAGCGCCGCGTCGCCCGGCTCGGCCGGGAGCCCCTCGTCGACCCGGGCCTGATGGGCAACCGGCAGCTGACCGGCGGTCTGACGATGTTCTTCTTCCAGTACCTGGTGCAGATGGGCGTGTTCTTCCTCGTCCCGCTGTACCTGTCGGTCGCGCTCGGCCTGTCGGCCCTGTCCACCGGGGTGCACATCCTGCCGCTGTCGGTGACCCTGATGGCCGCGGCGGTCCTGATCCCGAAACTGCTGCCGGACGTGTCCCCGCGCCGGGTGGTGCGCCTCGGGGTGCTGGCGCTGCTGGCCGGCGCGGTGGTCCTGATGGCCGCCCTCGACCTCGACGCGGGCCCCGAGATCGTGGTCCTCCCGCTGCTGCTGATCGGACTCGGCATGGGCGCGCTGGCGTCGCAGCTGGGTTCCGTCACCGTGTCCGCCGTGCCCGACGAGCGGAGCGCCGAGGTCGGCGGCGTGCAGAACTCCGTGACCAACCTCGGTGCCTCGATCGGGACGGCGCTCGCCGGATCGGTCATGCTCGCGGTGCTCACGTCCTCGTTCCTCACCAGCATCGAGCAGAACCCGGCGGTCCCGGACCCGGTCAAGACCCAGGCGTCCGCCGAACTCCAAAGCGGTGTCCCCTTCCTCTCCGACGCCGCCCTCAGGACGGCCCTCGACCAGGCGGGCGCCAGTCCCGAGGTGTCCGAGGCGGCCCTGGACGCCAATGCCAAGGCCCGGCTGGACGGCCTGCGCGCCGCGCTCGGGATCCTCGCCGTCACGGCCCTGGTGGCGCTGTTCTTCACCCACCGGATCCCGTCCGTCCAGCCGCGCTCGCCCTCACCCGGCGCGGCGCCCGTCCCGCAGGGGTGACCCCCGCCCGCACGCGCGGCGCCGGTACGCGGAGAGCCGCGTACCGGCGTCCGGCGGGGCGGGGACCGGGCGGGCGCTGCGGGCCCGGTCCCGACCGGGGCGTCAGGGGCCCGTCCGCATGTCCTCCGGGGAGATGATGCACAGCGCCCAGATGATGAAGCCGCTGAGGGCGATGGCGATGATCGCCCAGAACGGGTAGTACGGCAGGGACAGGAAGTTCACGAGGATGACGAGGGCCGCGATGGCGATCCCCGCGATCCGCCCCCACAGGGGTGCCTTGAAGAGGGCGATGCCCACGACCACGGCGATGACTCCGAAGATCAGGTGCAGCCATCCCCAGGTGGTCAGGTCGAACTGGAAGACGTAGTTCGGCGTGTGGACGAACACCTCGTCCTCGACGATGCCCATGATGCCGCGGCAGATCCCGAGCACCCCGGTGATGAGCAGCATCACGGCGGCGAATACCACGAGCCCTCCGGCGGCCGCCAGGGTCGTGTCGGAGTGGCCGCGTGGTGTGGTCGGTGTGTGTGCCATGGTCGTCCTTCTTGTTCACGGGCCGGTGCCTGGGGCCCGGCCGGCCGGTCGACGGACGCGCGCTAGCCCAGGATCTTCTCCTTGGCCTTCTGGTACTCGGCGTCCGTGATGTCCCCGTTGGCCCGGAGCTGCGACAGCTTGGCCAGTTCGTCGGCGTGGCTGGGGGGACCGGCCGTCTGGCGGATGTAGGCGTCCATGTCGGCCCGCTGCTCCTGGACGTGCTTGATCTCGCGCTGCCCCATGCCCTTGCCCCGGGCGATGATGTACACCAGGACGCCGAGGAAGGGCAGGAACACCACGAAGATCAGCCAGCCGGCCTTTCCCCATCCGCCCATCCCGTCATCACGGAAGATGTCGATGATGATGCGGAACAGCAACATGAACCACAGCACCCACAGGAAGATCCACAGGACCGTCCAGAACGCCCCCAGCAGGGGGTAGTCGTAGGCGAGGAGCTGGCTCTCCATCGTGCGCCTCCTTCATCCAGCACAGCGATGTGCGGGCGGGGCGGCCCCCGCCGATCGCCTTCAGGATCGGTGCGCGGGGTGACGGTGCCTTCACCCGTGACGGGTGATTCGAGGCCGGCGCGGCCCGGGCGCCCCGGCCCGCTAGCCCGGATCCCGGGTGCCGGAGGTCTGGCGCCGGACGGCCGCCTCCACCGCGCCGAACAGGATCCGCGTGGCCACGCCGACGGCCAGGATGTTGACCACCATCTGCGTCATCACCAGGACCCGCGCGGGCTCCGTGCGGGCCACGATGTCCCCGAAGCCGACGGTGCTGAAGACCGTGAGCGTGAAGTACAGGGCGTCGGTGCGGGTGAGGGATTCGCTGAAGCTCCCCGGCGCCGACTCCTCGATGACGAAGTAGGTCGCCGCGTACAGCAGCAGGAACAGCGGCATCGTGGTCGTGAGCGCCTCGACCGCCCGCAGCCGGGGGTGGTCGGAGCGGGTGATCGACCGGATCTGCAGGGCGAAGACGGCCGTGACGGCGCTCAGGCCGAGGACGAGGTTGGTGACGTCGACGTCGCGCCGGGTGAAGGGCAGCACGAAGTACGCGGTGACGAGGATCGTGATCGTGGTCAGGCACCGCAGGGCCACGACCAGTGCCGCCCGGCCCGGTCGGACGCCCCGGGACGCCGCGGTCCCGGCGGGCGGAGTGCCCTCGGGGGCAGAGCCCGTCGCGTCCATCGCTGCCTCCTGCCCTGCCCGACCCTCACCCGTCCTGGGGGACAGCATGGACCACACCGCACCCGATCACGGGCATGCGGTGCCGCGGGCCCGGGTGTGCACACGGATGGGCGCCCCCGCCGTCCCTCAGTGCGACAGGGCCGACTTGGCGGCCACGATGACGGCGCCCAGCACCAGGTTGACCACCGCGGACACGGCGACCAGCCGGCGCGGCGCCCCCGTGCGCACCGATCCGGCGACGGCCCACCCGATCTGGCCGCACAGGGCCACCCCGAGCGCCAGCCACACCGTCCCCTTGAGGTCCAGCCCGAACACCGGGCCGAGGGCCAGGGCGGCGGCGGGCGGCACCGCGGCCTCGACGATGGACCGCTCGTCCTTGCAGACCGTCCGGAACTCGCGCCAGGTCAGGTGACCGTTGGTCAGCGAGATGCCGAACAGGTGCGCGTAGACGTGCGCGGCCCAGAACACCAGGCCCGTGCACAGCAGCAGCACAGCCAGCTCCGCCCGCGGGTAGGGCCCGCCCGGCACGCCGGCGCCGACGATGACGGAGGCGGCCAGCATCGACCCGTAGACGGCGCCCATGTAGTCGACGGGCGGCCGGTCGGGCGAGCGGTGCCAGTGCCAGTGCCGCCCGTGGGCCACGGCCGCACCGGCCGCCGTCCGGGCGGCGCCCCCGGGCCCGGCGGGCGGCTCCGACGGGCGGCGGCCCGCCGCCCGTCCCATCGTCAGGGCCAGCCGGCGCACACCGGCCCAGTCCATCGGGACCCCGGCGCGGTTCCCCGGCCGGTGCCTCGGTACGACGACGCGCAGCGCGCCGGGCTCGACGCGGCAGCGCACGGGGGCCGGCAGCATGATCGCCTCGCCGTCGATGCCGACGCGCACCTCGGGCGCGTCCGAATCCACCTCCACCTCGTGCGCGGTCAGCGAGGTCAGCCCCGTGGAGCGGGCGCCGCGCAGGACGCCCGCGGCCTGGGCGGCGTTGTTCACCTTGATCGCGAGGACGCCGAGGACGCCCGTGTCGAGCCGGCTGCGCCGGCCCAGCCCCGCCGTGTCGCCGGTCCCGTAGGGGTTGTTGCTGACCAGGACGGCCTGCGGGGCCTCGACCGCGGTCTCCCCGGCCCGCACCGTCAGCCGGGGGCCGGTGTGGTGCGCCAGCAGGTCCGGCAGCAGGCCCAGCGTCGTACGGATCTTGTCGTCGCGGTACTCCGGGCTCTGGACCACCTCGGCGTAGGTGCCGAAGGAGGCGTTGTTGACGAAGGCGCGGTCGCCGACACGGCCGAGGTCCACCCGCAGCTCGACGCCGTCGGCGAGGGCGTCCAGGCAGGTCGACGGGTCGCGCCGGTCCAGGCCGAGGTCCATCGCGAAGTGGTTGCGGGTGCCGGCGCTGATGACCAGGAACGGCACCCCCCGCTCGGCGGCGACGGCGGCGACCAGGGCCTGGGTGCCGTCGCCCCCGGCGACCCCGACGAGATCGGCGCCGCGGTCCACCGCGCGGCGCGCGAGCTCGGCGACGTCCTCGTGGCGGTCGGGGTCGAGCAGCACCACCTCGGCGCCGAGCGCCTCGGCCTTCTCACGGAGGCGGAAGGCGCCGACCTTCCCGCCACCCGAACGCGGGTTCATGATCAGGAAGGGGTGCCGGGGCGGCCGCGCCGGACGCCCGGGCATGCGGGACCGGCCCTCGTCGGCCAGGGCCGACCGCCCCGCCGCCACGGCCAGCCCCCACAGGGCCACCGCGCACATCGCCACCCACAGCAGCTCCGCGCGCACGTACGAGGCGATCACGGCGGCGGGCGACGCCACGGCGAGGGCCAGGGCCATCCAGCGGACCGGCCCGCGGTGGGCCAGGAACAGCCACAGGGACGCCGCCGTGACGGCCATCCCGGCCAGTCCCACCGCCACCAGGACGATGCCGCGCAGTCCGGCGAAGACCAGCATGACGACCAGCGCCGCCGCGCCCGCCAGCAGCGCCAACCGGGCCTTGGCGTGCATGCTCACGCAGCCCACCTCCACTCCGCGGGACACCACGACCCCTCCATTGGCCCCCGCGCCGGGCCGGTGCGCATCGCCCGGCCCGGGCGATGCGCGCGGCGTGCGATCAAGACGGCGGGACGTGACCATGGAGGGGCACTGCTCGGAGCCCCGCCACCGCTCGGCAGCGGCTCCGGCGGCGGGGCGCGGACACGGACACCAGGGGCCGGAGGAAGGCCCGGGCCATGACGAGCCGCCCCACCGGGGGTATGACCTCATGACCGTGCCTCTGACCGGCGACCCCTTGCTGGCCGCCAAGCTCTCCGTGCCCTTCCACGCCCCCGGCCTGGTGCGCCGGCCGCGGCTGCTGAACCGGCTCGCCCTGGGCACCCGGGGGCCGCTGACGCTGATCACCGGAGCGCCCGGGGTCGGCAAGACCGCCCTGGCCGCCTCCTGGGCCCGGTCCGCGTCCGCCGCCGACCCGGTGGTCTGGGTGACCCTCGACGAGGACGACACCCCGGGCGTCTTCTGGGCCTACGTCGTCGAAGGGCTCCGGCGCTCCGGCGCGCTGGCCGAGGACGACCTCGGCACACCCGTCTGCGCGGACGACGTCGACCGCTCGCTGCTGGTCCGCCTCGCCTCCGCGCTCGAAGTCGCCCCCGCCCCGCTCGTGCTGGTCGTCGACGGGCTCGACAAGGCCCCGGGCAGCGCCGTCCCCGACGGCCTGCGGTTCGTCTCCGAGCACGCCGGCCCGGCCCTGCGGCTGGTCCTCATCAGCCGGGAGGACCCGCCGCTGCCGCTGCACCGCTACCGCGCCGAGGACCGCGTCCACGAGATCCGCGAGCACGACCTGGCGTTCACCCGCAGCGAGGCGGTCCAACTGCTGCGCGGCCAGGGGGCCGCCCCCGACGACGACCTCGTGGACCTCCTCCTGGAGCACACCGAGGGCTGGGCCGCGGGGCTGCGCCTGTGCGCGCTCGCCATGGCGCGCTCCGAGGACCCCGCCGCCTTCGCCCGCTCCTTCACCGCCTCCGAGCAGGCGGTCTCCGACTACCTCCTCACCGAGGTCCTCGCCGCCCAGCCCGAGCCGGCCCGCGAACTGCTGCTGCGCACGGGCATCCTGAACCGGGTCCACCCCGACCTCGCCGCGGCCCTCACCGGCCGGACCGACTCCGGCCGCATCCTCCAGGACCTGGCCCGCTGCCACGCGTTCGTGGAACCGCTCCCCGGCACCCGGTGGTACCGCTTCCACCCCCTGTTCGCCGAGGTCCTGCGGGCCCACCTGCGCAGCAGGCAGCCCGAGCTGGAACCCCTGCTGCACCGCCGCGCCGCCCGCTGGTACGCCGAACAGGGCCGCAGTGCCGAGGCCGTGGAGGAGGCCGTCGCGGGCGGCGACTGGAGCTTCGCCGCCGCCCAGACCGTCCAGCACCTGCTGGTCGTCCCCCTCCTCGCCGGCTCCGGCGCCTCCCCCTCCGCCGACGCCCTCGCCCGGATGCCCGAGGACGTACCCGGGGCCAGGGCGGCCCTCGTCGCCGCCGCCTGCTGCATGGCCCGCCAGGACGTCGAGGGCTGCCGCTCCCGGCTCGAACGCGCCGAGGAGGCACCCGGCGGCGCCGCCCTGGAGGCCGAGCCGGCCGACGGGCTCACCGCCGCCCTGCTGCGGCTGCTGTCCGCCCCCGGCGCCGCCGACGAGCAGGCGCACCGGGTGGCCGGGCTCCTGGCGCGCGTACCGCCCGAGGAACGCGCCCGCCACCCCGAGCTGGAGCCCCTGCGCCTGTACGGCCAGGCCTGCGCCCGCCTGCGCGGCGGCCGCCTCCAGCCCGCCCGGGAGCTCCTCGAAGAGGCGGTCCGGGCCTGCTGCGGGGACGCCGCGGTCCTGCTGCGCCACCGCTGCCTGGGGCGGCTGGCCCTGGCCGACGCCGCCGCCGGGGAACTGACCCGCGCCGAGGAGCACGGCGCCGCCTCCCTGGCCCTCGCCGACCAGCACGGCATCCCGGAGTCGCACCGCTCCGGCGCGGCGGGCCTGGCGCTCGCCGCCGTGGCCCTCGAACGGGAGGAACTCGCCGCGGCGGCCGGGCACCTCGACCGGGCGGACCTGCTCCCCGACACCCGGCGCGACCCCGACCTGCTCGTCGAGCGGTCGGTGCTCCGGGCCCAGCTGGAGATCGCCCGGGGCGGCTGGGACGCCGCCCGCACCCACCTCGACGGCCACCTCGACGGCGCGGCCGCCGCCTCGCCCGGACCGGCCGCGCGCCTGGCCGTCGCCCACGCCACCGCGGCCCTGGCCCGGGGGGACGTCGACGCGGCGGCCACCGCCCTCGACCACGTCGGCGCGGACGACGCCCCGCCCTCGCACACGGTGGCCCTGGCCCAGGTCCGCGCCGCCGCCGACCACCCCGTACAGGCCCTGCAACTGATCGAGACCGCGGAGGAGTCCGGCGCGGCGACCGTGCCCGACCGGGTCCGCCTGCTCCTGCTCCGCGCCCACCAGGCGCTCCTCGACGGCCACGAGGACACGGCGCGCGACCTGCTCGTCCAGGCCCTCGACACCGCACGCCCCGAGGGGCTCAGGCGGCCGTTCACGGAGGCCGGCCCCTGGGTGCGGCACCTGGCCGCCGGCCTCGACGGGCGCAGCGGCTCCTACGCGTGGCTCGGCACCCCGCACGCCCCCGCCGACCGCCCGGTGGTCGAGGAACTGAGCCCCCGGGAGCGGGAGGTGCTCCAGCAGGTGGCCCGGATGATGTCCACCGACGAGGTGGCCGCCGAGCTCCAGCTGTCCGTCAACACCGTCAAGACCCACCTGCGCGGGATCTACCGCAAGCTGTGCGTCTCCCGCCGGCGCGACGCGGTGGAACGCGCCCGCGAACTGCACATGCTGTGACCCCGCCGACACCCGCGCGGCCGTTCCTCACCTGCCACGGGTGAGGTGCCGCAGCGGGCCGGCGGCCACGATGGACGTGGCGGGCCCGACCGGGCTGCGGCGACTGGGAGAGAGGGACGGCTGCCCATGCGCTACGAATTTCGGATCACGGGCCGCGTATCCGAGCCGGTCTCCCATGCCTTCCCGGAGCTCCGGGAGTTCCCGGCGGCCCGTCAGACCCTCTTCTTCGGCACCGTGACGGACGAGGCACACCTCTACGGCCTGCTCGGACGGTTCCGGGACCTGGGACTGCACGTCGAGGAGATGCGGCGCCTGCCCGACTGACCGGGCAGGGCCGCCCAGGACCCACGCAGGCAGGAGGCGGGAGCACCGTGACCACGTTCCCAGTCGCCCCGGGCGACGCCCCCACACCGGCCGAACGCGCCGAGCGCGGCAAGCGGGCGCGGGCGGGCGTACCGCGGTCCGGGCAGGCCTGGTTCGACCCGGGGCCCGACCGGCCCGACCCCGTCGAGGTCCTGCTGGCGCAGGCCGGGTCACGGGTGCCGGAACTGGTGCCCATCCGGCACGGGCGGATGCTGAAGTCGCCCTTCCACTTCTATCGGGGCGCCGCGGCCGTCATGGCCGCGGACCTCGGGCGCGCACCCCACACGGGCCTCACCGTCCAACTGTGCGGGGACGCCCACGTCATGAACTTCGGCCTCTTCGCCTCGCCCGAGCGCTCCCTCGTCTTCGACGTCAACGACTTCGACGAGACCTACCCCGGCCCCTTCGAATGGGACGTCAAGCGGCTCGCGGCGAGCCTCGCCGTCGCCGGCCGCGAGAACGGGTTCGCCCCCCAGGACCGGGCCGCCGTCGTGGCCGAGGCCGTGTCGGCCTACCGGCGCCGGATGCGGCGGCTCGCCGAGATGCGCGTCCTGGACATCTGGTACGCCCAGGACGACTCCGAAGAGCTCCGCCTGATCGCCGCCCAGGGCGGCGACCGCGCGCTGCGCCGCACGGACCGGACCCTGGCCAAGGCCCGCGGCAGGGACCACCTCCAGGCCCTCGCCAAACTCACCCACCGCGTCGGCGGGGAGCTGCGCATCGCCCCCGCCCCGCCCCTGGTCGTGCCCCTGTCCCACCTGCTGGGCGACGGCGGCCGCGCGGACCAGGACACCGCCGTGCGGGGGCTCGTAGAGGCCTACGCGCAGAGCCTGTCACCCGAACGCCGCGAGCTGCTCGCGCGCTTCCGCCTGGTCGACGTCGCCCGCAAGGTCGTCGGGGTCGGCAGCGTCGGCACGCGCTGCTGGATCGTCCTGCTGACCGGCCGGGACGAGGACGACCCGCTCCTGCTCCAGGCGAAGGAGGCGCAGGACTCCGTCCTCGCCCCCTACACGGCCCCCGCGGACTACGGGAGCCAGGGCCGGCGCGTGGTGACGGGGCAGCGGCTGATGCAGGCCGCCAGCGACATCTTCCTCGGGTGGATGCGGGTCACCGGCATCGACGGCGCGGAGCGCGACTTCTACGTCCGCCAGCTGCTCGACTGGAAGGGCTCCATCCCCGCCGAGACGCTGCGCCCGGAGGGCCTCAGCCTGTTCGCCCGGGCCTGCGGCTTCTCCCTCGCCCGGGGCCACGCCCGGTCCGGCGACCCCGTCGCCATCGCCGGCTACCTCGGCATGGCCGACACCTTCGACCGGGCGGTCGCCGCCTACGCCGAGGCGTACGCCGAACAGAACCTGCACGACTACGACGCGTTCCTCGAAGCCGCCCGAACCGGCCGCGTAGCCACGGCCGAGGGCTGACCGACCGCCCGCGGGCCGCGGCGGCGGGCACCGAGAACTGGGAGGACGAACATGGACCCGACTGCCCCGGTCCCCTCCGGCCCCGAAGGGCCCCACCCCCCGCTCAGCGCGGAGGAGCACGCGGAGTACGAGCGGCTGCGCAAGGCCGCCTCGGTGCGCCACCGGCGCCTGCGCTACGCGGGGGCCTCGGTCCTGCTGCTGCTCGCGCTCCTGCTGTCCCCGGTCGCGGTCGTGTCGGCCTGGGTGGACGACACGATCACCGACACGGACCGGTACGTGCAGACGGTGGCCCCCCTCGCCGACGAGCCCGCCGTGCAGAACGCGGTCAACGACAAGCTGACCGCCCGCGTGGTGGCCAACGTCGACGTCAAGGCCATCACCGAGGCACTGGGCCGGGCCCTGAAGCAGGCCGACGCACCGCCCCTGGTCGTGGAGAAGTCGCAGGCCCTGGAGGGCCCGCTGAAGAGCGCCATCACCTCGGCGGTCCACGCCGTCGTGGCCAAGGTGGTGGCGAGCGACCAGTTCGAGACCGTCTGGACCGAGGCCAACCGGCGGGCCCAGGCCGCCGTGGTCAACGTGCTGACCGGCGAGGGCTCCAGCGCCGTCGCGTCCAAGGGCGACACGATCGTCCTCGACCTCGGCACGCTCACCGACCAGCTCAAGCAGCGGCTCACCGACGCCGGGTTCGAGAAGGCGTCGGCGATCCCCGAGGTGGACAAGCAGATCCCGCTGCTCAAGGTCGACAAGCTGAACAAGGCGCAGGACGCCATGCGGCTGCTGAACGTCGTGGGCGTCTGGCTGCCCGTGGTGGCCCTCGCCCTGGCGGCCCTCGCCATCTGGTGCGCCCCCGCCCACCGCGTGTGGCTGATGGCCACCGCCATCGGCGTGGGCGTGATGATGGGCGTGCTGCTCGTCGCCCTGGCCGTGGCCCGGCGGATCTACCTGGACTCCGTGCCGCCGGAGACCCTGCCGCCCGACGCCGCCGCCGTCATCTACGACACGATGGTGCGCTTCCTGCGCGAGAGCGCCCGCACGCTCATCGTCGTCGCCGTGGTCACCCTGCTGGCCGCGTACCTGTACGGCCCGGGGCGCGGCGCCCGCGTCGTGCGCACCGAGGCGGGCCGGGCCACCGGTGCCGGAGGCCGCTACCTGGAGCGGCTCGGCGTACGGACCGGTTCCACGGGGCGGTGGCTGGACGGGCACCGGTCGTGGACGACCGGCGTGGTGATCGCGGCCGGAGCCGTGACCCTGCTGCTCTGGAACCATCCGACGCCCGCCGTCGTGGCCGTCGTCTTCGGGATCGTGGTCCTCGTCCTGGCCCTGCTCGGCGTCCTCGCGGCCGCCCCGGGCGACGGGGCGCACCCCGGCCGGGAGGCCGGCCACCCCACCCGCGGCGGGTGATGCGGACGGGCCGGCGCACGGGGGAGCGTGGAACCGGTCCGTCGGTCCGTCGCCCCGGACCCCGGGGCGACGGACCGACGGAGGCGGACGACGGAGACGAAGGGGACGAAGGTCCTCGCGTCCCACTGACCCCGACGGCGCCGAGGAGGCGCGGTATGGCGGCCACCCCCGACACCCCCGAGGGGGCGCCCGAGGTCCTCCTGCGCGCGATCGTGCGCAGGCCGGACCGGATGCCCGAACTGCTCGCCGGCTTCGCCCTGCGGCACTCGGGACCGCGTGCCGCACGGAGCGTGGCCCGGCTGCGCGCCGAGCGGCCCGACGCGGACGCCGGCGCGCTCGGCGCCGAGGCGGTCGCCCGCGGCATCCGCAGGACGGTCGCCGAGGGCGCCTTCGTCGGCGGCCCGTTCCTCCTCTTCATCCCGGTCGCGTTCTGCGCGGCGCTGCTGAGCCAGGCTCGAACGACGCTGGAGCTGGCCGCGGTGGCCGGACGCGACCCCACGGCGCCGCGGCGGGCCGCCGAGCTCCTGGTGCTGCAAGGGGTCTACGCGGACGAGGACACCGCGGAGCGGGCCCTCGCCGGGCGGGAGGGCGCCGGCGACGGGCCGCCGGAGCCGCCCGAGGACCTCCCGCGGCGCCGCGGGTTCGCCGCCCTGACCGCCCTGACGCTGCGCATGGCCAAGCTCCTCGGGCTGATGCCGCCCCGCCCCCGGGACGGCCGCCCGACCGCCCGCGAGCGGCTCGGCGCGGTGGGCCGCTGGACCCTCCTGGGGGTGACCTTCCTGGTGGGAACGGTGGTCCCGCTGGTGTGGCTGCCCTACATGGCGGTCTCCTACCGCAGGTCGACCCGCCAGGTCCTGGGCCGGGCCGCCGCGTACTACCTCACCGACGCCCCGCCGCCACCGCGGCAGCGGGGCTCCGGCTCCCGTCTGGAGCCCGGCATGCTGGCCGCCGTCGCCCGGGCCCTGATGTTCGTGGTGGTTCCGGTGTTCCTGGTGGCCGCCGTCGACGTCGGCGACCTCCGGATGGCCGGGAGCACCTGGCCGGTGGCGGCCCTCGTGGTGATCGGCGCGGCCCTCCTGACCGGCGGCCTGTGGCAGCACCGGCACCGGCGCCGCCGTTCGGGGGACTAGCATGTTCGGACCGACCAAGACCAAGTTGAAACATGAACATCGGCTGAAGAATTGATATCTGCGATATCGCGAGCGGTTTCAGGAACAGACGGGGGAGACGGGCAGGAGCCCCGGAGCCGGACCCGGGTGGTGCTGTGGGCTGCCGCCGCCGTGGTGGGCCTGGGATTCCTCGTCGCCCTGGAGATCGCCTCGCGCCACTACGGCAAGCCGGGCCCGATCGCCACCCAGGCGCGCGAGGTGTTCTTCCCGCCCCGCTCGGGGACGGTGCTCTACGCCGCCATGACGCTGATGCTCGTGGCGCTGCCCTGGCGGCAGCGGTTCGCCGCCGTCGGCGCCGCGGTCGGCATCGACCTGCTCTTCTGGCTCGGGCGCTGGGCGGCCGGCACCCCGACGATGTTCGGCAACGGCGCGCTGATCGTCACCCTGGCCTGCGCCGTCATCGCCGTCACGCGCCGCACCGGCCGGGAGCGGGTCCTGCTGCTCAAGGGCGTCGGGCTCGCCCTGCTGCTGGTCGCGGGCCGCAAGACCGGCTACACCTGGCTCGACATCACCGCGAAGACCCGCCCGATGGTGCTCGACCAGTACGTGGCGACCGCCGACCACGCGCTCGGCAACCCGTCGTGGGTGGCCGGGCGGATCGTGGAGGCCACCGGCGCGGTCGGCGCCCACGTCCTGGAATGGGTCTACATCCAGCTCGCGGTGGGCGCGGTCGTGGTCGCCCTGTACCAGCTGCGCAACGTGGCCGCAGAGCGCCGCTTCCCGGTCCACCACCTGGTGCGCACCTTCCTGGTGATCGGGCTGCTCGGACCGGCCGTCTACATGGTCTTCCCGGTGGTCGGGCCGATCCTCGCCTACGGCGCCGACGGCGGCCAGTGGGCCCTCGCGGACCTCTGGCCGAACACGCCCCCGCCGCTCGGCACCCCGCAGGCGATGCCGTTCGACGGGTTCACCCCGCGCAACTGCATGCCGAGCCTGCACACGGCGTGGGCCACCGCGATCTTCATCCACTCCCGCAAGGGCCCGCGGGCGCTGCGCTGGCTCGGGGCCTTCTGGCTGGTCGCCACCCTCGGGGCGACGCTGGGCTTCGGCTACCACTACGGCGCGGACATCCTCGCCGGCGTGGTCTTCACGGTCACGATCGAGACGGCGCTGCGCGCCTACGACCGCGGCCGGGACCGGCGGGGGATGCTGCTGGCGGGCTACGGCGCGGCCGTCTTCACCGCGCTGCTGCTCTCGTACCGCTTCCTGTCGCAGGAGCTGGCCGCGCTCCCGTGGCTGTCCGGGCCGCTGCTCGTCCTGGCGACGGCCTCGGTGGTCTACGGCTACGTACGGACCACCGGGAGGTGGGACCGCGAGGCCCCGCCGGTGACCCTGCCGCAGCCGCGGCGCGAGGTGCAGCCCGAGCTGGTCTGAGCGGCGGGTTCCGGCTCCGGCGGCGGGTCGTCCGTCAGCAGGCCCGTCCGCAGGGCCGCGAGGGTGCGGGTCAGCAGCCGGGACACGTGCATCTGCGAGATGCCGAGGCGTTCGCCGATCTGCGACTGCGTGAGCTCCTGGCCGAAGCGCAGGGACAGGATCTCCCGGTCCCGCTCGGGGAGCTCGGCCAGCAGCGGCTTGAGGGACTCCAGGCATTCGATGCGCTCGTAGACCGGCTCCTCCTCGCCCAGCGGGCGCTGCGCGCTGCCGGAGTCGCCGTCCTCCTGGGCCGGCGCGTCGAGGGAGCGCGAGGCGTACACCCGGGCGGCCCGGCGGCCCTCCGCCAGCTCGTCCCCGGTCAGCCCGAGCCGGTCGGCCAGCTCGGCGTCGGTGGCGGCCCGGCCCAGGTCCTGCTCCAGCTCGTCGGAGGTCTTGGCCAGGTTGAGGCGGAGCTCCTGGAGCCGGCGCGGCACCTTCACGGCCCAGCTGGTGTCGCGGAAGAAGCGCTTGATCTCGCCGGTGACGGTGGGCAGCGCGAAGGTGGTGAACTCCACCCCGCGGCTCACGTCGTACCGGTTGATGGCCTTGATCAGGCCGATCGTGCCGACCTGCACGATGTCCTCGAAGGGCTCGCTGCGGCCGCGGAAGCGGCGGGCGGCGTACTTGACGAGGCTGAGGTTCAGCTCGACGAGGGTGTTGCGCACGTACGCGTACTCGGGCGTGCCCTCCTCCAGTGCGCCCAGCCGGCGGAACAGGTCCCGCGAGAGGGTCCGGGCGTCGGCGGTGCTGGCCTTGAGGGGCTCGGCGAGGAGGTCCGCCACGGGCTCCTCGGGAACCCCCGGGGGCTCCTGCGGCGGGGCGCCGCGGCGGGTGGTGCGGGTGCGGGTCTGCTGGATTCGGGTCATGGAACGGACCTCCGGCCCGTGTCGACTGTCACATGATTAATACCCGTTCCATGAGTGATGACCCTTTTGTCCTCAGGGTGGCTCAGGTGACCCGCACCACCACCAGGCTGGTGTCGTCGTCGGTGTCCCCGAGGACGGCCGCCATCAGCCGGTCCGCGAGCTCCTCCGCCGGACCGGGACGCAGCCGCTCGGCCGCCCTCCGCAGCGCCTCCAGGCTCTCGTCCAGCCCCAGGTGCCGACGCTCGATGAACCCGTCCGTGTACAGCAGCAGGGTGTCCCCGGAGCGCAGCTCGGTGGCCGTCTCGGAGTACCCGGCCCCCGGCAGCGCGCCGAGCAGGATGTTGTGCGCGCCCTGGAGGAACCGGGCGCGCCCGCCGCGCAGCAGCAGCACCGGGGGGTGACCGGCCCCCGACCAGCTCAGCGAGCGGTCGGCTGGGTCGAACAGGGCGCACACCGCCGTCGCCGTGGGCAGCCCGGGCGTGCGCAGGGCCACCTCGTTGAGCCACTCCATCAGCCGCCCCGGGGGGTTCCCCGTGAAGGCCAGGCCGTGCAGCGCCCCGCGCAGGGCGATCATGGCGGTGGCCGAGCCGATGCCGTGCCCGGCGATGTCCCCCACCGTGACCAGCACCTTCCCGCCGGGCAGCGACTGCACGTCGTACCAGTCGCCGCCCACCCGGTACTCCACGGCCGCGGGCCGGTAGCGGGCCGCCACCCGCAGCCCGGGCGGGGTCTCCAGCGACGGCGCCTCGGGCACGATGGCGTGCTGGAGCCCCAGCACCAGGTGGTCGCGCAGCTCGGCCTCGGTCCGGGCGGCGGACAGCTGGTCGTACGTCGCGGTGAGCGCGATCTCCGTGTGGTGCTGCGCCGAGACGTCCTGGAACACGCCGACGAGCCCGGTCAGCGCGCTGCCCGTGAGCACCGGCTCGGCCGTCACGCGGACCCGGCGCACCCCGCCGCCCGGCCGCGCCACGCGGACCAGGACCTGTCCGCCCTCGTGCCGGTCGGTGAGCGAGGCGAGCAGGCCGTCCAGCCGCGCCGCGTCCTCCGCGTGCAGCCGCGGTCCAAGGGCCCGCAGCGGCACCGGCCGGTCCTCCGGGTGCAGGCCGAACACCGGGTACGCGTGCGTGCTCCACACGGTGGCGCCCGTGACGAGGTCCTCCTCGAAGACGGCCAGCTGGTCCAGCCGTGCCAGCGCCCGCGTCACCGGCGCGCCGCGCAGGTCGTCGGCCCGCCACAGCACCGCGGCGCGCCCGCCGCCCAGGGGCAGCACCCGGACCTCGGCCATCACGGGCTCGGCGGCCTCCCCGGGCTTCGTGCGCGCGTTCGAGGGCGCGCCCGGCAGAGCGGGAGCGTACTGCGGGGCCCCGGTGGCGCCGGCCCGCGCGATCAGGCCGACCAGCTCCTCGTAGACGGCGGGGAAGAGCTGGGCGACGGGCCGCCCGACGGGCGCGGGGACGGGGCCCAGGGCGCGCATCGCGGCCGGATTGACGTAGTCCACGGTGTGGGCCCGCCCGAAGCCGACGGCCGGCCGGCCCCCGGCCGGGACCTCCACGCCGACGACCATCGCCGGCAGGACGAGCTCGGCGAGGACCGTGGTGAGCCGGGGCGCCGGCCCCGGGCCGCAGCCGCCGCGGTCCAGGACCTGCCCGGCCGGGCGGCACAGGGCCGTGACCGTCGAGCGCACGGCGCCCTCCAGGGCCCGGGTGCCGGGCCACACGACCAGGGCCAGGCCCACCGTCCGCCCGGCGCGCTCCAGCGGGACCACCCCCCGGGCCGCCTCGGCGGCCGGGCCGGGCAGCCGGCCCTCCGCGCCGGGGCCGTCGGGGAACCACGCGGGCAGGCCGACCGCGAGCGCGCGGTGCAGCGGCCCGCCCGTCTCGGGAGGGACCCAGCGCCAGTGACCGGCCTCCAGCGGGCTCGCCCCGGCCTGCCCGGTCAGCTCCAGGCAGTCGGTCTCCGTACGCCGCCACAGGTACACGGAGTCGACGCCGAGCCGCCGCAGGCCGCCGTCCAGCAGGGCCGATGCCGCGGCGTCGGCGCTCTCGGAGGTCAGCACGGCGGTCGTGCTCCGGCGGATCCGCCGGGCCTCCGGCGCCGGCGGGGCGTCGGGGTCCGGCCCCGCGTCGCGGCCGGCGTCCGGGCCGGCGGCCCCGTTGACGATGTCCGCCGCGAGGTCGGTGGCGCTCAGCCCGGTCGCCACGGCCAGCTTCAGGAGGTGGTCGGCGGCCTCGGCGGGGGAGAGGGCCAGCCGGCCCATGAGCACCCCGCAGGCGAGGTCCATGAGGCTGCGCCGGGCCCGGTCGGCGTGCAGCGCCGCCACCTCGGCCGTCAGATCGGCGACGGCCGAGGAGAGTCCGCTCTCGGGCATGCCCATGACGGCCCCTCAGCGGGGTGCCAGCCAGGTGCGCAGGGCGGTGAGCAGCCGATCGGGGGCGACGGGCTTGACCACGTAGTCGGACGCCCCGGCGGCCAGGGCCTCCGTCCGGTCGCCCGGCATCGCCTTCGCGGTCACCACCACCACGGGCAGCCGGGCCAGCCGGGGCATCGCGCGGATGGCCCGGGTGGTGGCGTAGCCGTCGAGGCCGGCCATCATCAGGTCCATCACGACCAGGTCGACCTCCGGGTGCGCGGCCAGCAGCCTGATCCCGGCCTCGCCGTTGTCGGCGGTCAGCACCTGCATCCCCGCCGACTTGAGCACCTCCGTGAGCGCGTAGACGTTGCGCGGGTCGTCGTCGACCAGCAGCACCGTCCGGTCCCGCAGCCCCTCGTCGTCCACCGGCGCGGCCAGGGAGGGGGCGCCGACGGCGCCCTCCCGCTCCTCGTCCCCCGCGCCCGGGGCCTGCGCCGCCCGCTCCCTGCCGTCGTGCTCCGGCAGGTAGAGGGTGAAGCAGCTGCCCTGGCCCATCGTGCTCTCCACGGTGATCGTCCCGCCGAGCAGCTTGGAGACCTCGCGGCTGATGGACAGGCCCAGCCCGGTCCCGCCGTACGCCCGGTCGGCGCCGCTGTCGCCCTGCTGGAAGGCGTCGAACACGGACTCCAGCTGTTCGCCGGGGATGCCGGTGTCGACGACCCGGAAGGCGAGAACGGGGCCGGCGCCGCCCAGCGGAGCGGGCACCTCCTGCGCGTCGGCGTGCTGGACGCGCAGGGAGACCCCGCCGGTCCGGGTGAACTTCAGGGCGTTCGAGACCAGGTTGCGCAGCACCTGGCGCAGCCTGCTCTCGTCGGTGACCAGCCCCTCGCCCGCCGACGGAGCCGCGCTGACGGTGAACTCCAGGCCCCGCTCGTCCGCGACGGGCCGGAAGGTGACGTCCACGTAGTCCAGGACGCGGTGCAGCGGGACCGGCTCCGGGTGCACGTCCATCCGACCGGCCTCGACCTTCGACAGGTCGAGGATGTCGTTGATGAGCTGGAGCAGGTCGGAGCCGGCCGAGTGGATGACGGTCGCGTAGTCGGCCTGCTTCTCCGTCAGATTGCCCTGGGGGTTCTGGGCGAGGAGCTGGGCGAGGATCAGCAGGCTGTTGAGCGGGGTCCGCAGCTCGTGGCTCATGTTGGCCAGGAACTCCGACTTGTACAGGGAGGCCCGGGCCAGCTCCCGTGCACGCTCCTCCAGTTCCTGGCGGGCCTGCTCGATCTGGTGGTTCTTGCGCTCGATGTCCCGGTTGCGGTCGGCCAGCAGCGCCGCCTTGTCCTGGAGCTCGGCGTTGCTGCGCTGGAGTTCGCGCTGGCGGGCCTGGAGTTCGCCGGACCGGGCGCTGAGCTCGGCCGTCAGCAGCTGGGAGCGCTCCAGCAGCTCGTCGGTGCGGGCGTTGGCGGTCAGGGAGCTCACGTTGACGCCCAGGAGCTCGGTGAACTGCTCCAGGAAGTCGCGGTGCAGCGGGGCGAACGGGCGCAGGGACGCCAGCTCCAGGGCCCCGAGCACCTGCCCTTCGAAGACGATGGGCAGCACGATCAGGGTGGAGGGGTCGGCCGAGCCCGTCCCGGTGAGGACCGGCGCGTACCCGGGCGGCAGCTCGTCCACCACGACCACCCGGTGGTCGGCGGCGGCCTGCCCGACCAGGGACTGGCCGACGCGGAAGCGGCGGGGGGCCGCCGCGGGGTCGTCGGGAAGCCCGTACGAGGCGATCGCGACCAGGTGGGGGGCCTGGCCCTCGGCCCGGTCGGCGCCCTCCGCGCCCTCGGAGCCCTCGGAGCCGTCGGGGCCTTCCTGGGCCAGGAAGAAGCAGCCGTACTGCGCGTGCACCAGCGGCGGCACCTCGCGCATGATCAGCCGGGCCACCGTGGTCAGGTCGCGACGGCCCTGGATCCCGCCGGAGATCCGCGCGAGCTGGGTCTTGAGCCAGTCCTTCTCCTCGTTGCCCCGGGTGGTGGCGCGCAGCGACTCCACCATGGAGTTGATGTTGTCCTTGAGGGCCCCGACCTCGCCGGGGGCCTCGACGGTGACGGTCCGGGTCAGGTCGCCGCGGGCCACGGCGCTGGTGACCTCGGCGATCGCCCGGACCTGGCGGGTCAGGTTGCCCGCGAGCTCGTTGACGTTCTCGGTGAGCCTGCGCCAGGTGCCGGAGACGTCCGCCACCTCGGCCTGCCCGCCGAGCCGTCCCTCGCTGCCGACCTCCCGCGCCACCCGGGTCACCTCGGCCGCGAAAGAGCCCAGCTGGTCGACCATCGTGTTGATCGTCGTCTTCAGCTCCAGGATCTCCCCGCGGGCGTCCACGTCGATCTTGCGGGTGAGGTCGCCCTCGGCGACGGCCGTGGTGACCTGCGCGATGTTGCGGACCTGGTTGGTGAGGTTGTCCGCCATCGAGTTCACGTTGTTCGTGAGGTCCATCCAGGTGCCCGAGACCCCGTGGACGGTGGCCTGGCCGCCCAGGTTGCCCTCCGTGCCGACCTCGCGGGCCACCCGGGTGACCTCCTCCGCGAACGAGGACAGCCGCTCGACCATCGTGTTGATGGTCTCCTTCAGCTCCAGGATCTCCCCGCGCGCGTCGACCCTGATCTTCTGGGTGAGGTCGCCCCTGGCCACGGCCGTGGCCACCTGGGAGATGTTGCGCACCTGCGAGGTCAGGTTGTCGGCCATGCTGTTGACGCCGTCGGTGAGCTCGCGCCACACGCCCCCGACCGGCGGCACTCGCGCCTGCCCGCCGAGCCGGCCCTCGCCGCCGACCTCCTGGGCCACCCGGGTCACCTCGGTGGTCACCAGGGACAGCTGCGCGACCATCCCGTTGAAGACGGCCGCGATGTTCCCCGGCAGACCGCCGGCGTCCTCCGGGAGCCGGGTGTCCAGATTCCCGTCGCGGACCGCCATCAGGCCCGCGAGCAGCTGTTCCAGCGTTCTGTCAGTCTCGTCCATGGCCAGTCCCGTAGCGGAGCCGTCGCCTCCACTGTGACACGGGACGGCCCCTCGGGCGCATGCCCGCTCCGCGCGCGTGTACTCCGTACGGGGCTACACGGACGCGGTGATGTCCGCGAGCGAGTCGACCACCTCGGTGAGGCGGCCGTGCCGGCTCAGCGCGGCGCGCTGCCGGGCCGCTCCGCTGCCCTCGTGCCGCAGCCGCCGCAGCAGCTCCTCCACCAGGGCCAGGTCCCCGGTGGCCTCCAGCCCCGGGGCCGCGAGGGCCAGGAGGCGGTCCACCAGCGTGCCCGCGGGGAGCCGTTCGCCGCTGAAGGGGTCGAGCCCCCAGCCGTGCAGCCCGTTCGCCGCGGCGAGCTCGTGCGCCGCCCGCAGCCGCCGGTCGGAGACCTCCGGGGGCGGCTGCTGGTGCTCGGCCTCCGCGAGCAGGCCCTGCGCGAGACCGCGCACGAGGGCGGTCACGAGGACCACCGTGTCCACGTCGGCGTTGGTGTCGGCGACGCGGATCTCCAGGGTGGGCACGTGCTCGGAGGGGCGGGCGTACCAGTAGAGCATCCGCCGGTCCATCAGGACGTGGTGCTCGACGAGGGAGCCCACGTACGCCTCGTACTGGGCCTCGTGCATCACGGGGGCCGGGCCGACGGTGGGCCAGCGGGAGAACTTCTTGTGCCGCCAGCTGTCGAAGCCGGTGTCCCGGCCCAGGACGAAGGGGGAGTTCCCGGTGAGGGACTGCAGGACCGGGAGCCAGGGGCGCATGCGGTGGGACAGGGCCAGGGCGGTGGCCCGGTCCATGGTGCCGAGGTGGACGTGGCAGCCGCAGACCAGGCCGTCGTACGGGTCGACGAGCGAGGCGAAGTGGCGGGCCATGCGCCGGTAGCGGTCGCTGTCGGTGACGGCCAGCGGCTGGTCGGGCGGCACCGCCGGGGTGCCCGTCGCCACCAGCCGGCACCCGTACTCCTCGGCGGCCGCCACGGCGGTGCGCCGCAGCCGGGCCAGCTCGGCCCGCAGCCCGGCCGTGTCGCCGACCGGCACGGTGCACACCTCCACCTGGGCGGCGAAGAACTCCGACTGGACCTGTTCGCCGAGTTCGGCGGCGGCCGCCGCGATCACGGCGGGCGCCCGGTCGGCCGGCCGCCTGCTGACCTTGTCGACCAGCAGGTACTCCTCTTCCACGCCCATCGTCAGCGGATCCATCAAGGTCTCCTCGCTGTGAACCCGGCGCCTACCCGCCTGCGCGGGCCGCAGTCGCGCGCACGCGTCAGCGGTCGTCGCGCATGTCGTCCAGGTCCTCCTCCCGCAGGTCCCGCATCACGTCGCGCATCGTCGCGTCCTCCCGGCCCCGCTCGTGCGCGACCTCGTCGGGGGTGCGCGGCCGCCCGCCCGTCCTCAGCTGCCCGGGACTCGGCGACCGCCCGCGGATCCGGCGCTCCCGCTCCTGCTCCGGGCTCCGACTCCGCTCCTGCTTCTCGCCGTGCTGCCTGTCACCCATGACGCACACTCCTCTGCACCCCTCTTCGACGCTACTCCGGCGCGTTTGCCCGGACCGCCCCCGGGCAGACGCGGACGTGCCGCCCCGTGGTCCCGTACACGGGGCGGACCAGACGGCCGGGGCCGGGAGGCGGCCCGGTGCGGGGCGGCAGACGATGGAGGGGACAGCGGAGGCTCCCGCAGGTCCGTTCGGGTGAACGGTGGCCGGCGGGGCGGGCGCGGGTGTGTGGGGTGCGTGCCGGATGAACGAGGACATCCAGGTCGACGACCTGATCGACGGCGCGGCGCAGGCCGCCGGCGGCTGGCTGGGCTCCCTGCCGGTGGCGTTGGTGGCCACCAGCGCCACGGGGACGATCGTGCGCTGGAACCAGGTCGCGCAGGAGCTGCTCGGCTACGCGCCGCCGCAGATGCTCGGCCACAACATCGCCGACCTCCTCCACCCCGGATCCGACCGCAGCCTGGGCCGCTCCCTGTGGGAGACCGTGGCCACCGGCCGGGGCGTGATGGGAACGGTGACCGCCTGGCACCGCGACGGGCACCCGATGGAGCTGGAGATCTGGGCTTCGCCCGTGGCCGACCGGCAGGGGCACGGCGCCGCCACCGTCCTGGTCTTCGCCGCCGAGGCCCCCGCCGCCCGGCGCATCCGCGGCTCCTCGGCGGTCTGGGACGGCCTGTTCGCCCGCTCGCCCGTCGGCATCGCCATCCTCGACACCCAGCTGAGGTTCCTCCAGGTCAACGCCGCCCTCGAAGTCATGAACGGGCTGCCCGAGTCCGCCCACGTGGGCCGCCGCCTCGCCGAGATCCTCCCCACGGTCAACGCCCGCGACATGGAGGACGCCATGCTCCGGGTCCTGGAGACCGGCGAGCCGGTCCTCGACCTGCGCCGCGTCGGACGGACCCCGGCCGAACCCGACCACGACCGGGTGTGGTCCTGCTCCTACGTCCGGGTGGAGGACCCCGCCCACATGCCCATCGGGATCATCGCCTCCCTCGTGGACATCACCGATCAGCAGCGCGACCACGTCGAGGCGGAGGCGGGCCGGCGCCGGCTCGCCCTGCTCAGCGAGGCCAGCATCCGGATGGGCTCCAGCCTGGACCTGGAGCGCACCGCGCAGGAACTCGCCGACCTCGCCGTCCCCCGCCTCGCCGACGCCGTCACGGTCGACGTCCTGGACGCGCTGGCCCGCGGGGACGAGCCCGGCATGGGCCTCACCGGCGGCGTGGCCCTGCGGCGGCTGGGCCGGGCCCCGCTCGGCGGATCCCGGGCGACGGACATCCTCGCCCCCCTCGGCCGGACCCTCTCCTTCCCCGCGAACGCCCCCTACACCCAGGCCCTCTCCGGCCGGCAGCCCTACCTCGTGGCCACCCTCGACGAACAGTCCATCGCCTCCGCCGCCCGGCACACGACCAAGCCCGCACAACTGCTCGAGGCGGGGGTGCACTCCTTCGTGATGGCCCCCCTCGTGGCCCGGGACCGGGTCCTCGGCGTCGCGAGCTTCTACCGCCTCCGCCCGCTCGGCCCCTTCGGCGCCGAGGACGTCACCCTCGCCGTCGAACTCGCCGGCCGCGCGGCCCTCAGCATCGACAACGCCCGCCTCTACCACCGCGAGCACGAGACCGCCGTCATCCTCCAGCGCAGCATGCTGCCCCAGCACATCACCCCGCCCGCCGGCCTCTCCGTCAGCCACCGCTACCTGCCGGCGAGCGACGTCAACGAGGTCGGCGGGGACTGGTACGACGTGCTGCCCCTGGCCGGCGGCAAGGCCGGGCTGCTGATCGGCGACGTCATGGGCCACGGCATCGGCGCCGCCGCCGTCATGGGCCGGCTGTCCGCCTCCGTGCGGGCCCTCGCCCGCCTGGACCTGTCGCCCGTACGGCTGCTGCACCAGCTGGAGGCCGCCCTCGCCGATCTCGCCGAGCCGATGCTGGCCACCTTCCTCTACGTGGTCGTCGACCCCGCCGCCGGCCGCTGCACCGTCACCCGGGCCGGCCACCCGCCGCCCGCCCTCGCCCTCCCCGACGGCAGCGTCCGGATCCTCCACACCCCGCCCGGCGTCCCGCTGGGGGTCGGGGGCATCGCCTTCACCCCCGTCGAGGTCGAGGTGCCCCCGGGCAGCATCCTCGTCCTCTACACCGACGGCCTGATCGAAGCGCGCGGCAGCGACCTCGACGAGCGGCTGGCCGAGCTCACCCAGCTGCTCTCCGACCCCCAGCGCCAGCTGGACCACGTGTGCGACTCGCTGATCACCCACCTGGTCCCGGCCGCGGCGGACGACGACATCGCCCTCCTCGTCGCACGGGTCGGCAGCTAGACCGTCTCTTCTAGACCGTCTCTTTAGGATCGGGCCGGGTCAGTCCGCCTCCTCCGGACCGCCCCGCCCGCCGGCCGGGCGGCGGGTGCGCAGGGCCAGGAGCAGGCAGACCGCGGTGGCGGCGACGGCGAGCGCGGCCGGCAGCCGCGCGGAGGCGGTCCGCGCGACCGGGGCCTGGGCGGCGAGCAGGACCAGCGCGCTCGCGGCGGCGGCGGCCAGCGCCGGCGTCGCCCGGGGCGGGCCGGGCGGGGCGGTGGCGCCGGCGGTCCACGCGTCGGTGACCAGGAGGTAGGCGGGCAGCAGCGCGGCCATGCAGGCGACCAGCCAGACCGGGGGGCCGGTGGCCGCCGCGAGCGCGATCGCCGCGGCCGGCAGCACGGTGGTCCTGCGGTGGGCCGCGACGGCCCGCAGCCGCATGGAGGTCAGGACCGGGCGCGCGTCGACCAACGGGGCGGCCCACCACGCGGCCGCCGCCACGAGCACCAGCACCCCGACCGGCAGCGGCGCGCGCAGGGCGGCGGGCGGGTCGCAGGCGGCGACCACGAGGGCCGTTCCGAGCAGCCGGTCGACGGGGCGGGAGGTCAGGCGGGAGACGAGCCGGGCGCCCCGGCCGCCGGCGGAACGCGGGTCCGGCGGGGCGGACCCGGCGGGGACGGCGGTCATCGGCTCCCTCCGCGGACACGGGTCCGCAGCAGCGGCGCCAGGGCGAGGTCGAGGGTCTCGCCGGGCCGGTGGGCGACGACCGCGATGCCGCGCTCGACCAGGGCGAAGCGCATGGCGTCCCGGTCGGCGCGCCACAGCCGCAGCGCGAGCTCCCCCTCGGTGTCGCCGGGTTCCACGACCGGGTCGCCGGTGGGGACCTCGACCACGACCACCGGGTTGGCCCGCCCGCGCACCTGGTGCAGGACGTCGAAGATCCGCTGGTCGGCCAGGGGCGTGACGACGTACACCAGGGCCCCGTCGGGCAGCGCGGGAGGAGGGAGCGGGCCGAGGCCCTCCGCGCGGTGGGCGAGGTCCTTGCGGACGTCCAGCACGCTCTCGGCGATGCGGTGGAAGTACCCCTGGCCGCTGCCCGGCCGCAGCCAGCGGGTGGCCCCGCCGACCGACACGACGCCGACCCGGTCGTGGGTGCGCAGGTAGGCGCGGACCAGGCCCGCGGCGGCCCGGAAGGTCTCGTCGAGCGAGGACGCGCCCGTGACCGGGTCGACCACGTCGGCGAGGGCGTCCAGCAGCACCACGGTGTCGGCGGCGGACTCCGCCGCGAACCGGTGGACCTGGACGGCGCCGCGACGGGTGGTGGCCGGCCAGTGGATCCGGCGCTGCCGTTCGCCCGGCACGTACGGGTGCACCCCGGTGACCTCGACGCCCTCGCCGCGCCGCGCCGCGGTGTGCTCGCCGAGGCGCTGCGGCAGCCGGACCGGGACGGGCGTGAGGCCGGCGTGCCCGGGCAGCGGGAAGACGGCGATCTCGCCGAGGCCGACCCGTACGGTGCGCCGGGCCAGGCCGCCGCCGTCGTAGACGTCGACGTCGACCGTGCCCAGCGTCCAGCGGCCCCAGCGCCGTGCGGTCAGGACGAGTTCGACGTGGTGCGGGCCGACCGCGAGGTGGTCGAGGCGGACCCCGTGGCCGAGGGTGACACCGGGGTCCAGTCGGCCGCCCTCCCCGTCGTGGGACACCGCGATCCGCACCGTCACCCGCTCGCCCTCGAAGCACCGCCGCGGCTCCACCTCGGCCTCGGCCGTCACCTCCTGCGGGCGCGGCCCGCCCGAGAGGGCGAGGGCGAGCAGCACCAGGGGTGCGGCGGCGAGGGCCGGCAGCCAGGGGCGCCCGCTGACCAGTGCGGCGGCCAGCGCGACCACGGCCAGCGTGCCCAGCCGCAGCGCGCGTTCGGCGGGGCGCCATCCGGGCGGGGGCGGCGGCGGGGGCTCGGCCGTCACGTCCTGGCGGCCGCCCAGGGCCCGCCGGACGGCGGCCGCGGCCCTGCGGGCCGCCACCTGATCCGTCGTCACGGGGCGACCGGGGTGCGCGGCAGGGTCTGCGGGGCGGGCACGGCCCGGACGATCTCGCGGATCACGTCGTCCCCGTCGATCTGCCGGACCCACAGCTCCGGCTTGAGGGTGACGCGGTGGGCGAGGGCCGGCACCGCCACGGACTTGACGTCCTCCGGGGTCGCGTAGTCCCGCAGGTCCAGTACGGCGCGGGCGCGGGCGAGCTGCACCAGGGCGAGCCCGCCGCGCGGGGAGGCGCCGACCTGGACGTGCGGGTGGTCCCGGGTGGCGGCGACGAGGGCGACGACGTAGTCCAGCAGGTCGTCGTCCACCTCGACGTCCTCCACGGCGGCCCGCATGGCCAGGACCTCGCCCGGTCCGCTGAGCGTGCGCAGCACGGCCTCGGGCGCCGCCCGGTCGATCCGCGCGCGCAGCATGCAGGCTTCCTGGGGGGCCGTCAGATAGCCCATCCGCACCCGCAGCAGGAACCGGTCGAGCTGGGCCTCGGGCAGGGAGTACGTGCCCTCGTACTCGACGGGGTTGGCGGTGGCGATGACCACGAAGGGGTCTGGCAGCGCCCGGGTGCTGCCGTCGACGGACACCTGGGACTCGGCCATCGCCTCCAGCAGCGCGGCCTGGGTCTTGGGCGGAGTGCGGTTGATCTCGTCGGCGAGCAGCAGATGGGTGAAGACCGGTCCGGGACGGAAGACCATGTCGGCGCTGCGCCGGTCGTAGAACGGGGCGCCGGTGACGTCGGAGGGCAGCAGGTCGGGGGTGAACTGGACGCGGGAGAAGTCCAGTCCGAGGGCGGTGGCGAAGGAACGGGCCAGCAGCGTCTTGCCGAGCCCCGGCAGGTCCTCGATGAGGACGTGGCCCCCGGCCAGGACGCCGAGCATGACCAGGACCGGCGGTTCCGCCGCGCCGATCACGGCCGTACGGATCTCGTCGAGCACGGCCGCCGCCCGCTCGCCCGCCTGTCGGGGCGTCAGGGCGGCGTGGTCCGGGATGGGCTGCGGGCTGGTCACGATCGGATCCTCACGGGCGGGGTCGGGGTCGGGGCGGGTGTGCGCGCTGCGCGGCCGGCTGCGGCGGCGCCGGTCACAGGGCTTCCAGGCGGTCGAGCAGGGAGCGCAGGACGGGCTCGGGGAGGGTGGGCCGGGGTGGGGGCGCCCCGGGGTCGATCCACGGCCAGAGCTCGGCGCCGACCAGCGCCCGGGCCCGCTCCGGGTCCCGGTGCACCTCCACACCGTGCCGTTCGGCCAGCCGGGCCGCGAACAGCCGCTGCAACTGCGGCCGCATGACCGTGCGCAGGTGCTCCTCGCCGTCGTCCCCGAGGGTGTCGGCCACCCTGCGCCGCCACCGGCCGAGCGCCGGGGCCCGGCCGTCCAGCAGGCGCACCGGCTTGCGGTATCCGCTGTCCTGGGCGGCGCCGCCCGCGGCGTAGCGCCCCAGGACGAGCGCGACCGAGGTGAAGAGGGCGGCACCGGTGGCCGCCGCGGCGGCGCCGTCGGTCAGGGCGAGCAGTACCACGGCCGCGACGGCGACGGCCGCCAGTACGGCCAGCGAGTGCCGTACCGAACCGGGCTCCCGCAGCAAGGAGCCGGTCAGACCGCGGATCCGCGTGCGCGCCCTCACCCGGCGCCCGCCCCGGCCCCGTGCGCCTGCGGGCGCAGGCCGTGCGCGATCTCGCCGAGCGCGGCCGCCGCACGGTCGCGGTGGCCGTCGTGCATGGGGTGTGTGGAGTAGCGGGCCTCCCGGAACAGGGCGGTGAGCTCGGCGGCTGCCGTCCCCGCGGGCAGGCCGCCGTCGAGGGCCCGCTCCAGCAGGTCCTGGGGGCTGTCCGAGGCGTGCCGCGCCACGCCGGAGCCGGCGAGCGACTCCTCCATGGCGAGGTAGCAGGCGATGACGGCCGTGCGGGCGTCGGCCGCGTCCAGCAGGGCGCTGCGCCCGGAGTCGACGGCCCGGACCAGGTGGTCCTGCCCGCCGGCGGGCGTCGCGTACGTCGCCGGAGGCCCGGGCACCGCCGGACGGGTCAGGTGCCGCCACAGGCGGAGCGCGGCGCATACGAGGGCCACGGCGAGCAGGGCGATGCCGAGGCCGAGCAGGACGCGCGTCAGCCCGAGGTGCGCCCCCTGCTCACCGGGGGCGGCCCGCGGCGGGGCCGAGGGCGGCGCGGTCGGCGGGTCCTGGCCGGGGAGGGGAGGGGGCGAGGCCTCCGGGACGCCCCGCGAACCGCCGCCGGACGCGCCGAACCGGTGCAGGACCACGATGAGCAGGGGGACGACCAGTGGTACGGCCAGCAGGACGCGGCCCACACCGTCGGCCAGCCGCTGTTCCACCGGGCCGAGCGTCAGGTGGGGGCCGACCTGCTCCCGGTACCTCACGCGCAGTGCGATGCCGCAGAGGAGCGACAGCAGGGCGAGGCCGAGCACGAGGACGGGGTTGCCGCCGAGCGGCCCGCGGCCTTCGGCGAACAGGCCCGCGCCGGGGCGCAGCAGCAGTGCGGCCAGGGCCGTTGTGCCCACGACCAGGACGCTCCACGCCGCCCGTGCACCGCCGGCCGTGCCGCGCCGCCGCCCGTCGGACGTACGTTCCCGCCCCACCACCGCCCCCTCCCCCCTGGAGACCGGCAGCTTCGCACATCGGATGTCGGTGATCCATAAGGCCGACTGGCGGGTGCGGGGCCGCCGTTGCGGCCGCGGCCAGGCGGAAGGCGCTCGCCGCCCCGCCCGGGGCGGCGAGCGCCTCCGGCCAGCGTCAGTTCTTGCCGAGGAGGCCGTTCATCCGGGTGATCTCGGCGCTCTGGGAGCCGATGATCGCCGCGGCCATGTCCTTGGCGGGCTGGTACCGGCCGTCCGTCTGCTCGGTCCTGGCCATGGCGACGGCACCCTCGTGGTGCTCGACCATCAGCTGGAGGAAGGCGGTGTCGAAGGCCTTGCCGGAGGCCTTCGACAGCCGGTCCATCTCCTCGCCCGTCATCATCCCGGACATGGAGTGGCCCGCGTGGCCGCCGCCCTCCGCGGCGGGTACCTGCTCGCCCCAGGAGGCCAGCCAGCCGGACAGGGTCCGGATCTCCGGGTCCTGGGCCTTCTCGATCTCGCCGGCGAGCGCCTTGACCTCGGCCGAATCGGCGCGGGTCGCGGCGAGTCGGGCCATCTCCAGGGCCTGGCGGTGGTGCGGGACCATCCCCTGGGCGAAGGCGGTGTCGGCCGCGTTGTTCGCGCCCGAGCCCGGGGCCGTGCCCGAGGGGGCGGCGGAGGCGGAGGCCTCGTGGCCGCCGCCGTGCCCGGAGGCGTTGCCGGGCGTGCCCCCGCAGGCGGCGAGGACGAGGGCGGCGGCCGCGGTCGCGGCGAGCGCGGTGGTACGGCGGATCAGGGAGCGCTTGGCGTACATGGTGGTGCTTCTCCTGTGCTGGGACGTGTGGGAACGGCTCGGCCGGCGGGACGTGCCGGCGAGGGCCGCCCTATATGCGCAGGAGCTGCAGTTCGCTGAGGGAGGGGGGCGCGCGCCCGTGCGCCGCCGCCCCGGGCGGCGCCGCGTGGGCGGCCGCCGCCGCGGCGGGGACGCCGCCGGGGGCCGGGGCGGGGGCGGGCAGGTCCGGTGCGCCGCTGGTGCCGGGGGCCGCGCAGGTGGGGTCGGCGTGCTGCGCGTGCCCGCCGCTGCCGCCGTGGGCGGGGTCGCCCGCGCGGCCGCATCCGCAGTCGTCCGCCGCTCGGGCCCGAGCCGATGCGGCCTGCGCCGGTCCGGTCTGCGCTGATGCGGTCTGCGCTGATGCGGCCTGCGCCGATGCGGCCTGCGCCGAAGCGGTCTGCGCCGGTCCGGTCTGGGCCGATGTGGCCTGCGCCGGTCCGGTCTGCGCCGCGTGGGTGCGGGTGACCCCGGTGTGGGCGGCGGCCTCTGTGCGGGCGGCGGCTTCGGTCTGGGTCGTGGCCGGTCCGTGGGGCCCCGGGAGTCCGCCCGGACCCAGGCCGTGCATGGCCACCAGGCCCGTGAGCACGGCCAGGACGAGCAGCAGGAGCGCGGCCGGCCCGCAGGGCCTGCCCGTTCCTCCCGCTCGTGTCCTCATGCCGGGCATCGTATGCGACCCGCTCCGGCATACTCCACAGGGGTAGGGGGTATGCGCGGCCTGCTCAGACCGGCCGGCCCCGGTGCAGCTCCAGCGGGCCGCCGCCGTCGGCGAGGGCCTTGAGGCAGGCCTTGACCTGCCGCCGCAGATGGGGCTTGACCAGCCCGCGCAGTTCGCTGCGGCGTGCGGTCCGCCACTCCAGCAGCTCGCCGGGCGCCAGCCGGATCCGGGCCAGGGAGGCGGCGTCGAGCACCCCGCCGTCGTAGAGGAACCGCACCCGCGCGGGGCGGCCCGGCCGGTGGGACCAGTTGACGGCCAGGAGCCGGCCCGGTTCCAGGTCCAGGCCGATCTCCTCGCGGACCTCCCGCGCGGCGGCCGCCCGGGGCGTCTCGCCGAGGTCGCTGTCGACCCCGCCGCCGGGCAGCAGCCAGCGGCCCGGCTCGCCGTAGCCGGGCCGGACCAGCAGGATGTCGCCGTCCCCGTCGGTGAACAGCACGTTCGCCGCGGTGAGGGCCTTGGGTCGGGCGGCCAGGTGGGCCGCGGCGTCGTAGCCGCCCGCATGCTCCCGGGCCGCGCGGTCCGCCGGGTCGAATCCGGCCGGGGAGCCGGGCTGCGCGACGCCGTCGACGAGGTGCGCCAGGGAGCCCGAGTGCAGCGCGGCCAGCGCGGCGGCGAGCCGGGGCGCGAGCCGGGCGGGCAGCTGCCGCACCGCCTCCCCGGGCGGGAGCCAGCGGGCCTCGGAGACCTCGCCGTCCGGGAAGGAGAGCGCCCCGGCCCGTTCGGCGGAGAGCGGCCCCACCAGGTACACGTGGACCACGAGCGAACGCCCGAGCGCCCCGGGCGGGCAGGAGTCCACGGCGAGCAGTCGGCCGACCGGCACGGACAGGTCCAGCTCCTCCTTCAGCTCCCGGGCCAGCCCCTCCTCCGGGGTCTCGGTGTCCTCCACCGTGCCGCCCGGCAGTTCCAGGCCGTCCTTGTAGGAAGGGGTCAGCACGAGGACCCGCCCCTGCGCGTCCAGGACGATCCCGGTCGCGGCGACCAGCGGGGACGGCTGGGCGGCGTAGTAGGCGCGTACGGCCTCGGGCGAGGGTCGGTCGGGCACGGCGGCTCCTGGACTCGCGGGGCGGACGGCGGGCGGCGGGCCCGCGGCGGGCACCGCGCACCGCGGCCGCCGCCCCGCCCGCCGGCCTCAGGCCCGGGCGAGGAGCAGGCCGCCCATCGTCACCATGGTCGCCGCCACCACCCCGTCCAGCACCCTCCAGGCGCCCGGCTTCGCGAGCAGGCCGCTCAGCAGCCGGGCCCCGTAGCCCAGGGTGGAGAACCAGGTCAGGCTGGCCAGGCCGGCCCCGATCCCGAAGGCCCAGCGAAGGTCCCCCCGGTCGGCGGCGAGCGAGCCCAGCAGCAGGACGGTGTCCAGGTAGACGTGCGGGTTCAGCCAGGTCATGGCCAGGCAGGTCAGCACGGCCGCGCGGGCGGAGCCGGAGGCGGCGCCCTCGGCGGTCAGGGCCGCGCCCGGGGTCGGGCGCAGCACCCGGCGGGCGGCGAGGATCCCGTAGCAGACGAGGAATCCGCCCCCGGCGATGCCGACGGCCGTCAGGGCGGCCGGCCAGGCCGTGACGAAGGCGCCGACGCCGGCCACCCCCAGGGCGATGAGGACCGCGTCGGACACCGCGCAGATGGCGACCACCCACAGGACGGCGTGCCGGCGCGCCCCCTGCCGGAGGACGAAGGCGTTCTGCGCGCCGATGGCGACGATGAGGGACAGGCCGGTGCCGAAGCCGGCCAGGAGCGCTGCGGTGATGCCGTTGTTCATGCCCTCGACCGTAGGCACCGCGCGCCTCTCGGTACAGCTAAAGATTTTTACGTACCCTTAGCGTTCGTGATGGACGAGCTTCCCCTGGAGCAGGTGCGGACCCTGCTCGCGGTCGTGGACGAGGGCACCTTCGACGCGGCCGCCGCCGCCCTGCACGTGACGCCCTCCGCCGTCAGCCAGCGGGTCAAGGCCCTGGAGCAGCGCACCGGACGGGTGCTGCTGATGCGCACCAAACCGGTGCGGGTCACCGAGTCCGGGGAGGTGGTGGTCCGCTTCGCCCGCCAGCTGGCCCGGCTGGAGCGCGACGCGCGGGCCGAGCTCGGGATGGGGACGGCCGACGGCCGTGGGCCGGTCCGGCTGCCGATCGCGGTGAACGCCGACTCGCTCGCCACCTGGTTCCTGCCCGTGCTCTCCCGGGTCCCGCAGGACCCGCCCGTCTGCTTCGAGCTGTACCGGGAGGACGAGTCCCACACCACGGCGCTGCTGCGCGAGGGCCAGGTGATGGCCGCCGTCACCTCCTCGCCGGACCCGGTGGCGGGGTGCACCGTACGGGCCCTCGGCCTGGCCCGCTACCTGCCCGTGGCCGGCCCCGGCTTCGCCGCCCGCCACCTGACCGGGGACCTCGCCGGCGACCTGCGGGAGGCGCCGACCATCGTCTTCGACCGCCGCGACGACCTCCAGGACGCCTTCGTCCGCTCGCTCACCGGGGACGGCACGGGCGCCTCGGCCGTCCGCCACCAGGTGCCGACCTCGGAGGGCTTCCGCGACGCGGTGGCCGCCGGACTGGGCTGGGGGCTGGTGCCCGAACAGCAGGCGGAGCCCCTGCTGCGCGCCGGGACCCTCGTACGGCTCACGCCCGGGCGGACGCTCGACGTACCGCTGTACTGGCAGCAGTGGAAGCTGGACTCGCCCGCGCTGGCGGTGGTGGCCCGGCTGGTCGCCGAGACCGCCCGCGGTGCGCTCCTGCCGCCGGGGCGGCCCGGACCCGGCGGGCCCGCCGCCGGGGACCGCTCCCGCTGACCGTCCCGGGGCGGCCCCTCCCGGGATGAGGCCCGGCCGCGGGCGGCGTCTACTGGGAGGCGACGGGCCCACGCCGACCGACTGCCGGGGAGCACCGGGATGAGGAAGATCACCGCAGAGCTGTTCGTCTCGCTCGACGGCGTCGTGGAGGCGCCCGACCAGTGGCACTTCCCGTACTTCGACGACGCCATGGGCGCGGCCGTCGCCGCGGTGGTCGGGGCGGCCGACACCCTCCTCCTCGGCCGCCGGACGTACGAGGGCTTCGCCGGGGCCTGGCCGCAGAGGGAGTCCGCCGGCGGGGAGGACGCCGCCTTCGCCGCGCGGCTGGGCGACGCGCGGAAGATCGTCGTCTCGCACGGGACCCCGGACCTCGGCTGGCGCAACGCCGAGCTGCTCCGCGGGGACCTCGTCACGGGGGTCAGGGCCCTGAAGGCCGAACCCGACGGCGGGCCCGTGGTGATCAGCGGCTCGGTCTCCGTCGTCCGGCAGCTGCTGGCGGCGGGCGAGCTCGACCGGCTGCACCTGCTCGTCCACCCGCTGGCCGTCGGCCGGGGCATGCGGCTGTTCGAGGACGGCACGCCCCCGATCCCCCTGAGGCTGCTCTCCTGCGAGGCCTTCGGGACCGGGGTCCTCAACCTCTTCTACGCCCCCGCCGCGGCGCCCGGCAGCGCCGGCTACGAGGACGCCAGGACCCATCTGCCCCGGGAGGACCCCGCCTGAACGCGCTCCGCCGACCGGGTGAACCCCGATGTGATCATGCCTCTACGCTTGGCTCCGGCAGGCCGTCGACGGACGGCCGGTGAGGGAACGGAGCGGGCGGTGCCGGTGCCATCGGAGCAGGCGAACGACGGGGATCTGGTCGGCCGGGCACTCGGGGGGCGCTACCGGGTGACCGCGGTCGTCGGCCGCGGCGGCATGGGCGTGGTCGCGCGGGCGGTCGACGAACTGCTCGGCCGGGAGGTCGCCGTCAAGCTGCTGCGGGCCTACACCGACGCCAGCCCCGCCGAACTGGCCGACCTGCGCACCCGGATGCAGCGGGAGGCGCAGGCCGCCGCGCGCATCCGGCACACGGGCGTGGTCACCGTGCACGACGTGACCGAGGAGCAGGGGCTCCCGGTCATCGTGATGGAACTCGTCGACGGACCCTCGCTCGACGCGGTCGTCGAACGGCAGGGTGCTCTGGACCCGATCGAGGCCGCCGCGATCGGCGCCCAGCTGATGGACGCGCTCGACGCCGCCCACCGGGCCGGCGTCCTGCACCGGGACGTCAAGCCGGGCAACGTGCTGCTGGAACGGGGCGGCCGGGTCGTCCTCACCGACTTCGGCATCGCCAGCATGCAGGCCCCCGACGACGAGGAAATGGCGAAGCTCACCCGCAGCGGCGAGATCGTCGGCTCCCTGGACTACCTGCCGCCGGAGCGCGCCCAGGGCCGGGAGCCCGGCCCGGCCTCGGACATCTGGTCGCTCGGGATGACCCTGTACGCGGCGGTGGAGGGGGTCTCTCCGTTCCGCCGGACCTCGGTCTGGTCGACGCTCTCCGCCATCGTCGCCGAACCCCTGCCCCAGGTCCGGCGGGCGGGACCGCTCGGGCCGGTGCTCCAGGCGCTGATGGCGAAGGAACCGGAGGCCCGGCCGACCGCGGGACAGGCGCGGGCGATGCTGGAGGCGGTGGCGGCCGGTGGGGCGGGCGGTGCCGGTGGGTTCGCGGCGGCCGGGGCCGCCGGTGCCCCTTGGGCCGCCGGGGTGGCCGGTGGCGCCACCGCCACCGGGACGCACCCCGGGCAGCCGGGCGCGGCAGGGATCCCGGGGCCGGGTGGGACGGGGGCGCATCCCGTCGCGCCGGGTGCGGCCGGGGCCGCGGCTCCGGGTGCGGCCGGAGCGCGTCCTCCCGTCGCCGGGTTCGGGCCGACGCCCACGGCACCGTCCCCCGCCGCGCCCGCGTACGGCCCCGGCCCCGGAACTGCCGGAGGACCCGCCGCCGCGCCTGCCCACGGTCCCGACGCCGCGCCCGCAACCCCGTACGGCCCCGGCCCCGGTACGGCCGGCGGCCCCGGCCCCGCCGCCGCGCCCGCGTACGGCCCCGGCGCCGCCGGTGGACCCGGCGCCGTGCCCTCCGCGGGGCACGCCGCCGGTGCGCCCGCCGGGTTCGGGCCCCCGCCGGGCGCCAACGACGCCGGCTTCGGCGGCGCGGGATCCTTCGCGCACCCGCCCCACGCCCCGTCCCCCTACGCCCCGTCCCCCGCGCAGGGCGGTCCGTCGGGGCAGCCCCCGGCCGCCGCGGGGGCCCCGGCCGGGGGCCGGGCGCGGCGCGGCCGCCGGGCCGCGATCGCCGTCGCCGTGGTCGGCGTACTCGCCGCCGGAGGCGCCGCGTACGCCCTGACCTCGTCGGGCGGCGGCAAGAAGGCGCACACCACGGCCACGCCGCCGACCGCCGCCGCGTCCCCGGGGACGGGGGACCTGCCGGCCCCCGCGAGCCCGGGCCCGTCCCCCTCCCCGTCCCGGACCGGCCCCTCCGCCACGCCCTCGAAGAAGGCCGGAACGGCCTCCCCCTCCGCGTCGGCGTCCTCGGCCGCCGCCAAGCCGGGCCCCGTGCCGACGGGCTGCGCCGGCTGGACCCACAAGGACCCCAAGCCCGGCACCTACGGCTACATATCCGGCGACCACCACCTCCTGGCCGCCCCCTACCAGCAGTGCGCCCAGGGCTCCCTGGTCAAGAGCGGAACGAAGCTCTGGTACCACTGCTACATCGTCAACTCCTACGGGAACCAGTGGACGTTCGTGCGCGTGGACGGCACGAACCAGACCGGCTGGCTCTACAACCGCGACCTCACCGGCCAGAAGGGCTCGTCCCCCGCGTGTTAGCCCCCCGCCACCCCCCGGCCTAAGCTGCGCCCATGGAGTCCTACACCATCGGCCAGGCGGCCCGGCTGCTCGGCGTCAGCGTCGACACGGCCCGCCGCTGGGCCGACGCCGAGCGCTTCCCCACCCGCCGCGAGGGCACCCGCCGCATGGTCGACGGCCCGGACCTGGCCGCGTTCTGCGTGGAGGCCGCGCAGGAGGGGACCGAGGGGGAGGAGACCCCGTACACCTCGGCGCGCAACGCCTTCCCGGGCATCGTCACCGGGGTGAAGCTCGGCACCGTCGACGCCCAGGTGGAGATCCAGGCCGGCCCGCACCGCATCGTCTCCCTGCTGACCCGGGAGGCGGTGGAGGAGCTGGGCCTGGAGGTGGGCTCGCGGGCCACGGCGCGGGTGAAGTCGACCAGCGTCTTCGTCGACCGGGGCTGACCTCCGGCGGGCCCCTCGGCACGGCGGTGGCAGACTGGCCGCTGATCCGCCGAAGGGAAGTACCTCCTTGTCCATGTTCAGCAACCTGCGCCGGGCCGTGCGCCGCGGCTACCGGCGGGCCGTCGACCTCAGCCACCCGGCCCGCTCCCCGCTCGGCAGCGCCGTGGTCAACTGCGTGGTCTACCAGGACGGCATCCGCCAGGAGGGCTGCGCCGAGGTCGAGGAGGCGCTGCGCCGGGTCCGCAAGACCGGCGAGGGCTTCGTCTGGATCGGCCTGCACGAGCCCTCCCAGCTGGAGCTCGCCGGGCTCGCCGAGCTGCTCGGGCTGCACCCGCTGGCCGTCGAGGACGCCGTCCACGCCCACCAGCGGCCGAAGGTGGAGCGCTACGACGACACGCTCTTCGCCGTCTTCAAGACCGTCCGCTACGTGGAGCACGAGGAGCTGACGGCGACCAGCGAGGTGGTGGAGACCGGCGAGCTGATGGCCTTCGTCGGCGGGGACTTCGTCATCACCATCCGGCACGGCGGCCACGGCACCCTGGGTCCGGTCCGCGAGGCGCTGGAGGCCGAGCCGCAGCAGCTGGCGAAGGGCCCGGCGGCCGTCCTGCACGCCATGGCGGACCACGTGGTCGACGACTACGTGGCCGTCACCGACGCGGTGCAGAGCGACATGGACGCCGTGGAGACGGCCGTGTTCAGCGAGCACGGCGGGCGCGGCGACGCGGGCCGGATCTACCAGCTGAAGCGCGAACTGCTCGAACTGCGGCGGGCGGTGGCCCCGCTGGGGCGGCCGCTGGAACACCTCGCCACGCAGGCGATACCGGTGATCCCGCCGGAGGTCCGGGCGTACTTCCGCGACGTGGCCGACCACCTGACCCGCGCCACGGAGCAGATCTCGGCGTACGACGGGCTCCTCGACTCGATCCTCCAGGCGCACCTGGCGCAGGTGACGGTCGCCCAGAACGAGGACATGCGCAAGATCACGGCGTGGGCCGCGATCGTGGCCGTGCCGACGATGGTGTGCGGCGTGTACGGCATGAACTTCGACCACATGCCGGAACTGCACTGGACGTACGGCTACCCGGCGGTCCTCGTGGTCATGGCGGTGGCCTGCTACGTCATCCACCGCGGCTTCCGCCGCAACGGCTGGCTCTGACACCGGGCCCGGGCCGGGGCCCGGCCCGGGTGCGGACCGTCGGCTTCCGGAGGTGGCCTCCACAGGGGTGTTCTCTGCCGCCCGTATCTGGTAGGAAAGTTTCCTAACGGAACAGGAAAGGCTCAACCCCCCTACGGAGGCCTCGTGTTCACGACCCCCCGCACCCCCCTGGCCATCGGCGTGCTCCTCGGTGCCACCCTCCTCGCCACCCCGGCCGCGGCCCAGCCCGCGGCCGCGCCGCCCGCGCCGGTCACCGTCCGCGCGGCGGCCGGCCTCGACGACCCGGCGAAGAAGGACATCGCCATGCAGATCGTCTCCAGCGCCGAGAACTCCTCCCTCGACTGGAAGGCGCAGTACAAGTACATCGAGGACATAGGCGACGGCCGCGGCTACACCGCCGGCATCATCGGCTTCTGCTCCGGGACCGGCGACATGCTCGACCTCGTCGAGTACTACACGCAGGTCAAGCCCGGCAACGTGCTCGCCAAGTACCTCCCCGCCCTGCGCAAGGTCAACGGCGGCGACTCCCATGCCGGCCTCGACCCGAACTTCACCAAGGACTGGGCGAAGGCCGCCCAGGACGCCGCGTTCAAGAAGGCGCAGGACCACGAGCGCGACCGGGTCTACTTCGACCCCGCCGTCAAGCAGGGCAAGTCCGACGGCGTCGGCACCCTCGGCCAGTTCGCCTACTACGACGCCATCGTCATGCACGGCGACGGCGGCGACGCCACCAGCTTCCGCAACATCCGCAAGCGGGCCCTGTCCAAGGCCAAGCCCCCGGCCCAGGGCGGCAACGAGACCGCCTGGCTGAACGCCTTCCTCGACGCCCGCGTCTGGGCGATGAAGCAGGAGGAGGCGCACAGCGACACCAGCCGCGTCGACACCGCCCAGCGCGTCTTCCTCAAGAAGGGCAACCTCAACCTGGACACGCCGCTCGACTGGAAGGTCTACGGGGACGCGTACCACATCGGCTGACCCGGCCCGCGAGCGCCCCAACTCCCTTTGAAACCAGGGGTGCTGGCCTAATCCAGATGGCTCGAAGTGGCTTGAGCGCGTCATCGCGGGGGCATAACCCCGGCCCGGCCCCGTTTTCAGGGGAGGGGCCGCAGGTTCCGTCCCAAGGGGGGACTCGTGAACTACTACCTCGACGTCATCAAGCGGTACGCGGACTTCCAGGGCCGTGCCCGCCGCCAGGAGTACTGGATGTTCCTCCTGTGGAACATCCCGATCGTCATCGTCCTCGCGATCCTCGACTTCGCCCTCGGCAGCTACCCGGTCATCAGCTGGATCTACACCCTCGCCGTGTTCCTCCCTTCCCTGGGGCTCACGGTGCGCCGGCTGCACGACACCGGGAAGTCGGGGTGGTGGTACCTGATCAGCCTCATCCCCTTCGTCGGCTTCATCTGGATCCTCGTCCTGATGGCCACCGAGGGTGACGCCGGACCGAACGTCTACGGCGCGAACCCCAAGCAGATCGGCGCCTGACGCACCTCCCGGCACCCCGCACCGCACAGCGCCGTCACCGGCTCGTCACAGCCGGTGGCGGCGCTTTCGCGTGCGGGGTGACACGCGTCTCGCTCGGGTTGCGGCAGGGGGCTGTCCTGACCGGCCCGATCACGAGATATCTTGATGTCGAGCAATGTTGCAGACGAGAGACGCAGACTGTGGAGCGGAGCATCCGGTGACTGACTCGACCATCATCTACACGCACACTGACGAGGCCCCGGCCCTCGCGACGTATTCCTTCCTGCCTGTGGTCCAGGCCTACGCGTCGACGGCCGGTGTGAATGTCGAGACCCGTGACATCTCCCTGGCCGGTCGGATCATCGCCCTGTTCCCCGAGTACCTCGAGGAGGGGCAGCGCATCGCCGACGCCCTCGCCGAGCTCGGCGAGCTGGCGAAGACCCCTGAGGCCAACATCATCAAGCTGCCCAACATCTCGGCCTCGATCCCGCAGCTGAAGGCCGCGATCGCCGAGCTCCAGGGCCAGGGCTACGCCCTTCCGGACTACCCGGACGACCCGAAGACCGACGAGGACCGCGACGTCCGCGCCCGTTACGACAAGGTCAAGGGCAGCGCCGTCAACCCGGTCCTGCGCGAGGGCAACTCCGACCGCCGCGCCCCGGGCTCGGTGAAGAACTACGCCAAGACCCACCCGCACCGCATGGGCGCCTGGACCCCCGAGTCGAAGACGAACGTCGCCACCATGGGCGCGAACGACTTCCGCTCCACCGAGAAGTCGGCCGTCATCGCCGAGGCCGGCACCCTGCGCATCGAGCACGTCGCCGCCGACGGCGCGACCACCGTCCTGCGCGAGTCCGTACCGGTCCTCGCCGGCGAGGTCGTCGACGCGTCCGTCATGCACGTCGACGCGCTGCGCACCTTCCTGAACGACCAGATCGCGCGGGCCAAGGCCGAGGGCGTCCTGTTCTCCGTGCACCTCAAGGCCACGATGATGAAGGTCTCCGACCCGATCGTCTTCGGCCACGTGGTCCGCGCCTTCCTCCCGAAGACCTTCGCCCGCTACGGCGAGACCCTGGCCGCCGCCGGCCTGTCCCCCAACGACGGCCTCGGCACCATCCTGAACGGCCTCGGCGCCCTCGCCGACGGCGACGCGATCAAGGCCTCGATCGACGCCGAGATCGCCGAGGGCCCGGCCCTGGCGATGGTCGACTCCGACAAGGGCATCACCAACCTGCACGTGCCGTCCGACGTCATCGTCGACGCCTCGATGCCGGCCATGATCCGCACCTCCGGCCACATGTGGGGCCCGGACGGTGCCGAGGCCGACACCCTCGCCGTCCTCCCGGACAGCAGCTACGCCGGCGTCTACCAGGCCGTCGTCGAGGACTGCCGCGCCCACGGCGCGTTCGACCCGGCCACCATGGGCTCGGTGCCGAACGTCGGCCTCATGGCCCAGAAGGCCGAGGAGTACGGCAGCCACGACAAGACCTTCGAGATCGCCGCCGCGGGCACCGTCCGCGTCGTCGACGCCGCGGGCGACGTCGTCATCGAGCAGGAGGTCGCCGCCGGCGACATCTTCCGCGCCTGCCAGACCAAGGACCTGCCCATCCAGGACTGGGTCAAGCTCGCCGTCACCCGCGCCCGCGCCACCGGCGCCCCGGCCGTCTTCTGGCTCGACGAGGACCGCGCCCACGACGCGCAGCTCATCGCCAAGGTCAAGACGTACCTGGCCGACCACGACACCGACGGTCTGACCATCGAGATCCTCTCCCCGGTCGAGGCCACGAAGTTCTCCCTGGAGCGCATCCGCCGCGGCGAGGACACCATCTCGGTGACCGGCAACGTGCTGCGCGACTACCTGACCGACCTCTTCCCGATCCTGGAGCTGGGCACCAGCGCCAAGATGCTGTCGGTCGTCCCGCTGATGGCGGGCGGCGGCCTCTTCGAGACGGGCGCCGGCGGCTCCGCCCCGAAGCACGTCCAGCAGCTGGTCAAGGAGAACTACCTGCGCTGGGACTCGCTGGGCGAGTTCTTCGCGCTGGCCGCGTCCTTCGAGCACCTCTCCACCACCACGGGCAACGCCCGTGCCCAGGTGCTGGCCGACACCCTCGACCGCGCCACCGGCACGTTCCTCAACGAGGACAAGTCGCCGACCCGTCGCCTCGGCGGCATCGACAACCGCGGCAGCCACTTCTACCTCGCCCTGTACTGGGCGCAGGAGCTGGCCGGCCAGAGCGACGACGCCCAGCTGGCCGCGGCCTTCGAGCCGCTCGCCAAGACGCTGGCCGAGCAGGAGGAGGCCATCGTCTCCGAGCTCGTCGCCGTCCAGGGCTCCCCGGCCGAGATCGGCGGCTACTACCAGCCCGACCCGGCCAAGGCCGCCGCGGTCATGCGTCCGTCCGCGACGCTGAACCAGGCGCTCGCCCTCCTGGGCTGACGCCCCGGGCAGGAGCAGTGGTACGGGTCCGCCCCGGCCGGCACACCACGCCGGCCGGGGCGGACCCGCGTCCGGCGCCGTCTCAGAGGCGGTGCACGCGGCCCTCGCCGACCGCCAGGGGGTGGCGGCCCGCCGCCAGGATGCGCAGGCCGGGCGCCACGGCGAGCAGCCGCCGCAGCCAGGCCAGGGCCTCGGGGGAGAGCCGGTCGCTGTCGTCCAGCACCAGCAGCAGGTCCCGTTCGGCGAGCCAGGAGGCGGCGTCCGCCGCCCCGCAGGGCAGGACCGGCACACCGGGCAGCCGGCCCAGCGCGGCCACGAGGTCGCGCACGCCGCCGTCGCCGCAGGGGCGGACGACGACCGCGCCGTCGCAGAAGTTGGAGGAGATCCGCCGCGCGATGTCGCGCACGAGCAGGCTGCGCGGTTCGCGGAAGCGGCCCGTGACGGTCAGCACCCGGCCCCGCCGGACGGCGGTGAGCAGGACCGACAGCTCCGTGGAGGTGGCCGGAAGTGACCCGGCCGCCCCGTCCGATCGTGCGGGTCTGGTGTCGCCCATCATCACGATGCCCCCCATTGCATGCGTGACCGCTGCGGCAGCCGGGACGAATCGGGCCGCGTGACGACGATTATGCGCCCCTTGCCCCGCATGCCTAGGGGAATGTCGTATTCCGTACTGTCGCCTCCGTGCCGGCGCGGTTCAGCCGATGCCCTGCCGGTCCGGCTGGAGGGCGAACGCCGCGCGCTGCGGGGTGGCCGCCGTGGTGTGCACGGCCTCCTCCAGGAGGTCACGGTGGCGCCGTACCGGCTCGCGCCGGTCGGGCGGCGCGAGCCGCTCCAGGTCGTCCAGGCAGGCCGCGACGCGCCGGGTGATCTGCACCGAGCCGATCCCGTAGTCCCGCACCTCGGTGAGGGCCAGGTCCAGCAGATCCGGCCAGCTCGGAAGGGTCTCCACCAGCCGCACCGCCCCGTCCGCGTCCCGGTGGAACGCCCGCCCCAGGGGCTGTACGGCGAAGGCGGTCAGCAGCACCTCGATCCGGTCCAGGGCCTGCACGGCGGTCGTCGGGTCGTTGACCGAGGGGGACAGGGCGCGCGAGGCGATGTCGGCGAGCTGGCGGATCCCGAAGGCCAGGTCCTGCTCGGTGGTCCGCTCCACACCCAGCTCCAGGGCCGCCTGGACGTCCGCGTCCGACGGCGCCGGCCCGCCCGAGACCCGGAACAGCACGGTGCCCGGCACCAGGTAGTCCCCGATCCGGGGGACCAGGTGCAGGACGAGCCCCTCGCGCCGGGCGAGCGCCACCAGCCGCGGCACGTCCACCGCCTGGAGCACCCCGGGCCGCCGGACGTGCGAGACCGTCGCCCCGCCCGGGTCGGCGGCCCGCTCCGCGGCGCCCCCGTCCACGGCGCGCCCGGGCCCCGCGCTGTCGCGGATCAGCCGCAGGCTCTCCCGGCACACCCGGTCCATGACGTACGGGACCCTCATCAGCCGGATGGTGGAGTGCACGTAGACGACGAACAGGCCCAGGCTGAGCACCAGGAAGCCCATGGCGAGCGAAGCACCCAGGTAGGGCACGACCGCGTCCCCGTCGCCGTCGCCGGACGACCCGTACTCCTTCTGTACGCGCAGGGTGTACAGGAAGGTGCACAGGAAGGTCCCCAGCGTCAGCTTGGTGACCCTGCTCTCCACGTAGAGGCGCAGCACCCGCGGCGAGAACTGGCCCGCCGCCATCTGGAGCGCGACCAGGGTGATCGAGAAGACCACGCCGATGAACGTCAGCATCGCCGAGCTGACCGCGGCGACCGCCGTCTTCGCCGCCGACCCGAAGCCCGCGGCGGTGCGCAGGAACCACAGGCCGGAGAGGTCCACCTCGGTCCAGCGGGCGTCGAGGTCGTGGATGAAGGCGTCGGCCCGGACCACGAGCGTGGCCAGCACCCAGCCGATCAGCAGACCCGCGAACGGAACGAAGAGGAAGGAGTTGCGCATGCGCTTGCGCAGCCTCGGGAACACCCCTCGGCGGCGCCGCACCACGGTCATGGGCATGGACGCCAAATTAGCGCCGGCACACCGCTCTTCGCCGTTCCCGCGGTCCGCGTGACGTACGCGCCGCGGCCGGGCCGGGGGCGAACGGTTGTCCGTGCCGCGGACATCGGCTCTACTGCTCTCAGCCCTGCGGCGGGGCGCGTCCAGGGAGGGGCTCGACGATGACGGCGGACCGGCGGACCAACAGGCGTGCATGCAAGGCCTCTTCGCACCGGCGCCGCCCGCTCCTGCGCGGGAGCGGACCGTTACTCGCCCTGCTGCTCTCGGTGTTCCTCCTGGTCGGCGTCTGCGCCGCCACCGGCATCGCCGGGGACCCCTTCTCGGCCGGCGCCGCCGCCCCGGCCGCGCCCCGGTCCGGCGCGGCCGGTTCCCCCGGACCGTCCGCCATCCCCGCCGCCCCACCGTCCGGCGGCCGGGGAGACGGCCCGGACAAGGGCGGTACCCCGCCGCCCGCCACCCGCGGACAGGTCGACACCGGCGGCCCCCGGCCCGCCGGCGCCCTCCCCTTCGACCTGCCCGGCCCGGCCGCGCTGCGCTCCGGCGCCGCGGGCCGCAAGCTGGTGTTCGCCCACTACTTCACCCCGTACCCGCTCTCCCTGGACAACGCGAGCGCCGACGCCGACTACTACACCCGCAACTACCTCGACCCCGGCGGCGAGAACGGCAAGCACCTGCGCTACGGCGGCCTGCTGCGCGACCGCCCCCTGCCCGTCCCGCCGAAGGACGGCGACTGGGAGTACGCCAACCTCCGGCAGGAGGTGCGCACCGCGCGCGACGCGGGCATCGACGGCTTCACGCTCGACCTGCTCTCCCTCTCCGGCAAGAACCGGGAGCGGGCCGAGATGCTGCTGCGGGCGGCCCACGCGGTGGACCCCGCCTTCAAGATCATGCTGATGCCGGACATGACCGCCCTGGACACCGACGACCCCGCGGTCCTCGCCGACGCCGTGGCCGCCCTCGCCGCGTCCCCCGCCGCCCACCGGCTGGACGACGGCCGCCTCGTCCTCTCCCCGTTCAAGGCCGAGCAGAAGGACCCCGGCTGGTGGAGCCGGGTCATCGACACGCTCAGGACCCGGCACGGCATCCGCACCGCCTTCGTCCCCCTCTTCCTCGACTTCGACGCCCACGGCGAGGCCTTCGCGCCCCTCAGCTACGGGTTCTCCGAGTGGGGCAGCCGCAGCTACGCCGGCCAGGACGGCGCCACCGCCGACGTCCGGCGCGCCCACGGCCTCGGCGGGATCTGGATGCAGCCGGTGTCCGTCCAGGACGCCCGCCCCAACCAGGGGATCTACGACGAGGCCGGCAACACCGCGACCCTGCGCTCCACCTGGACCCACGCCATCGACGACGGCGCCGACTGGGTCCAGCTCACCACCTGGAACGACTACTCCGAGGGCAGCCAGTTCGCCCCGTCCCTGCACAACGGCCACGCGTACCTGGACCTCGCCTCGTACTACCTGACCCGCTTCAAGACCGGCGACTGGCCGCCCGTCGTGCGCGACACCCTGTACCTCACCGCCCGCACCCAGTTCGCCGACGCCGACCCCGACGGTGCCCAGTCCCTGGTGATGTCCCTGCGCAAGGGCAGCGCCGCCGCCCGGGACACGGTGGAGGTGCTCAGCTTCCTGACCCGGCCCGGGAGCATCCGTACGGCGGTCGGCCGGACCGCGGGGGAGTACGGGGCCCCGGCCGGACTCCACTCGGAACTGCTCCCGCTGGGGCCCGGCATCAGCTCCGCCCGGCTGGTGCGCGACGGTAGGGCCGCGGCGGAGGTGGAACTGCCGTACCCGGTGGACCGGAAGGTGCCCGTGCAGGACCTCCAGTACTACGCGGCGACCAGCGGCCGGGCGGGGTAGGGGAGCCGGACGGCCGGCGCGAGCCGCCCGACGCGGCGGCCGCCCCGAGGCCCCCCGGGTTCCGCCACCGGGCACAGGGGTCGAAACCGGGCGCGGCGGGGTCCCTGCCAGGCCAATCCCGCCCAAGCGGCCCTTTCCCTCCGCCCCGGCGCGCCGCATGCTGCCCGAGCGGGCCCGCGAGGCCAGGCGCGCCCGCCCGTCCCCGACCCGGAGGCATCCATGACCGAACCGACCGCCCCGCCCGCCTTCCCCGGCGGCCCCGCCCTCTTCCGGCTGGACCCCGCCGTCGCGCACCTCAACCACGGCTCGTACGGGGCGGTCCCGCTGCCCGTCCAGGAGGCCCAGGAAGCCCTGCGCGCCCAGGCCCACGCCGACCCCGACGCCTTCTTCAACGGGGTCTCGGAGCGGCTCGACGCCGCCCGCGGCCGGATCGCGGCCCGCCTGGGCGCCGACCCGGACGGCCTCGCCTTCATCTCCAACGCCACCGAGGGCGCCAACCTCGCCCTCGACGCGATCCCGCTCGCCGAGGGCGACGAGATCCTGGTCACCGACCACGGCTACGGCACCGTCGTCGACGCCGCCGCCCGCCGGGCGAAGGTCACCACCGTGGCCCTGGACCCCCGCCTCCCCGACGAGGACGCCGTCCGGGAGGCCGTGCTCGCCGGGATCACCCCCCGCACCAGGGTGGCCGTGCTCGACCACGTCAGCTCGCCCACCGCCCGCCTCATCGCGGGCCCCCGGCTCCTGGCCGACCTCGCCGCCCGCGGGATCACCACCGTCGTCGACGGCGCCCACACCCCCGGCATGCTGGCCGAACCGATCGCCGCCGGAGCCGACTTCTGGTTCGGGAACCTGCACAAATGGGGGTACGCCCCCTCCGGCAGCGCCGTCCTCGCCGTGGCCCCCGCCCACCGCGCCCGGGTCCGCGCCCTCAGCCCGTCCTGGGAGGACCACCGGGGCTTCCCGCTCTCCGTCGAGTACCGCGCCACCTTCGACTACACCGGCTGGCTGGCCGCCCCCGAAGGCCTCGACCTCCTGGAGCGGCTCGGCGCCGACCGGGTCCGGGCCCACAACAGCGCCCTGGCCGGCTACGGGGCCGAACTGCTCGCCCGGATCCCCGGACTCACCCCGCTGCCGCACACGCCGGGCCTGGCGCTGCGCTCCCTGCTGCTGCCGCCGGGCGTCGCCGAGACCCGCGAGGCCGCCACGGCGCTGCGCGAGGAACTCGCCGCGAAGCTCCGCATCCGGGTCCTGGTCTGGCCCTGGGCGGGCGGCGGGGGCCTGCGGGTCTGCGGGCAGGTCTACAACCGGCCCGAGGAGTACGAACGCCTCGCCGCCGCCCTCCCCGCCTTCCTGCCCTGACCCGACCCGGCCGCCTCAGGACCGGCGCAGCAGATAGGTGTCCATGATCCAGCCCTTGCGGGCCCGGGCCTCGGTCCGCAGCTCCTCGATGCGGCCGGACACCTCCGACAGCTTCCCCGACACCAGGATCTCGTCCGGGGTGCCCACGTACGCGCCCCAGTAGATGAACAGGTCCTGGTCGAGGTGGGCCGTGAACGCGTGCCGCGCGTCCAGCATCACCACCACGTCGTCCACGTCCTGCGGCCAGCCCTCCGCCAGCCGGCGGCCGGTGGTGATCTGGACCGGGCGCCCCACCCGGTTCAGGTTGGTGCGGTGCCGCGCCAGCAGCGCCGACACGCTGCTGATGCCCGGCACCACCTCGTGCTCGAAGGCCACCCGGCCGTGCTCCAGCACCTCGTCGAGGATCGCGAGCGTGGAGTCGTACAGCGAGGGGTCGCCCCACACCAGGAACGCGCCCGTCTCGCCGTCCGCCAGGTCCTCGGCGATGAACCGCTCGAAGATCTCCGCCCGGGCGCTGCGCCAGCCGTCCACCGTCGGCGCGTACTCGGCCGGGGTGCGGTCGCGGTCCGGGTCGCGGCCCTCCACCAGGCGGTGGCCGGGCCGTGCGTGCGCCTCCAGCATGGTGCGCCGCAGCCCCGTCAGGTCCGCCTTCTCCTCCCCCTTCTCCAGGATGAGGAATGCGTCCGCCGCGCCGATCGCCCTGACCGCCTGGAGGGTCAGGTGGTCCGGGTCGCCCGCGCCTATACCGATCACTGAGAACTTCTTCACCGGGCTATTGTGCCCACCATGCGTGTCGCCCTGTTCGTCACCTGCGTCAACGACGCCCTGTACCCCCGTACGGGCATCGCCGTCGTCCGCCTCCTGGAGCGGCTCGGGGTCGACGTGGACTTCCCGGCGGCCCAGAGCTGCTGCGGCCAGCCCCAGTACAACACCGGCTACCGCCGCGAGGCCGAACCCCTGCTGCGCCGCACCGCCGAGGCCTTCGCCGGTTACGACCACGTGGTCACCCCCTCCGGCTCCTGCGCCGCCATGGTCCGCGCGCACTACCCGCGCATCGCCCGCCAGGCCGCCCGGGAGGGCCGGGGGAGCGGACTCGAACGGCTCGCCGAGGACCTCGTCCCGCGCGTGTACGAACTCACCGAGTTCCTCGTGGACGTGCTCGGTGCTACCGACGTGGGCGCCTTCTTCCCGCACACCGTCACCTACCACCCCTCCTGCCACGGCCTGCGCACCCTCGGGCTGGGCGAGCGCCCCCGCCGGCTGCTGGCCGCCGTCAGGGGACTGGACCTCGTCGAGCTGCCCGGCGCCGAGGAGTGCTGCGGCTTCGGCGGGACCTTCGCCGTCAAGAACCCCGACGTCTCCGCCGCCATGGGCGCCGACAAGGCCGCCGCCGCCCGCGCGACGGGCGCCGGGGTGCTGTGCGGGGCCGACAACTCCTGCCTCGCCCACCTCGACGGCATCCTCCGCCGCGCAGGCTCCCCGCTGCGCACCCTGCACCTCGCCGAGATCCTGGCATCGACCGAGGAGGACCCGCTGCGATGACGCGTACGCCGCTGGGCATGCCCGCCTTCCCGCCCTTCCCGGAGGCGGCCAAGGAGGCCGTACGGGACGAGGTGCTGCGCGCCAACCTCCGCCGCGCCACCCACACCATCCGCGACAAACGGGCGCGCGCGGTCACCGAACTCGCCGACTGGGACCGGCTGCGCGAGGCGGGCAGGGCCGTCAAGGACCACACGCTGCGCCACCTCGACCACTACCTCCTCCAGCTGGAGGCCGCCGTCACCGCGGCCGGCGGCACCGTGCACTGGGCGGCCGACGCCGACGAGGCCAACCGCATCGTCACCGGCCTCGTCCGGGCCACCGGCGCACACGAGGTCGTCAAGGTCAAGTCGATGGCCACCCAGGAGATCGGCCTCAACGAGGCCCTGGAGGCCGCCGGGATCGCCGCGTACGAGACCGACCTCGCCGAGCTCATCGTCCAGCTGGGCCACGACCGGCCCTCGCACATCCTCGTCCCCGCCATCCACCGCGGCCGCGGCGAGATCCGGGACGTCTTCCGCTCCGAGATGGGAGCCTGGGGCCGCCCGGCCCCCGACGACCTCGGCGACGACCCGCGCGAACTGGCCGAAGCGGCCCGCCTGCACCTGCGGGAGAAGTTCCTGCGCGCGGAGGTCGCCGTCTCCGGCGCCAACTTCATGGTCGCCGAGACCGGCACGATGGTCGTCCTCGAATCCGAGGGCAACGGCCGGATGTGCCTGACCCTGCCGCAGACCCTGATCTCGGTCGTCGGCATCGAGAAGGTCGTCCCCACCTTCCGCGACCTGGAGATCTTCCTCCAGACCCTGCCGCGCTCCTCCACGGCCGAGCGGATGAACCCGTACACCACCATGTGGACCGGCACCGTGGACGGCGACGGCCCGTCCGCCTTCCACCTCGTCCTGCTCGACAACGGCCGCACCGACACCCTCGCCGACGAGACCGGCCGCCAGGCCCTGCGCTGCATCCGCTGCTCCGCCTGCCTGAACGTCTGCCCCGTCTACGAACGCGCCGGCGGCCACGCCTACGGCTCCGTCTACCCCGGCCCCATCGGCGCCGTCCTCAGCCCCCAACTGCGCGGCACCGGCAGCGCCATCGACGCCACCCTGCCCTACGCCTCCACCCTGTGCGGGGCCTGCTACGAAGTCTGCCCCGTCGCCATCGACATCCCCGAGGTACTGGTCCACCTGCGCGAACGCGTCGCCCAGGGCGGGCCGGTGACCCGCGAGGGGGTCCGCGTACGGCTGCGCCCCGCGCACGGCCACACCGCCGAGCGCGCCGCCCTGCGCGCCGCCCGGCTCCTCCTGGACCACCCCGGCGCGCTGCGCGCGGGCGAACGCCTGCTGGCCCGCGCCCGCCGCCTGCGCCCCCGCCGGCTCCCGGGCCCGGGCCGCGCCTGGACGGACACCCGCGACCTTCCCGACATCCCCGCGGAACCCTTCCGCGACTGGTGGCTCCGAGAACGGGGGACCCGACCGTGACCACGAGGGACCGCATCCTCTCCCGCATCCGCAGGGCGAACTCCACCCCGTCCACCACCCACCCGGCCCCCTCCGCCCCGACGCCCGGGCCCGCGTCCGCCACCGCCGCCGTGGGCCCGGGCCCCGTGCCCCGGGACTACCTGCGCGTCCACGGCACCCGCACCCCCGCCGAGACCGCGGACCTGCTCGCCGCCCACCTGACCGAGTACCGGGCGCGGGTCCACCGCACGGACGAAGCCGGCCTCCCCCTGCTCCTGGCCCGGCTGCTCTCCGCCTCCCGGACGGTCCTCGTGCCCCCCGCCCTGCCCCCGTACTGGCTCTCGGCGGCCGACGCGACCCCGATCCACGACCGGGCCGCCTCCACCCCCCACGACCTGGACGGGGTCGACAGCGTCGTCACCGGCTGCGCCCTGGCCATCGCCGAGACCGGCACGCTCGTCCTCGACGGCGGCCCCGACCAGGGCCGGCGCCGCATCAGCCTGATCCCGGACCACCACATCTGCGTGGTCCGCGTCCCCGCCCAGGTCGTCGACTCCGTCCCGCAGGCCGTCGAACGCCTCGACCCCGTCCGCCCGCTCACCTGGATCTCCGGCCCCTCGGCCACCAGCGACATCGAACTCGACCGGGTCGAGGGCGTCCACGGCCCCCGCACCCTGGACGTCGTCCTCCTCGGCGCACAATAGCCGCATGCCATCCCACATCGCCCTCACCGCCCTCGTGGTCCGCGACTACGACGAGGCCATCGACTTCTACACCCGCGCCCTCGGCTTCGAACTGGCCGAGGACACCCCCCGCCCCGACGGCTCCCGCTGGGTCGTCGTCCGCCCGCCGGGCGCCAAGGAGGCCGCCCTCCTCCTGGCCCGCGCCAAGGACGACGCCCAGCGCTCCCGCATCGGCGACCAGACCGGCGGCCGGGTCGGCTTCTTCCTCCACACCGCCGACTTCGCGGCCGACCACGCCCGCATGACCGCGGAGGGCGTCCGCTTCCTGGAGGAGCCGCGCCACGAACCGTACGGCTCCGTCGCCGTCTTCGAGGACCTCTACGGAAACCGCTGGGACCTGCTACAGCCCGCCTCCGCCTAGCTCCGGCGCCTCCCGCGCCGCGTCCACCGCGGCACCGTCCTCGACCCGGTGGGCCAGCTCCCCGGCCCACCGGACCAGCCCCGGCAGGTCCATCCCGTACGCCCGCTCCACCTCGGCGAGCGAAGCCGCCCCGCGCCGCAGCAACCGCGCCCCGCCGACGGCGTTCCCCCGCGCGGCATGCGTCAGCCCCACGGCGAGCTGCGCCAGCGCCCGCCACAGGACGGCGTCCTCCGGGGGCCCGGACTTCCAGGCGTCCTCGAACACCTCGTGCGCGTGGAACGGCATCCCGGCGTCCAGCAGCCGCTGCGCCTCGGCGACCGTCTCACCGGGCGGGCGCACCACCCCCTCGGGCTGCCGCGCCACCCCGTCGGCCCCGTACGGCAGCGGCCGCCCCAACCCGTCCCGCGGCCGCGCACTCCGCGCCCGCCCCGCACCGTCCCGATCCCGCTCCCGACCGTCCACGGGCCCATCCTCCCCCGCCCCGATCACCCGTGCACACGCACCCCTCGACGTGCGGTAATGTTCTGCATGTGCCCAGCGCACGGGGAAACCCCAGGTCGCAGGGACACAAGCAGTACAACGGGACGTGGCGCAGCTTGGTAGCGCACTTGACTGGGGGTCAAGGGGTCGCAGGTTCAAATCCTGTCGTCCCGACTTGCGAGTACGCAGGTCAGAGGCCGTATCGGAAGCATCCGATACGGCCTCAAGATCGTTTTTGGGGACCGGTTGGGGACCAGGCCGGTCCGGTCGGGTCAGTCCGGTGTGGAAGGTGACCTCGACTGGGGCGTCGCGGTCGAGACGACCGTCGTCCGCGATCATCGGCACGCGGCCGGGGCCCGTCGAAAGGGACCCCGGCCGGCGAGCGGCCGCCTCGGTGGCCGTCCGCCGGCCTTCTACCGCGAGGCGTACAAGCGGCGGAACACCGTCGAGGGCCTGCATCAACAAGCTCAAGCAGTGGCGCGGCCCGGCCACTCGCTACGACAAGACCGCCGCCATCTGCCTCGCCGGACTCCACCTCGCTGCCATCACCATCTGGTCAGCGAGGTGATCCGAAGCGAACGGCCTAGCCCTGCCGGCTCATCGCATGGATGGTGACATCCGGGTCCTCGAGCGCGTTCGTCATTGCTCTACTCCTCATCACGGTCGGTGGTGATTGAGCGGTTCTGGATGATCTTTCGTAGCCGGGCCTCGACGAGGGGCCCGATTTCGCGGAACATGCGCGGTGTGGTGATGGTCTGGTGGGTGCAGTCGACCTCGGTGTGGTCGATGTCGCCGTCAACGTACGCCCGCCACGCCTCAGGAGGAATGACGTACCCGGTCCGTGATCGGGTGGCAGCGAATACCATCGCGTCCGTCGACACCCGCTCGTGACGGTATTCACCCATCAACCGGATGTTGTTCTTGATGACGCTCATGAGGGTGACGAATCGATCCTCCTCGAGACTTCCGAGAACCGTATTCGTCCCTCGTGCCAGTTGACTGAACTCCTCGTACGTGGGGGCCGAGTTCCCCAACGTGTCGGTGTTGACGCCGAGTGCCTCCAGGATGGCACCGTACATCAACTCCATTTCGTTCTGCCCCTCCAGCAGGTGCTCGGGGATCGGCTTGGCGGGATCGGAATCGAGGAACACGAGGAGGTCGACCTGTTCCCCGCGTTCCTGCAGCCGTGCCGAAATGGCGTGGGCCAGAATCCCTCCGAACGAATGCCCCATCAAGTGGTAAGGGCCTTCGGGCTGTATCCGCATCATCTCCGCGATGCAGTCATCGGCCACTTCCTCGACGCTGCGACGAAGCTCATCCGGATGGTCCAGTGCGTGGGCCTGGAGTCCGTAGACCGGGAAGTCGGTGCTCAGAAACGGGAGGAGACCTGCATACGACCAGCAGATGCCTGCCCCTTGGTGCACGCAGAACAGAGGAGCGTGCTTACCCCGCTTGCGCAGCGGCAGCAGGACTTCGAAAGCACTGCTGGTCGTGCCCGATTCGAGGCTGGCAGAGAATTCTGCGACGGTGGGTGCTTCGAAGAGTGTCTGGAGGCTGGTTTCGGTGCCGAGGGTGGTGCGGATGCGGCTGGTGAGTTGGGTGGCGAGGAGGGAGTGGCCGCCGAGGTCGAAGAAGTTGTCGTCGATGCTGACTGCGGGCAGGCCCAGGACTTCTGCGAACAGGGTGCAGAGGATTTCTTCCTGCGGGGTGCGCGGGGCGCGTCCGTTGCCGGTGGTGCTGTAGTCCGGTGTGGGCAGGGCCTTGCGGTCGATTTTGCCGTTCGGGGTGAGGGGGATGGCGTCGAGGGTCACGATCGCCGAGGGGACCATGTAGTCGGGCAGCTGGTCCTGGAGCGCCTGCCGCAGGGTCGCCACCAGCGAGCCGCTGGCCCGTGACCGGACGGGGGTGTTCGTCACGGCCGACGTCAGGCGCTGCGGGTTGTACGTGCCGGTCACCGCTTCGGTGTCCGTCGGCAGCAGAACCGCGTCGAAGGCGGCGGGGTCCTGCGGGTTCCAGGTGAGCAATGCCTGCCGGCCCCGCTCAGCAGCCCACTGGTGGACGCTTTCCGGATCGGTACCGGAGGGGGCGGTCAGTGCCGTGGCGATGGCGGTGATGTCCGTGCCGGCTTCGAGCGCCCGGGCGGCGGCGGTTTCACCGGCCAGGCGGGCGTTGGGAACGCCGGCCAGTCGCAGCGGCATCCCGTCATCGAAGTGCTCGTCGAGCCCGTCGAGCGAGGTGATGTCGGAGCCCCACGTCAGCTGCGGTACGGCTGTCAGGTCCGCGAAGTCCGTCTGCTTGTTGTGCAAGGTGGTCTCGTAGCGGTGGCGGGTGAGTTCGTTGTGGTTCTGGCCGTGCTTGAGGCGTATGTCGACGCCGAGGTCGTGGGAGGCGGCGAATGCGGTGAAGTAGTCGGGATGGACCAGCAGTTCCTTCTCCACGACGAGTGCGTGCTCCACTGCGGATCGCAGTGCGTCGGTGTCGTCGGCGCGCTGGGCGTGTACGGCGGTGTGCAGGGCGCGGAGCAGCCCGAGGTGGCGCACGTCGCCGATGACGATGCGGCCGCCGTCTGCCAGGAGTTGCAGTGCTTGGGTCAGGACCCGGGTGAGGTATTCCTGGTCGGGGAAGTACTGGATGACGGAGTTGATCACGATCGTGTCGAAGTGCCCGACCGGGAGTCCGGTGGTGTCGTCTGCGGGCTGGCAGCGCAGCGTGACGTGGTCCCAGCCGCGCTCGGCGGTCTGTTCCTCAAGCCGGGAGACCACTGCCTGGGACAGGTCCGTCCCCCAGTACTCCTGCGCCTCCGGTGCCAGCGGCGCCATGAGCAGACCCGTGCCGACGCCGATCTCCAGGATGCGTCGGGGCTGGTGGCCGGCGATGCGTTCCACGGTGACCTGCCGCCATTCGTGCATCTCGTCGAGTGCGATGGGCCTGCCGGTGTAGGAGCTGTTCCAGCCCGAGAAGTCCTCGCCCAGCGGAGCACCCGATGTGCCGTACAGCGAGTCGTACAACTCCCGCCACTCCGATACCCGTACGTCACCGTCGCCGGCCTCCGCCTCGGGAACGACGTAGGCGACCAGACGGGTGTCGCCGGGCTGGTCCTGGCGGGCGATCACGACCGCTTGGGCGACCTCCGGCTGCCGCACCAGTGCGGCCTGGACCTCTCCGGGTTCGATGCGGAATCCGCGGATCTTGACCTGGTGGTCCGTGCGGCCCAGGTATTCCAGTTCGCCGTCGCGGTTCCACCGCACCAGGTCACCCGTGCGGTACATCCGGGTCCCCGGGTCGCCGAACGGATCGGCGAC